>CP011212.1 GCA_001029715.1 candidate division TM6 bacterium GW2011_GWF2_28_16 | reverse complement strand
AAAAAAGAATTGATATATGAAAGAAAATAGTAGGAAGATTTTGCTTTTCCTTTATCCAAGTGAGAATGAGGTCTTTTGGTTTGGCTTCAGCCAACTTCAAGAATTGTTGCCTCAGCTCAGTCAGAGCGGACTACAATCATCACTCTTTCTCTTAGATAAAAAAGATTTTCTGCGTATTGATCGAACTGAAAGTGAACCCAAGTACAGCCTCAGTTCTTATGGCAAAAGCTACTTAGAAGACTTGTTTCCGGCTCTTCGCGGTCGTAGTGAGAAATGGCAGGGTGATTGGTCTTTGATAGTCTTTTTAGAAGCACCAAAGACTGATAAAAACTTTCGCTACCTACGCTCTTACTTGACTCAAAATAAGGCAATTGGCTTAACGAGAGCTGTCTATTTGTTTCCAGGTTTAATTGGTGAAAAGATTCAGTTAGATCTGCAGCGATCATACAAAAACGCTGCTTTAGTGTTAAAAGTTTCAGAGTGGCTCTTTGGAGACGACTTTAAGATTATAGGACAAAAGGCTGGACTGAATGATCTCTTTGAACTCTACTCAAGTATTAGCAAAGAATTAGATCGACTGATAAGAATTAAGGGGCTTAATAAAATGTTCACTCAGCAAGAAAAAGAGAGTTTTTTTTCGGCTTTAGATCGATTTTTAGGTATTCTGGATACTGATGAGGCTTTATTGAACTTTTATTTTCCTCAAGTAGAAGCTGCTAAAAAACTACTTGCCAAGTTTCAAAACTGCTTAAAAATATAGGATTTTCGTCTTTTATTTGTCTTTGTTTTTATATTTTCTCTGGTGCGATCAGGATTTTTTAATTTTTGTATGAAAAAATGTCTTTTAACTCGACTTATTCACAGAGATTCGCTTTATATTTGGTTTCATAAACCGTAAGAGTTGCTGTTTTGGGTTCTGCCAATTTTATAAAAACCCAAAGCAATAAGTTACAAAAGGATATGTTTATAATCCGAAAAGCTTATCTTCGTTAATAAAGCTACCAGATGTTGCAACAATAAAGCGGTTAATTTGCGATAAAAGTCTTTTGGTCTTTAGTTATTGTACTTTGGAAATAATTCGGGTAAAAAACCAGGCTTGTATAATTTAGATAAACCGAAGTGGCTCAAAAAAGGCTTTCTTGTGATTGAGACTACTTAGGGAATGTTTCGGACTGTTTTTCTATAATTCTAACGAGCTTGACTGAAAGAGAAACGGAGAGTTATAGGATTCAATTGCCTTAATGCGTAAAAGGCGTTACAATTCTCGACAGGAAAAGGACTTTATTTATATGTCAGATCACAAATACGATCACCAAAAAACAGAAGAAAAATGGTTGCAGAGTTGGGAAGAGCAGGCTTTGTTTTGTGATAGTGATCTAGATTTGTCAGAAGATGAGCAAAAAGATAAGGAATACTTACTTTATGCTTTTGCTTATCCTTCAGGATCTGGTTTACATGTTGGTCATGTCGAGCCAAAAACGGCTTTAGATATTCAAGCTAGATTCAAACGCATGAATGGCAAGAAAGTCTTTTTCCCAGTAGGTTGGGATGCTTTTGGTTTGCCAGCAGAGAACTATGCCATTAAAACTGGCATTCATCCTAGAGAAACTACCAAGTCTGCTATTAATACTTTTCGTCGTCAAGTTAAGAGACTAGGTATTTCTTATGATTGGAACAGTGAGCTTGCCACTAACCATCCAGGTTATTACAAGTGGACGCAATGGATTTTCCAGCAGCTTTATCGTAAAGGCTTAGCTTATCAAGGTGAGGGCAAAGTTAATTGGTGCCCATCTTGCCAGACGGTTCTAGCCAATGAGCAAGTGGTTAATGGACTTTGTGAGCGTTGTGATAGTCAGGTTACTCAAAAGGATCTCAAGCAGTGGTATTTCAAAATTACTGATTATAAGGATGAGCTAATCGACGGTCTTAAAAAAGTCGATTGGCCGAATCCAACTAAAAATCAACAGATTAATTGGATTGGACGTAGTGAAGGAGCAGAAGTTGATTTTTTGATCAAAACTAATGAGAATTCCAATTCTGATCAAGAAAAATTGAGCATTTTTACTACTCGTTTAGATACTATTTTAGGTGCAACCTTCATGGTTATTTCTCCAGAAAAGTTTGAGGAAAAGAATCTGGCTAGATTTTTATCTGCAACAAACAAGCCAAAAGTTCAAGATTACATCAAGCTGGCCTACAAAAAAACTGAAGAAGACCGCAAAATTGGGGAAAAAGACAAAACTGGCGTCGATACTGGTCTGATGATTATTAATCCATTCAATCAAGAAGAAATTCCCTTATTTGTCGCAGATTACGTTCTTGGCGGTTATGGCACAGGCGCTATTATGGCCGTGCCTGCTCATGATGAGCGCGATCTAGCTTTTGCCCTGAAATTTGGCTTAGCTGTCAAAGAAGTAGTTGTAGATGGCAAATTAGTTAATTCGGCTGAATATAACGGCTTAACTAGCCAAGAGGCGATCAAAAAAATGTTAGCTGCTCATCCAGATTTTGCTCGCTCAAGCATTAATTACAAGTTGCGCGACTGGCTAATTTCTCGCCAACGTTATTGGGGAGCACCTATTCCAGTTGTTTATGATCCAGAGGGCAAGGCTCATCTGGTCAAAGAAGAGCATTTGCCTTGGCTTCTGCCAGACGACGTTGATTTTAATCCCACTGGTGAATCACCCCTACGTTCCTCTAAGGAATTTAAAGCCAGAGTAGAGAAACTTTATGGCAAAGGCTGGACTCCAGAGTATGACACTATGGATACTTTTGTTGATTCAAGCTGGTATTACTTGAGATATTGTGGCGCCAGAGATGAATCACAATTTGCCGACAAAAAACGTCTCCAAACTTGGATGCCAGTTGATTTATATTTGATCGGTCCAGAGCATATTGTTTTACATTTACTTTACTCGAGGTTTTTTACTAAATTTTTGCGCGATGAAGGCTATCTAAACCTTCCAGACGGCGAGCCTTTTGGCAAAATGCGTCACCAAGGCATGATTCTTGGTCCAGATGGTAAAAAAATGAGTAAGAGTAAGGGCAACGTCATTAATCCAGATGAAATCATCAAGGAATATGGCGCCGATACGCTTAGGGTTTATGAAATGTTTATGGGTCCACTTGAGGCTGATAAGCCTTGGAATCCTCGTGCGGTAGCTGGCGTCTCTAGATTTTTACGTAAAATTTATCGCTTAGTAACTCTCGAAATTGCTAAACATAAGGATTCTTCTCTGGAATTACTTGAAAATAGAACCGAGCTTTTACAGAAATTGCACTGGGCGATTCAAAAATTGACCCTGGATCTTCCAGAGCTGAAATACAATACGGCAATTGCTGCCTTGATGGAATTTTCCAATGTTTGGGAAAAAATGGTCAATAGTAGACAGATCTTGCTTAAAAAAGAAGAATTAATCGACTTTATTAAGCTTTTAGCTCCATTGGCACCATTTATTACTGAGGAACTCTATGATCAGGCTAGAGTCTTAGGTCTTGAAATGAAAGAATCTGTTCATTTAGATTCTTGGCCAAAATATAATCAGAGTTTTTTGCAAAAAGAAGAAACAACCCTAGTCATTCAAGTCGATGGAAAGTTGAGAGCAGAAATGAAATGGTCAACTAATCAGCTTGATGAAAAAATCGCCATTATTGAGCATGCCAAGGGCTTAGAAAGTATGGCAAAGTGGTTGGATGGTAAAAATATTCAGAAAGAAATTTACGTGCCTGGCAAAATTATTAATTTAGTTTTAGCTTAGCTTTCGATCACGCTTCTTGTAATCTTGCTGTCGGATAATTGGCTTGATGCCAAAAATTCTGTCTTTCTTAAGTATTTTTCTTCCTATTTTATTGATTATCGCCGGCTTGTTTATGGCTACTTTTGGAGTTCGCTCGCTTTTAGCGAGCTCAGAGACTCTAGAGTGTTTTTGTCCATCTTGTCCAGATTTTACTTTAGCCGATGGAGGTATTGCCAGCTTAGGCTTGATCAAGGTAGACATCCAGGGAGCAGTCAAGAAGCCAGGCATTTACCAGTTGGAGATTGGCCAGCGCTTATCTGACTTAATCGCTTTGGCGGATGGTTTCGATCCAGATGCTGACCAAGCTTACGTAGCCAAAACATTGAATTTAGCCACAGAACTCAAAAATCAAGACAAAATTTACATTCCTTTCTTTGAAGAGGTTGAAGATAGTTCTAATAATGACAATGGAAATGTAGCAACATCCGTTGATTTAGAAAGTAGTGATCTTATTTCCATTAATCAGTCCACAGCTACTCAATTAAAAACTTTGTCTGGCATAGGAGAGGTTAAGGCTCAGGCAATTATTGATGCTAGACCCTACGCGTCATTGGAAGAATTGGTGAGTAAAAGTGTTTTGTCAGAAAACTTATTCAACGATTTAAAAGTTCAACTGACCCTATGATTATAGGACTTTATTCTTTAGAGAGCTTGTTAAAGGGGCAGATTAACTGCTTTTTTACAAATGCCTTTAAGAACTATTTTGATATAGATGGCTATTTCTTTAATAATGTTCAATGCTAAAGAGCTCTTTTCGTATCATAGGATTAAATGACTTATAAGCATTTAAGAAAAATACAAGTTTATATATTGATATCATTAAGTATCTTTATATTTACGAATAATATTCAATTAATATTTAAGACCCGAAACATAATAAAACCAGATCTGTTTAAGCTTCCAAAGCCGGTTTTTTTGAAAAAAATCAATAAAACCGAATTAAATACGAATAGCAGTAGTATTTTGACCACTTTCAAGCCTAGTACTGGGGTAAAAGAGGATAATGATAACAAGTATATCAGAGCTAAACACAAGCAATCACTTAGCAGGCTTGCTAAGCAGATTGATAGGCTATTTTTTGAGATAAAAAGGTTGATTAATACGTCTATTTACTTATTTAAAAAAGCATTCGTTTCGGTTAAATATCGCTATTTGCTTGGTCGAAATCACCTCGAGCAACAGAGGCAATTCTACCTCGAGAGTCTTGAAGGACTAATTGGTCCTAGAGGTCTGCCTCTGGCAAAAGGTGTACTCTTTGGAGATCTATCTAGTGTAGATCAAGGGACATATCACTCTTTTAAAGTTATAGGGATACTGCATATCTTATCAGCTTCTTCGGCAAATTTCACCATCTTTTTGAGCTTTTTTTTGCTTTTCCTCAAGCCATTTTTAAAATATTTAAGTAAAAAACAGAGTTTTTGTTTGTATTTTGCCCTAATTTTTATCTATTTTTCTCTGGTGGGGGCAGCAGCATCCACTTTAAGGGCCTTTTTAAGCCTCACTTTGGCTTTCTATGCTTCCTTTATGTTAAAAAGGTCTTTTCTACCGCTTTTCAACCTGTGTGTAGTAGCAATTTTTATGCTAATCATCAATCCTTTCTATCCAGAATCTTTAAGTTTTCAGTTCTCATTTTTAGCTAGTTTTGGGATCATTTTTTTGTATAATTTTCTAGAAAAAGAGCCATCTATCAATAAAAATTATCTTTTAAAAAATATTTCACTAACTTTTTCTGCTCAATTTTTTTTAATCCCAATTTTAATTGCGAAGTTTGGCGAACTGAATTATTTATCCATTTTAGCTAATATTCTGGTCCTACCTCTGGTAGAGATTTTAACTATTCTATTTTTAGCCTCATTCATCTGTCTTTTTATGAGTAGTATCATTGAATTAGCTTTTTTTGAGCAGTTTGTATCTTTTTCGATATCAAAGTTATTAGATATATTATTTTTTTTGATAAATATTTTAGAAAAAAGTCCTTGGAAAAGTATTATTTTTAGAGAAAATAAAGAAAGATACATCATTGTTTTTATTCTAATTAACTTTTTTGCTATTCTTTTTGTTAATTTTCTAAAATCTAAAAGATACTCAAAAAAACAATATAGGGTCTTTAAATGAAAAAGCTGCTTTTTCTAATATTTTTGGGCTTTTTTTTGCAAGAAATGCTATTTAAATGGCCTGATCAGCAATTTCTACATCTCATTGTTTGTGATGTGGGACAGGGAGATGCTATTTTGCTCAGTTTTGGCCAGATGCAGGTCTTGGTTGACACTGGTCCTGACGAGAGTGTCTTGGCTTGTTTGAACAAACACATGCCATTTTGGGATAAAAAGATTGATGTATTAGTGTTAACTCATTTTGACGACGATCACATCGGCGGTTTTAAGGATTTATCGCAAGTTTATGCAATTAAATATCTTTTTCTGCCCATGACAGACTATAAAGATTCTGAGGCTTTTCTCGAGTTAAAAGAACAAATTAGCTCCTTGCAGAAGCTGGGAACCATGGTCAAAGAGCCGTTTTTGGGGCAACAGATTGCTTTTTCTGAAATGAGCTCTGGCTACCAGGCTAAGTATAATAGTACAGAAACTTTATTTTTGAGTTTTTTAACTCCTTTTGCTTTAGATCGAGAAGAATACAGTGTTCTAGAGGAAAATAAGGCCTTTTTATGGCAAAAACCCGAAAACAGCTTATCGGCCGAAGATTGGCAAAAACTAGCATATAAAATGAGTGATAATAACGGATCTATAGCTATTTTTGCTCAGTTTGGAGAGTTGAAAATTTTACTCCTTGGCGACCTCGAGTCTACCAGAGAGCTAGCACTCATTAATAGCGGACTGATAACAGAGGTAGATATACAAAAAGTAGGGCACCATGGCTCTAAAACATCTTCTTCAATGGAGTTTTTACTGAAAACTAGACCCGAAATTGCCCTGATTAGTTGCGGTCTAAATAATAAATTTAAGCACCCAAATCAAGAGACTTTAGATAATTTTGAGTCAATAAATACTCAAGTACTGCGCACAGATGATCTGGGTGAGATAGAGCTAGTTCTGGATGGGCAGAAATTTTGGTTAAAGAACAAAAAACAAAATCTTTTTTAATAATTTTTCTTAAAAAAGCATTGGCAGGCAAAAGAAAATAAACACTTTTATTTCCAATTTACAAAGAACACTATGACAAATTTTTTGCACTTTTGCAAATGATTTTATATATTTTTGAGTAATTTTATTAGTATTAGCCGAGTAAAAAACTGTTCAAAAAGTGCCTATCTCAAACATTATTTTAAAAAAATCTTGTTCGTTATCCGTTAAATTCAATTCAATTTTTTGTGAGTTTTGAGTGATTGATTTCGCTTTTACGAGCTGATTTTTAAACGACTAGTGATGAAAACTGAGCAAAGAATAGCTTTTTCTAAGCAAAAGGGTATATTTTTAGCTTTTAAAGATATTATGATTCTTTATCCATATAATGAGTAAATATTTTTTGCCATAAAACACTGTTTTTTTAGTGATAGGTTTTTTAAGTAGAGAGTAAAAAAGATATTCAATTTTATTCGTTATTTATTCGGCTTTTTTAAGACTGGATTTTTTTCCGAAAGTGTTAGAATAAAAGCATGTTTAAAGTCTCATACAAGCAAGTTTCTCTGTCAAAAGGAGCTCGCAAATTACCAGTGATTTTTGTAGATATCGAAAATAGTAAGTCAGTGACGACAATGTTTTTGGCAAACACTGGTTCTCGCTACGAAGAAAAAAAAGAAGAGGGTTTGGCACATTTCTTTGAACACATGGTTTTTAAGGGAACTGAAAAATTTCCTACAGCTAAGGAATTAGCTGAGACCTTGGATAGCATTGGGGCGGACTTCAATGCTTTTACCAGCAAAGAATACACTGGCTATTACGTTAAGTCGGCTTCGGCTAATTTCTCTTTAGCCTTGGATGTTCTGTCAGATATGCTTTTTAGACCAAAACTAAGACAAGAAGATATTGATCGCGAAAAGGGAGTAATTATCGAGGAACTTAACATGTACGCTGATAATCCTTCTGCTCACATCGCTGATGTTTTTGAGGAAATGATTTTTACAGATCGGGCTTTGGCGCACCAAATCATTGGTCGCAAAGAAAGTATTAAGTCTTTCAAAAACGCAGATTTCAAATCTTTTCTCAAGAAATTTTATGGTCCAGAGAATCTCTTACTGGTAGTAGCAGGCGGTTTGAAGGATTTAGCCAAAGATGAAGCTGCTATTTCAGAGCAAATAAAAAAGGCGATGTCTAAGTTAAAAGATGACAGAGTGGAGTCAAAAAATCCTTTTCCTAGTACAGATGCCACTAGTCCTGCTCTAATCGGTCAAAAAAGCTTTTCACAGCAAAAATTCAGATTGGTCAGTAAAGATACTGAGCAAGCCCATTTTGTCATGGCTTGGCCGGCTTTAGATGCCAATCACGAGGATCGTTACGCGCTACAAGTACTTTCAACCATCATTGGTGGCAACATGAGTTCTCGTTTGTTTAGTAAAGTCAGAGAAGAGCGAGGTTTGGCTTATTACGTTCATTCTGATTCGGATCTTTATCACGACACGGGAGTTTTTGGCTGTAGCGCTGGAGTGGATAGCAGTCGCGCAGAAGAGGCGATTAGGGTCAGTAAGGAAGTTTTCACCGACTTAGCAAGTGGAAAGACGAAAATTGACAGCAAGGAGCTTCTAAAGGCAAAGGATTACTTGCGAGGTAAGACTCTGCTTAGTTTAGAGAGCAGTAATAGCGTAGCTCAGTTCTTTGGCTTTAAAAAATTATTGCGTGATGAAGAAATTTCAGTCGAAGATGCTTTGAAAAAAATCGAAGCAGTGACGATTGACGATTGTCATCGTGTGGCCAAAAATATTATTAGAGAAAATGAATTGCGTTTGGCAATCATCGGCAACTTTAAAAGTGAAGAAAAACTGCGTTTAGCGATGGCTTAGTTTATGTTTTGATATATTAATTTATATTAAAACATACTAAATAAAGAGAGCTGTCCTGCTAAAAGCCGAAATGAAGTATGTTTGATATACTTCTATAGATTGCTTTATATTTAAGTCATATTAAAAATTAATAAATAAAATAAATAAAAAGAAAGGTAAGGATGAAAATAACTAGAACAGCCGTCCTTGTCAAACCAGATGGTTTGCAAAGAGGTTTAATCGGCGAGATTATTGCTCGCTTTGAACGTAAGGGCCTCAAATTAGTTGGCCTGAAGATGGTGCGCATGACCGACGAGATGTTGGATCAGTGGTACACCGAGCATCGTGAAAAAAGTTTTTTCAAAGACCTGAAAGACTTCATGGGCTCTATGCCAATTGTGGCTATGGCTTGGGAAGGCATTGACGCCGTTCCAGTGGTTCGTAAATTAGTTGGTACAACCTTGGGTCGCGAGGCTGAGGGTGGTTCGATCAGAGGTGATTTTGGTATGAGTCAACAAATGAACCTGATCCACGCTTCTGCTAATAATAGTGACGCCGAGCGCGAAGTTGGTATAGTTTTTAATGCCGATGAGCTGTTTAACTACCACAGCGTTTTAGAAGCCGCGGTTTATGCCGAGGGCGAGGCAGAGTAGAGTTTTTTAAATCGATTTTGAGCCGAAGATTTAGAAAATCTTCGGCTCAATTTGTATTGAGTTGTTTTAGAAAAAGAGCTGTGTCATTATTGATGGTATGTTTGAATTCAATCAGGGTAGGAGAGATTTTTTAAAACTAGTTACCTCTACAGGACTTGCTCTGGGCGCAAAGCTTGCTTTGGATGAAATAGGTTATAGAAAATACTTCGAGGCAGCTAACTCAGATGAGTCAGCTTCCATGGAGCAATTAGATCTTGTCAACAATCCAGAGTATTGGGTGGGTGAGAATAGCGAAAAACTCATCCAAGAGCTGAGTGAGTTCCTCCAAGTTCAATACGACGAAATATATTCTGCGATACGTAATTTTGCTTTAGAAAAAGAAAATTTTGATCTTGGTGCATGTGAGACTGAAAAAGTCACCAAAGCAGTTAACAAGCTTATCGTAGATATTGCTAAACGTGGCTCGATGCTTGTGTATGCCCAATTAAAAAATCTAGGCAACATGAAGGGAGATTTGGCTACCAGTTATTACGAAATGGCTTCTTATGCCCAGATGCTATTGGATTTAATTAAATTCAAAAACAAAGTTGGTTTGGAGAAGTTTACTGAAAGCTTTGTAAAATCAATTGCAGACGAAAACATAGCGATGCTTGGTGACGATTCCGATATAGGAACAAGTATTAATAGAAAAAACATCACTGCTTGCTGGAATTATGCTTGGTCAGATTTTGGTCAAGGATTGGGTGCAAGCTCACCAATTGGATTTTCTTTTTTTTCATCAAATGGTTTCGATTTAGGGCATAAACCTTATATTTTTGAATCAGACAAAAAACTTATCTTTAAAGAAGAGGTTAAACCACCAGTAAACAAGGGCGAAGATTGGTTGACAAAGAGGCCAAACAAAGTCAAATTATTAAATTTTGACTCTGAAGTTAAAGACTTAGTGGCCAGTGAATTAAAAAAAATGGGTCTTGATCGTAGTGTTAATTCGATTTCTTTGGATTATTCTCTAGATGGTGGTGTAAATGCGTTGACAAGAGTGGACTCGGACTATAGCGGCGTAAATATATATTATCCTGATGCTGGAACTATAGATAAAAAACAATATATTGCTAGAGAAAGAGAGTTGCTTAAATTGGCCGCACATGAGGTTTATCATAGTCTTAGCTATAGAAGACCACATTTCCCCATGTCCGAAAAGATGAAAGTGAGGAATTTAGAACATGAAATTTTACAAATGGTTGATCCATTAGCTGATTTAAAGCGAGTCTTTAATCCAGATGGAGACGACCATGGCTATATTGAAGATAATGACAATTCGATAACAAGGTATTATCTTGAACATGTATCTGGCATGATCAATACTGGAGAATTTAATGCAAAGGACATGCTTGACCAGTTTAGGTTGATCGTGGGCATTTTAACTGAAGAGGATATTTTCCAAAAAATTAGTTTGAATGAAGAAGATAAAGATATAGATGGTTTATTGGCTAGATTTGAACAAGAAATTTCTAGTTACAAGGGTGTTACCAAATTGATAGTACAAACCATGCTAGACAATAGAGAATCAATCTCAAGTAGAAAAAGAACTCCAGACTTTGGTGCAGAACTAGATTATCGCTATTTTCCAGAAATTATCGCTCCACTCGTTTTTGCCCACTTAGTCATGTATAAACCAGATGAACTAATAAAAAGTATTTTGCCAGAAATGCGAGAACAAGATAAGGGATTAATTGCTAATTTTATGGTAGTTTTGCAAAAAGAAATGCGAGCCTTTATTAAATCATTGCCAAGTGAAGAATTTTTGGCAGAGCTCTTTTCAGAAGCGATGCTAACTGGTAAGTATGGAAAACATGAAGTAGCATTTGTTAACGAAATAAAGCCCAAATTTGAGCAAATAATGGCCATTTTTAGGGAAAATAAATTGGCGATGGAAGAGAATGGAGAGGTCATATGACCGAAACATCAAAGAGTTTAGAAAATAATGCACAAGACATTGTATCGGCTCAAAAGATAGCTCAAAAATGTGCGGTAATTTCTCAATTTCAATCTATGCTTGTGGAGGATCCAAGTAATAAAGAATTAGAAACATATTTAGGACAGCTAACCGTAGCAGTGAAGAGAGGGATAAGGCTTTGGGGAGGAGTTGCTAATATTGATGATTGGTTAAAAGCTCATGATCCTAATCATGGATTACTATCAGAAATTAAAGATATAGAGTGGGATTGGTTAGATTAGACTTGGAGTAAAATTTAACGCTTATGAAAGAAAATCTATTTTCAGGTGAGGAGATGCCACGGAGAGATTTTCTGAATCTTTTATTGAAAGTTCCTGCGGTTGTAGCAATAAATAGTATTTATAAATTTTTACCAGAAAGAACAATCACTCCAGAACCAACTCCAAAATGGGAAATACCTAGCATAGAGGAACGGATATCCTTGTTGGCAGATCCTGATTTTTTTATAAAACCTCAAGGTCCGAGTGGAAGGATAATTCTAACCGGGCAGGGCGATTGGAATCAGTATGAACGGCTTGACTCTAAATATTTAGAACATTTTGACGATCATAATTATAGAAGTAACGCCTGTACCGAGGCTTCGATAGCCACAATTTTAAAGACACTCTATTATTTCAAAAATGGAGAGGTTCCCGACATCACCGTCGCTGACATAATCAATTATTTAATGGATAAAAAATATCAAGGAAAAGATATTATCAAACCAGATAATATCGGCATGCTTGATCATCAGTTTAAATGGGCACTAGATGCCATGAAATCCTTCGGTGAAGATACCGATCTTTATACATTTACCGAGCCAATGTCAGAATGGAGTTTTGGGGAAGATCATATTATTCCAACATCAGAGTGGGATGAACTTTTTGAAGTTGCAAAGAAGAAGGTAACTAATACCGGTAATTTATTGATAGCCAAGATCTATAAATATGGGAATCCACCAGGAATATTCCCTCATATGGTGCTAGTTAGTAGTTTTGATGTCAATAACAATCCCTTCATCATTGATCCTTGGGGTCCATATGATAAACAGGGAGATGTACGTGTAAGAAAATTAACAGATTTTGTTGAGAAGTCTGCACCAGGAACTCCGGGTATTGGGGTTGATGAATACGGATTTCTTGGGTTGGCTGGTGTTATTGCGAATTTTTAGGAAACTTGAGTTAAGTTATTAGAGATCTCTCAGTATGGGGAAGGGAACTAGAGCCAACAATCAATATACATAAAATTGATGTTGTATAATTTTCTTAATTATGAAATTTAACAAAATTTTACTTTTGGGTTATAGCGGTAATGAATTAGAAGAAGAATATTGGAAAAGGATTGATGCTATATGTGCAGAGAGAGTAATTGTTTCATTAGATGATTCTTCCCTTCAGGAGAATCTAAAAGGTGCAGATTGTTTACTTGTCAAATTGGGGGCTAAGGTTGGTCAAAATCTGATTGAAAAAGCTACTGATCTTAAATATATCGGGATGCTTGGCACTGGAGTTGGAGGAATTGATATAGATTATGCAGCTAGTAGAGGCATCGCAGTTTGCAATATTGCTGATTACGCAACTGAAGGAGTAGCAGAATTTACCTTTGGTGTCATTCTAGATAAACTTCGTGAACTTGAAAGAGCTAAGCAACAAGCAAGAGAGAATAATTATTCAGAATCTACATTTACTGGAACAGAGATAAAAGGTAAGAACTTTGGGGTTATAGGTTTGGGGAATATCGGTAAGAGAATAGCTAGAATTGCTGAGGGCTTTGGGGCGAAAGTGAGTTATTGGTCCAAAAATAAAAAACAAGGATTTAACTTTCAAGAAATTGATAGTTTGTTAAAAAACTCGGACATAATTACAGTCAATCTTTCTTTAGTACCTGAAACTAATGGTTTTCTCAATGAAGAGCGAATCAAGATGATTAAAAAAGGTGCTTTAGTTGTTAATTCTAGTCCAATGGAGCTAATCGACTTAGATGCTTTAGTAGCAAGATTAGGGCAAGGTGACATATCTTTTATATTAGATCACTCAGATGAAATGACAGGCGAGCAATTAGCAAAACTCAAACCTTTTAAAAATTGTATTATCTATCCACCAATTGCCTATACCACAAATGAAGCAACGGAGCTTAAAAAAGGCATATTTGTTGGAAATTTAGAAAACTTTTTAAATAATTCGCCAAGTAATAAAGTTAATTAGATTTTTTAGCTAATTTGAGCTGTGCCCTCACCAAGAATTGAACTTGGATTTAAGGTTTAGGAAACCTTCGTTCTATCCGTTAAACTATGAGGGCTTAGACTTAGAACATTTTGTATTATACTGCAGATTTAAGAGGGATAGAAAATTTGTTTAAGTGAAAACCAAAGTGATATAATGATCAAATAATATTAAACTTAATATAAGGAACATAAGTTTATGTTTAAAGAAGATGAAAACTTAAATGGAGATCAATACGATGGTCTTAGTGAAAAAATAGACATAAAGGTATCCATAGCGTCTCCAAATAACGTTGGGTCTAAGGTTGATTTAGAGACTGTAGGTGGAAAATCTACTATTGCGCTTGAGTTAAGACTAGACTTTCTCAGTAAAGAAGAACAAACAGATGATGTTAAGGCAGAAATAGAAATTATTAAAAATGCGTTAGCCGATAGACAAATTAAAGAAGACGAAGAAGGAATGGATCGTTAGTCTTTTTTTTATCCGTCGCCCTCTTCGAGGACTAGGCTCATTTTCTCTCACCGTCGCACCCTGCGGGTACTAGGCAGGTGCTAATCGCACTTGCCGTCGGAGTGACAGGACTTGAACCTGCGACCTCGGCGTTCCGAACGCCGCACTCTAGCCATCTGAGCTACACTCCGTTTTTGTTTTATCTTTTGGCAGGCTATTTTACTTTAGATCAATTACGTATAGGTTATCTGGTGAATCTGGACTGAAGCTGGTTTTAATAATCAACTTACTTCCATCTGGCCAAGGATAAACAAAATCGTTGGCAAATGGACCAGAATAGACAGTGGTCACATTTTGACCATCGTATTCCATGATTTTGATTTTGCCATCTTCTACGAAGAGTAAATGTTTAGAATCAGGAAACCATTGCATGGTGTTGAGTTTAGCTGCAGTGTAATAGTTGGCGAAGCTGAGCGCAGTGTGAAGATTATCTGCTCTTTGTAGGCGATTAAAGGCGGTTGGAGAGGCTTCTAATGACTTAGCAATACTTTGGTCTAAGTCATCTGCTAAAGTGATTTTTTCAGTGTCAATCTTTGTTTCTTCACTCGCCTCTGTTTTGGAGGCAGAATCGGTAGCTTCTCCTGAATTTAGTAATAGATTTGGCAAAGCAGCCACTGTAGCGATCTTGAAATTTTTATCCTCTTCGCGATCGTAAACATAGATGGCTCCTGGTTCTAGAGTTCTAGCCTCTGCTTGAGTATTGGTGGCAGGAACTGGAGGAACGATGTCTTCTGCCAGGGTAGAGGCAGCGGTAGCAGTGTAAAGCAATCTTTTTTTATCAGGTGAAAGATAAGCATTTTTGGCTGAATTCTTGGTAAGGTCGGAAACTTCTATAGGAAATTTAGCTAAGAATTGTCTTTCGCGCAAATAGATCTCTTCTTCCCATTGTGCCAAGATGTCTTTCTTTTGGAAGCTAATATCTTTTTGTTCAGATAAAACAACTTTTTTATCAGTGCTGATTAGGAATTCTTTGCTATCTGAAAGAATCATAAACTCAGTGCTGTCAGGAGACCAAATGATTTTGGCATTAATAAGATCTAAGTCTTCCAAGTCATCGGTAACTTGTTTTGGTCCACTTTGCAAAGAAAGAAAATTGCTATTTAGATCAAGTACAAAAAACCCATTCTTGAGTTTTGAACTAGCTTGATTGGTGAAAAAGAGAATCTTTTGACCATCTGGAGAAGGATTAATATTGTCAACTCCAGTAAAAGTAAGAGGAGTGATACTTGGAGCAGATGGGAAAAGCACGGCATTGGTTTGTGTGACTAGTTCACTCTGAACATTAAGGAGTTTGTTCCAAGGAGAATAACCCTCTTTGACAATTTTAATTTGATAAATACCTGGCTCTAAATACGTAGTGTCATCGGTGGCAGTGATGAGCTTGTCATCAATAAAAACCTGAGCGCCAGTTGGAAAAGAGTTGACGCTGAGTAAACCAGTATTAGCAACGATACCCTTATTAGTGACACGCCAGTTACCTCGAGCGTATTGGATAGCAAAGTAACTACCTAAGGCAACGATTGCAATAGACACCAAAGTATAGATAATTCTAGACCCCAAAACTTTTACGATTTGGTTAATTAGTTTTTTAGCTTTTTTTGACATATTCAGTGACATTCCTAGATCATTGTTCTTTAAATGACAGGCCATTTGCAGGAGCTGATTAATAAACATAAATAAGCAATTATGTTCATAGACAGCGACTGCAATGAGTGTAGAAGAAGATTGTTAACTTAAAGAAGCTAATAATTTTCGTCGAACGTGTCTGTCATTTAAAGAACAATGATCTGAGTGTTATTATAACAAGCAGATGTTTAAAAGTCTTTCAAAAAAAATCGCTATCGATTTAGGGTCCTCAAAGATTAGGATTGTTGCACTCGATGAATTGAAAAATGAAGTTTGGGAATTATCCCCAGTTGATTTTAAGGCAAAAGTCCTCGAGGAAGATGCTTGCCTGGCGAGAAGAAAAGATAATCACAAGCTCCTTGCCATTGGCAAAGAAGCTCTAGAAATGCAGGGTCGTTTAGATAGCTTTGCAGAGATAGTTTTTCCTTTTTATCAAAGCAGAATTTTAGATAGGGAAGCCGCTGCCACCTTAATGAAAGAACTGCTAAAAAAAGTTTTCAAGGGTTTGGTTTTAAATCCGAGTGTGATGCTAACCACCACTGCTTCCGCAACTACTTTGGATCGCAAAATTTTAAGTCAATTTTTTTATGAATTGGGTTTTACTAGAGTCAACTTGATAGCTGCACCTCTGGCAGCTGCCATCGGCGCAGGTATTCCTGTGGCTGATGCTTCCGGGACTTTATTTTTACAAATGGGTTCAAGTGGTTCACAATTTAGCGCAATCGCTTTAGGTTCTTTGTTATTTAATGAAAATAGTGATTTTGGTGGCGATCGCCTGAACACAGAAATTATTGAGCATTTATCCAAGACAGAAAATTTTGCGATTTCGCTAGAAAGTGCTGAAATTCTGAAAAAAGAAGTTTTCTCTCTCGTGCCTTCGCAAAAAAGTAAAACAATTACCGGTAAAACCACCAATGGTTCAAATCCATTGGAACTGAAGATCAAAGCTAGCGACTTAGAACCAATTGCCGATTTATTTAAATTAGAATACGAATCTTTAATCAATGCTTTACTTAGTAAACTTCCACCCGATTTAGTGGCAGACGCTTTGCAAAAAGGACTTTTGCTTTCTGGTGGATTAGCTAAAATTAATGGCTTGGAAGATTTCTTAAGTAGCAAAATTTCTTTGCCAGTAGCTTTACTTGATGAACCAGATTTGCTGGCTAGCATGGGTGCAGTGGCAATGTTGAAGAATATTGATTTATTTAGCGGCAGCTTGTCTCTTGACGCTTAACCACCAAGGACTTTGACGACAAAGTAGTTTTTTGGCTTCTTTTCTATCTTTCATCATTAATTTCATTGCTTCTTCTAAGAAAATAGTGTTTTGTGAGCCTTTGACAAAAACGAGGTCATTTGCTCGTAACAATTGAGCGATTTTTTCGCCAGCGAGAGTAGAGTTTTCAAAAAACTCTACTTTATTTATGTTGGCTTTTTGGATGATTGGTAGTGCATATTTTTGCATTTCTTTGCCAACTAAAAAGATTTGATCGAAAGTTTTAGTGGCAAGAGTGGCAATTTCTTCATGCATTTGTTTGGTTTCTTCACCGAGTTCACGCATGTCACCAAGCAGAGCTATTTTTCTGTGATTACTTTGAGGTAAATTTGCCATCAGCTCGATCATATCTTTCATTGAAGAGGCATTGTAGGAGCCATCGACGATGACAGAACCATTTTTACCCTCAATAATGGAAGCTCTACCAAGAGGCAAGTGGAAATTATTTTCTAGAGCTTTTTTAATTTCTTTACCATTTAAGCCAGCTTTGAGACCAATTAAAATTGCCACTGCAAAGCTATAGGCATAGTGTTTTGGTAAGAGAAAGCCTTTAATTTGGATTTCTAATTTCTGACTTTGGCCCTTTAATTTGCCATAATGACTTTGTACTTGAAAAGCAAAGCTACTGCTAATTTCTTTGCCTTCGATTTTTGTTTGATGATTGAGAATTTGCAAATCGCATATGTTATCACTGCCAAAAGAATAGCTTTCAGCTTCAATGTCTTGGCAAATTTCTTTAATGTTTGAATCGTCAAAATTTAAAAAGGCGAGGCCATTTTTATCGAGTGATAAAACCAACTTGGCTTTTTCTTTGGCAATTTCTTTAATGAGTTGCTCTTTTCTAAGTTGCGGATTTGTTTCTGTGCTTAAATGATCAAAGGCAAAGCTGTGATTAATTCCAGCATTTAAGAAAACCGCCATCTTTGGCTGAATAATACTGAGTAAAAACTCCATGTTTTTAGGGGGGTTGGGGCTATCGACACCCATTTCTACGACATAGTAGTCAAATTTTTCAAAAGAGCTGAGAACTTTGATTGGCGCTAACAGCAAAACTCTTAACCAATCTAGTGAAGAATAGTCATTCATTTCCAAGCCGAGAATATTTAAAGAAATACCTGACTCAGAATTAGCTTTGAAGCTAACTTTGACTTTATATTTGTTTTTTAAAACGCTATAAATGGCATTTCTGGTGCTAGTTTTACCAGCGCTGCCGGTAACGCCAACAATTTTGCAATTTTTATTTTTGCGAAGTTGCAACTTAGCAAAAAAACGCAAGTAATAGAGAACGAATAGGGCTATTTTTTGTTTCATTTTTGACTTTCTAAAACTGCTTGGCGGAAGGCTTCGCCCCTTTCTTCATAATTAGCAAACTTACCAAAACTGGCACTTGCTGGACTAAGTAAAACGATATCATTTGCCTCCGCTTTTTGCTTGGCCAAAAGCACAGCACCTCTCATACTTTCAACATAATCATGGGCAATTTTGCTTTTTTGCAAAGTAAATTTAATTAAGCGCTGTCCTGTGGTTGGTAGCGCAATTAAATATTTAACCTGACAATCAGCCATGACGTCAGCCAACTCACTAAAATCTTGATTTCTTTCGTAACCGCCAGCAATCAAAATGACCGAGCCTTTAGCAAAACTTTGAATGGCCATGATGGCGGAGTGAGGGTTAGTGGAAATTGAATCGTTAAAATATTTTACGCCAGCAATTTCTGCAACTAATTCCAGACGATGTGCTAAGCCATGAAAATTTTTGATGGTTTTTTTGATCACATTATTTTTAACTTTAAAGAGTTTGGCGACTAAGATTGCTGGCATGACATTGTAAAGATTATGCTTGCCGATTAAGGGAATTTCTATAATTTTGATGATTGCTTCTTTTTGGTAAAAAATTTGTTCGTTTTTGAGATAAACCAAAGCCTTTTGATCTTTTCCGTCTAAATTATGAGTTAGTTTTTGTGCTTGGCTGAGAGCGGCCATGCGGTTGCTGCCAGCTAAATTTTTGTTGTAAATAAAGTAGTCATTTTCTTTTTGATAACGCGCGATGGCAGTTTTAGCCTGAAAATATGTTTCAAAATTAGGGTAGTAATCCAAATGTTCTGCTTTAATGTCTAGGACCACGGCGACATGAGGACTGTTTTTTAGCTCTGCTAATTGATGACAAGAAAGCTCATCAACAATTAAAGTGTTTTGGTCGATTTTGTCTAATTGATTGAGTGGAGCCTCACCAATGTTGCCAACAAAAACAGTGTTTGGATAGGCAGCTTGCAAAATTTCATAAGTCAATTTACTGGTCGTACTTTTGCCTTTAGTGCCAGTGATGCCGATGATTTTACCCTTACACAAAGTAAAGAAAATTTGGGTGTTAGATAAAATTTCGCTACCTTTTTTGATAGCGTTTTGAATCTCAGGAGTGCTGAGGGGAATGCCAGCTGTTTTGACAATAATTTCGTATTGAGCGATTTTCTTTAGGTAATCTTTGCCAAAATAGCTAATAAGATTTGCATCCTTTGGCAAATCTTTGCTTTTTCCATCGGCGACGGCAATTTTCTTATTTGGAAAGCGTTGACGCAAAAAATTTAAAGTAGAGGAGCCTTCACGCCCCATGCCAAGAATTAAAATTGATTTGTTTGCTAGATTATCCAGTAGCTTTTGTTCGGCAATTTTTTGACTAATTTCTTTGAGGAATGAGCTGGGATTTTTACTTCTAGCTTCTGCTAAGAGCAAAGCCTCACGCACTTCAGCGAAAGTACCGACACATTCAAAAGGTTTCTTGTCGCCAAAGCCAGCTAGATCTAAGAAGGTTTGCTCAAGCGATTTCTTGTTAAAAAGATTTTCACTAAAAATTTTCTCGGCAACAAACTCTTCGTCTAAGTAAGCTGAGAGCATGGTGTAAACAAAAGCGCATTTTGGACAATTATGGCACCAAATGCCTTGTTTTTGGCCAACGTTACAGCTTTTAAAAGTGCTTAAAATTTCAGCAAATCTCTGATCTTTACTCGCGAAATCACAAAGAATTTTAGTGATTTCTATTTCTGAAAGTTCACGAAGTAGCGAAAGATATTTAGGTGCTTTTTTGACTTTCTCTGCCAGAAAAAGTTGCTCTTGACTGTATTTGGCAAATTTTTCTTCAAAATCCAAGCTTTTGGAGTATTGGTGATTAATTTTATGACCTAAATAGAGCAAATTTTCTTCTTCACTAGAAGCTTCGTTGCCTAGCAAAATGCTACTTTGACCATGCAAATAGGCAATAGCCGAGCTTAAAAATGCCAAGTAGGCACTAAATGGTGTGTGACCATTGAGGTAACCTTTTTTATTGAGCTCAATTAATTGTGGATCGATCTGACGCTCAACCTCGATAATGTTTTGGCAATGACCGTTTTTTTGTAGAATGAGGGCGATTTTTTTGGCGGCGGGAGAGTTGGGTGAAAGCAAAAGAACATCGTAAGCCAGCTTCTTTTCCTCGAGCATCGCCAAAACTGTTGCCGAATCTTTCCCGCCGCCCACAGGTACTAAAACGGAGCTGTGTTTAACGGGAATAAATTTATTTTTTTCTTTGTAATTGATGTCATCTGCTGTCTGAGCTAATTTTTCTAATTTAATTTTGACAAAATCTTTGGCGGTAAAATCGATTTGGTTTTGGTAATAAAATTCTCCCAAACCATTAATGAGTAAATCTTGCCAAAATGGCAAAGCTGTTCTGCTGATTTGACCCTGATGTCTGATGAGAATTTCTTTGGGACAAGCGGTTTTAAAATAACTAGGAATTTCGGCGATGCCCAACTGAAAAAATAATTGATTTAATTGTGGATCAAGATCTTTTTTACTATCTATTTGTTCGAGAATTTTTGGATCAAGTTTTTTAATGATTAGTTTTGGACTGAAATGAATATCTGGTTCAAGCAGTAAATCAAAAGTCAGCAAAAGATCGTTTTTTTCTTTGCGCATAGCAAAGCCCTGATAAATTAAACGAGGGTGTTTTCGGCGCAGGCTTTTGAAATCCATAGATTTATTATAGCCTGATATCTTTTAATCCAAAAGTTGTGAAAAAAAGCTGTTAAAATCAAGTTATGCAAACAAGCCGTCTTTTTAATTTAGAGATCCTCAGTGTTAAAAAAGCAGAGCTCTTTGATTTTTTTGATCAATTTTTGGCTACTGAAGTAAATCAGTCGGAGAAAACCAAGACTTTGAAGGTTTTTACACCCAATCCAGAGCAAATTGTTTTAGCCAAGCACGACAAGGTTTTTGCCAAGGCTCTAAAACAAGGTGATTATCTTTTACCAGATGGGATTGGTTTAGTTGTTGCCGCTAATTTACTGAATTTTTTTGGCAAAGTTAACACTAAAATTCCTGAGCGCATCGCTGGAGTGGAGTTGGTAGAACATTTATTGTCTTTGTCTCTAAAAAAAGGTTTAAGAAGCTTAATTATTGGTGGTCGTGATTACGCTGATCATCTCAGTGATAATGTATTTTGGACAGAGGCTTATCAAAATAAAAAACACATTCATCCCATAGAAAAAGAAGCGTTAGAGAAACTAATCGAAAAACTTCAGCCAGATTTTGTTTTTGTAGCTTTGGGAGCACCATATCAGGAAGAGTGGATTGTTGAACATATTGGGCTTTTAGAAAAAAATGGAGTCAAGCTAGTAATGGCTGTTGGCGGTTCTTTTGACTTTATCTTTGACAAAGTGAGTAGAGCGCCACTTTTCATGCAAAAAATGGGTTTAGAGTGGCTGTGGCGCCTGATTAAGCAACCTTGGCGCAAGTATAGGCAACTCCGTCTAATCGAATTTATTTATCTAATTATCAAAGAGATTTTTTAAGCTTTAAGCTTATTCTTCTTCAGCACCATTTGGATTGACACCTAGAAGCCAAAGCACGGCTTCTTTTTTGTAGCGTCTGTCACCTCTGGAGTTAATACGAATAGCTGGCAATTTACCTCTTTTGCCCCAGCGTTTGATGGTCAAAGGAGAAACGCGCAATAAATCGGCAACTTCACGGACAGTTAATAAATCAGGGAGGTTTTTGATGTCTAATTTACTGGCATCGTCAGCGCGACCTGTTTTTTTATCGTCCTCACTGATTATGTTGAGGTTATCGTTCATTTTTCCTTTCGTTTAGGGCAATTTTGCCCTTTTTTATTTTTAAAATAGCCTATAGTTTTGGCTTATCGCGGTGCTGAGTAAGTCTTTTTAGATCAAAGTATTATTTTGATCTATATCCAACAGTAACAGATTGAGACTCTGTGGGTCAAGAGGGAAAATTGAGTTTTTATGCTGAATAGTTTTACCTCTTTTTCCACACAATTATCCTATAACTTTTTGAAAACAAGAAAATAGGCGAAACTTATATCCTATAACTTTTTAGATTAGAGAAATGTGTAAAAAATGCACAAAAATATTCCAAAAATAGAATTGATTCGGTTTTAGAAAAGATGCTCAATTTTTTGAGGAAGAAACTTTGAGAAATGCTTTAGATCTGAACAGCTTGCTTTTAATTAAGTGTAACCAGATTGGGAGGGGTAGATTAAAGAATTCTTTTTGAATTTTAGCTTCAATTTTTTCTCTATTAAAAGATGGTTTGAAGTAATAAACCTTGCCAAAATGAGTTTTAAAGCCCATTTTGGGGAAATGCCATCTAGTGATACTGGTCAAATGTAAAGAATTATTCAGTAAAATTTGTTTGATACCATTTCTTACTTTCTCACCAAATAAAGGAACGGTGCTGCCATATGGAGCAGCCACAACCACTTCCCCTGGTTTTTGGCAAAGTTCCATGGCGGTTTTAATGAAACTTTTATTAGCAGCTTTACGAGTTTTTAAATCTATTCTCTTTGGGTAAAAAGAGCAGAAAAACTTCAGGGTCCAGGCTTTTGGAGCCAATTCTTCTTTTCTATAAACTGGTAAAAAATTGATTTTATAAGTGCGCCCAAACCAATTCACCACCTGTTTCATGATGGGCATGTGAAAAGCATAGCCCACTATTGCCATGGTAATGTTGGCATTGTAATTTTTATGTAAATGTCTGGCAGTGAGCAGGATATCTAAGGGATGTAGATGAGCATCTAAAATTAAAAGCCCGGATTTTTTGAGGTGTTTTTTTATGATATTAGACACAGGAGCATTGATTATAGCCACATTAAACTAAAAAAGCTTGTTACCTTTGTGCCATGAAAAACCCCGCACTGTGGCGGGGTTTTCACTATTTCTTGCTTAAAGAATTAAAATAATTATTTTAATTCAACGACGCAACCGGCTTCTTCCAAAGTCTTTTTGGCTGCTTCGGCATCTTCCTTCTTAGCACCTTCTAAGACTGGCTTAGGAGCTGATTCGACGAAAGTTTTGGCTTCACCTAAACCTAATTCAGGTTTAAGAGTACGCACGGCTTTGATGGCGGCAATTTTATTGCTACCAGCTTCTTTAAGAATGACGTCAAATTCGTCTTTCTCTTCAACAGCTGCTGCTGGAGCGGCTGCCATAGCACCCATCATAGGAGCGGCTGCGCTTACACCAAAGACATCCTCTAGAGCACTAACGAGCTCGGAAACTTCCATAAGGGAAAGTTCTTTGACTCCGTCAACGATCTTTTGGACTTTTTCTGAGAGTTTTTTCTCATCTGCCATATATATTCCTTTCTTTATTACTTATTATTTTTTATCTGTGATAGCTTTTAAAACGTAGACTAAGTTACGAGCATTAGCCTGAAGAACATTAACCAAACCTTGACCTGGAGTTTTAAGTCTCTGAATCAACATGACGATTAATTCGTTCTTACTTGGCAATTGACTCAAAGCTTTAACCTCATCGATAGAGAGGACTTTGTCGTCCATGAAACCTTGTTTGATCTCAAGTAAATCGGTCTCGTCATGAAATTTAACTAAGGCTTTGATAGCGGAAACTGGATCATTGTAAGAAAAAACGGCAGCACTCATGCCTTGGAGGGATTCAGTGAGCTTGCCTTTACCAACAGCGATATCAATAAGAGTATTTTTAGTGACAAACATTTCGCCACCAGCTTCTCTTAGAGCAGCACGTAGTTCAGTTAATTTCTTTACATCAGCACCTGCGTAGTCGATCACAACCATGGAGGCGGCTTTGTCCAATTTTTCTTGGACGATTTTAATTTGTTCTTGATTATGTTGGTTTGGCATAAAAGTCTTTCAAAAATTACTAATTTTCTATTTTCAATTTTGTGCCAAAGATGTGAGAAAAAGCAGGGGAGATAAAATAAAGAAATTTATTTTCCTCGGTGCGATTTTTAACTCTTTCGAGCCACACTGTCTTTGGAACAGAAGTGAATTATACATCTTTTTTCAAATTTGAAAAGAGTGCTTAAAAGGCCCTTAAAAAGACGATTTTTTGTGATAAATGATGAAGTTTGGAAGAAGCTTAGAAATAGCTGTTTTTTTACTGAGCAATTTTTCCAAAAATTATCTATTTAGATCTATTTTGATCCTTTTTATAAAGAATATAGGCTCGACTTCTTTTTTCACATTATATAGTATTAATATTATATGGTTTCGGGATTCAACAATCGCGAGTTTTTTGTGTTGAGAATTGCTTTTGTTGTGATGTCTTTTTTTGCCTTAAATTTACTTTTTTATGAATTTCCAGTTAGGGCCTCAGAAACATTTTTTACTACTAGTTCTGATTGGGATGCTGGGACAAATCTAAATTTAGATTTTTCTATCAAAGAAGGAGATGTTTCAATAAGTGCAGCTGGAACTTTTGGAGCAAAAAGTTGGAGAGCTCCAGATCTTACTTTAAGCGCAGGTACGGCTTTAGCCTTTGATGGTGAAGATATTTATGTTTCAAGAGGAACTGGAGATGTTCTATTTTGGAAATATTCTCCTGAAAATGATAAATGGACTACTTTGGCTAATTTGCCGAGAGGAACTTACTACGGATCAGAGTTGGAATATATGGATGGTTATGTTTATGCCATGTTTGGTGGCTATCAAACTGCTTTTGCTCGTTATTCGGTGGCTAATGATTCTTGGGAAATGTTGAGCGATTTGCCAGATCTGATTTACTCTGGAGCCAGTTTGGAAAATGATGGCACGAGTATCTATGCTCTCCGTTCGGGTGGTACACAAGATTTTTATAAATACGACGTTGGCAATAATTCTTGGAGTCCTATGGCTGGTACTCCAGCTACAACTTCTTCTGGATCAGATTTGGTTAGAGTGGGGAATTATTTGTACACGCCTCGTGGAAGTAATACAAACACATTTTATAGATATGACCTAACCGCTAACATTTGGGCAACAATGGCTGTTTTACCGGTCACAATTAATGAAGACGTTGAAATTTCCACCGATGGCAGCAAAATTTATGTTACCAGACAGAGTGGAACAAATTCTTTTTATGCTTATGACATTGTTTCAAATACTTGGTCAACTTTAGCCAATCTCCCAGCAGTTTCCCGTTATGCTGGTTCTATCTATAACAGCAATGATGGTTATGTTTATGTTTTTCAAGGAAATGGAACATACAATTTTTGGAAATACGATCCAGCAACAAATTCGTTTATTGGCGTTGATGATGCTCCAGGCACTCTATCCACAGGTAGTGATATCGTTTATTACGATGATGACATGTATGTATTGCGTGGTGCAAACTCTACATTTTATAAATATGATCCTTCCGCCAATGTTTGGACCACCTTAACCGCTACTCCAGGAACAATGACAGATGATGTCAAAGGAGTAGTAGCTGGTTCTGATCTTTATTTTTTTAGAGGCGGGAACACTAATAGTTTTTATAGATACAGTCCTTCAGGAGACAGTTGGACTACGATGACTGCTCCGCCAACTACAGTGCGTTTTGGAGGAGCTCTATCCTATCCTGGTTCTGGAGATTATATCTATGCAACGCGTGGAGCTACCACTAATTCTTTTTGGAGATACAGTATTTCTGGAAACTCTTGGGATGATGTCTCAGTGGCTGATTTACCTGTGGATGCAGAGTCTTCGTATGGTTCTCGTCTTATCTCTGATGGTACTGATATATTCTATATTCCTGGAGTTGGTATTAGCAGATTTTTTAAATATACAATTAATGACAATGTATGGACAGAAGTTGCTAAGCCTCCATTTGCTCCATTTTACGGCACCGATCTTGCTTACCATGATGGAAAAATTGTTGCTTTGGCAGGTTGGTACAAAAAAGACATTTATGAGTACAATATTTCTTTAGATAATTGGAGGAAATTGCAGAGTATTCCTGGTTATTATGCTCAGGATAATGGAGTTTATGCAGGTGCTTCTATTGAATATGATAGCAATAATTCTTTTTATATTTCTTATGGAAATGGTCGCCAAAATATTCTCACTTATACTCCTGCAGCAAATAAGTATTATGCCACTGGATCATGGACCTCTGAAATTAAAGATCTAGCTTACGTTTCTAGTTTTACTGCTTTTTCTGCTACCTCATCAACTCCAGACGATAGCAGTATTATTTATGAAACTAGAACTAGTAGTGACGCTTTATCTTGGAGTGATTGGGTTGTTGTGGCGAGCGGAGTGATTTCTTCTCCAGCTCAAAGATTTATTCAGGTTAAAGCAACACTGGTGGCTTCAAGCGGCTCTGCTAGTAGCCCGACGTTAAGTGAGATTAGTATTTCTTATGCAGGTGATACTTTGGCACCAAGCAATCCAGATGCCATTAGTGGTCTCTCTCAGCAGGTTGCTGGTATAGCACTGACTAGTGGAGAAACATATAATTATATTCGCCCCTACTTCTCATGGAGTGGAGCAACCGATGCGCAATCTGAGGTTGCTGGATATTATGTTTATTTTGGTAGTAATGAAGTAGCTGATCCAGAATCAGTAGGATTTTTTCAGACAAATAGTAATTACACTGTAACTGAAAGCTTAAGTACTGGTTCTTATTATTTAAGAATTAAAACAAAAGATAGCTATGGGAATATTAGTGATGCAAGCACAATATTCACTTATGTTTATGCAGGTATTTCGCCACCGCAAAGTTTAACAATAACTGATTTTGTTGGTACTGCTGATGAAATTAACACAGGCAATAATCAACTAAAATTAGCTAGCAGAGAGGGAGGTTTTTGGTTACAAGAGCCATTAAGTAATGTTCCAGCAACTATGCAATATGGAGCAAAAAATACAGCCTACGTTGCATCATTAAACAAGCTTTTTGCTTTTAGAGGTGCAAATGTAGCAACTTTTTATGGTTACGATCTAGCTAGTGATACTTGGTCGACTTTAGCTAATGCTCCAGGAAATATTTATATTGGCGGTGGAGTAGTGGAAGGACCAGACGGTTATCTTTATGGTTTGCGTGGTAATAATACTTCTTCATTTTATCGTTATGACATAGAAAACAATATTTGGAGTGATGAAGATGCAAGTGACGCCCCTTTAGCAGTTTATTATGGTGCTTCCATGGAATATGACGGTTCTGGACACGTTTATGTAATGCGTGGAAATAATGATGATGCTTTTTGGAGATATGACGCTGTTGGGGATAGTTGGGAATCTTTATCAAACTTAGATTTTGGTGCTACTACCAATGCTGTTAATAATAGTGCTTATATTGGAGCTGACCTAGCAATAGATAGAGAAAATGGTTTTGTTTATGCTACTCAAGGTAATATTCGCGATGGGTTTGCTGTTTATAATATGAACTCAAATTCTTGGGCGGTTCTGCCAGATTTACCTCAATTATCTTATTTAGGATCGTCAATAGAATACGTTCCAAGCGCGGAGGCAGTTTATTTTGTTCCTGGTTATTATTCTGACAAGATGTATAAGTTTAAAACTTCAGATCAAACTTGGGAGGAGGTTTCTTCAGCCCCATACACCTTTTATTATGGAGCCAATCTTAAAAATGTTGGTGACAGTTTATATGCCATTATTGGTGGCAATAGAACTAATTTTTATAAATATAGTGTTTCAAAGGATAGCTGGCTAATCCCTAATGTAGGTTTGTTCGGGACAACATATCAAGGTACGGACTATGTATATCCTGGCTATGGAGAAGATCTTGTTAAGGGTGATGGTAATTATTTTTATCTAACCAAAGGAAACTATTCAGATGATTTTGTGCGTTATGATTCGAGCACTGGGTCAATGCAAAAACTGGCTTCAACTCCTACTGGGACTTATTCTGGATCTTCATTAGTTTATGATAGTACGCAAAATAAAATTTATCTAACTGGTGGCTATTATTTACAAAGATTTTATGTTTATAACATTGCTTCGAATACTTGGTCTGAAGAAGTTGATGATCCAACTCTTGCTGTTACAGATTATGGTAGCTCTATGGCTTATGACGGATCTCGTTATATTTATTTAAATAGGGGTGGAGCAAATACTACTTTCTATAGATTTGATACGCAGGGTAGTGCTGGTAGCAAATGGTCTACTATGACTGCTTCGCCTGCTGGTTTGGGTTATGGAGCTGAGCTGGTTTTTGATGGTAATAACTATATTTATACCTTAAGGGGCCAAAACGTAGCCAATAATCCTTTTTATCGCTATGACATTGCAAGCAATACTTGGAGTGATCCAGCTGTTAGCGACCTGAATATAGATGTTTACAATGATGGCTTCGCGACTTACGGTGGAGATGGAAATATCTATGCTGCTAGAGGTGAAAATGATAATGATTTTTATAAATATTCAGTGGTAGATAACAATTGGACTCAATTAGGCAATGCACCCTCTAAAATTTATGTTGGTGGATCTGGTGAAAGTAATGGAGTGGACAAAGTTTTTATGCTATCTGGTACCGGCACTGGTGGTTATGACAATGGAATTTATACATACATTATGGAGACAGCTACTTCTTCTTTTGAAGAAGAGGGAACTTATACTTCTGTTTCTCACGATTTAGATTCAGTCTACAAATGGATAAATTTACAAGTTGATTATGTTTTAGCAAATAACGCTTCTCTTAGCATTAAAACACGCAGTTCTGCTGACAATAGTACTTGGTCGTCTTGGACTGCAGTAGCCTCTGAGAAGAAGAATGGTTCAAGCTATATTTATGAAATTAAGTCTCCAGCAGCTCGTTACCTTGAAATAAAATTTGAACTTTCATCATCAGATGGCGTCTATTCTGGCGTTATTAATGATTATACGGTTAATTATTACAAAGACACTTCTGCGCCAACAAATCCACAAACTTCTGGTTTAGCTACTTATAGCAATAGTGATCCTGGAACGGCAATAGTTTCCTCAAATTGGTATGGGCATAGTAATCCATATTTTGATTGGCCAGATGCAGAATCTACAGATGGAGCTTCTGATACAAGTACTGGTTCAGGGGTAGCTGGATATTATGTTTACTTTGGAACAAATTCATCAGCAAATCCAGAAGAAGACGGTTCGCTTCAAGTTGATAGCAACTATTCTGCTAGCAATTTGACCGATGGAGAGACTTATTATTTGAGAGTTAAGACGATTGATAATGCTGGAAATGTTTCAGCAGAAGCTTGGGCACCTTTCATTTATAAATATGATTCGCGACCCCCAGCCGCTCCAGCTGATTTATCGGCTGATCCATCTGGCTATTCAGCTACGGATAGTTTTGATTTTTCTTGGAGTGAGTCCACCAGCAGTGGAGCACAGATTACTGGATATTGTTATAAAACTGCTGCCACTTCAGGAACTTATGCAGAAGATCAATGTATCACTAGCACTTCTGTCACTGGTATACCTTCACATAAAGTGGGAGCGAATACTTTTTATGTTCGTAGTAAAGATGAGGCTGGTAACTATAGTGATTACGCATCTACACCATATTATTATGTAGATAGCGGCAATGCTCCAGCACCTCCAACTAATTTAGTAGTCACGCCATCATCTAATACGGAAAATTCCTTTGCTTTTAGTTGGGATCCTCCAGCAACAGGAACTTATTATGGCTCAGTTTCTAATTTGTCTTATTATTACAGTATTAATGCATTGCCAACAGCCCATAGTACCACTGGAACTAGTGTAAGAAATTTAGTTGCTGGGGCTTATGCAACTTTACCAGGTGAAAATGTTCTTTATATTGTGACTAAAGACGAAGCGGGAAACATAAATTACTCAAATTATGCGTCGGTTATCTTTACAGCAGACACCACTGCTCCAGGAATTCCACTTAATATGGATATTGCTGATGTTTCTGTTAAAGCCACTAGCTCTTGGAAGATTGCTTTGTCTTGGGAAGCTCCGTCGGAGGGTGGTATTTCTGATCATTATGCTATTTATCGATCAATAGATGGTGAAACATTTGCTCAAATAGCTACTAGTGGTGGTATTTCTTACGTTGATACTGGTTTGATTCAGCAAGAGTATTATTACAAAGTCAAAGTTTGTGATAGCACTAATAATTGTGGTGCATTTTCTGAAGTGGTTGAATTATTTCCAGATGGAAAATTTATTGAACCAGCTGGTCTAGTATCTGAGCCAGTGGTTTCAAATGTGACCACTAAAAAAGCTTCTGTTGCTTGGTCCACAGCAAGAACAGCTGATTCGAGGATATCTTATGGAACGAGTCCTGGTGATTATTTTGATGAAGAAGTTTCAAATTCCATTCAAGCAACTAATCATGCATTAAACTTACTCAACCTTTCTCCGGGAACTACTTACTATTATATTGCTAAATGGACGGATGAAGATGGAAACACTGGTGAGTCTGCTGAAGCAACTTTTGTTACAGAGCCAGCTCCAACAACAGAAGAACCTCAGGTAAAAAGTATGGGTTTGGACAGTGCTTTAATTCAATTTATATCAAAAAATGCTGCTAGCGTTAGAGTTTATTTTGGTGAATCATCTGCTTTTGGCGGAATCGAAAATGTAGTGACTGGCTCTGGAGAGGGTACGCACACTGTGCAACTTTCAGACTTGAAAGATGGCACTAAATATTATTACAAAATTAACTCTTTTGACTCAGAGGGTGAAGAATATGAGGGTGAAATTCATTCATTCGAAACTTTACCAAGACCAAAAATCAAAAATATTAAAGTGAGTCAAGTTAAAGGGACTGCTAGATCGACTCTATTAGTTACTTGGGAATCAAACACCAGTATTTCTTCAATTGTAACCTATTATCCAGTTACCGCTCCGGGGGCAGCCAAAGACGAAGTCAATCTTGCTCTTAAGTCTGGTAAACATCAAATGATTATTTATGATCTTGATTCACAGACAACTTATGGAATTTTAATCAAAGGTAAAGATGCCGTTGGTAATGAAGCTGTTGGTGAGTTCCAACAGATTGCAACCTCGGCAGATAGTAGGCCTCCTCAAATTAGTGATCTCAGAGTGGAAGGAGAAATTCTTGGAGTAGGAGAAGAATCAACCGCTCAATTATTAGTTTCGTTTAACACGGATGAACCAGCATCTGCCCAAATTGAGTTTGGAGAGGGTAGTGGTTCAACTTATTCACAAAAAACTCAAGAAGATGCTTCCTTAACAAGTCACCATATAGTTGTTATTTCTGGATTAACTCCATCGAAGGTTTATCACTTGCGAGCCTTATCAAAAGATCAGTATAGTAATGTGGGAGAGTCAGTTGATAAAGTAGTAATTACTCCAAAAGCTACGGACAATGCCTTAGATTTGGTGGTTTCCAATATGTCTTTGATATTTGGATTTTTAGGAACTAAGTAAAAATGAAAATATTAAATATAAAGCAAAAAATTGCTTTAATCGTTCTAAGCTTGGCTTTTATAACTGGGCTTTTATTGTCAATTTTTATCTTTAATAAACAACAGCGCCAAATTGAGAACCATTTTGAAGTAACTTTTGTAGATCCTCATCAGGCTATTATTTTTTGGACTTCAGAAAAAGAATCTATTGGTTTTGCAAAGTATGGAGAAAGTGAAACCAACCTTTCACAAGTCGCACAGCAAACAAGCAGTGTTCCTGGAACAATTCATGCAGTTCTACTAACTGATATTCCAGCCGATGGCTTTTATCTATCTTTGCATACTGATAAAGACAGTCCATTTTTGTGGTCGGAAGTTAAAAAAATTAATTTTGATCCAACGAAAATAGAATAAAAATAAAATGGCAGAACAAATACTTAAACTAACTGAAATTCATAAATCATTTAATCTGGGAACTCAGGAAACTCAGATTATTAAAGGAGCTGGTTTTTCAGTTAATAAGGGTGATTTTTTGATTTTATTTGGTCCCTCTGGTTGTGGTAAGAGCACTATGCTAAATATTTTGCTTGGTTTGGAGCCTCCAACCAAAGGAGAAGTAATTTTCTTAGGCAAGAATATTTACGATGCTTTTGACGAAGATGGACGTGCGCAAATGCGAAAGCAACAGGTTGGAATTATTTATCAGCAATCTAACTGGGTAAAATCGCTCAACGTTATTGAAAATGTATACTTCCCTTTAACTCTGCGTGGTTTGCCAGAAGAAGAAAGAGAAAAACGAGCGATGGAAGTTTTAAAAATGGTTGGCATGGAGCAAGGTGCTCTCCAAAATCCTGCCGAACTTTCATCTGGTCAGCAGCAACGTGTTTCTTTAGCTAGAGCTTTGATTTCTGATCCAGCTTTGATCGTGGCAGACGAGCCAACTGGTAATTTGGATTCAAAAGCTAGTGAAGACATTATGGCCTTATTTAAGCAATCTAATGATAAGGGAAAAACAGTCATTATGGTTACTCACGATTTGGAATATCTTAAGTTTGCTTCAAGATCTGTTAATATGGCCGATGGAGTTGTAGTTGGTGAGTATTCAGCCAATGATGAGCGTCTAAAAAAACTCAGCGTTTCTAAAAGAGGTAATATAGGAAGGGCAGAAAAGTCATGACAAAACTAAAATCCTTTCTTTCCAAGCTTAAGAGTTTTAATTACATTGCTTTTGTTAAGGAGTTGTTCTTTTTCTTACGTTTTTTCTTAATTGTCATTATTTATCTTTTTTTTGATGTTCTGAAATTTATTAGTCATTGGCCAATTATTAGAATTCTTGCTAACCCATTTAGAAAACCAGTTAAAACTATTTATAAAAAAATCATTGGACCTCTTAACTCCAAAGATGAGGGCGAAATTTCTTCTTTAGATTTAGTACATTTAGCTGTCAGACATTTAAAATTAAAGAAGACCCGCACTATTATTACTATTGGTGGCATGGCTATTGGCTTTGGAGCAGTGGTGTTTTTATTATCTTTAGGCTATGGCGTCCAAAAACTAGTTATTTCGAGAGTAGCTAGATTAGATGAAATGAAACAGATTAATGTCACCATCGGTCAATCTGCTTCTTTAACGATCAATGATAAAACTTTGGATGATTTAAAAAATATTGAAGGAGTGGAGCTAGTTATTCCAATGATTTCTATTGTCTCTAAAGTTAATTATAACAACTCTGTTTCAGATGTAGTTGCTTACGGAGTAACTAAAGAATTTTTGCAACAATCGGCTATTCAGCCAGTTAAAGGGACGCTTTTTGAAGACAAGGAGCTCTCCGCAGAAATAGAATCAAACGACGATGTTGTTGGTCAGGTTGCTGGTGCAGTTATTAAACGTTTGAGTGGCGCAAAATTGGGAAAGGAGCTATCTCAAGCTCGTTACTCAATTTATCCATTGGTTTGGAAGCCAGTTTATACGGAGCCTAGTACAAAATCCAAAATTCTTGGTTACACGAGTAGAGGAGTTGGAGATGTTGAAGCAAGTGAGGTTTGGGGGGAGTCTTATGAGACCAGCGAACCTTTAATCGAAGGCATCGATTTGTTTAGTAATGTTTTCAGTCCATGGATAGTTGATACTGTGCCACTCTGGAAGAGTGGAATCTGTGATGAAAATGAGCTTGGTTGTGTAGACGGCAAGTATCAAGTTATTAAATCTGGAAATGGACAAGAATTGATTCAAGGATACATGACTGAGGATAGTATGAGTATTGATCGATATAAAGTTTTAGCTTCGGCTTTTCCAAGTTTTATAGAGGGAGATACAGTCGAGTCAATTAGCTTTAGTATTGGCAAAAATAAATATATTGAACTTTACTCGGATGTTTTTAAAGACAAACAGATTCTTAATACTTATGCTTCTCAAACAAATGATTTATTAATTTCTGGAGAATTAGTTTATGGAGAATCTTATTACAGCGAGAGTGGTTGGGGCAATGTAGGCAGCAATGTTAATGGCAAAAATGTCGGTTATTGGGTGAGAGCGAGTTTGCCACTTTGGAAGAAAGTTGATTGCGGAGAGACTTGTGATAACACTTATTTAAGAGATTTAGATGACAACAATAAACAAAAAGAAGCAATAGCATATATAAGAGCAGATAGAGTATTAATTGAAGATATGGATGAACCACTAATGTTCGGTCAAGTTTTAGGAGAATCAACTGCTAGCGCATCTTTGGCAGAGAATATTGAGAGTGCTCTTGCCAACAGTGCTTCATCAAGTGGAAGTGCTTTAGCTAGTGATTCAGAAGAGGCTAGCGATAGTGGTCAGATTGCTTTAGCAGATGGAACTATTTTGATGGCGCAACAATTGCCTGATGGTACTTTGGACTGGAATAGTATGGGCGATGGTTCTTCATCTGCTTCAATTACAAAAAGAGAAGTTATTCCTTTACGTGAGTCGGCACAAAAAGTTGCCGTAGTTAATAGAGCTATGCTCAAAATTTTAGCAATTGATGAAGCTGATGCAGTTGGGAAAGTTTTTAACACTACTTTTATGCTTGATCAAGAATTCTTTTCTAAGGCAGATTATCAGGCAGAATCTGCTCCAACTGATTTTACAATTGTAGCTGTTATTCCTGATGAAAAAACGCCAGCTTTTTATATGCCATTTAATGATATTAAGGGTCTAGGAGTAGAAAATTATTCTCAAATTAAAGTTGTAGTTAAAGATCAAAACAAAATTGATCAAATTCGTCAAAGTATTGAATCCAGTGGTTTTCAAACTAGCTCAGTAGTAGATACAGTGGGTAAGATTAATGATTTGTTTGATACTGTGAGGTTTGTGCTTTCAATTTTAGGCATGGTGGCCTTAAGTGTTGCTGCGCTTGGAATGTTTAATACGCTAACAGTTTCACTTTTGGAGAAAACTAGAGAAGTTGGCTTAATGAAGGCTATTGGTATGAAATCAAATGAAGTGAAACGTTTATTTTTGGCAGAGTCGATTGTTATGGGTTTGTCTGGAGGGGTGTGTGGACTTTTAATTAGTTCCTTGGCAGGTCAATTGGTTAGTTTGATTTTATCAATGATTTCTGTAACTAAAGGGCTCGGCTACATTCAATTGGTTTATATCCCATTTTATTTAGGTGCGGGTGTAGTGGCACTTTCTTTCATTATCGCTGTTGCTACAGGTATGTATCCGTCTTATAGAGCTACAAAAATTTCAGCTTTAAATGCTTTACGCTATGAATAAAAAAATTTTATTTCTATTTTTCATTCTTACCTTCATTTTTTCTGGTAGTGCTTTTGCTAAAGAATACAGTATCGACACAGTTAATATTCAAGCCTTCATCAATAAAGATGGCTCAATGGATGTGACGGAAGAGCGCCAATTTAATTTCCAAGGTGATTATCGTTTTGTTTATCAAGAAATTAACAAAGTTCCAGGCAACGACGGTAGAGAAGTGCCTTATGTTTTGAGCGATTTCAAGCTTTGTGAAAAAAATAATGAGCTTTGTTATAAAGCTTTGGCTACGGCTTCAGCTAATTTAGTAGAACCCAGAAACAATCCTGATAATACTTTTCTGATCGATGATCGGGGCGACAAATATTTTTTAGAGTGGCACTTTCAGGCTAATTACGAAGTTAAAGATTTTGTTTTGAGCTATAAAGTTGGCAATGCTATTACTAAGCACATAGACATAGCTGAACTTTATTGGCAATTTATTGGTGATGCTTGGGAAGTGTCAAGCCAAAACATCAAAGTTGATATTTATTTGCCAAAAGAAATTTTGGCCAGCCAGCTTGATAGCGTTAAGGCTTTTGGCCATGGTCCACTTAATGCGAAAGTGAGTATTTCTGCTTTGCCAGATGAAAAGACTGGACTTTATCTCGTCTCTTTGCAGGCTGATCGCTTGCCAGTTGGAAAGTTTTTTGAAGGGAGAGTTTTATTACCAACAAATATGTTTTTGAGAGAAATCAATGGTTCTTCAAATGAAGCGAGTATTTTAGAAGAGGAGCAATCTTTTATTGATGAAACAATTGCTAAAGTTAAGAAAAACGAACGTTTGGGTTTGCTCTATCTTTTAGCAACGATATTGCTTTTTCTACTTGGAGTTTTCCTGAGTGTAGTTGAGTTTTCCAAGTTTTTACGTTTGGGCAAAGATAAAAAATTAAAAAATTTAAGTGGAGTTTGGGAACCACCTAGTGATTTGGAGCCAGCTTTGGTGGTACAACTTTTATCTGCGACTAAAAGTTTAAGTCCAAAGGTTTTTACCGCTTCTGTTTTGTCTTTGGTGGCTAAAAAACTTTTCAAAATCACTCGCAGCAATAAGAAAGAAGGTTTTTTGCACAAAGAGTACAAATATTTCTTGGAAAAAACCAATCGTTCACCCAGTGAATTAGCCGCAGTGGAGCAGGAAGTTTATGAGTTTTTGACTGAAAAAATTGCTAAAAGTTATCTTCAATTTTTTGATGAAAAAGAACAAACCTGGACAAAGCGAGGAGCTTTAAGCGCCACACCAACTGAAAAAACCAAAAGACGCTTAGCTTTAACCGACATTAGCCAATATATTAAGAGTAATCCTTCTTCTAGTTATAACTTTTTTAAGGGTTTGGAAAAAACATCTTTAGATAGCGGTCTTAGCCAAGGTTTTTTTGAAAGAGATTCTTATGATTACGCAAGAAGTTTTTCGGCTCTACGGGTCTTTCTAGTGCCTGTTTTTAGCTTTATTCTCCTGTTTATGCTTGGTAACTTGTTAGAAGGAGAGCCATCAGTAAAAACCACAAGTTTAGTTACTATCGGTTTATTTCTAGCTGTAATTAATTTATTGCTCTTTTTTACGATCGGAATGGTTTTTTCTATGCTGCAACATTTTGCCCAAAAAAGAACTAAAAAAGGTTGGGAAGAGGCTAGCGCGTGGCAAGCTTTTAAAAAACATATGTTCGATTATAAAAAAACTAAAGACTATTCGATCGATAGCGTGATTTTGTGGGAGAAATATTTGGTTTATGGGACTTTGTTTGGAGTGTCGATGAAAGCTTTATCACAATTGCCAGTACATTTCTCAGATGCTGACCAAAGAGTTTTGGGAACCTATTGGGGAGTTGCTAGCTTTGATAGTTTACATGGCTCCGCAGTAGGTAATTTAAGTGCTATTAACTTAGGTTCTTTGACTGACTCGCTGAATTCTTTGGGCGGTGCTTTTGCCAATCTGACTAGCTCAGCCACTAGCAGCTATGGTGCTTCTGGAGGTGGTTCAAGTGGAGGTTTTTCTGGAGGTGGTGGCGGTGGAGGTGGAGGTGGTGGTGGCGGAGCGGGTTGATGTTTTCCTCTTTTGATTTATAATTCATCTTTGTAATGCTAAATTTTAATTTAAATAACACTACTACCACTGCTTAGAGCGCGGGGTATTTTTGTTGTTTAAAAAATGAGAACCCCGCCAAGAGCGGGATTTTTTGTGACTGAGCTTAAACGACGAAGGAATGCCCGAAGCGGATTAAAACAAAAAATCGCTTTTTTAAAAGCGATTTAATGGTTCACCACTGGTTGTGGCAATTTGGAACCTTGTCTGAGAATTGCCTAAATATATATTTTTTTGACAATTTTGTCAATAAATAAAAGCTGGTGGACTTGAGGAGAATTGGACTCCCGAACCAAATTTCTCAGATCCGGTTCCACAAACAGTGGCAGGCCCACTTAAGCTCAATTATGGGAGCTTAAGGTTACCAGAACTGCTACCTTTCGCAAAATACTAAAAAAACAAGTAAAATAACAATAACTAAAATCAAGAAAGATCTTATGCAAAAACCAATCGACCAATTGTTCCTTATGCGTCATAGCGCGGAGCACGTTCTGACTATAGTCATGGAAAAACTTTATGGCAGTGATGAGAAAAGTAATCCAGTGATTATTAAAGCCATGGGGCCAGCCATCGACGATGGTTTTTATTTTGACTTTGATATCGCCGAAAGTGCCAAAGAAAAAGGCTTAAAAATCACTGAAAAAGATTTTCCTAAGATTGAAAAAGAAATGAAAAAACTTATCCAGCAAGGTTTGTTGATGGAAAGAGTAGAGGTTTCTCTCGGAGTAGCGAGACAAATTTTTGCCAATAATTCTTATAAGCAAGAATTACTCGATGGCTTAGAACATGCTGAGGATTTTGAGCTAAGTGAATCGGTGAGTGATGGCAAATCGATGATCAAACATCAGATGCTAGAGAGAAATCCAGAAAAAATTACTCTGTATTTGACGGGTCGTCCCGAGCAAATTGAAGCAGATAAAAAATTGATTGCTGGTTTAGAAATGATGTCAAACAGCGATAAAGCTAGTATTAAGTTAGCTTCTTTTGCTGATTTGTGTAAGGGTCCTCACGTCGAGAAAATTTCCGAAATCAAAGCTTTTAAACTTTTGAGTATCGCCGGTGCCTATTGGCGCGGTGATGAGAAAAATAAAATGCTGACGCGTATTTACGGCACAGCTTTTTCTTCACAGGCTGACTTAGATGATTATTTAACCAAGAAACAACTGGCTGAAGAGCGCAACCATCGTAAGATTGGCAAAGAAATGGAGCTATTTGCGATCATTCCAGAAATTGGTCAGGGTTTACCAGTTTGGTTGCCAAATGGCTATGCTATGCGCAGGGTCTTGGAAGATTACATGATGAAAATGGAGCGACGCTTCGGGTATGTTCATATTTTGACTCCTCATTTGAATAGAAAAGAATTATTTGAAACATCAGGACATTTAGGTTTTTATGCAGATAGTATGTATCCAGCCTTGACCTACGAAGAAAAAGATGATTCGGGAAAAGTTATAGGACAGCCTGAAGTCTATTATCCCAAACCAATGAACTGTCCTGCTGGAATGATGGTCTATAAACTTAAAAGTCATAGCTACCGCGACATGCCAGTTAAGATGGGTGAATTTGGCACTGTTTATCGTCGCGAAAAATCTGGCGAATTGCATGGTTTGCAGAGAGTCCGCGGTTTTACGCAAAATGATGCTCATATTTTCTGTACACCAGAGCAATTGAAGGACCAATTCAAAGAAGTAATGAAAATGTTAGATCTTTTTTACAAAGATATGGGTTTCGATAATTATCACTTCCGTCTTTCAATTTCAGATCCAGATAAAGAAAAGTTCAAAGCTTGTGGTAAGCGCAGTGATTGGGAAAAAGCTGAAAACATCATGCGCGAAATTCTCAATGAAGCCGGAGTTGATTATGTTGAAGCCAAAGGCGAGGCGGCTTTTTATGGTCCCAAACTCGATGTTCAAGCAGTGAATGTTTTTGGCAAAGAAGATAGTATTTCAACGATTCAGGTGGACTTTAACTTACCAGAACGCTTTGACATTACTTATGTCGATGAAAAAGGTGAAAAACAACGTCCTTTTGTAATTCATCGTGCCTTAATTGGCTCTTTTGAACGCTTCTTTGCTTTCTTAATTGAGCAACACGGTGGCGATTTTCCAGTCTGGTTTGCGCCAGTGCAGGTTAAAATTTTGCCCATCGCTGATCGTCATTTGGAATATGCGCAAAAAATCATGAACCAATTATTGGACCAGGACGTTAGAGTAGAAATTGATGACCGCTCCGAGCGTTTGCAGGCTAAAATTCGAGCTGCTGAAGTAGCGAGAGTGCCATTAATGCTTATTATTGGCGACAGCGAAATTGAAGCTAATAAGGTTGGTGTGCGCGTGCGCGGTAAAGCTCGTGAGAGAGCAGAAGAATTGATCAAAAACGGCGAATTAAAAGCAGAATTAAGTCAAAGTGGCGATTTAGGTGCACAAGATTTGAGTTTGCTAGATGAGTTTTTGAAAAAGTAGAACGGGCGCTTTATGTCAGAGAAAGAACCAAATAATTCTTTAATAAATGAGGTCCTATCGGTAGTTGGTCTAAATACTGATTCAATAGCGGCTTTTTTAGCAGATGATGAGCCTAAAACTCCAATTGCTGGTCATGTTGGATTATTGACTTCAGAAAATTTATACTCTGGGTCAGATGGAAGAATAGTTGGTTTTTGGTCTCAATGTATTGATCAAAATATTACTGTAGACTCAGGCAGAGTTAATGAACATGATCATGGCGCTGATGGCATTACAGAAATAGTCATTGTAGACAAAGATAGTGTTTATGCTGGTTTGCCTAGAGCCTCACAAACTATAGGTGAATATAAATTATATTTTGTTAAATCAGGTGTGAGACATGGTAGCTATAGTATTCCTTCAAAAGGTAGGTGGCTATCTATAAAGTTTAAAATTTAGAATTTAAAAAACCCGCTTTTTCAAGCGGGTTTTCTTTTTCATATTTTAAAGAAGAAATTTATTCTTCACTTTCTTCAACTAAAACTTTAACTCCAGGACTCATACTGGCAGCAATACTTAATTTAAGAATTTTGCCCTTCAAAGCTTTGACTAAAGCTTCGATGTTTGCCAATAAGTCGGCACTTTTCATATCGGTTTTGCCGATAATCAAATGCATGAGAGGAGCTTTTTTCTCAGTTTTAAGGCTGAATTTACCGGCTTCCAACTCTTTTTTCTTAAGTTCTGGATTTGGGGTCAGGGTGCCACTTTTTGGATTTGGCATGAGGCCTTTTGGTCCAAGAACTTTAGCGAATCTAGCCAATTTTGGCATAAATTCAGGAGCGGCGACCAAAATATCAAAGTCAATTTTGCCAGCTTCGATGTCGCTTAAAACTTGAGCGTCAACGACGGTGACTTTGACAGATTTACCAGTGGAATGAGGAAGAGCGATGTTGACACTATCGCCAATTTCTCTAACCACGATGTGGGCTTCAACTGAACCAACAAATTTGGTGTAAGAAAGTTTCTTCACCAATTCAACTGCTTCTTTGGCAGTGTAAAATTTGCTTTTATCCAATTGAGAGCGGACAGCTTGATATTTTTTGCCACGAACTTTTTTGGCTTTAGTGATTTTTTTCTCGACTTTTGCTTCGCCTTGAGAATCAGTCTCTTCTTTTACTTCAGTTGCCTCGACGACTTTGATTTCAGTCTCAGTTGCGGACATGTCGACATTTTTTTTGCTTCCCATATTTCCTTTCTGGTGGTGCGAACGGCTTGAGTAAAGCTTGAGCCTCCCACTATATTTTATTTTTTAATATTAAACGACTTCAACACCCATGGATCTAGCTGAACCAATAATACTCTGCATAGCAGAATCAATATTTTCAGTATTCATGTCTGGCAATTTCTTTTCAGCAATTGCTCTGATTTGATCCATAGTGATTTTAGCTTTATTATCTTTGCCTGGAGTAGAACTACCAGCTTTCATTTTGAGGGTTTGCTTGATCAAGTCAGAGACTGGAGGCAATTTCAAAACAAAAGTAAAAGAATTGTTCTCAAAAACAGTGATTTCTGCTGGAATAACCTGACCTTTTTGATCAGCAGTAGCAGCATTATATTGTTTCAAGAAATCCATCATGTTGATACCTGCCTGACCTAAAATAGGACCGACTGGAGGTGCTGGAGTTGCTGTGCCAGCTGGTAGATTGAGTTTTAGAACTGATTTAATTTTTTTTGCCATACACGACTTTCTTTATTTTCATTTGTTTTCTATTTTTAATTAACCTTCATGCGGAGAAGCTCGGCGTCCCTATGCCGACCGCAATGGTTTTTGTTTTAAACTTTCTTAATTTGCAAGAAATCCAATTCCACTGGAGTTTCTCTACCGAAGATGTTGAGCAAGACCGTAACTTTGCCTTTTTCTTCGTCAATCTTGTCAACACTGCCTAAGAAGTCATTGAATGGTCCTTCAACCACTTTGACGGCTTCGCCATCGACAAAGTCAGCTTTGTAAGAAGCTTCGCCAGATTGTTCAGTATATTTCATGATTGCTTCAACTTCGCTTTTTGGGAGTGGAGTAGGTTTACTACTCATACCAACAAAGCCGGTCACACCATCAGTGGTGCGCACTGCCAACCAAACATCGTCAGCCATTTCCAATTTAACCAACATATATCCTGGGAAAATCTTTTCACTAACGGTTTTGCGCATGCCACGACGAATTTGAATTTTATCTTGAGTAGGAATTAAAACTTGAATAATTTTATCAGTTAAATGCAAGGTTTGAGCACGTTGGCGCAAGGCCTCAGCGATCTTCTTTTCATGTCCAGAATAAACGTGCACTACGTACCAACGAGCTTTCTTGTTGTCGACATCAGAGATGTTCACTAAGTTAGGAGATTGAACTCTTACTTCTTGGACTTCTGGCACTTCTGGTATTTGCATTTGGTCAGTCATAATTCCTTTTTTGGTGATTCCTTTTACAAAGGAGGATATTATATCAGAATTCCCATGATTTTTTGTAGGAGAAAATCGAGCCCTCCAAGATACAGGGCGAGTAGAGTAGCTACTAAAAATACAAGCAGGGTCATATTCTTAGTATCGTTTTTACTTGGCCAAGAGGTTTGCTTGAGCTCTGTGATAACTTCTCTAAAGTATTTTTTAATTTTTGTAAACATAAAAATGATCTATCTTGTCCTTCGAATTTTATCCGTAGATGGGTTTTTTTTCAAGTTGGCTTATAAATTTATAATTGCAAAGGTTTATCTTCTGGAATTTTTATGGTTTCAGTTGTTTTTTCTGGCTCTGGTTTTTGAGGAATATCATTCTCGTTGATCATTTTAATATGATTAGTCCAGGGATCTTTTTTGGCTTTGGCAATTGAGCTAATAATCAGGGAAATCGCGACAAGTAAGATCACCCCAGCAATAGCCAACCATTGCCAGGAAAAACTAGACAAAAATTTGTTCAGTCCACTTTGAGTGTCTTTGCTGTTAGTGTCAGTAATTGGAGTGGTGCTAGGTTTAACAATTTTAGCTGCACTACTGCTAGAACTTGCGTCTTTGCTGTTTAATTCAGTCGCACTGACTACGCAAGCAATATTTTCTGGATCATCTGCTAAGCGACAGCTACCTTTATAACAACGCATATCGGCTTCACAGTCACGATTATTATTACAACCATGATTACAACTGTAAGTACTTAGATCATAAGCTTCACTGGGTAAGAGAGTGCTTTTGCTAGTGGTTGCAGATGAATAAGTAGTTGTGACGGAACAAGAAGTACTACTTAGATTTAATGGATTGCGACAACTATTCCAATAACAACTTAAGCCAGCGGAGCAATCATTATTACTGGCACAATATTGATTACAACTTTGATTACTTAATTGAGTTCCTAAAATCGGTAAACAACTAGAATCACTAGGGTTGTTTTCATTACGACAACTGCCCTCATAACAAGTCATTCCTGGAGCACAACTTTTACCTTGGTCGCTGTTAGCACCACAAGCATCATTACAGTTTTTATAGATACTTTGGTCTCCGCTACAATAAGCTACATAATAATGAACTGAGGAGATGTGTTGTCCGTCATTATCGGTGCTGTATAGACGGAAATAATAATCCTCATCTGGCTCAAAAATTAATGTTCCTCTGTCATCAGTAGCATCTGTAAAACCTTTGGCATTAATCATCAACCAGTCTCCATTGGTTTGATCAATGTTGCCTTCAACTTTTTTATGATAAAAATTGCTGAAGCTATTACTAGTGCTGACATCGACCCATGTTACATTGTCATATTTATCATCATTCCAAATGATATAAAAATTTTCACCAGTGGTTGCCTGATTAAAACAATTGTTAGTTGAATAAAGATAAAAATAGCTATTATTGGCGCTGACCTCATCGCTATCAACGCATTTTTGACTTAATTCTTTGAGAGTTTCTTTTTCATACCAATAACAGTTGTCTGGTTCGACAGAATACTGTCTGGTTTGCCAACCATTATTGCAATCTCCCCAGGAAGTATATTGGTAATAACATTGAGAAGGATCAATGCCATTGTTAGTTACATAATATTGAAAGTCTAGTACAGAGGGTTTTTGTAACACGTCGCTGCTGCTTTCGTGTTCAATAGCAGTGCTATCTTGGCTGATTTTAATTTTTAGACTACCTTCTTTTTGAGGAGTAAAGCTAAGTTGTGAAATGGTAGCCATTTGATCATGAGTGGCAAAAGCTTGGTTTGAATCTTTAATATTGAGGAGAAGGGTAACCGTATAACAATCTTTGGAACAAACACTATCGATGATTTCTTGTTTGCCAACTTCTAGTTCTTCTGGAATGGTACCAGTAAGCTTAATTTTACTTTTATCTAATAAACCCTCATCGGCGATGACTTCAAAAATGAGTTCCACAGCGTCGACTGATTTATCCTTGGTATTGATTTGAAGATTAATTTTTTGCTCTTCTTTGACCTTCAGAGTACTTTGATTAAAAGGATAAGTATCCAATTCAACTAAACCACTATCAACCATAGCTTCTTTCCTAGTGTCTAAACTCAATTCTGAAACAGGTTTCTTAAGAAACATGACTGCTAACAAGGAAATAGACATAATGAAAACAACAATAAACAACCCGACAATGGCGAGGTGATTTTTCTTTTTATTTGGAGTCATTTTGTTCTTTCTCTTTTAAGTTAAAGATTTTATTGAACAGTGAGAAGTCTTTAGCATCGACTTTATTATCTTGGTTTAGATCAGCCTTAAGTGATTCAACATCACTCTTCAAAAAAGCCTCTTTAATCAGTTTAGCATCTTTTTCATCAATATTTCCATCTTGATCAATGTCGGCTTTTTGCGCCAGTTCCTGGTTTATAGCGGAAGTTTCAGCACTATTTGTCTGGTTTTTTTTGTAGCTAATGTGCCAAAAAGTAATTACGGAGAGAATTAAAACGAGCAAAAGACCAAAGAGAATGAGATTTGATTCAATTTCGTTCTTTTTTTGTTTAGTGATTTTTTTTGAAGGCATTATCTCAAGCATAACTGACTTCTCACTCTTAGGTCAAGTCCTTTGTTATGTTATACTTTTAGAACTTATTTAGAAAGGTGAATTTTTATGTCAGAAAAATTGGTTCGTAAAGCAATTATCACCGACGCTGGTTTTGCTAGTCGTTATTTGCCAATCGCTAAAACTGTGCCAAAAGCGATGTTGCCAATGGGCAATCGTCCCATCATGCAATTCGTGATTGAAGAGTGTGTTGAAGCAGGGATTGAAGAAATTATCATTGTTGCTACTCCTGAGGGAAAACCAATTTATGAAGACTACTTTAACAATAATGTTAACCGCATTCGTAAACAGTTAGCTGCCCAGGGCAAGGAAGATCGCTACGAATCTGTACAGCGAGTGTTAGATTATCCAAAAATTACCGTAATCACTCAGGACTTGAGTTTGCCTTACGGCAATGGTTCACCAATTGCTTCAGCCAAGGCTTTTGTAGAGGGCGAAGATGCTTTCTTAGCTATTTATAGTGATGATGTGGTTTTTGGTAGCCCAGGTGCAGCTAAAACTTTAGTTGACAACTATCATCAATATAATGACGCTGCTGCCATCATCATGGCTGAGGAGATCCAGAAAGGAGAGGTTTCTAAATATGGAATAGTTTCTTTACAAGATGGCAGTTATCATGAGGGTCAAGAAAATTTTTTAGTTAATATTGTCGAAAAGCCATCCGTGGAAGAGGCGCCTAGCAATTTAGCTTCCTATGGTCGCTATTTACTAACACCAGCTATTTTTGACTATTTGACAATTAATAGCACTGGTAAGGATGGCGAACTTTGGACAGTGGACGCAATCGAAAAACTCAAGCAATCTGGAAAGAAAGTTTTAGTGGTTAAAAACGACAGTAAGTGGATGACCACTGGTGATCCAGAAAATTATTTCAAAGCTCATTTAAAATTTGTGATCGAAAACGAAAAATACGGTCACAAAGTCAAGGAATGGGTAGAGGAGATCGCTGGTTAAAAGTCGAGTTTGGCGTCATCTATTTTTCAAAATGTGGAAGATTCCATTATAGCAATTTTTCTGTGTCAAAAACAGCTTTGTTTTTTGTTTGTTAGCTTCTAAAATTGTATTTAGCACATTAATACCACTTCCCTTTGCAGGAAAGCTAAGCGATGTTTTTCCTCAACAGCTCTTTTATGGATAAAGGAGTATCTTATTTCCGTGGAAATGAGATCTTCTTAACCACCTGGTTTTTCCCGGGGAAAGAGGCTTGCTTTCCTGCAAAGGGAAGTGGAGTGTTTTCTCGTCTGTATTTTCTCCGAAATTCGCTTTGCATCTTTCGTACCACATTGTCCGAAATTCGCTTTGCATCTTTCGTACCAGCTGCTTTTTGTTTTGCAAAAAGACAGGGTCCGAAATATAATACTCAAAGTCCTTTTGCCTTTGTAGCTCAGTTGGTAGAGCGCAGTCTTGGTAAGACTGAGGTCTCGGGTTCGATCCCCGACGAAGGCTCATAGAGACGCCAAGGTACTCAAGTGGTCAACGAGGGCAGTCTGTAAAACTGCTGGCCTAGCCTCCGTAGGTTCGAATCCTTCCCTTGGCACTATCGCCCCCTTAGCTCAGTTGGTAGAGCAACTGTTTTGTAAACAGTAGGTCCTGGGTTCGAGTCCCAGAGGTGGCTCATTTTTAGCAAAAATGCTCGATCAAGAGCTGACACTTAAATTAAAAAGAAAATGTGCTAAAATATCAAATCTATGGCAAGTAAGAAAAAAGGTCCAAGACAATTAATCGGTTTACAATGTAGTGTTTGTAATGCTTTTGGTTACGTAAGTGAATACAACAAAAACAATGAAACCCTCAAGAAGCAAATTTCAGGAGAGAGTAGCTTTCCTATTAATAAATACTGCAAAGTCTGTCGCAAACACACCTCTCACAAGATGATGAAAAAGTTAAAGTAATTTTTTAATTACTTTCTTTGACAGCTTTCAAGATGTTTTTAGCACCCTGATAGAAGTCTTTATCTAGTTTTTTCGCATTTTGCATGGCTTTTTCCAACCAGGAAGATTGAGCTTCATCCTTTATATTTGGACTTGGTAGTTTAGATCCAATAACTTTATTACTTTCAAAAGTGGAGCCATTGCTTTGAGTAATTTCTATTAATTGTTTGACAATCTGGTCTGTTTGAGCTTGCTTAGTGGTACCATTTTTTTCAAAAACTGCTCTAACGTTAAATTCCCATTCACCCCATTCTTTAAGAGTAAGCAGAGCAGCTCCAGAGACAACGGCGTCATAAGCCATATCTCCAGATGGTTTACTAATAAAAACGTCGGCCCAAGGAAAGCCTTTTTGAATTAGCAATTCATTAGCATCAACGATCTGTGGATGATAAATGATTCTAAATTTAGCTCTAGTTGTTTCGGTTTTTTTATGTGGAGTGGTTTCAATTTTGTCATTAATACCAAAGTGAGCTGGATCTTTTGGACTGATTATTTGATACAAAAGATTGTTCTCTTTAGCGATTCGGACTGCCATATCTTTATGATCGCTGTGCGTGCCAGCATAAAAAATTAATTCTGTGGTTGGCAAATCTGTTTTTTGATCAGTAGCTTGCTTTTTTAGTTCTGGCAAAAGTTGCTCCAAAATTTCTTTAATTTCAGTTTTGTTAGTGCCTAGCCCGCCAGTGGTAAGACAAACCTTAAGAGCTTGATCTTTGTTCCAAATATTTTTACTTTTATTACAGTCGACAATCCTTGGATCAATTGGTGGGCCAGTGACAATAACTTTATTAGCAACTTGCTCCTTAGGAATTCTTTTACCAATTTCTTTGGCAACTCTCCAAAAATCTGCTTTGGTGGCTTCATCAAAAACCAAAAACTGCATGTTTTTGCGATGGGCATTTTCTAAATAATCGCTTCTCACATGTGGATCGGTAATCATTTGAATAACTTTTTTACCTTCTGCTGCTAAGATATTGCCGGTCACAATGTGAAAGGACAAGATAGTTTTTTTAACACCAGCGCCTAAGTAAAGAGTAGGAGGAGTAACATTATCGAGAATTGGCATTTTAGAACGACCAAATTTATCGACTACGTCTTTAAAAGTTTTAAGCATTGGCCAGCGAGCAATGATTTTACCAATAATGTTAGTTAGCTGTACGCCTTTGAAATCTTCATTGTTAACGTAGTTGGTGCTGTCAACTAACCAAGCTTTTTTAGGATCAATCTTTTCACCCCAAGCTTGCATGGCCACTCCAAGCGCCATGGAATAATGGGCACGGGAAAGCACGATGTCAGTGCTTTTGTCTTCTTCTTTTTGGTGATGCAAACCTTTTAAATCTTCTCTAAAAGAAGCAGAAACAGTGATGATTGGGATTTGAGTTTCCTCGAGTAGTTTCTTGTCTTCTTGATAAATCCTTTTTAGATCTTGAGCGATGTCTTGGTCTTGCATTTAATTAGTGTAACAGTTTTTGAAAGGTTGGGGGAGAACTAGTCTTTTTGGTTTTTTCTTGCTTTTTAGTTGAAATTTTAAAATCCCCTGGCTTTATTGGCTAATGATTATTATAATTGGCTTTCGAGAGTTGATTTCATAAACTCTAAAAATTTAACAAAGGGCGGTATTTCAACGGTAGAATCGGGGTCTCCAAAACCCTTGATGAAGGTTCGATTCCTTCCCGCCCTGCAAGTATAAAAAATTCCAGCAACGCTGGATTTTTTTATACTTGTTGTGGTAATGAAGAGACGTCCTTGCGAAGCAGTAGTTCTGCCGCCAAGCGAGTGAAGCGAGCCTGGGTAATGCAGCGAGCTATCTTCCAGAAAATACAGATAGGCGAGTCGTGGATTCCTTCCCGCCCTGCTTTTTCTTTTATGATATATTTATTTTGTGCCGAATATCGTTTTTGCAGAATTAGGAAATAGACTACACAAATTAGGTTTGACTGATAAAGCTACCGCCGGTGCTACCGTTGAAGGTCATCTTGGACCAATTAATACTACTCTGGTTAATAGTATTGGGAGAGCAATAAAAATTTCCAGTTGTGACGATGGTGTTTATAAATTTGCTGATGAAAAAGTTAAAGAAGCAGTCGATAAATTCATGCTGGATGAAAATAGCAAACCTTATTACAAAAGCTTAAGAGAGTTTGTGGATTTTACAACTGATCAAAACTCAGCGAGGTCAAAAGGAAACCTTCTAGCTTCATTTGAAAATGCTAGCAATAACTTGAACTTTACCATGAGTTTGTTTACTAAAGATGAGTCTTTTATGACCAAGCCATTTAAAGAAACTGTTAATTGTATAGAGTATGCAACCTTTATTAGTACAATTTCTAAAATTTATTTTCCTGGTACTGAAGTTAGACTGTTAATGTTTTCTAATACTAAGAGACATATAAGGAATGTATTTGAAGGTTTAAATCTTTTAGATAGGCATGCGTATTTTATTTTTAAGGATCAGGATGGGGAAGTTTACTTATCAGTCTTTGGTCAAAAAATAAGACCTATTAATGAGGGAATTGATAATCTGCAAAGAATGTATGATAAAAACAATAAACAGTATGGATATTTTCCTGATTTGATAAAAAAAATACAGCAAGAGCAATCTAGACTATAGTTTCTAATAAACCATAGCCCCTCACCATCCTAAAATAAAATTTGTACCTAAGCCAACTAGAATAAATCTTATAAATTTACCCAGAAATAAAGGTATGACGTATTTTTTAAATGATAGATCTAGATATCCGACAATCAATCCAACAAAATCATAGGGGAGAGGTGAGATTGAGATAAGAAACAGAGCGAAGACACCATATTTGTTCACCCATTTTTCTACGAGCAAGACTTTTTTACTTTTTTGAATAAACGCATCAGCATTTCTCCCAACGATATATGCGAGAGTATCGTTTACGACCACTCCAGTGGCAGCTGCAGCTGACAGTAAAACCAAATTTAAATGCTGTGACATTACAGGAATAATTAAGGTGACTGGTCCTAACATTCCATACAGAAAAACACCCCAATAGCCAGTTTTTAAAAAAGGTTCTGGATTTATGGAAATTAAAATACTTGCAACTGCTAGAAAACTGCCTAATACCACAATGGTTTTTCTGAAAGCAGTGCTTTGTATTATTTTCAAAAATTTTTTCACTATTAAGATGATAGCAGAAAATTTTTGGACAAGATGCTTTTTAAAATTTTTTGATAAAAATTTTGCAGTGTTATAATGCCAATAATTATTTACTGCCTTATTAAAAGGATTGGTAATGCCAAAAAATCCAGAAGCAAATATTTCAGAATCTATTACAGGTGCTGAAGTTGATAGTGAAGTTGAACCAAAAGAAAGACCATGGTCTGATAATGTCCAAAAAATTATGGACGAAGAAATAACTCCAGAAAGGCAATTGGAAGTTTCCAGGAAGTATGGCGTTCCTGAAGAAGTCATCGCAACTGTATTGGATAAAAATGCTTCAGATGAAGATAAAGACAAAGCATTCGGAAAAATTCTTGAAATTATAGGTAGTGCTATTTATGCTCAAAAAGTCGATGTCGAAGACTATAAAATAGCAAATGCTATCATTGGTAATAGAATTTAGTTAAGAAATCTGTAAACATAATATCCTATAACATTGATTTTCTAGGTATTTTTTGGTATAATCCAGTTCTCAAATTATTTGTTTAAGAGTCGACTATCTGTTGACTTGGCGGCAAAAAATTTGAAGAACCTTAATTTTTGGAGGAAAAGAAGACAATGTATGACTTGAAGATATGCTTAAGGAATGGTGTAGATCTGTTTGTCATTTATGACAGACAAAACAAGGAAATTATTATTTCCTTGTACATTAACGGCATGGAAGTTGCTACTACAGAAGCTATTTCTGTGGAGAAATTTTCACTCAATGAGATTAGAGAAGATCTAGGCCTGGTTTTAAGCGATGTCAGCGCATGGCTATCAGTGGTAGATAACAACTCAAATTTTGAGAAGTCTACCGTTTGGGAAAGAAAAAATTAAGGATTTAGAGCCGGTTAAAACCCGGCTCTTTTCTTTTCTCTAAAAAAATAAATTACCCCTAAAACATCTATATACAAGCGTTTTTTTGATAAAACAAACAATAGTGCTATAATAATCGCCATTATTTGCTGCCCCTTTAAAAAAAGATTTTAACAATGTTTAAAAACCTAGAAGTTCTTAATCAACACCAAAATGTTGAAGTTGTAAGCGCAGAAAGATTATTGGAAATTGCAAAAAAATATGGTGCAGACGATGAGCTTGTTGCACTAATGTTAAATGAGCAAACTTCATTTGAAGAAAAATATCGAGCTTACGATAAAATCCTCAAAATATTAGCCAATGCAGTTCTTCACACATTAGTTGATCCCAACGACATTGAAGATGTTTCTGAAATAGTAGGTCCAGAATGGGGCGCTAGTAAAGAAGAATATCTTAAATCTTGGAATACTAAGCACTCGTATCTCGTTTAATCTAAATAGCTATTTGGACGCATTGCTTTGAGAGTTGCATCTATTCCCTTATTAAAAAATGGTGACAGCATTGGATTGTAATTCGGTTTTTCGATGTTCCCATCTTCTGCAATTTTTTCTGTAATTTTGTCCCAATCTAAATCATTTTTTGTGAGAATAATTGCTCTAGTGAAAGTGTCATTTAGCCTTGGACAAGTTAAATATTTTTCTATTTCGGTTTGCGGAACAAATTTGTTTCTCGTATTCCAGGTAGTTCCATTTCTAGAATTGGTGACGTCACTTATTAAAAGATTTTTCTCTGAGAAGCCGTGAACTAACTCTGCATGTCTAGATGGCTTGAATGTTGAAGGGTCAATATCGGTGTTCATTACTTTTGGAATAAAGAGGTTATCAACCGACAAGATTACAACTCCGTTATTAGTTACTTTTCTTATAAAATCTAGATTTGAAAAATTAGTGATAATTCCACCTCCCAAACCATTGATTTTAGCAAATTCTAAAGCATAACGAAGATAGGTGTCTAAGCCATTTCTATGAAAAGAAGGAAATCCTTTTTCAATAGCACCATTTTCTGAATGGAGGTCATTTGTGTGAGCATAAATTCCTAATTCATAAAATTCTGAGAGGGTTAGAGATTTAGATTCTTTTTTCAGGTGTCTGATTGCCATCAAGATGGTAGTGGGAAGACAAATTATTTTGCCAAGCATTTCTTTTTCAACTTCTATAAACTTATTTAATTCTTTGGACAAAAGAAGGCTTGGATCAATTTCGGAAAAAAGTTTTTGCATAGCTGGAGCGGCATCCACCGCAGCAAGAAAGTCACTCTCTTGCACTTCGTGATTTACCATCTGATTAAGTCCAACGACATCTTTACCAATATTATTTGCAAGGTGTGTTTCTATATTCGTGTTCATTGGCTAGATTATATATGAAAATATTTTTTTGATAGCCATCTTTAATTTAATTGTGACTATCCTATAACATTGACTTTTTTAGTACATCTTGATATAATATACCCCTTAAATTATTTATCGAATAATCGGCCACGCGCTGATTTGGAGATAAATAACATTGGAGAACCTTAATTTAGTTCAGGAAGAGGAGAGGTTAGAAGTGTTTATATTAACTGTAGCTTTAGGAACGGAAGTCGAATACAAGGTATCTTACGATACCGAGTTAAAAACCGGAGCAGTTGAGTTTTTGGTTAGAAAAAACAGGCAAGTATTTTGCAACTACTCTTATCACTCTGGAAAAATGCAGGATTCAAATCTGCAAGTTTTTTCAGAGAAGTACGGCTTACCCCTAGAAAGGGTAAGCCTGTGGCTAGCGCTGCTTGAGGAAGAAAAAATTTCCTCAAGCCTCACGGCTTGGACTTATTAAGGATTTTGAGCCGGCCTAAAAAGCCGGCTCATTTCTTTTATTCTCCCATTTCTAGCTTTTAAAGAAAAATTTTCAGTAAAACATCAATCACTGGAGAGAGCAGGGCGCTAACCGCTGATTGTCCGCCTACCCAAGGAAAAACCATCATGATTAAAATAATGGTGCCATAACGGCTCATGATGTCTTCATACTCTAAACTGGCCTGATAAGGCAGTACAGCATGCATAATTTTGCCACCATCCAAAGGATAAACAGGTAAAAGATTAAAAAGAGCCAAAGCAATATTGATAAAAATCAATTGACTGGCAAAAAGAGCTACGAATTCGCCACCAATACCGAATTTTATTAAAACAGATAGCAAAGTAGCGATGATCAAATTACTAGCTGGACCAGCCGCCGCAATTAAAGCAGCGTCGCGCACTGGTTCTTTGAGATTGTAAGGATCGTAAGGGGCTGCTTTGCCCCAACCAAATCCAGTCAGAATAATTGCCAAAGTACCAATCGGATCAAGATGGGCGAGGGGATTGAGAGTTAATCGACCTTTAATACGTGGGGTAGGATCGCCGAGCTTATCAGTTACGAAACAGTGAGTAAACTCGTGAATGCTGATCGACATCAACAAACCAGCCATGAAAATGATGAAAGCGATCGGATTTTGAAGGAGGAGATTGAGCATAGGAATTCTATTCTACCATTTTAAGAATATTTTCTTCCTCTGCACATTTTTTTCTTCATATGGTAAAATCACTCTCTCTTATGAAAGTTAATCTACACAAATATCCTAGAGTTGCCGGTTACGGTCATAACGTTTCTCACGCCAAGAATCGTACCAGAAGATCATTTAAGTACAATTTGCACTCAGCTACTGTTCTTATTGACGGTATCAAGAAAAAAGTCAAAGTTCCAAGCAGAGTACTTAAACAACTCAAAAAATTGGGTATCACCACTCACTTCAAAAAAGCCGTTTAAATTTAATTGATCAATTAAATTAGCGCATTTTTACACTCGTTAAATAGACAGGGATTTTTACCTTCGATTTGGATTTGATCCAAAACTAGTTTATTTACTGCCAAGTGACAGGAGAAAATTCGCATTCTTTGTTCGCCTTTACTGGTTTTAACCATGGTCCACAAAGCTGGCCAAGGAGAAAAAGCTTTGCTAGCGTTGATGACTAAGTTTATTTGCTCAGCTCTGCTTTGTTGCTCGCTTAGTAAATTTCTTAGTAAGGCTTTTTCCTGATTTTTGCTGGAGATTTTTTCCGAGCCAGAATCTGCTGCCATCATTTTTTTTAAACTCTCAAAATCTATAAAACTATCTTCTTTGTTAAGTCTGCGCGCAATCATAGTAGGGCTTTTTTCTGCCTGATTTTGCGCCGAAATTTTCCCTTCTGCGAAATCGCTGATTAAATCCGCCAGTTTTTCACCCATTAGGTTAAAAGCAGTTTCATAATATTCGATTTGTGTCCAATCTTCTTCTAATTGAAAATCTAGCTGAGCTAAAATCGGTCCCTCATCCAAGCCTTGGCTCATGATCATTAAAGTTGTTGCCGACTGCTTGCCATTTCTGTCCAAATCTTGGAAGAGTAGAGCAAACTGACCAGGTGAGCTACCGCGCCATTTTGGTAAAAGCGAAGGGTGAACATTGAGTGGAGCAATTTTTGGCAATTTGAGGAGCCATTCTGGAATCAAATAACCGAAATCGACTACTAACAAAAAATCTATTGACTTTATTTCACTAAAACTTATTTCTTCAAGTTTTTTTTTCACCAAAAAAGTTGGTAATTTATGTTCTTCAGACCAGATTTGTAGGGGATTTTTAGTGAGAATTTGTTTGCGACCAATTAATTTTGCTGTAGGGGAAATAGTGGCTATAATTTCGAAACGTGAGTCTTTAAGCAGAGTCTCGGCCATCAAAACGGTATTTTTAGTGGAGCCAGCAATGGCGATGGTGTATTTCATTTTTTTGTGCCGATCTAGATCAGCGACCAACTGAATTAAAGTAACTCGAGAATCTTTTTACTATTTTTTACTTCCACCCATTCATTATTTTTTTCGAGGTAAATGGGTAGTTCATTTTGTAGAATATGGTCAGTAAAAAGAATTCCTTCTAGATGATCGTATTCATGCTGAATTACTCGAGCGTCAAAATTTTCGAAGCGAGTGCGCTTGTTTTTAATTCTAGAATTGGTTTTATTTTTTAATAAATCAGCAAGAGTTAAGCTCTGATACTCAACTTCTACCCAAGTAAAACGAGGCACTGGTCCATAGAGCATTGGCACTGACAAACAGCCCTCAAAACGTTCTGAGCCATCAATTAAGCCCAAGATCTTCTCGTTACTATGTTTAGTAATTTTTGGATTAATGAAGAACTCAATTTGAGGCTTTTCACTTTCTTGATTTTTTTCTCCAAGTACTGCAGCGAAAACTTTAAGAGATTTATTGACTTGTGGAGCGGCTAGACCGACGCCACTGGGCTTTTCTTTCTTAACGAGTGTATCTGCCAGTTCTTCCAAAAAATTAAAGAATTTCTTATCAAAAATAGTTACCTCTTTGGCTTTTTGACGCAGTGTTGGATGTGGGGCACTAATAATTTTCATTTTCTTATCAGTCTATTATATAACAAGATCAGTTTTTTTTGATTTTTGCGCTCAAGCTAGCCTCTACAATTGCCAATTTTTCTTTGACGAGCTCATCATCAGGAGCGATATTTTCTAAACTGTAGAGATATTGTCCTTTGGCTTTTTCTAGCTCTCCTTGACCGAAATATATGCGAGCTAATTCATCTCTAGCTTGCAAATAATTACTCTTAATTTCGATGGCATATTCCATGTTTTGTAAAGCTTCTTCATCTTTGCCTAAAACCTCCAACACTAAGCCTAGGTTGTAATAAAGTTTGGCGTCTGTTGGTGAAAGAGTGATGGCTTTTTTGAGAGCTTGCTCTGCATAAGAGTAGAGTCTCGAATCGAGTTGAGCGAGACGAATATAAATTCTGGCTTGGCTCTTATAAAAATTAAGATGAACAGGATTTAGTTCTAAAGCATAGCTATTACTTTCAATGGCTTTCTGAGCAAGTTGAGCACTGGCTGTAGATTGACCATTTTTAGCAGTAACGATGCTCCATTGTGCAAGATCTCCAGCTAGTTCATCATAAAAAAAAGCTTCTTTAGGTGATTTCTTAATGGCTTCTTGAATTGTACTTAGTCCTGATGGATATAAGCCTTGCTCAAAAGTATTTTGACCCTGAGTAAACAAATAATCAGCTTGCCAAATGTGCCAAACCTTACTGCTTGTAAGAATTGCGCCGAGTCCAATTAAAGCATAAAGAAAGTATTCAATGTTATTAATTTTCTCTGTTTTATCAATATTTTCTATAGTAGCTAATTTTTCATTTTTTTCATTTTTCTCATTCATGATGACGATGGCAAATAGGCCGAATAAGAGCAAATTGCTCATCACCGTAGAAAAACCGAAAAAGTTAGAAATAAACATTGCCAAGAGACCTGCAAGAATAGCTAAAGATCGACTATCTTTTTTATTGTTCAGAAACTGTTTCAAGCCAAGATAAAAAATCATGACAAAAAGAGTTAGATAGCTAACTAAGCCAACTAGGCCTGAATTAGCCAAGAAATTGAGCAATTCATTGTGGGCTTTGTTATAGAGGAAGTCCCACTCAGAGACTAAGTTATGAGCCAGCGGTCGATCTAGATAATAGCTATAAGCAAAAGTTTCTACTCCAGATCCAAAGATAGGATAACGTTGCCAAATCTTAATGGCACCTTGCCAGACTATTTTTCTGATTTCCTCTGATGGAGTGCCGCCTGCTTGAGTTTCTGCTACAGGAGTGGCTTCACTAATATTGGTTTTTCCTTGCAATAGATCGCTTAATTTAGGTGTAAAAGGAGTGCCCGTGAAGAGAGAAATCAGTAGGATTATCAGTGCAACTCCACTTAATTTGAGAAAATTGTTTAATCTTTCTTTTTTATTCAGTAAAATTTTCCAAAATGCATAAAAAACTAAAGCAACTCCCAATCCAAGTAATCCTGACCTGGATTTAGTAAACAAAAGCGCCAAAGTGCTGGCACCAAGCACGAGTATTAAGTAAAGTCGATCTAGCCACTTCTTTTTTTTCAAAAGAGAATCAATGTTAAGAGGAATAATAGTGATTAAAAAAGCTGCTAGCCAATTTGGTTGGCCAAAGGTAGCAAAGACTCTAAAACGAGGATTGTTGTTATCCGACCAGCAATTGGTGTCGAATTTTTGAGTAATTAGCCAGCAACTAGGGGAATGAGCAAAATGCTCTGGAATAGCGTACAAGCTGATGATTAAGGCAGAGAGAAAAAGACTGCTGTAAATAGCTTTTAGTTGGGTTTTTTTAATGTTCGAAACAAAAGCATAAAAAAGAGTAATGTAAGTAATTGTTGAAAGTAGTCCACCATTAAACCTAGTGTAATAGCCAAACCAAGAAGTGCGCGGGTGGAGCGAGAAAAGAGTCGAAATTACTTGAGAAACGAGAAATGCTAAAAGGAAATAATCTAATTTACTTCTTTTGAAAATTAGTTTTTGTGTCACCACCATTCTTGTTAGCCATAGAGCCGCTATGATAGTTGTTAGTAAATAAACAAACAGCATTTTACTAAACTCAAATAGTTCTTGGTTCATCCAAGTAAAAATAAAGGGAGTAAGGAAAAATAGTAGGTTAAAAGTAACAAAAATTAGTTTTTGTAGTAGTTCAGAAATTTTTGAACGATTAATTTGCATATAAAAAACTAACAGGCTCTTATTTTTTTGTTTTAGCTATGTTAAATTGAAATTGTACAGTATTTTAGTATATATGGAACCTGCCTATGATCCAGATACAAGATGATAATATAAACCAAAGTGCTAGTGTGTCACAACCACAGTCTAGCTCAAACTCTTCAGACCAATCGGCTCAACCAGCTCAAAGTAATGCTGAAATTGATCAGCTTCTAGCAGAACTGGACAGATTGTCCAAAGATCTAGATGAAAAACCAGTTTCTAGTGGGAATGAAGTGCTTAAAAAAGAGGAAACTGTTGAATATCCCAGTCCTGCAACTTCAGATGAAAAATTTGACTTTGATGGCTTTTTGTCAGATTTAGAAAAGAAAATTGATCAGGAAAGTAAAAGAAACGAACCGGGAGAAATATCAGAGATGACTCCTACTGCTAGCAAAGAGCCAACAAGTGATGAGGTGATAGAGGATTTTCCAGATCCAGAAGATTTTGCTGATGACTTTAGAAAAAATCGTTCTGCTACTGATTTAGAAGATGATAGAGAAGACATGCCTGAGCAGGGCAGTGAACTTAGCTCAGAGACATTTTCAGCCTCAGAAGAGCCAACGGCAGAAGAGCTCAAGTCACAAAATATTTTTGAAATGCTTGGTTTAACTAAGATTTCAGATGAAGAAAAAAATCAATTTTTAGATGAATTAGAATCGATGATTTGGGATGATTTTGTGGTGCATGATCTAGAATTATTGCTGACTAGTGAAGAATATGCTGGTGCACGAGAAATTCTAGATAAGCCAGACCAAGATGATGAGAAAAAAGAAGCATTAATCGCTTACTTAGATAAATTAATTCCAGATTTAGATGAAGTCTTATATGAGAAAGCTTTGGAGCTTAAGTCAGAAATGTTGGCGGAGCGACTTAGTAAAACAAAAGATGGAGCTGATCAAGCTACTTTAGATAAAGTTAAAGAGGCGGAGGATCTAATTAGTCAAAATCGTTGGAAATCAGCCGTTTCATTACTAAACCAATTGAGTTAAGCTAGCTTTACTGCCCTTGATTGGATCACTATGAATTTCTTGGATTTTAAGCATCTCCTGTTGGTTGATTTAAGTAGCAGTGGTCTGTCTTTTTATTTAGCCAAGGATGTCAGGGATTTAGCTTCAATTGATTTTAGTAATCTAACTTTACTAAAGAGTATTTACACAAATCAAGTTTGCCAAGTCAACTTTTTAGCAGACGACTTGGCTTTGCAAAAAATTTTAAGTCAAAATCTTAGGAGGTTCGATTTGGAGAACTATTCTTTGGTTTTTTTATTAGCTCCAGGTTATAGTGAATTAGAAAAAAAAGCTATTAAGGCTGTTGTTCCTTTTTTGAAGAAAACATTTTTTGTTGATCGTCACTTTTTCTATAATTTTTATTTAATGCAAAAGAGAAACTTTTCTAAGATAAAATTTTTGATTAGTTTTTTTAATGATTGTGTAGAATTGAGTTTATTTGATCAGGAGAAACTTTTGTCTTATGAAAGGGTTTCTTTACGCAATTTAGCTTTTTCAAGCAAAATATTTTTTAAGAGAGCCAGAGAAAAATTTGAATTTGAACAGCCCGATTGCTTTTATTTTTTCACCAATAATCTGGCTGAGAAGCCAGATTCGCTAGATTTAGCCAAATATTTGAAGCTAGAGGCCATAGAAATAGAAAATCTATGCTAAATGAAAAATACAAACAATATTTATTAGCTTTTTTTATTGTTTTTATTCTATTTTTCTTGCAATTTCTCAAGCTTTTAAATCTTTCTTTGTTAAACAACGCAGCTAATAGCTGGAAAGAAAAAAACTACATTCTTTTGCAAAAAGTGGCTCATCCATTTAAGAGATTATTGATGATGTGGCAACTAACGAGCAAACTTGAAGACTTACAATATCGTTATAGCGAAATAGCAGCTGTTGCCGTGCAAACCAATGCTTTGCAAAAAGAGAATCAAGAATTACGTAAAATTTTGGAAAATAGTGACCGCTCTTATAAAGAAGTGATCATTGCAGCGCCAGTGATTTCTTTTGCTCAAAGTTTTGTTGCTGCCGGCAGTCGGGATGGGGTGAGACCTAAGTCAGTTGTTCTATACAAAGACACTTTGCTTGGCTTAATTGACCAAGTTGAAGAAAGACAGTCTAGCGTAATGCTTTTATCACAAATGACTGATTCAGCAATTTTGGCAGAGACGAACACGGGCTTAAAGGGTGTTGTCAAAGGCAATGGTCGTGAAGTTTTTTTGAGCGAAATTGCCAGTGATGCTCAATTAGAAGTTGGACAATTGGTCTTTACTTCTTCACAGTTTGGTTTGGAAAAGGGTCTTTTAATAGGTAAAGTAGTAAGAGTTTTAGCAGATAATCAGGCCTTGGCTACTAAAACTGCTCTGATTGAACAAATGGCTAATTTTTATGAAGTTAGTTTAGTGGAGATTAAATAAATGATCATCAGTGCTGTTTTTTTACTAGTAATTTTGAGTTTGGAATCAACCATCGGTTTGCCAATTTTCTTTCTATATCTTTCTTATAGTTTAATCAGTCGTCGCAGTGATAAATTTGCCTTGTTGGCGCTGATCGCAATAGCTTTTTCCCTAGCTATTTTTTATAGTTTATCTTGGCCTCTCTTGGCTTTTTTATTATTGATTTTTCATATCGCTTCACAAAAATTTGCCGACAAGCTTTTTTGGGAATCATTCATTTTTGTTTGTTTAAATTTACTGATTTTTAAACTTGGAAATCTACAGCTTAATTATTTTTATTTAGTCCATTTGCCGTTTTTCTTTTTTTATTTTTACAAAAGCAATTTTAAAAAATATGCGTCTTAAATTTTTATTGCTGTTTTCTTGTTTATTAATGGTTTTTAGTCTTTTATTAATTCGTTTGTTGGATGTGGAGATTGTAAACGGAGAGCATTTTTTCACTTTAGCTGAAAATAATCGCTATTTTACCAAAAAGAATCCAGCAGAGAGAGCAGTTTTTTTGGATCGCTATGGTCAAGCTTTAGTTAGAAATGAGAAGCAGTATTTTAAGTATCTTAAAAAAGACCAACTTTATAGTGATAAGGAATTTTTAGCAAAAGAAGAAGCTTTGGGTTTATTAGCTACTGATAGTGCCAATCTTGGTTATGAATTTAATAGAGTTTACCCATATAAAGAGTCTTTATCTTCAGTTCTTGGATACATTTCGCCAGTGACAGAGAATGATTTAAAAAAAGATTTCAGTTTGCCAATCTCCAATCGCATTGGCAGGATGGGTTTAGAACAATTTTTTGATAAGAATTTACAGTCAGAACCTGCCTTATCTAAATTTGAAACTAACGCCCTTGGTCAAAAGCAACGTCTGGTTTCCTATACTGCGCCTGTTTATAGCTCTAATATCCAAACTTCTCTTGACCCCTATTTAAGCGAGCTTGCTTATCAAACAATGGCTGGTAAAAAAGGAGCAGTGGTAATTATGGATGCTAGCAATGGAGAAATTTTGACTTTAATTAGTAGTCCAAGTTTTGACGCCAATGTTTTTGAGGAAAATTTTATCAATAGCCTTTATAAACGTGATTCTAGCGAAAGCATGTCTAAAATTAAGGAATATCTTAGTGATGAAAATAAAGTTTTTTTTAACAGAAGCGTCGCTGGAGCTTATCCTCCTGGGTCGATTTTTAAACTTGTGACGGCCATTGGAGCTTTGCAAGAAGGAGCAATCGATGAAAACACTATCATTGAGGATAATGGAACACTAAAAGTTGGTGATTTTGAGTATGCTAACTGGTATTTTACTCAGTATGGTAGAACTGAAGGAGCGATCAGTGTTGAAAGGGCTTTAGCTCGTAGCAATGACATCTTTTTCTATAAAGCAGCCGAATGGCTAGGTCCAACAAAACTGGCGGAATATGCTCGGCTCTTTGGTTTCGGTAGTCCGACTGGTTTGCAACTAAGTCAGGAAGTTGCTGGTTTAGTGCCTGATCCTAAATGGAAAGAAACGGAGCTCGGTGAGAGTTGGTATTTAGGTAATACTTATCATTTTGGAATTGGTCAGGGAGATCTTTTGGTGACTCCAGTACAAATTGCTAATATGACGCAGGCGATCGCTAATCAGGGCACTCTTTGTCAGGGTTCTCTTTTACCAATTAGTCAGCAAAATTGTCGAGATTTAGCTATAGATGAAAAGAATTTAGAAATTGTTTTATCTGGAATGTTAGGAGCTTGCAGTCAAGGTGGGACAGCTTATCCTTTGTTTCCTTATAACACTAAACTAGCTTTGACTTTATCTGAAGAGGATTTTTCAGATAGTCAAAAAATTGATCAGGGTATGATTGCTTGTAAAACTGGTACTGCAGAGTTTGGTGCAGCTGATGAGAAAGGCTATCGCAAAACTCATGCCTGGATGACAGCGATTCTTGGTGTCGATCAAGAAAAAATTCTTAATGCTGAACTAGAGCCTATTACAAATGAAGAAAAAATCTCGCCGAATAGAGCAGAATGGGCAGAGCTAGTTAGGAAAAACGGTTTCCCAAAGAAATTAGTGATAACTGTTCTAGTTGAAAGTAATGAAGATCAGATTTTTAGTGAGGGTTCTCAAGACGCAGCCCCAGTTATCGCCAAGGTTTTAGACTGGATGTTTTAGAAGATTTGGAATTTATCACACTTCTTGTAAACTTGGTCCCTCATAATATTTCCTGAATGAAAAAATCAATTAATCGCAAAGCTTTTTTACTTGCTCTGACTTCTTTCAGTGGTGTTGGTCCAAAAACTTTACTAAAAATTCTTAATGTTTGTCAAAAAAGAGGATTGAGAAATAGCGAATTTTTGGCCAATAAAGATCATATTTGGCAGGAAATGTTGCTTTCTGAAAAGACGATTGATTCAATTAGAAATTTTAAAAAAGAACATAATTTATTAGACAATCTTTCAAGCTTAGAAGCTTCGGGTGTTCAAATACTTACTTTTGAGGAAAAAGCTTACCCTCAACTTTTGCTAGAAACTGAAGATTTTCCACCAGTTTTATTTGTCAAAAGTCAGCTTAAGGTTGGCAGTAAGGCTTGGCAAGTTGCTTTTGCTCAAACAATTTCAATAGTTGGTACGAGAAAAATGACTGCTTATGGTCAATTAGTGATTAGAGAGCTTGTTCCACCTTTGGTTTCGGCTGGAAGAGTGGTGGTTTCTGGTTTTATGTATGGGGTCGATTTAGCTGCTGCCCAAATAGCTCTTAAGAATGGTGGGCAGACGATTGCAGTACTTGGTTTTGGTTTTGATCATTGTTTTCCATCAAGTCAGAAAAAAATTATGCAAGAATTTCTGGAGCGTGGAGCGATTTTTTTAAGTGAATTTGCTCCAGAAACTTTGGCTAAGGCTTCTAATTTTGTGACGCGCAATCGCATTGTGGCAGGTTTATCCAAGGCAACTTTGGTAATTGAGGCAGCTAAACGTAGCGGTTCACATATCACGGCAAATTATGCTAACGACTATGGACGGATTGTGATGGCTGTTCCTGGGCCGATTACTAATCCTTTTAGTGAAGGAACTAAAGTTTTAATTAGTCAGGGGGCGACTTTGGTTAATAATGCTAGCGATGTTTTAAAGGGAATCGCGGATGACTATCATTTTCAGCTTTGCGATTCTGTAAAAAATGAACAAGAAGAGACTGATAAGAGCAAAACTTTACTAGAAAAGCTAACTTTTTATCCAGAATTAACTTTCGATGACCTCATGAAAAATAATAATTTTATTGAAAGTGAATTAAATCAACTCTTATTTGATCTGGAATTACAAGGTAAAATTATCAAAAAATGGGGCAAGTATTGCTTAGTAAGTTAGAATACGTTTAGAATGAGCAACTGTTGCATGTTTTTTGAAAGAAAGTTTTTATTATGGATCTAGTCATCGTTGAGTCACCAACTAAAGCAAGAAAACTAAAAGATTATCTCAGTAACAAATATGTTATTGAGGCTTCTGTGGGTCATGTTAGTGATTTACCAAAGAAAACCTTGGGCATCGATTTGGAAAATAATTATCAACCTGTTTATGAGGTAAGTGATGGTAAGAAAAAAGTTGTTGCCACTCTCAAAAGATTGGCCAAAACTGCTGATAAAATTTATTTAGCTACTGACCCTGACCGCGAAGGAGAGGCAATTGCTTGGCATATTCAAAATTTATTAACGAATTCCAAGAACAAAGAACAATTTTTCCGTTCCACTTTTCATGAAATTACTAAAGAAGCAGTTAATGCTGCTATCGCAAAACCAGGCAAGCTTGATCTCAATCTAGTTGATGCTCAGCAAGCACGCCGCATTTTAGATCGTTTAGTTGGCTATCAAGTTTCACCAGTCTTGTGGAAGAAGATCCGTAGAGGCTTATCTGCTGGTAGAGTGCAATCTGTAGCCTTACGCTTAATTGTGGAGAGAGAAAAGGAGATCCTTGCTTTTAAACCAGATGAATTTTGGGAATTATCTGTTGCTTTAGCCAAGGCAGACTTACTTAAAGAACAAAAAGTATTTGACGAAGAAGGCAAGCCAAAAGAACAGCTAGATAAAAATATTTTTGTGGCGGCTTTAGATAAATTAAATGGTAAAAAAGCCAGTGTAAGCAATGTCGCTCAGGCGGAAGCTATTTCTAAAGATCTGATTGATGCTGCTTATTCCGTTATTGGAGTAGAGAAAACTCAGCGTAATCGTCAGAGTTTGCCACCTTTTACTACTTCGCTATTGCAGCAAGCCGCTGCTACTAGCTTCGGTTATTCTGCTAAACAGACCATGAGTTTGGCGCAAAGACTTTATGAAGAAGGTTTGATTACTTATCATCGTACCGATTCTTTTAATTTAGCTACTTCCGCTGTTGATAAGGCTCGTGAATATATAGTTAATAGTTTTGGCAAAGATTATCTGCCAGCAAAAGCTAGAGTTTTTAGTAAAACCTCCAAAAATGCTCAAGAAGCTCATGAGGCTATCCGTGTCACTGATCTCAGTATTGATAAAAATAATGTAATTAGCAAAGCTGCTTCACTGACTGAACAGCACGTTAAACTTTATGATTTAATTTGGAGAAGATTTTTGTCATCTCAGATGACTCCGGCGATTTATGATCAGACCACAATTTTAGTTGAGGCTACAGCTAAGGAAAATAAAAATAAATATTTATTGCGTAGTAGTGGCTCGATTGTTAGATTTGATGGTTGGAGAAGATTGTTTACTATTTCCGAAGATCAAATTTTGCCAGATCTCAAAGCTAATGATCCATTATCTTATTTAGATCTCGCTTCTTTGCAAAAATTCACCCAAGCTCCACCCAGATACAATGATGCTTCTTTGGTCAAAGAATTAGAAAAAAGAGGTATTGGTCGTCCAAGTACTTACGCTTCGATTATTTCAGTGATTGTCGATCGTGCTTATGTAGAAAGAACGCAGAAAAAATTCTTTGCTACTCCTATAGGCATTACAGTTTGTGATTTTTTAGTAGAGCATTTTGATAATTTCATGGATTATGATTTTACCGCTTCTATGGAAGAGGATTTAGATTTAATTGCTCTTGGCGAAAAAAATTGGGTCAAAATTATTGATTTATTTTACAAGCCACTAGCCAAAAAAATTGCAGAAGTCACCGAGGAAGCAGTTAGAGTGCAAGTTCCAGTCGAAAAGACAGGCGAGCAATGTCCAGAATGCAAAGAAGGAGAAATCGTTATTCGCAGTGGCCGCTTTGGTAAGTTTAAAAGTTGCAGTCGTTTTCCAGAATGTAAATATACTCAAAATATTGTTGAAACTTTGCCTGATCAACATTGTCCACTTTGTGGAGAGGGTGATGTGATAGTCAAAAATACCAGATGGGGAAAACCTTTTTATGGCTGTTCTCTTTATCCAAAATGTGATTTTGCTTCTTGGAAAAAGCCAGAACCAGATTACAAGTTGACCAAAGAAGAATGGGCGGAAATGAAGAGAAAAAGAGAAGAGTGGAAAGAAAGAATGGGTAAAAACAAAAAACCAGCTGAAACTAAGCCAGCTAAAAAAGTTAAAGCAAAAGCTAAAACTAAAGTAAAGAAAAAAACTGCCGCCAAAAAGAAATCAGCATAAATTATGAAAACTCTTGTTTTTGGAGGAACTTTTAATCCACCTCATCTTGGTCATCAAATGATGATTGAACAAGTTTTAACCAAAACTCTTGCAGATGGTTCTAGTCTTGATCAGCTGTGGATTTTACCAGTTGGTCAGCATAGTTTTGCCAAAAAATTTGTTAGCAATGAACACCGTTTGGCGATGTTGGAACTAATGGTTAATAGCATTGTTGAAAAAAATCCCTCCCTCAAAAATAAAATCTTTTTGGAAAAATATGAACTAGAGCATGATGAGGAAAGTCAAACTTTTTCAACTTTGAAGGCTCTTTCCAAAAAACATCCAGAGCACCAATTTTCTTTTTTAATTGGTTCGGATAATTTAGAGAAATTTCATTTGTGGAACGACTATCAGCTAATGCTAAAAAAATATCCTTTTTATGTTTATCCAAGAATTGCTTTTGAACTTCTGCCTTTTTATGAGGGTATGATCGCTTTGAAGGATTTTCCAAAAATGGAAGTTTCTTCAACAAAAGTGAGGAGGGCATTTAAAAACAAGACTAGTCTTGATGGTTTATTGAATGCTAAAGTAATTAAATATATTAAGGAAAATAAACTCTTTGTTTAAAAACCAAGATGGCAAAAACCAAGTACAACGAATACTATCAAAAAATGGTGACTGAGAATCGTCAGCTCTTTGATGAATTTTTGAAGATCAATGATCTTTTTAGAGAAAATCCAGAGAAAAATGCAGTTGAATTTCACCAAGTTGGACAAAAAGTAGTTGATAAAATCAGAGATTTTGATCGCCGTCTTTGTAGTGCTATGGGCAGAGGAGTTTACAGTACTTACTCGCAAAAATTATCAGAAAAATTTTGGGATTTAGTCAGAAAAGACTTTGATCAAATTGACATGGTTGGAGTGAAAGTAAAGTTAGTCAAATAAAAATGTGCTAAAATTGAGGTCTATGCAATTAATTAATTCAGCCCCTTATATGTCGAATGATTTCTTATCAATTTTTGGTACTTTTGCAAGCGCTTTTATCTTTTTGATTATTCTGGACGGAGTTTTAAAGGCAATTTCTTTGTGGAAAGCTGCTAGAGCTAATCAATTAGTTTGGTTTGTTGTTTTAATTATTTTTAATACAGTCGGTATTTTGCCAATTGTCTACTTACTTTTTTTCGTCAAAAAAGACGAAAATAAAGTAGTTGCATCAATAAAAAAAACTGCCAAAAAAACAATTAAGCGTCTTAAACGCTAGTTTGAGATTTTTATGCATAATTCTTCATCTTCGAAGCAAGTTTCCTTAATTGTTGAGTTTTTACGAGATACTTTTTTGCAAGCCAATAAAAAAGCTGCAGTCATTGCTGTTTCTGGGGGAATAGATAGCGCACTGTCACTTTCTTTGCTCGCTAAAGCTTTGCCAAAAGAACAAATTTGGCCAATTTTATTGCCATATAATCGTCAAGATATGACTGATGCGGAGACAATTTTAGATTTTTGGCAAATTCCTTTTGAAAATAGAAAAGTATTAAACATTGCTTCTATGGTTGATGCAGCTTGCAAGTCTTTGCAAATTGATGAGGATGACAAATTACGCAAAGGTAACGTCATGGCCAGAATGCGTATGGTGGCAGTTTTTGATTATGCTAAAAGTAAAAATGCTTTAGTAGTGGGTACAGAAAATAAATCCGAGCACTATTTAGGTTATTTTACTAGATTTGGCGACCAAGCCTCTGATATTGAACCACTTATAAGCTTATATAAGACCCAGGTTCGCCAGTTTGCTGAAGAATTAAAGCTACCAGCGGTCTTTTTAGAAAAAGCACCTTCTGCTGGCTTATGGCAAGGGCAGAGCGATGAAGCAGAATTTGGTTTTACTTATGAATTAGCTGACCAAGTACTATATTATCTAATTGATCAACAAAAAGCAGAAAGTGAAATTCCAGTTCTTTTTGCCAAAGATCAACAGGATTTAGTAAAAAAAGTTTTAGAGCGGGTCAAAAAAACAGCTTTTAAACATCAAGTGCCTTATTCTTTATCATTATGACCGATTGTAATTCCCACATCATTCTTCAAGCTCAGGATATCGTGGCGATAGTCAAAAAACTACGTCAAGAAAACAAACGTATAGTTCTCACTCAGGGCTCTTTTGACCTGGTGCACATTGGTCATGCTCGCTACTGTGATAGAGCTCGTGATTACGGTGATGCCCTAATTGTTGGAGTTGATAGTGACGAAAAAGTTCGTCAACGCAAGGGACCAAATCGTCCAATTGTGCCAGAAGACGAACGTATGGAAATGTTAACTCATCTGCGCAGTGTTGATTATGTGGTTATGAAGGAAGCAGGCGAGGCTAAGTTTAATTTGATCAAATTAATTAAGCCAGACGTTTTGATTGCTACAGCCAAAACTTACGATGAAGAAACCATTAAGAAATTAGAAAAAATTTGTGGCAAAGTGGTAGTTTTAGAGCCAATGGCGACTACTTCTACAACAGCTAAAATTCGTTTAATGCAAATGAATACAGCTCGCAAACTTCAAGATCGGATGCGCACTAAATTAATCAAAAGTATTGAAGAAGTGCTTGAGGAATTAAAAACCTCTTAAGGCTAATATGAAACAAATTCTCATCGCTTATGTGCCCGTTTTACATCGCGGCTATCAGGAATTTTTTGAAAAATATCGCGGCGCTGAGCTTTGGCTTTTGGATAGAGAAGAGCTCCTAAGCTTTGAAGAATTAGAATATTTAAAAAAAGATATTCGGGTTTTAGATCTATCTTTAACTGAACAAGCTATCAATTCATGGCACATATTTAATATTGTTAAATCAATCAAAATTAAAAATTTAGAGCAATTAGATTACTCAAATAGTTTTGTGTTTACTAGCGACGACATTGGCCAATTTATAGCTCAAGAATTTTTTGCCAAAGCAGCAAACAAAACTTTTGAACCAATCTTTTTGCGTTGGGATAGAAATCTCATGTCTAAACAAAATGATGCTCCTAAGGATATTGTGATTAGCAAAGCAGATTTTGAACAAAAAATGATGATTAAGGCTTTCATGCAGGCTGGTAAAAGTAGTGATTGGTGGCGTCATGTTGGTGGTCTGATTATGAAGAACGGTCAAGTAATTTTTGCAGGTTCTAACAAACATTTACCAAATAATGATGAACAATATAAAAATAGTGATCCAAGAATTTCTTTTACTTCTGGGGTTGGAATTGATTTTAGTAGTTCAATTCATGCTGAAGCAGACCTAATTGCTTTAGCCGCTAAGCAAGGTATTGCTTTAGATGGTGCAGAAATGTTTGTAACTACTTTTCCTTGTCCAGTTTGCGCCAAACAGATTGCCGTCGCTGGCATTAAAAAAGTTTATTATGCCAAAGGCTATGCTTTACTTGATGGTTTAGAGATTTTTAAGAGCTTTGGTATAGAAGTAATTTTGGTTAAATTTTCCGAAAAAGAATTTGTTGAAATTGAAAAATTGGAAAATCAAGCTAGCATGGTTGAGAACTGCTACATGCTGAAGAAATAATCTATTTTCTCTTTTCCCACTGCAAGCCAATTTTAATTTTCACGGGTTCAAAATCTTTGGCCATTGCATCTGGAACTACTAGTTGTACGTGCAAATGATTAACGGTGCCGGCAGAAAAGTCAGTGTCTCCAAAGCGCATTGCTAAGCCACCACCTTCAAAATGATATTCTTTTTCTAGATCTTTAATCATGCTAAAAAGTTCATTGCCAGCTTCAGTTTCTAAATCAGTTAATTTAGTAGCGTGCTCTTTATAAATCAAAAGAAAATGGTGTTTGGTGTGTTCATAAGGCCATTGATTGGTAGTAATAACCCAAAACTTGCCTTCTTTGAGGATGGGTTTCTTGTGATAAAGTCGCAAATTTTCTAGGCAAAAAGGACAATGAGCCTCATTGGCAATTTTTTTCATTACTTCAACCTGATCTTTTTCTCTGGAATTATTAACATTAATAAAATCATTTTTGTTTTGTGCCATTTTAACTTTCGCTTAAACTGCTACTGGAATGTCCCACATTCCTGGGTTTGGATCGTAATCAACTAATTCAAAATCGTCGACGCGGTAATCAAAAAGATTGTCTTTTTTGTTTTTGAGAATCATTTTTGGCAAAGGGCGAGTTTCGCGCTTAATTAATTCTTTAACATGATCAATCTGGTCGACAAAAATATGAGCATCAGAAAAACTATGAATATATTCGTAAGCCTCATAACCAGTTACTTGGGCGATCATCATGGTCAGAGCTGCATACTGTGCAAGATTGGCCGGAAGACCAATCGGGACGTCACAGGAGCGTTGGAACATATGTAAAGTTAATTTGTTATCGATAATGCGGATGTGAATCCAGCCATGACATGGGCAAACGACGACTTTTTGAGTTTTGCCTTTACCGCGAATAGTGTACTGAGGAATCCAGGGAGTGATAAAGTGAGTTTTGAGGTGAGGTAATTCTTTAATTTGTTCAATGATTTCTTTGAATTGGTTAAAAGTACCCCCGTCAGCGGTGGGAAAATCATGAAAAGCAGCGCCGTAGGAACCAGGACCAAGATCACCAGTTTCGAGACCACGTTTTTTGCATTTAGCCTCAGTCACCCAAGATTTCCACCAGTTACAACCATATTTTTCTAATTCAGTTTGAGTGCGTGCACCGTTGATGAAACCAATGATTTCGCCAATTGCGCCTTTCCACATTTTTTCGCTGATTTTGCGCTCAGTAATAATTGGAAAACCTTCACTGAGTTTGAAATGGAGTGAAGCAGGTGCAATTTTGCTAATACTATCGACTTCTTGTTGGGTTTTACTTTGATCTCCTTCATCCAAAATTTCCTTGAGTAATTTTTGGTAGGGGGAGAGTTTATGTGACATTATAAAGACAATGTAGCAAGCTAAGACAAGGATATCAAGTATCTATCATGTATAATAATCCCAATGCAAGTTCAAGCCATTAAGTCTCGTGTTATTCAAGCCAATGATGATCTTTTTGCGGTTATTGATCAGGCAATCAATGCGGATTCTAATTTAAAGGGTCATTTGCCAGAAAATTCAGTTTTGGCCATTAGTTCTAAAATCATTAGTTATTGTCAGGGACGTTTAGTCAAAAAAGAGGCTAATTCGAAAGAACAAAAGCATGCTTTAGTCAGAAAAGAAGCCGAGCTATATACCGATCCTAATTCTTCTAAGTTTGACCTAATGCTCAGTATTAAAAATTCAACTCTGATCGTTAACGCTGGCATTGATGAGTCAAATGCTTCGTTAAATGGAGAGGGCTGTTTTGTGCTTTGGCCAGAAAAAATTCAAGAAACTTTAAATGCAGTTTGGAAATATTTACGCAATAAACATGGATTGAAAAATTTTGGAGTAATCACCACTGACAGTCGTTCTTTCCCTTTGCGTTGGGGAGTGGTTGGGACAGCCATTGCTAGCTGTGGTTTTAAGTCACTTAATAATCATATTGGTCAGAAAGATATTTTTGGTAGAGAAATGGTAATGGAACAGGTTAACGTTGCTGAAGCCTTAGGTGTTGCGGCTACATTTGAAATGGGCGAAGTGGCAGAGCAAACTCCTTTTGTTTTAGTCTCTGACCTAAAAAAAGTACAATTTCTCGATCACGAACCAAGCAAAGAAGAGTTAGAAAATAGTAAAATTGATCTGAAAGATGATCTATATGCACCACTTCTCATCGGTGTAGATTGGCAAAAAGGAAATGGTTAATATGACAAATAGACCAGAGGTTATTTTAATTGCTGCAATGAGTATTGATGGTTTCATTGCTCCTTTAGATAAAGAAAGTTTGCCTTCAACCGCTTGGACTAGCAAAGAAGACAAGGATTTTTTCAGTCAAAAAAGTAAAGAAATAGGCTTGATGATTATGGGTTCAAAAACCTTTGAAACAATTGGCAAAGCTTTACAGGATAGGGTTAGCATTGTGATGACTAGTCAGCCAGAACGTTACACTAGCCATAATGATCCAGATTTGCTTTTTACCAATGAAACCCCAAAAGAAATTCTAGAAAATTTAAGTAGCCAAGAAGTTGAGCAAGTAGCTCTCTGTGGTGGAGCTAGTATCTACAGCTTATTTTTAGAAAAAGGCTTGGTCGACAAAATGTTTCTAACCGTTGAGCCATTTATTTTTGGCGAAGGCGTGAAGTTGTTTAAGGGCGAAATTGAACAGGAGTTTAGCTTGTTAAAGCAAAATAGATTGAATGAAAAGGGAACTTTGTTATTGGAGTACGAAGCTTTAGGATAATTTTATTTTAATCTAACGTTAGTAGGCTGATCTCCTCTTAGAAGTTCTTGAATTGGTTTTTTTGTTTTTTCTTCAATGGCTTCTATACAGATAAGAAGATCTTCCAACTTTTTTTCATTGATTACTCTTTGTTCTTCTTCCGACGGTATTCCTTTACCTCTTTCACACATAAGATTAGACATTTTATCAGTCTCATCAATCTAAGCAAGTCTCAATTAAACGAAAAATTTTTCTCCATGACCAGCATAAACTTCTATGTAATCGCCATTTTTAGCCATGGTTCGTAGTTCAGTTAAACTTGTTTTTATTTTTTTTCTATCTGAATAAGCAAAATCAGTGCGCCCTACGTCACCATGAGCAAAAATAGTGTCTCCACTGAAAAGTTGTTTGCTATTTTCATGCAGCAAACAAATACTACCCGGGGTATGTCCAGGAGTTTTGATGATTTGAAATTTTTCACCAATTAATTCAATCGAATTTTTATCTGCCAAATCAAAATCAGCTGGAGGGACAGGATCACTCTCAAGACCAAGCCAGTGTAAAGCACTTGCCTGAGCTCTCTCCAATAAAAACTGATCAGCAAAATTCATCATAATCGGCACTCGCCAGGCACTTTTGAGACTAAGCAATCCTAGGCAGTGATCAAAATGGCCATGAGTAAGCACGATTGCTTCTAATTTAAGATTTTGGCGCAATAATTCATCATTAAGAAAATCTCCATCATCAGCTGGATCAATAATAATAGCAGCGCCAGTTAATTCATTAGAAAGCAAATAACAGTTGGTTTGTAGGTTACCCAAAGTGAAAGTTTCCATTTGCATAAGCTTATGTTAGCATGAAAAATGTTTATGAAAGTAAAAATCAAGCTCTTTGATTCTTCATTGCCGATGCCAGAATATAAGACTAGTGGAGCGGCGGCCCTTGATCTTTACAGTCGCCTAGATTTAGAGATTTCTCCAGGAGAAGTGGCGTATGTGCCACTTAATATTGCACTGCAAATTCCAGAAGATTATTTTGTACTGATGTCAGCTCGCAGTTCGCTGCAGAAAAAAGGTTTAATGATGGCCAATGGAATTGGCATTGGTGATTATGATTATCGCGGTGACGGTGATGAATATAAAGCAGCTCTTTATAATTTTGGCAAAGAAAAGGTGCAAATTGAAAAAGGAGAGCGCTTGGTTCAAATGATAATTTTGCCAAGAGAAAAAATAGAGTTAGAAAAATTAGAAACTTTTACAACAATTAATCGCGGTGGCTTCGGCAGTACCGGTAGAAAATAAAAAGTGATTCCTCATAATAATCAAAAAGAGATGGCTAATCTTCTTGGTAGTGACAATACAGAAATAGGTGGTGTTGGAGTTGGTTACAAAATTGAAACTCATCCCGTTAAGTTAATTTCTGAAAAGTTTTCTGATTTGTATTCCTTAATTCTAGCGACTTATGCTGAAATACCAGAAATTGAAGAAGAAACTCAACTTTTATTAGAGGCCAGCGATAAGTCTCAAGAAAAGCTTTTGCCAAATAAAAATTGGTTATTAGAATTTGCAGACTTTATGGTAATGCTTAAAATTATAATGAATAGAATAGCTAGTAATTTCTCAATAGAGGAAATCAGCGCGTCAGTTAATGGCCAATTTAGCGGGAACTTTGATTCTCTCAAAGAAAAAACACTTAATATTGCAGAAGGCAATGCTAACCGCAACTTTGAGGCGATTTTTGTCGAATTATTATCTTTGCTTAAGTATGTAAATGTGGATTTGCAGGGAGAATTTCTAGCGAACTTGGTAAATCATAAGATTTATCAAAATAGAGAAGCGAGATTTTTCCAAGAAGAGGAAGGCATGAATATTGCCGATTATATTTTAAAAGTTAAGCACGTCATGGATTATCTGCGTTTAATAAGAAAAAAGTTATTTGAGCAAACTCATATAGAGTTCCCACTTAGATCATGGATTACAGACTATTTCGCTGATGGAATTTTAGATTGGCGACATAGCGAAGTGGCGATTTCTGAATTTGATGAAAAATTTAGTGCTTTTATTGGATCGATTAGTTTAGAAGTTTATCAAAGCTTAAATGACAGCAAAGCAAAAGAAAACGATAGAATCTTGGTTAGCAAAATGATTGTGGCTGGTATTCAGACAGTTTCTCCTCAAAAAGAAGAAGAGTTCTCACCTTTACAATACTACTCGCCGAATGCTAGTCTGGCTAAGGACACTATTCTTTGGAATTAAAATATTTAGAAATTAAGACAAGGGATTTGAAATGAAAAGAAAAGGCTTGCTAATTACTTTTGAAGGTGGGGAAGGAGTAGGTAAAACTACTCAGGTAGTAAGACTCAAAGAGCACCTGATTCAAGCTGGTAGAGATGTGGTGGTTCTACGTGAGCCAGGTGGCACGGCTATTAGTGAGCAAATTCGTGAAGTAGTCTTATCTAATAAAAATGTTGGCATGGCTTATACCACAGAAGTTTTGCTTTTTCAGGCAGCTAGAGCCCAAATTTATCGTGAAATTGTTCTACCATCGCTAGAGCTCGGCAAAGTAGTCGTTATGGATCGTTCCAGAGATAGTAGCGTAGTTTATCAAGGAATGGTGAGGGGCTTTGGAGTGGATATTATTGAGCAGCTCAATGATATTTCAACGAAAAAAACCTATCCAAACATTACTTTTTTACTTGATGCTCCTACAGAAGTAGGTTTAGCAAGACGCATGAATGAAGAAGGAGCCAATCGCATAGACTATGAAGCCAAAGAGTTTCATGAAAAAATCAGACAAGCTTATTTGCAAGTTGCCAAAAAGGACTTGCAAGTTAACGGCTCTAATTCTCGTTGGCAAGTTATAGATGGCAATGTCAGTGCTCAAGAAGTCGAAGAAAAAATTTGGAATTCAACTAAAATATTTTTAGAAAAAGTCAAAACCAAAGATTGGCAAGATCAAATGGAAGATATCTCTGTTGATTACATAGAAGAATAAGATGCAAAGATTACCAAAAGCGGTTCGCCAACTAGTAGAAAAATTTGAACGTTTGCCAGGAGTTGGTCCAAGATCAGCACAGCGTTTGGTTTTTTATCTTTTGCACAATCCAGTCACAGAATTGGAAGATTTTGCGGATAAGCTTTTGGCTCTAAAAAGAGAAACTGTTATGTGTTCGGCTTGCCATAACATTGCTGAAAGTGATCCTTGCTCCATTTGTGCAGACCAGAGTCGTGATGAAAAAATCCTATGTGTAGTGGAGCAACCTTTGGACTTATTGGCACTTGAAAAATCAGATAAATTTCACGGTCTTTATCATGTTTTACATGGCTCTATCGCTCCACTTAATAATATTGGACCAGACCAATTGTATTTAAGAGATTTATTAAAACGTTTAGACGGAGTAGAAGAATTAATTTTAGCAACAAATCCAACCATGGAAGGTGAAGCCACTGCTCTCTATATCAGAGAAATGATTGCTACTTCGAACTTAAAAAATAAAGATAACATCAATGTCACTCGCATTGGTCACGGCTTGCCAATTGGAGCAGATATTGAATATGCAGATGGCGTAACTTTAGCGAGAGCACTTGAGGGAAGAAGGAAGATCTAATAATTTCTAATTTTGTTTTGGAGCTTGATGAATAAAGAAAACTCTATCTGGGTCAATTTTTGGAATAATGACCCTAAGAGAACCAGATCCTTCTAACACTCCAATTACTTTGGCCTCAAGCTCTTCTGTAAGAATGAAGCTATCTCCATCTTCATGATCGCCATCATTAATAGATGTATCAACCGGAATTATTATTTTTTCTTCCATGATTAATAATTGTACTTCTTTTTGACTTTTTGGTCACTTTTTGTTATTCTGAAATGTAGATGAAATTAACGATCACAAGATTAGTCACACTAATTTAGGGGTCGTTTTTTTTGTAAAAATTATGACCTTTATTGAAACATGAAGGTTGAAAGGATAGCGATGGACATTATTGTTCAAGCCAAAAGTCTCAAATTAACAAGAGCTTTACGCGAGTTTATCCAAAGACAAAGCCGCAAGCTGAATAAGCTGAAAGATTTGAAGGTCAGCAAAGTGACTGTTTATTTAGAACAAGGAACCAAAAAACCAACTGATTCTAAAAAAGTTTGTGTTAAATATAAAATTGAGGTGCCAGGTAAGGATTTATGGGTTGAAATAGATGGTTATGATTTTTACGATGCCATCGTTGATGCAACTAGCGCTGCGTTGCGGAAAATGCGCAAAACCAAGGAAAAAAAGACAGATTATCGTCGTTTGAGCAAGAATCAGCCACTGAGTTTGGTTTAATTTTATTGCTCAAGCGCAAGGTCTTGTTCTTATTCACTTTTTTCTGCTAACATAGTGCTATGGCAGACAATCAAGATCCATTGGCCGCATTACAGCAATTACTTAGTGATCAAAAAAACCAAGCTGGAAGCGATGGTTCTGTTGTTCCTTCTAATGATCAAACATCAGGAGTAGCTGGAGAAGTTCCTCCAATTGCAGTTGTAGAAGAGGAAAAGGGTCCCAGTGCAGAAGAAATTGCCGAATTACAAAAAGCCAAAGCTGCCGAAGATCAAATTAAAATAGAAGAACAATTAGCCAAAATGCAGACAGAGCTAAAAGATACTCCTCAATATCAAGCTAGACTTAGTCAAAAAGAAGCTAACGACGCTGATTCAGAGGCTAAAAGATTAGAAGAAAGAAGCAGGCGTATTTTTCAATTAAAACATTTAGATTCATAATTTATTTAATAATTTTGAAATAACGGGAAATAATTTTATGCCAGGATTGGGAGCACCAGGAGCAGGAGCAAAACCACAAATGCGTCCAGGAGGAGGTTTTCGTCAAAGTTTTGGTGATGGCATGAGCGATGAGCATGAAGATTCTGGTGCGGCGGCTGCCGCCGCCGCTCAAAAACAAGCTGCTCAACAATCATCTGTTTTGGGTCAGCAGGGTGTGGCCAAACAGCAAGCCGCTGCCGCAGGTGCTGGACAAACACCTTTGGCCTCTAATGAAGTTGCCAAGCAGCAAACACCACCCAGAGAGGTGACTAATTTAGGTGAAGAATTAATTAAGCGTCCAGTCAAAGATATCTTAGACACTGCTAAATCCTTTTTTGATCTCAATGCACTTCTTGGTATTAATCCTGGAGATTCGCCAGAAAAAAAACAAAAAAAACAAAAAGTTGCTCAAAATTGGCAAAAGTTAACTCAAGAAGAACAGTCTTTTGTACAACAGAAATATCAAGAAGAACAGCAGAAAAAACAAAAAGAGCAGCAGGAAGAACAGGAAAAGAAAGAAAAGGAAGAAAAGGAAGCTGAAGAACAGAGCATTGCTCCTCCTAGTAGCCCTAAAAAAGGTCCAGTTGGCTTAAGTGGCAGTAAGAAACAACAAACCTCTCAATTACTGCAAAATAGAAGAACGCAAATGACTCAGGGCGATGGCTAGTCAAACCCTAGCACTCAAGCTACAATAGACCATAGTGATGAAACTTTATAACACTCTTTCCAAAAAAGTCGAAGAATTTGATTCGATTTCGCAAGATGATCCAAAGCAAGTCAATATGTATGCTTGTGGTCCGACTGTTTATGATTATTCTCACATCGGTCATTTGCGCAAATACGTTATGGATGATGTTTTAGTAAGAGTGTTACGTCATCTCAATTATGATGTAAGACATGTACAAAATATTACTGATGTTGGACATTTGGTTTCTGATGATGATGAGGGCGAAGATAAGATGGAGAAGGGAGCTCGTAAATACGGTCAATCTGCAAGAGAAATTGCCAGAAAATTTGAAGATTATTTTTTCTACAGTATGGATAAGATGGGGATTTTACGACCAACTCTAAGTTGTCGCGCTACAGAACACATCCAGAGTCAGCTGGAAATGGTTTTGGATTTAGAAAAGAAGGGTTTTACCTACATTATTGAAGGGGATGGCGTTTATTTTGATACTTCTAAGCTAGAGAAGTATGGCGAATTAAGCGGTTATGATCCACGCAATACTCCTCACGAAAGTAGAATGGGGGAGGTAGCTGGCAAGAAAAATCCCACAGATTTTGCTCTTTGGAAATTTGAAAAACCAGGCGAAAATCGCCAAATGATCTGGCCAAGTCCTTGGTCAGCTCGCAGTTTTCCGGGTTGGCACGTCGAATGTAGTGCCATGAGCATTGAGCATCTTGGTCCACAAATAGATATTCATACCGGCGGAATTGACCATATTGCTGTCCATCACGCCAATGAAATTGCTCAATCAGAAACTTTTACTGGTAAAAAGCCTTTTGCTAGATTTTGGGTTCATCACAATTTTTTACGAGTTGATGGCGAAAAAATGAGTAAATCTCTTGGCAATTTTTATACCATTGATGACATTATTAAAAGGGGTTTTTCTCCAGCGGCTTTGCGCTTGCTTTTCTTAAGTAGCCATTACCGTAGTGAACAAAACTTCACTTTTCATAGCTTAGAAGCGAGTCAGACTGCCTTTGAAAAACTTTTGCAAGCTTATTTAACGATCAAAAAAAATCATCGCGATGACGCAGACGATCAAGAAGATAATCGAGAAACAGAAAAATTTTCCAAGCAATTTTTTGCTTTTGTTGAAGATGACCTCAATACGCCAGAAGCTGTAACAGTTCTATGGCAAGTTCTAAAAAGTGATCTAAGCGATCGCCAAAAATATTTTCTTTTGCTTGAGTTTGACCGAGTTTTAGGTTTGGGTTTAATTTCCATGAGCGAAAAAGATTTATCCTCAAACAATCAAGAAATTTTATCGCTTGAGGATTTACCAGATTCGCTACAGAAGCTTTTTGCTGAAAGAGAAGCTGCTCGCAGCGATAAAGATTTTGCCAAAGCCGATCAAATTCGCCAAGAATTCGCTAAAGTTGGCTATCAATTAATTGATCAGGCTGGCTCTGTGTTAATTAAACGTTGAATTTAAATAACTAATAATTCAGCAAAATGCTCTCTGATTGAATAAAAGTTGTTTTTACCAATAATAAGATGGTCCAATAATTTAACGCCCATCAAATCAGCAATTTTGGCAACTTTTTCTGTCAAAAGTAAATCATCGTCGGATGGTTCTAAATTTCCAGAAGGGTGATTGTGTACTAAGATGAAACTGCTGGCTCCTAGACTAAAAGCTGGTTCAAAAATATTTCTTGGTTCAAGAAAATTATAATTGAGTCCACCAATGGCGATGGTCCTTCTACTTAATAATTCTTGTCTGCCATTAAAAGAAAAAGCCAAGCAATATTCTTGCTTTTTATCATAGAGTTCTGCAGATAATTCAAAAATCTTCTTTGGATTGCTGATTTGTTTCTGTTTTTGTTCTTTAGATAGGCGTTGGCCCAACTCTAAGCTAGCTAGAATTTTATTGGCCAAGATTTCGCCAATACCAAAAATTTGGGAGAGATCTTTTTTCGTTTTAATCTTTTTTTCAAGCTTTTCGTCAGTTAGAAGACATCTTTCGACCTTTTTGGCCAGTTCCAAAGCGTTGCAATTTTTCTGACCGCTACCAATAATTAAGGCAAGAAGTTCTTGATTGCTTAGGGCTTTAAGACCAAAACGTTTAACCTTTTCTCTCGGCCGATAGCGCAGAGCTAAATCTTTGATTGCATGATTTATGTTTATTTTTTCTTTTGTCACAAGCTCATTGTAATTAAGAAAGGTTACAAGAAAGCTACAAATCAAAGTTTTGTAGCTTGACTTTTTTTCTGATACATATTCTAATATTAGAATATGTATGGACAAATGTTTGCACTTCACGCTGATTTACTTAAGGCACTTGCTCATCCTAGAAGACTTGAAATTGTTAATTTGTTGAGAGAGCAAGAGCTCTGTGTTTCTGATATTTATGAAATGCTTGATTTACCACAAGCTAATATTAGTCAACATTTAATGTTACTTCGCGATGCTGGCATAGTTGTTGCTAAAAGAGAAGGCAAGCAGATTATATATAAATTGGCTGATCCAAAAATAATTAAAGCAAGTGATTTACTTCGCGAAGTGTTAATTGATCAAAATCGAGGGTTAGAAATAGCTGATGAATTAACTTTGGCAATGAAAGATTTACTTCCTCTTGTTCACGATCCGGTTTGCAAGATGCGTTTATCACCTAAAACGGCCAATTACAGTACTAAACACAAAGATCATGATTATTATTTTTGTGCTAGTGGTTGTCTCAAGAAGTTTCAAGAAAATCCAAAAAAATATGCCAAAAGTTAATCAAACAAAATTTTTAGAAATAACAGGCATGCATTGCGCATCTTGCGCCAGCATTATTCAGAAAAAGTTAGGAAAACTCGATGGTGTAGAAAAACTTGCAGTTAACTATGGTACACAAAAAGCCAAAGTTACTTTTGATCCTCATAGAACTTCTATTGGAGCTATGAATAAAGAAATAGATAAGCTGGGCTATTCGCTCATAAGTCATGAGATGACTCCAATTTTATCAGGTGAAACTTCCAATGATAGAAAACTCAAAGAATTATCTAGGCTTAAAAAACATTTTCAGATAGTTCTTCCATTTATGTTATTTAGTATTTTGGCGATGTTCTGGAATCTTGAATTATTTAATCGCTTATTTCCACTTTTTGCTACCTACACGCTTTTTGTCATTGGCGAGCCATACTTGCAGGGTGTTTGGCGATTTATTAAATACCGCGTTGCCAACATGGATACTTTGGTAGGTATTGGAACAACGGTGGCATTTGTTTACAGTTTTATTGTTTCAATTTTTGCTACTTCGCTCGCTCCTTATCTGAACACAAGTCATACTTATTATGATGTAACTATTGTAGTGATTGGATTTATTACCCTTGGCAAATATTTAGAAGCCCGTTCCAAGCTTAAAACTGGCGAAGCGATAGAGAAGTTACTTGGCCTTCAGGCAAAAAGTGCCATTGTACTAAAAAATGGCAAGCAAATAGAGATCCCGATTGAACAAGTCAAAGTAGGTGACATTTTGATCATTAAACCAGGTCAAAAAGTTGCCGTTGACGGTGAAATTATTGAGGGTAGTTCTTCATTTGATGAATCGATGCTTACTGGTGAATCATTACCTGTTGATAAAAAAGTTGGCGATGTTGTTATTGGAGCAACAATTAACAAACAGGGTTCGTTGCAGATCCGCGCCACTCAGGTTGGGAGTGCTACCGTTTTATCTCAAATCATTAAAATGGTAGAAGAGGCTCAAGCTTCTAAAGCTCCTATTGAGAGATTGGCAGACCGTGTTTCGGCCGTATTCGTACCAATTGTTTTAATTTTTTCCATAGTGGTTTTGTTGCTTTGGATTATCATCGGTTCGCAGTTTATGACTTTCTCTCAAGCGCTAACTTTAGGAATTATCAATTTTGTAGGTGTTCTTGTGATTGCTTGTCCCTGTGCCATGGGTTTAGCAACGCCGATAGCTGTGATTGTGGGAGTTGGCAAGGCAGCTCAAAATGGCATTCTAATCAAGAATGCTGAGAATTTAGAAAAATTAAATTCAGTGGATTTTATAGTGATGGATAAAACAGGCACCCTTACTAAAGGTAAGCCAGAAGTAACCGACATTCTACCTTTAGGAGATAGGATTCAATCGAAAATACTACAACTATTATTCTCTCTAGAGAACCATTCAGAGCATCCATTGGCTTTGGCTATAGTAGAAAAAGCTAGACAACAAAAAATAGAACCAGAAAAAATCGAAGATTTTGTTGCAATAGAAGGTAAGGGTTTAAGTGGAACAATAAATGGCAAAAAATATTTTGCTGGGAATCTCAAATTAGTGGAAGACTTGGTTCTAGAAGTTGATAATAAAATTATTGACTCATTTACTTCCAAAGGTAAGACGCCAATTATTTTGATGGATAGTAAAGAAATCCTCGCTTATATTGCTATTGCAGATACTATTAAAGATGATGCGCGGTTAGCAGTTGATTTACTGCATAAGCATGGCATTAAGGTGGCCATGCTAACTGGAGATAATAAAAGAACTGCTCAATATATTGCTGATCAAGTTGGAGTTGATCAAGTAATCGCTGAAGTTTTACCAGTAGATAAGGCTAATGAAATTAAAAAGTTCCAAATGAAAGGCTACAAAGTAGCAATGGTTGGCGATGGTATTAATGATGCTCCAGCTTTAGCGACAGCAGAAGTAGGCATTGCCATGGGGACAGGTACAGATGTCGCTATAGAGTCCGCTGGCATTACATTACTTGGAGGGCGAATTTCTAAATTGCCAGAAGCTTTTGTTTTATCAAAAGCTACTATGAGAACGATCAAGCAAAATCTCTTTTGGGCGTTTTTCTACAATATTGTTGGCATACCTGTGGCAGCCGGAGTCTTATATCCTTTTTTTGGAATTTTACTTAGTCCAGCCATTGCTGGTGGAACAATGGCCTTTTCAAGTGTATCGGTAGTTTTAAATGCGCTGCGATTAAAAAGAATTAAATTACAGGAGAAAATATGAACTTGTGGGCAGTTTTTTTAACAGGACTAACCAGTGGAGGATTGTCGTGCTTAGCAATGCAGGGCGGATTATTGGCGAGCATTATTGCTAATCAAAAAGAAGATGAACTTAAGAGTAATGTTAAAAAAAATAATTCGCCAAAATCTTTTGATCAGTTAGATTGGTTACCAGTGAGCTTATTTTTATTAGCAAAATTAGTAGCTCATGTATTACTAGGGTTTTTCCTCGGTTGGCTGGGTTCTAAGGTAGAACTAAGTTTGACAGTTCGTCTTATTTTCCAAAGCATAGCAGCCTTATTTATGTTGGCGACTGCAGGAAACCTGTTAGATTTGCATCCTATTTTTCGTTATGTCGTTTTCCAACCACCAAAGTTTGTACAACGAATGGTTAAAAACTCGACCAGAAGCAAAGCTTTATTTACTCCTGTCATATTGGGCTTGATGACTATTTTTATTCCTTGCGGTGTTACTCAGGCGATGGAAGTTTTAGCAATAACTTCAGGGAGTTCCATGATTGGTGCATTGATTATGTTTTTCTTTGTTTTAGGTACTTTACCCTTATTCGCTATAGTTGGAGTTGCTACCGCCAAGTTGTCTGAGGCTTTTAAACAAAGTTTTATGAAAATAGCGGCCGCTATATTAATTTTTCTAGGATTAAGTAGCGTCAATGGTGTTTTAACTGTGTTGAATGCACCAGTAACATTTAGCAAGATGACTCAATCGATCACTTCTAAGCAATCTAATTCGCAGATAGGGACAAAAAATGGAGTTCAGCAAATTCTTATTCAAGTGAAAAGTAATGGATATTCTCCAAACAGATTACAAGTCAAAGCAGGTATTCCGGTTCAGTTAACCTTACAAACTAAAAATGTCTATACTTGTGCCAGTTCTTTTATTTTAAAAGCATTTAATATAAGTATGCAGCTAGGTCCAAATGATAGTCAGACAGTGACCTTTACTCCGACTAAAAAGGGCAGATATTCATTTACTTGCTCAATGGGCATGTATACTGGAATATTGGAGGTAATTTAATATGTTTAATTTTTCTAAGAAAAAATCACAGGGTGCTGAAGCAATCTTTAATATAAAAGGAATGCATTGTCCTAGTTGTGCCATGAATATTGATTTTGCACTGGAAGAAATTGATGGAGTGCTTAGTTCTAAGACGAGTTATGCAAAAGCACAAGTTGAGATTGAATATGATGATAAAAAGGTCAGTAAAGAGCAACTTGTAAAAGCTATCGCAAATGAAGGATATTTAGTGACGCAAAACTTCCATTAATCGACTATAGGTTCGCAAATTATGTAAACTTGCCAAGCGAAAAGCACTGCCGTCGCCGATTTTGAAAAGATGATGGAGATAGGCCTTGCTAACTTGAGGTGTTCCAGCGGTTTTTTGGCAAGTTGGGCAATCGCAAAAATCGCTAATCGCTTCGTTTGAACTGTCGAATTGGCCTTTGCCAATATAAAGATGTCCAAAGACTTCATCAAGACGATTTTCTGCAGTCATTTTTTCGAGAGTTTTGCGGTCTAAAATTTTTGGATTGATTTTAAAAATGTAGAGTCTTTGATGGCGAGCATCTCTAGTTGGTAGGACGCAATCAAAAAATTGATAACCCATAAAGAAGAGACGAACGATGTTCTCTGGAGAGCCAACACCAAGAGCAAAACGCAAGCTATTTTTATCCGTTAATTCAGCATTTTTTTGGCAAAATGAGTAATCAAATTGATCATCTTTTGTGAAAGGCCAACCACCCAAACCATAAATATCAAAACCGATTTTTTTTAGTTCACTGGCGCAGTAAGCACGCCACTTTTCATTGTCGTGACCTTGAATTGGCGCGAGCAGAAGAGGCCGATTTGTTTCTGTAAAACCATGTTTTTTGAGTTGTTTTTCGAATTCAGTTTTGGCTCTTTTTGCCCAAGCAATAGTTCTAAGAACACTTTCTTCAATACGTTTTTCATTAGCCTCTGGTGGGGTGAAATCATCGAGACAAATCATTACATCGCTGCCAATGACGAATTGCATGCGAATTGAATCTTCTGGAGTGAAAATAATTTTTCTTTGTTTTTTAGGACCGTTATAAATAACTATGCCTTCATCAGTAATTTTACCCAAGTTAGGATTTTTTTGAATCAAAGAAAAGAGTTGAAAACCACCAGAATCAGAAGAAACAAAGCCTGACCAATTCATCATTTTTTTGATGCCACCAAGTTTCTTAATAATCTCTTCGCCTGGTTTTTGAATCAGGTGATAGGTATTGACCATCACGCCATTTAAACCAACATTAGCTAGATCTAAACTATCTAAGCTACGAGCCACACCAAGGGTGGCATCTGGCAAAAACATCGGCAATTGGTATTTTTTATTTTTGATCTGAATTTCTTGCACGCTTGTATTATACCTTGGCTTCTCTGAGAGATCGACGCTATAATCTAAAGTATGATTTTAAAAAAAGTGAATCAAGAAAATGAGCAAGAAATAATTGTGCGCCCTCTAGCTAAGCTCAAAAGAGGCGAGGGGGCAAAGATCATGGCTCAGGGAAATTTTTTCAAAATTTGGCAATGGCCGCAGAAACTTTATGATGGCAGTGAAGTAACTTTTGAAAGTGTTTCCAGAGCAGATACAGTAACTGTTTTGGCTTTGACTGCAGACAAAAAAGTGATTATGACCAAACAAACTCAGCCTGGTTTTCAAGAATTTTTGAGTTTGCCTGGAGGGATTATTGATGAGGGCGAAGGTGTTTTGACAGCGTGTAAGCGTGAGCTACTTGAGGAAACTGGTTTTTCTAGCGACGACTGGTATTTTTTATTCAGTGGACAAATGAATAGCAGAATTGATTGGGCCAATTTTTATTTAGTAGCTAAAAATTGCCAAAAAGTGGCAGAACTAAAACCTGATGCGGGCGAAAAAATCAGCGTTGAGCTTTTTGATTTAAATCAACTTGTACAACTTGTCAAAGAAAAAAATTTCCGTAACAGCGATTTTGCCTTGTGGTATTTTCAAACTGATGGGGAAGAATTAAAAAATCTCTAGTCATTTTAGATTCATGCTACAATAAGAGCTAGTAAGAGAAGGAAACAATATGCCTAGTAAAAAAACTAAAACTAGTACCAAAAAATTAATTAGACCAATCGAAGGTAGAAAAATCGCTGGTGTGGCTGCCGCTTTTTCCAATTATTTTGGGATTGACGTCACTTTAGTCAGAGTAATCTTGGCTTTAGCCTTGATTCCAGGTGGAGTGCCAGGATTAGTGATCTATCTTTTATGTTGGTTAATTATTCCTTCCGAGGAATAATTTTTCTAAGTAAAAAGGAAAAACCCCGCTTTTTTAAAGGCGGGGTTTTTTGGTTGGAGACCCTATTGGACCTCCGTTGGTTGTGGAGTGAGAGACTTTTCGATTTCTCTCAAAGCCTGCTTTGCAGCAGACTCTTGGAATTTTGCTTGCCACCAGTTGCAAGCCCCGTCGTCTCCGGCGAAACAAGCGCTGGTGATACGTTCTGCCTTATTCATGGCCACATTGTAGCCAAGAGTAAAGCCTGCTACCGAAAATAATATTAGTGCTACAACAATTAAAGTAATTGTTGATTTTGTCATCTTTCCTCCAGTATCATCGCTTGGATTTTTGCAACCGCATATGGTCGCAAAGCAATGATACTTCCAACAGGATTATATCAAAATAGATCTAAAAGTCAATATTATAGGACTAATTTAGCAAGAAAATTTCTTAGCTAAAAATCAGATTTTTAGTGCTAAAATTAAGTCACTTATGCTAAAAATAAATGAAACCCTCCCAGAAATTACCATGGATGCTTTTGACCAAGAGCAACTCAAGAAAATCAAACTTTCAGACTACAAAGGTAAGTGGCTAATCATGCTTTTCTATCCAGCTGATTTTACTTTTGTTTGTCCAACTGAATTAGAAGAAGCGGCAGAGAAATATGCTGAATTTAAAAAACTTGGTGCAGAGATTGTCAGTGTTAGCACTGATACAGCTTTTGTACATAAAGCTTGGCATGATAATTCCAAGGCTATCGCTAAAGTTAAGTATCCAATGTTAGCTGATCCAAGTGGCAAATATTGCAAATTGTTTGGCACATATATCGAAGATGAAGGCATGTCACTTCGCGCTACTTTTATCATTAATCCAGATCAGAAAATTGTCGCCATCGATATGCACGATAACAGCATTGGCCGTAACACTGAAGAAATTTTCCGTAAATTCCAAGCTGCCAAATTTGTCTATGACAATCACGGCGCGGTAGTTTGTCCAGCCAGTTGGAAACCAGGAGATAAAACTCTTAAACCAGGTGTGGATTTAGTCGGAAAGATTTAATTCATGTCTTGGTTTTTCCTTATTTCTATCAATATTGTAGCCATTTCAGTAGCTTATTTATTTCAGAGGTTGGCGATGAAAAAAGAGGAGAGTGATCCGGTTTTGTCGACGATCATTTTTCAGTTTTTGTTAGGATGTGTGACCATTCCATTTGCCGTTACTCAAGGTTTTTCTTGGCCAAATTGGGCTGAACTGTGGCCATATTTTTTGTTTAGTACCACTCTTTATGCTTTGGGTTCGATCATGTTTTTTAAATCGATTAAATTAATCGAGGCTTCGGAGATGACAATCTTAGGCGGATTGGGGGCTATTGTTGCCGTACTTTGTGCCTATATTTTTTTGCAGGAGCGCTTGGTCATACAGCAATATTTTGGGGCTTTGCTAGTAATTTTATCTATTATGTTGGTGCAGTACAGAAAACAAAAATTTGTTTTTAGCAAAGGAGCGATTTTGGCTTTAATTGCCACCAGTCTTTTTGCTTTTGGAACTATTAGCGATATGCTAATTATTAAAACTTATGACGCCGTTTCTTACGCAGGGCTCATGTCACTTTTTCCAGGCTTAATGCTTTGTTTAATGTATCCAAAAAAAGTCAAAGAGTTGCCAAAAGCAATTAAAATAATTGACAGGAATTTAGTTATTTATGGCCTGATTTATTCAGTGGGAGTGATTACTTTCTATATGGCTTTAGCTAAAGGCGCCATGCTCTCACAGGTTAGCGTGATCTCCAAAACTAATATTATTTTGACGGTTATTTTAGCGGCCATTTTTATTAGAGAACGAGATCATCTGTGGCGCAAAGTTGTAGCTGCTCTAATTTGCATGGTGGGGGTGATTTTGGTGGCGTAATTCTTTATTTTCTCGATATAATAGCGATATGAATTTACAAATTGGTATCGTCGGTCTTCCTAACGTTGGCAAATCTACACTTTTTAATGCGCTGCTTAAAAAGCAGGTCGCTTTGGCGGCTAATTATCCGTTTGCCACCATTGAGCCAAATGTTGGCGTGGTCGAAGTGCCAGATAGCCGTTTGCCAAAGTTAGCTGAAGTTACAAAGACTAGCGAAAAACTGCCAAATTTGCCTCCACTTAAATATGCTTTGGTGGAGTTTGTAGATATTGCTGGTTTGGTAGCAGGGGCAAGTAAGGGTGAAGGTCTTGGTAATAAATTTTTGGCAAATATTCGCGAGACAGACGCCATTTGTCATGTTTTACGCCATTTCAGTGACCCAAATGTTTTGCGCGAGGGCTCAGTTGATCCAGAACAAGATCTAACTATTATTCGTACAGAATTACAATTAGCTGATCTGGAAACCTTGCAAAAACAGCACCAACCAAAAGGTGCAGTTAGTAAAGACGAGAAGGATAAATGGGAGACCATTCAAGATTTTCTAGCCAAAATTGAACAAGGTCAAAGCCTCGTCTGTCAAAGCGAAGTCGAAAAATTAGTGGCCAAAGAATTATGTCTTTTAACCGCCAAACCGGAAATTTTTGCGATTAACGTCGATGAAAAAGAACTTGTTAAAACTCAGGAACTAACCGAACTTTTCGCCAAAAAGTTGCAAGTCAAAAAAGAACAAATTGTCATTATTTCTGCCAAAATCGAAAGCGAGTTAGCAGTTTTAGCCGCAGAAGACCAAGAGCTCTATATGCAAGAGTTGGGGATTAAAGAAAGTGGTTTGTCTCGTTTAGCGGCAGTGGCTTATCAGACCTTGGGTTTGCAAAGCTTTTTAACCACTGGTGAAATTGAGAGTAAAGCTTGGACGATTAGAAAAGGTTCTACCGCTCAAGAAGCGGCAGGCGTTATTCATACTGATTTTAGTAAGAAATTTATCAGTGCCAAAATAATTAATTTCAAAGAATTTGTGGAATTAGGTGGTTGGTCAGCTTGCAAAGAAATTGGCAAGATTAGACAAGAAGGTCGCGATTACGTCATGCAAGATGGCGACGTAGTTGAGTTCATGATTGGTAAGTAGTCTCTTAGAGACAAAAGAAAAATATATGGATAACGGAGAAGTTCAAAAAACAATTCTCGATGCCCACTTGAAAAAAGTCAGTACTGGAACTACAAGTCCAGACGAAGCCAAAAATCTATTACATCACAGCGGTATATATAAAAATGGACCAGTGATGAATAAGATTCTTGACTACATTACCAGCAATATAGGAAGTATTAATATCGAGGATCGCAAAGAAATGGCCACTCTTCTTTCCCAACACTTCATGTTTTTAAACGCCAAAAAATATCCTGAACGTGCTGAATTGTCACGGAAAATGCAAGAAGCTTTACTTGTTTTGAGTTCTAAATAGTCCGTGATATAATACCCACAGAAATTAAAATTCGCTTATTAATTATCCATAAGATGAGGCGGGGCCACATCTTGCGAATCTTAGAAAAAATATGAAATTAGCTAAAGAAATTATTACCAAAGATTACGAATTAACTTATTTAATTCCTGGCGATCTATTAGACGCCGACGTTTCCAGACTCAAAAAAGAAATTACTGACTTAGCTGCTAAAAACAAAGGCACTATCGTTAAAGAAGACGATTGGGGCCGTAAAAATTTAGCTTATGGTATTTCTCAAGGAGGTAAAACTTATCAAGAAGCTGTTTACGTCCACATGGTTTTAAACTTTCCAGTCCAAAATGTGCAAGCATTTGATCATAGTCTAACTTTAAATCACGAAATTATTCGTCACTTATTAGTGATTGCTGATGAGCTAGAAAAATCTATTGAAGATTAATTTATGTTGTCTCTTATTTCTTTTATTTACTAAAAACTGATTAGTCACACTTCTTGTAACTTTGTTACTGCATAATGAAAAAAGATCAATACAAATCAACTCTGTTGAGAGAAAGGCCAAAATGTCAGTACGTTCTTTAAATAAGGTCATGTTAATTGGTAACCTGACTAGAGATCCAAATTTGCGCTATACCCCAAATAGCACAGCCGTAGCTTCTTTTGGTATAGCTACCAATCGTTCTTGGACTCCAGCCGATGGTGGTGACAAGCAGGAAAGAGTGGATTTCCACAATGTTGTTGCTTGGTCTAAATTAGCTGAAATTTGTGGCCAATTATTGCACAAGGGTGATAAGATTTACGTCGAAGGTCGTATTCAGACCAGAGATTGGAAGACAGAGAGCGGAGAAATTAGAAAAGTTACTGAAATCGTCATTGATAACATGATGTTGCTCAGTAGCAGAGGTGGTAAATTTGCTGGTGGTGAAGGCGAAGATGAGCAAGATTCAGAAGATGATAAAGAAGAATCAAAATCAGCAAAAAAAGAAGAGCCAGCAGTTCCAAGTGAAGCTGACGAAGTAGAAGATGTCTCTGATGACATCCCTTTTTAGAAATTAAAAATAGTAATAGTTAAGGAAAAACAATGAAGACTCACAATTTTAGCTACAAAAAAGCTGAAGAACTCAAAAGATTCGTTACCGCTCAGGGCGCAATTTTGCCAAGAGCAAAAACTGGTCTTTCTGCCAAATTTCAAAAGAAATTGGCTTGTGAAGTCAAAAGAGCTAGACATTTAGCCCTTTTGCCATTTACTCAAACCGTCTAATTTTTTAGTTTCAAAATTTTTTACTTGTGATTTTTCTTGTCAGCTAGATTACAATGGTTTTTCTGTATGAGAAAAAACCCAACTTGGATTTTTGCCTTAATCCGCACTACAACTTTTGCCCTTTTGCTTATAACTTTAGGCTTAATCATGGGTTTTCGTTACTCCAGCGAAGGATCTTTGTTTGGCGTAAAAATCACTTTATTCGATAATCTAGCCAAAAAAACTCAATCAACAAATCTCAGTAATTTAATGAATAGCTCTGGAGACACTTCAGTCTCGATGAGTACTTTTTGGGAAGTTTGGCAGCTTGTAGAGAGAGATTATTTAAATACTGGCGAAATTGACGAAAATAAAATGATTAATGGTGCAATTTCAGGTATGGTTACTGGTCTGGGTGATCCTTACACTATGTATCTAGCTCCAGAAGATAATAGTCAAGCCGAGGAAGATTTGGCTGGAAGCTTCTATGGCGTCGGTATAGAACTAACATATATCGATGGTATGGTGGGTATTATTTCACCTTTAGTTGGTAGTCCTGGAGAAAAGGCTGGTCTTTTAGCAGGCGATGTCATTATCCATGTTAAAGATGAATCTAAAGGATTGGACGAAGATACTACGGAATGGACTTTGGATGACGCCGTCAAAAATATTCGTGGTCCAAAGAATACTCCTGTAATTTTAACCGTTTATCGTAAGAGTGATAATAGTAGCCAAGAAATCAGTGTTCTTCGTGATGAAATCATTGTGAAGAGTGTCACTCTAGAATTTACCGAAGTAAATGGCAAACAAATTGCCAATTTGAGGCTTTCTAAATTTGGCGAAAGAACTTTAGATGAGTGGAATGATGCCGTGGCTCAAATTCTAAGCAAGAAAAATCAGATTGCTGGTTTAGTTTTGGATCTGCGTAATAATCCTGGCGGTTTCTTTGATGTCTCAATTGATGTGGCTAGTGACTTTGTTAAAAGTGGAGTAGTGGTCAGTCAAGAATCTAAATACAATACTAAGAACTACAACAGCACTGGCAAAGCCCGTTTAGTGGGCATTCCAACAGTGGTGCTGGTTAATAAAGGCAGTGCTTCTGCTTCAGAGATTGTTGCCGGTGCTCTCAGGGACGATGCTCAGATTAAATTGATTGGTGAAAAGACTTTCGGTAAAGGAACTGTCCAAGATCGTCGCGAATTGAGTAATGGTGGCGGTTTGCACATTACTGTGGGTCGTTGGTTAACACCAGATGGCAATTGGATACACAAAGACGGTTTGACAGTAGATGTCGAAGTTGCTCAAAATTACGATACTACTGAAGATGAGGTTTTGCAAAAAGCAGTTGAGCAATTTTAATTTTGCTCTATTTCTTTTTCGTTATCGCTTTTTTCATCAATTTCGATTAAAGATTTAGTTGAAGCGATTAATTCATCTAAATTACCCTCTAAAATACCTTCTAAATTATGCCAAGACTGATGAATACGGTGGTCTGTAACACGACTTTGGGGGTAATTATAAGTTTTAATTTTTTCAGCACGCATGTTGCGACCGATATTACTTCTGGCTTCACCAATTTGAGCGTCTTTTTTATCTTCTTCAATTTGCCAAAGCTGTGAGCGCAAAAGTTCCAAAGCAATTTGGCGATTTTGGGCTTGTTTTCTTTCTGTGCGAGAATTGACCACTAAACCGCTGGGTTTATGAACCAAGCGAACGGCTGAGCTAGTTTTATTGACGGATTGTCCGCCAGCACCGCCAGCACGCATAAACGACCATTCTAGGTCTTCTTCTCTAATTTCGACAGCTGTGGCTGTGACTTCTGGTAAAACCGCCACAGAAGCAGTGGAGGTGTGAATACGTCCAGCCGATTCGGTACTAGGTACTCTTTGAACGCGATGTACGCCAGAATCATAACGAAAAAGCTTATAAGCAGAGAGAATTTCTGTTTCACCAGTTTTATTAACTTTACCGTCTTCATCAATTTCGACGATAGGTAGTTCTGCACGGCCTTTGACTTTAAAAACTAATTCATCAATTAGCTCTACTTTTAAATTTTTACTTTCGGCATAACGAGTGTACATGCGCATTAAATCGTTGGCCCAGATTTTTGCCTCGTCACCCCCAGCACCGCCACGAATTTCGATAATGGCGTTGGCATTTTCAGTAATTTCTTCGCTATCATTGCTCTCACTTTTATTTTGATTGCTGGCAAAATTTGTAGCTGCCAGTTCCATAGCTTTTTTTTCTTCAAGAAGACGAGCGATTTCTTCGATAGCTAAATCTTTTAGCTCATCATCTTCAAGCAGAGCTTGATTTTCGGCAATGGCTTTATCTATATTTTCTATTTGGACTTGGTAGGGGTTGTAGTTTTGATCCATATTTATTTTTCCTTTCTATTATACAAAAAAACACAGCGCAGTGGCTGTATCAATAAATAAAAAAGGGAAACTAATTTTCGGCGACAGTTTCGGCTTGTTTTTTAGCCTTTAATTCGCTTTGCTGTTCAACTAAGATCTGTTTGTAAGATTTATTTTCGACTTTAGTCTTAGTAGCTTTTTTGGTTTTAGCGGCAGCTGCAGTGGCAGCGGCTTGAGCAAGTTGCATCTTTTTCTGGAATTTATCTACGCGACCTTGACGATCAACAAATCTCATTTCACCAGTAAAGAAAGGATGACAAGCACTACAAATATCGATTTGTACGGCTTTTTTAATGCCTCCAGTGAGGAAGGAATTACCACAACTACAAGTAACGACGCAGTCGTGTTGCCAGTTGCTAGGATGTATACCTTGTTTCATATAGAAGGGTTATTATATTTCGGACCCTGTTTTTTTGCAAGGTTCACATTGCAAAAAAACAGCTGGTACGAAAGATGCTTTAGCGAATTTCGGACAGCTGCTACGAAAGATGCTGTGCATAGCACAAATTTATAGAAGTGAAGGGGAAAAAACCTTGAATTTTCCTTTAATCTCTTCAAGAGCTAGTAATTCCTGCTCGCCAGAAGCCATGTTTTTGATAGTAAATTTATTTTCTTTGATTTCATCTTCACCAACCACGATTACGAAAGGAATTTTCTTTTGTTCAGCGACTTTAAACTGTTTAGAAAGCTTGTCATAAGCAGGGAAGACTTCGGTTCTAATTTTTAGAGCACGAAGTTCTTTAGCGATTTGCATAGCCTTATTTTGACAATTTTCTTCTTCAAAAAAACCAATCATCACTTGAGTTCCAGTTTGGTTTTCTTTAATTAAACCCAATTGATCGCAAACTTCGACAATGCGATCAAAGCCAAGACCAACGCCTACGGCTGGCATTTTGTAGCCGGAAAGCTCTTCAATCAGATTGTCATAACGACCACCTCCGCCAACAGATGAATTGCCATATTCTGGAATTTTGATTTCAAAAATTAAGCCAGTGTAGTAGTCTAAACCGCGAGCTAGTTTTGGGTTAAAAACGAGGGTTTCTTTACTGACGCCTAACTCCAAAGCTTTTTGCTCAATTCTAGATAGATTTCCTGATATTTCAATCTTATTTATCTTGGATAAAACAGCTTCAGCATTGCTTCTAGAAAGACCTTTATCAACTAATTCTTCAATGATGGTTTCGCTACTTTCTTTATCCAATTTATCAATGCTTTGAATGATGGAAAAAACATCAACTTTTTCAGTAACAAAAGGACTAATGTTTTCTATTAGTAAAGTACGATCATTAAATTCAATCTTGATTGATTTAAGACCTAGATTCATAAAAACAGCGTTAACCGTAGCTAATAATTCCGCATCAGCCAAAACGCTGTTGCCACCAAAAATATCACAATCGCATTGAGTGAATTCACGATAACGGCCCTTTTGTGGTTTATCGGCACGGAAAACATTCTGAATCTGGTAACGACGGAAATATTTAGGCAATTCGTTCTGATATTGGCTCAGAATACGGGCTGTTGGTACAGTTTGGTCATAGCGCAAACCAACTTCACGACCACCACGATCTTCAAAGGTATAAACCAATTTATCAGCTTCGTCACCATATTTGCCAAGCAATAAACTAGCGTACTCCAAGGTAGGACTCTGAAGTGGCGCAAAGCCATAAACTTCAAAAGTTTCTCTAATCTTGTCGTTAACGTATTGTCTTTTGCGAGCCTCGTCTGGGAGGAAGTCGCGAAAGCCTTTGAGTGTTTGTACATTTTTGTTCATATTTTTCTTTCTTTGTTTGGTCTAATTGTATTCTAAAATAAAAAATCCCCTTATTGGGGACCTATTTAATGAAACGCAAAAAGATACCCCAATTAGATAGAGGAGTGATGATGAAAAGCTGGAGCTTTTGCATTTTGTTTTTGCATTCTGGACTATTATAGGACAACTAAAGGCTTTGGTCAAATTTAAAGGTCTGTGGTGATATACTATTTATCTGAAACGGGCCGATAGCTCAGTTGGCTAGAGCGCTGCATTCGCATTGCAGAGGTCAGGGATTCGATTTCCCTTCGGTCCACAGAATTTGCAAATTTATATTTCAACATGTTAGTATGTCAAACATGTTCGAAAAAAGTTTGGAGAGAAATTCAAGTAATTATTCATTAGAGGAAGTTTTAGAGTTAGCTGGAGTTAGAAGCTTCACGCTTAATGATTTGCGTTCAGTTCTTAGCGATAAACTCAAAGAAGGGCAAATAACTTTTTCAGAAGAAGAACTTGCCACTGCTTTAATAAAAATTGGAGCAGAAGAGCTTTGGAATAGATTGGGAAGACCAGATATACAGGAAATTTATTCGCTCAATGAAAAGTTAAATAATAGTCATTGGAGGGAATTTACTTTTCAAAAGCACTTAAAGCTTTAATTGTGCTGATTACGTAATTGCCGTTTTTATCTTCGAAGGCAACGATAATGCACTGTAAGTCTTCGTAAAAATCGCTAAAATCAATTTCTTCTCCCTGGTTATCTTGAAAACTAGTGTATTTATCAAAACTGAAATTGAGTTTTTCTTCTCCAGAGCGGGGGGCAAGTGCTAGATCGTTTTTACCAATACTAGCAATTGATCCAAGAGTAATGATCTTGTTTTTTGGGCTAAAGTCATGATCATAGACAACGATTTTCTTAATTTTTAAATTATCATTATTCATTTCTCCATAAACGCCAACCCAATTATCGACGGCAAGTTCTTCAACTTTAACATCTTTGTCTTTTTTCTGAATGACAATGTCCTCTTCTAGAGGAATAATTTTACTTCCAGAGTAATTACTGACCGTCAGGGTTTCTTCACTAACACGTAGAACTTTGGCTAAATAAGCTCTTTCACTACGCAAATTAGCTCCAACAGTGCCGAGCTCAGTCTTCTTTTCTTGAATAACTTTTTTAATATTATTGATAGTACTATTTTCGTTTTCTTGCTCTTTTTGAGTAGCACTATTTGAGCTGTCTGTGGCGCTGTTTTGTGCAAAAACTAATCTAGCCGGCAATAAAAAAATGCCAAATGCTAATAGCAAAAGCAGGATTTTTTTGCGAGTGAGTTTATTATTATTTAACTTCATAAATGACAGTTCTTTGTTTGCTGATTTTTTTACCATCCTCATCAATACTGTTAATTTCAATCAAATTTCCACCTTCATTAAGTTTAACTTTTATAGAAAAGTTGCCTGATTCATCAGTATTACTAATACTTTCGCTATCATTAACGAGAACAACAACAAAACTATTAGGAGAAGCGCTGCCTGAAACAATTAAATCTTCTTCATTAGTGAAGAAGTCTTCTTCTGGACTATTAATCATTAGTTGAGGATCTTGAATTGCTGCTGATTCACTACCAACTGGATTATTGATTAGTTGATCGGTATCGTTATTTTGTCCAGTTTTGGCATTCTCAGAATTTTGATAGATTCCAAAAGTGATCATCAAGCCGAGGGTGATGCCTACAAAAATCGCTAAAAGAATTTCTTTTCGCATAAATACCTAGAATTTAATTAGGCAGGTTTAAAACTCTAAGAGAGAGTATCTTAAGTCAATTATACACAAAAGTAAAGTTTTTAAGCTGAGCTTTGGTTGAATTAGGTCAATCTTTTGACAGCAAAAATTGATGTGCTAGACTAATGGTCAATTATGCAAATCACTTATCATGGTCAATCTTGTTTTAAACTTAAGGGGGAATTGGGGAGTGTTGTCACTGATCCTTTTGATGATAAAGCTGTTGGGATTTCTTTACCTCGCTTAAGTGCAGAAATAGTCACTATTTCTCATAATCACGCAGATCATAATGCTGCCTATAAAGTAAAGGGAACTGCTAAGAAAGAAAATCCTTTTGTTATCGATTTTCCAGGAGAATATGAAGTAGGTGGTATTTCAGTTTTTGGAACTAAAACTTATCACGATCAAGTAGAGGGTGCCGAAAGAGGCAATAATATTGTTTTCAAAATCTTAATTGATGGTCTTTCCGTTTGTCATTTAGGCGATCTTGCTCATCAGCTGGATGAGAAGCAATTGGATGATATTGGTATGGTAGATATATTATTTTTGCCAGTTGGTGGTCCATTTTCTTTGATGAATGGCGAGGCTATCAAGGTAGTTAATGCCATCAGTCCAAGTATTTTAATCCCAATGCATTACAGTGATAGTTCTTACCCTAGCGATACTAAATTACAACCTTTGGATCAATTTTTACAAAGTTTTGGTGCTTCTGTAGAACCAGAAGACAAATTAATAGTCGAGAAAGATCGCTTGCCAGAAGAAATGGAGCTAGTGGTCTTGCGTCGTAGTTAAAATCATTGTAAATTGAGCGAAAGAGAGCAGATATGGATTCAAAAGTTCCTCCACATGATCTTGACGCAGAAAATTCAGTTTTGGCGGCTATTCTAATTGATAAAGATGCCATCATTAAAGTTTCTGAAATTCTTAACCCAAATTCTTTCTATAGTAGAGCCAATCAGGTCATTTTTTCAGCTATGCTTGAGCTTTATGACAAGCGCATGGCTATCGACGTCGTTACCTTAAAAGATCAACTCACCAAAGATAAAAATATTCGTACTGCTGGTGGTGTTTCTGGAATTAGTCAGTTGTCCAATCTATTATCGACGGCTGCTAATGTCGAAAACTACGCTTCCATGGTTAAGGAAAAATATGTCAAAAGAGAATTAATTGCTCTTTCTAATGAAGTTGGTAATTTAGCTTTTGATGAGAGCAAAGAAGTTAATGAAATTTTGGATAGTGCAGAACAACAAGTGATGGCTATTTCTCAGACTCATGCTCGTAGAGATTTTTTGCCGATCAAACAAACTTTGGTAGAAAGCTTTGATCGCCTTGATGAATTACAAAAAAGCGGGGGTGAATTGCGCGGTTTACCTACTGGTTTTGCAGATCTTGATCGCATGACCGCTGGTTTACAGAAGTCTAACTTAGTTATCTTGGCAGCTCGCCCTGGTACAGGTAAAACTGCCTTTGCCGTCAACATCGCTCAATATGCCACCATCATCGCCAAGAAAAAAGTTGGCTTTTTCTCTCTGGAAATGAGTAGAGAAGAGCTAGTCGATCGCTTGTTAGTTGGTCAGGCTGATATTGATGCCTGGAAACTTAAAACAGGTCGTTTATCTCAAGAAGATTTTCTCAAAATCTCTGATGCGATGGGAGTTTTGGCTGAAAGCAAACTTTTTATCGATGATACTCCTGGTCTTAGTATTTATGAAATGCGCACTAAAGCACGTCGTCTGATGATGGAGCAAGACATTGATCTTTTAATTGTCGATTATTTGCAGTTGGCTCATGGTCAAAATCGCGAAAATCGTGTTCAAGAAGTAGGCGAAATTTCTCAGGGTCTCAAAAATATTGCTCGTGAATTAAAAATTCCAGTTTTAGCTTTGGCTCAGTTGTCTCGTGCTGTTGAGCAAAGAGGTGAGAAAGCTCCACAGCTTTCTGATTTACGTGAGTCTGGTTCTATTGAGCAGGATGCTGATGTAGTGATGTTCTTATATCGCAAAGATGATGATTTACGCGAATCAGTGACTTTGAAAATTGCCAAACATCGTAATGGTGGTTTGGGAGATATCGAACTCTACTTTAGAGGTGATCGTGTTAAGTTTTTTGGAATGGAGAATAGGAAGCAGTAAGGTATTTTACTGTGCGCCAATGCCGAAGAGTAGATAAATTAATCCTCCAGATAAAAGCAAGAACATGGTGAAGAAACCAAGATTTGCCTTGAGCTTTTTGCTTGAAACATCGTAATTTGGGTTATCAACGCTAACAATAATAATCATGGCGATGACAATCCAAATAATACCTCTGATAATTATTGACCAAATGCTGTCCACAGCGAAAGCTTTGATTACTAGATCTCTAATTGCGTCCATAGTTTAAATATGACGGATTTTTGTTGGAGAGGCAAGTGGCGATGTGATACCATATCTTTTTGTGTGAGTAACGATTAAATTTATGGAAAAAATTCAATTGGATCCAAAAAATACAATTGTCATTGCTGACTTTGACGGCACTTTTACCAAAAAAGGAATAAAAGGTGGAAGAGGCTCTGCTTTAATGGATCTTTTAAGAGACGAAAAATATATGGATGAGTCCAGTTTAAAAGAATGCAGGGACTTGTTTGATCATTATTATCCAATAGAGTTCGATCCTTATATAGATGAAAAAGAAAAAATGTTGTTAATGCAAGAGTGGTGGGAGAAAAGTTTTGAGGTAATAAAAGAATCTGGTGTTACTAGAGATATGCTTCTGGAAATTTGTCATTCACCGCTTTTACAGTGGAGAGATCAGTTGTTAGATTTTTTGAAACTTTTGCAAGAAAAGGAAATACCATTAATCATTTTTTCTGCCTCTGGTTTTGGAAATTTGGTAATCAAATACCTTTTGGAGAAAGAAGATCTTTTTACAAGCAATGTTAAGATTTTTAGCAATGAGGTGGTCTTTGATGAGAAAAATTTTCTTTTAGAAATGGTTCAACCAATCATTCATACCTCTAATAAAACCGGTGCTTTGCTCATAAAAGATAATTTATTAGATGCTTCTCCAGAGCGTCGTCATTGTCTTTTGATTGGGGATGGTCTGGATGACGTCAAGATGGCTAAGGGAATTGACTTTGATTTCACTTATAAAGTGGCTTTTGGCAGTAATAATTTAGAACATTTCAAAAAAGTTTTTGATTTAGTTTTACCAATAGATGGCTCGTATAAGGAAATTATTGACTTGTTTGATTGATCTGTAGAGAATTTAAGGTAGAATATATAAGTCTTTTGTGAATGTCTTTTAGCCGAGATGGCGGAATTGGTAGACGCGTAGGTCTCAAAAACCTATGAAGGCAACTTCATGAGGGTTCGATTCCCTCTCCCGGCACCGTCGAGCGAAACGCGCCCGACTAGTCCTCGAAGAGGGCACCGCCAAGTTTGCGTAGCAAACCTGGGTTAGTACCCGCAGGGTACACCACATTATGTTACCTATTCTTTTTGAACTGCCATTTTTAAAACTCAAATCACTAACACTTTTGGCTTTTTTTGCAGTCTTTTTTTCTGCTTTTATTTTTTGGCGCAAGGGCAGAGAAGAACATTACAATACTTTTGAAATCTTTGATGCCTTCTTATTGTCTGGGTTGTTTGGTTTTATCGTTGGCAGAATAGTTTTTGTAATTTCTCATTGGGCTAGTTTTAGCCAAAATATTATTAATATTTTTAATGTAGTAGAGAAGTCTGGCAATATGCCATTCGTTGCTTTAGTTGCGGCGGTGCTATTTCTTTATCGCTATGCTAATAAACGCAAATGGGATGCTTTTGAAATTTTGGATTTTTATGTGACAGCAATTAGTTTAGGAATGGTTTTTATTTATGTTGGCTTTTTCTTGGATGGTAGTTATGGCGGAACTTTTACTAATTTACCATGGGGAGTTATTACGATTGGTACTTTTGAAAAAACTCATCCAGCTCAACTTTATTCATTTTTATACTATTTATTAGCTTATATTTATTTAAGCAAAATCGAATATATTTATCGTACTTTAGAGTGGTATCGCAGTGGCAAAAAGACTGCTCAATCAGGCTTTCTTTTTAGTACTTTTTTGATCTTTACTGCCACTTTTCATTTGTTAACTGAAACAGTTCGTTTGCCTGGACTATTTATTGCTAATATTAGTTTGGACTATTTTATTTATTTAGCGATGTTAGTTTTTGGTCTAATGCTTCTCTACAGAAGATCTGGTCGAACCTTTAGTTTCTTTAAAAAATCATGAATCTAGATATTTTGTACGAAGACCAAGATTTATTGCTGATTAACAAGCCGAGTGGCCTAGTAGTTAATAGGGCAGTCACGGTAAAAGAAGCAACTGTTCAAGATTGGTTTGTAGAAAAATTTGGCGAAGATTATTTTAAGGATGAATATTGGCAAGCTAATCCAGATTATCAGCAATTAATTCCAGCAGATTTTAGTAATGAGTTTGGTGAGCCTTTAGAGGTTTGGAAAGAAAGATTGGGGATTGTTCATCGCTTGGATAGAGACACCAGTGGTGTTTTAATTTTGGCTAAAAATCCTGGTTCACTAGTCAATCTTTTAGCTCAGTTTAAAAAGCGTCAAACACAAAAAACTTATCTCGCTTTAGTTCATGGCCATTTGACAGAAAAATCTGGTCAGATTAAGGCTCCGATGAGTCGTAGTGGTCGCAATCGTCTAAAATTTGCGGTGGACAACGCTGGTAAAGAGGCAGTTAGTAATTATCGAGTGGAAAAAGAATTTACTACTTTGAAAGAAGATTTAATTCTTTCACTAGTTGCCCAAAGCAAAATTAAAATCAAAAAAGTACGCGAACTTTATCAAGCTGGTTTTTCTTTAGTAGAAATAGAACCAAAAACTGGTCGTACTCATCAAATTAGAGTTCACATGTCAGCTATGCAACATCCTTTAGTTGGCGATCAGCTTTATGCTGGTCGCAAACATAGCAGAATGGATAGTTTTTGGTGTTCTCGACAATTTTTACATGCTCTCTCGTTAGAGTTTAATCATCCAAGATCAAAGAAAAAAGTAAAGATACAAGCGCCTTTAACAAAAGATCTAAAAGAAGTTTTAGAACTTGTTGTATAAAAAATGGCATGTTAAAATTCATCTATTAAAAAGTAGTAAGAGTGCGAAAAGACGTTTCGTTTTTCGTATTCCCAAGCAACAAACCTAATCACTGATTAGGGGGACACCAAGCGAATAAGAAAAACTAAGCGTCTTTTTTTATTTTAAGTGCATAAAAAGGAAACTATTATGACTTTTAAAGAAATCAGATTTACCGGCGACAAGGCTAAGTACGTTACCCCTAGCTGGGATCAACTTGACGAACTAACTCTGCAGGTGGCTAAACAAATTAAAGAGTCAGATATCAAATTTGACTTAATCATTGCTTTGGCTAAAGGGGCTTGGCCAATGAGTCGTTCTTTTTTTGATTACACAGGAATTAAAGAATTGGCTAGCTTGGGAGTAAAATTTTACAGTGGCATTAATAAGCGCCTCGATAAGCCAGAGATTTACCAGCAAATTCCAACCGCTATCAAAGGTAAAAAGATTCTAATTTTTGATGATGTGGCTGATACTGGAGAATCACTAAGCTTTACTCAAGATTATTTGTTAAAAGAAGGTGCTTCGGAGGTTAAAACTGCTACTTTATTCATTAAACCATGGTCAACATTTATGCCTGATTTTCATGGAGCAGATTCTGATGCTTGGATTATTTTTCCGTTTGAGAAGAGAGAAATGAGAGATTTACTTGGTAAGAGCTGGGAGAAACAAGGCGCCATTGAAACGGAAATCTCAAAGAGGCATAAGGAAATAGGTCTAAGTCAAGAAGTTTTAGATTTATAAATCATAAAATTTAATGTACGAGAACATTGTTTATTCTCCACAAGCTCAAAATATTCAAGCTGAACAATCGGCTAGAACAGAGCGGAGAAGGGCGTTGCGTAGTGCTTTCGAAGACATCAACAAACTCATCATTAACACGGGCAAATATCCAAAAGCTGAGGCAGCGATGCGTATTGTTCAATCTTTAGTTGCGCCAAACATAGATTTTGCCAATGGTAACGTTTTGCAATTACCTTCGACAAAAGATGAGCCAAGTTCTATCAATGCAGTTGAAGTCAGTAAATACAAGGCAGAAGTTGCACGTTATGAATATATGGAAGATAAATTTCCAGAGTTAATTTTTCTTTTTAATCAGTTAAATTTAGCATTTAAAAATGATTTAGCAGAGCATGTAATCGATAGTTTATTTAAAGGCATTATTTTTCTTGGTGCCGATATTAATGCTTTTGTTGCTAATGGTCAGACAGGAGAGCTTTCTCAACAGCATAAGCTAGATCGTGAGACAGATTTTCTTCCAGAAGAAATGTATGAGGATTTGAGAAAAGAGCTTTATCAAACCTATGTTCATCCAAAGACTGGTCATATTAAAGCTGTTTGGCAAATTGCCACTGTAACTATAAATAGTCGCTTACATCATTTTTCTGATTGGATTGAAGTGATGGCTAGCCCGATTGAAGCCGATCTATTAGAAAAATATTTAGCCAAAGCTTTAGCTAATGGTTTAATACTCAAGTCTAATACTCATTTAGAACTTTTTGAAATGCTTTGTGAAAGTGGCAAAATAAAAACAATTTCACGCTTACCAGGTGAGTTATTGGCAAAAGGACATAATTTTGAGCAATTCAGACAGTCAGCCAAACCAGAAGAAATCAAAGCAATCCAAAAATCAATTACAACTAATGCGCCAGTTTATGTTGGATAATATTGTGGTAAAATCACTTTATGTTTAAAGCTGTATTTCACTTCCAGCTCTCCTACGCCACTCTCTAATGGTTTTTCTTTTGGTATGATTTTTGGCACCTTTTTGGTGACAAAATGTATTTATTTATTAAAATTAGAAAGAAAAATCAGATGAAAAAAACAATCCAAACAAGTAGTGTAGTTAAAAGCCTAGTCAGCTCGCGCGAACGCAAACTTGATTTATTATTAGCAATTTATATTACCTCGATTGTGGCAGCAGAATTAATGGGAGCTAAAACCTTCCCTTTATTTTTTCTTAATGCTTCAGTGGCAATTTTTACTTTGCCAATTACTTTCATTATTAACGACGTAGTAACTGAAGTAGAGGGCAAAGCTCGTTCTTTAAGCTTCATGCGCAGTACTTTTATTATTTTGTTTTTATTAGCTTTATTTAATATTCTAGCGATTAGTTTGCCTCCCAGCACTCGTTCGGCAGCTTTTGAACCAGCCTACCAGACAATTTTTGCTAAATCATTGCGCATGACTCTAGCTAGTCTAGTGGCTTTTTTCTTAGCTGAGCGCCTAGATATTTATATTTTTGCCAAAATTCGTGCCCGTTTACAAGGCAGTGGTTTGTGGTTACGCAGCAACGCCTCAAACATTATTAGTTTATTTTTTGATACCAGTATTTTTATGTTTTTAGCTTTTTTCGATGGAGCTAATGCAAATTTTGTTTGGTCACTGGTTTTACCATATTGGGGACTAAAATGTTTGTTTTCAATGGTCGAGACTCCAATAACGTATTTAGCAGTTAATTGGCTAAAAAAATCTTAACAAGTTACAATCAAATAAAGGAATTCAAATGCAAAAACAGAACCAAGATCCAATTTTCGATTTAGTAAAAAAAGAAGAAGAGCGCCAAACAGAAATGATTGGCTTAATTCCTTCAGAAAATCATAGCTCAGAGGCTGTTCGCAGCGTCCTCAGTTCTTGTTTATCTAGCAAATATGCCGAAGGTTATCCTAAACGCCGCTATTACGAAGGTAATCAGGTAATTGATGAAATAGAGATTGAAGCTCAAAAGCGCTTGAAAGAACTTTTCAAAGTGCCTCACGTCAACGTCCAACCTTATTCTGGCTCACCAGCAAATAGTGCTGTAGAGTTTGCTTTACTTGAAGAAGGGGACACCATTATGGGTTTGGCTCTTTCTAGCGGTGGGCATTTAACTCATGGACATCCAAAAGTGACTTTCTCTGGTCGTTATTTCAATTCAATTCAATACGGTCTCGATGAAAATGCACGCATTGATTTCAAAGAATTACGTCGCTTAGCACTTGAACATAAACCAAAACTAATTATCGCTGGTACCACGGCTTATCCTTTTGTTTTGGATTTTGCGAAATTTGCAGAGATTGCCGACGAAGTGGGTGCTTATTTATTGGCTGATATTTCTCATATTACTGGCTTGGTTATCGCAGGAGAGCATCAGAGTCCCGTACCTCATGCGCACATTGTTATGTCGACCACGCATAAAACTTTTAGAGGCCCGCGTGGAGCGATGATTATGGTTACAAACAAGGGTTTGGAAAAAGATCCAGATTTGGCTGATAAGATTGACAAAGCCGTCTTTCCGGCTTTGCAAGGTGGTCCACATAATGAAAACACTGCGGCCATAGCGATAGCTGCAGGCGAAGCCGCAAGACCAGGATTTATTGAATATGGAAAACAAATCCGCAAGAATGCCGATGCCATGGCTACTGCTTTGCAACAAGAAGGTCTCAAATTGGTCGGTGATGGTACAGAAAACCACTTAATTTTGATCGATTTGACTTCTTTTGGCGATGGTTTTGGCACGCAGGTGGCTTTTGCTATGGATGTGGCGGGGATCTATGCTAACCGCAATACTATTCCAGGTGAACCTTGTTCACCTTTCTATCCGTCGGGCATTCGTATCGGTACGCCACTAGTTACTACCAGAGGTATGAAAGAGCAAGAGATGACAAAAATTGCTCAATGGATTGCCAGGGTAGTTGACCATATAAAAGGCGAACAATTGCCAGCTCTAAAAACCACGCGCCGCGTCTTTCTGAAAGATTTCAAAGCTCGTATGATTAAAGACGAAACTCTTTTGGCAATTCGTAAGGAAGTTAAGGAAATGGCAAAGACTTTTCCTTTGTTTGCTTGGTAAAACAACATTATGACCATAATTTTTGACGGCGAAAAACTAGCCAAGCAAAAGGAGCTCAAGCTCAAGCAAAAAGTAATGGCCTATCATGCTAAGGGAATCTATCCCAAGGTGGTGGCAATTTTTTTCCATGAAGATCAGGCTTCAATTCTTTATACTTCACTTAAAAAACAAACCGCTGAGAGCTTGGGAATTGCTTATCAAGCTAAAGAATTTTCTTTTGCTAGTCCAGTTGAAGAGATTCAAAAATATATTGAAGAACTCAATGCTGACCCCAGCGTGACTGGCATTATTATTCAAAAACCGTGGACAAAAAAATGGCTAGAAAGCGTGCCAAACGGCGATTTTAACGAGTGGTGGGGAAGCCTAGTTTCAAAAATTGCCACCAAAAAATCTCACGGTGTGAATAAAGATGTGGATGGTTTGGCGCCAGCTACTTTAGAAGCAATTAAAAATGGCACTTGGATGCAAGATCAAATGGTTTTGCCAGCCACAGCCCGTGCAGTTTTATCAATTCTCAAAGATTATCGAGCTAATGTAGATTCAGATTTTTCATACTTAACAGAAAAAGTTTTGATTATTGGTCAATCAGATTTATTAGGAAGACCTTTATATTGGCACATGCAAAATCTAATGCAAAAGGGTGCCACAGTTCCACAAACTTTTGGCGAGGTTTGCCAAGTTGCTGTTAGCGAGTCGCAGGTATCTAAAAATAAATGCGAAGTTAAATTAGTTGGTAAGCAGGGATTAGCAGAACTGATTGAACAAAAAAAATCCCTATCAGATTTTCGCGTCATTATCAGTGCCACTGGTCAGAAAAACTTAATCAAAGGCGATTTGATTGCCGATCACAGTATTATTATTGATGTCGGTGAACCACAGGGTGATATCGATTTACCGAGTTGTTTAAATAAAGCAGACTTCATTACGCCGGTGCCGAATGGCGTTGGACCGATGACGGTGGTTTCCTTGATGGCGAATGCTTTGGATTTACTAAGGTCTTTTCCTCAAAAAATCCTAGGTGATTTTAACCAGTTTATTGTTGGAAAAGACCTCAGCCCATGATATAATCCAACCAATTACAAACTTGTGTGCCTTAGAGCCAATCCTTATTTAGCTCTAAGCACCGTTTTTCGCTTTAAAAAGCGGAAATAAAAAAAGGACAAAAATTATGGCAGAAGTCAAAAAGACCGCCAAAAAAGTTTCAGTTAAAAAAACTACCGCTAAGGTTGCCGTTAAACCAGCCGCTAAGAAAGTAGTCAAAAAAGCTCCAGCTAAGGTTGCCGCTGAGAAAGTTGCTCCTAAGAAAGCCGCTGTCAAAGTTGAAGCAGCTCCAGTTGCTACTCCTAAAATCGAAACTCCAAAAGTTGAAGAAGTCAAAGTCGAAGTAAAAGCAGAAGAAGCCAAAACTGAAGAAACTAAAACCGAAGTAAGACCAGTTGCTACTAAAAATCCAGAATTTGATCTTCAAGAAATGCTTGAGCTGGGTTGTCACTTTGGTCACAAAGCCAGTAAATGGCATCCAAAAATGGATGAATATATTTATAGTGAAAAAGATGGTATCCATCTTTTTGATTTGCCAAAGGTCGCCGGTCTTTTAGAAGAAGCTTATTCCTATGTCTACAACCTCGCCAAAGAGGGCAAAACCCTAGTCTTAGTCGGTACTAAGAAACAAGCACGTGAAGTTATCAAAGAGGCTGCTTTGGACGCTTCTTGCTTTTACATCAATGCTCGTTGGATGGGTGGTATGTTAACCAACTGGCCTCAAGTCAGTAAATCTATCAAACGTATGGAAGAAATCCGTGAAGGTTTGGCAACTGATAGATATAAGGGTTATACCAAGTATGAACGCGTCCAACTTGAAAAAGAACAAATTAAGCTAGAGCGTTTCTTTGGTGGACTTAAAGGTTTGAAGAGCAAGCCAGATTGTATTTTTGTAGTCGATCCAAAGAAAGAAAGAATCGTCGTCGCTGAAGCAAATAATGTTAATGTTCCAGTAATTGCTTTAATCGACTCAGATAGCGATCCAAGACCAGTGCAATTTGTTTTGCCAGGCAATGATGACGCCGTTAAAAGTATTAAATTTTTTGTTGATCAAATCACCGCTGCCTACAAAGCCGGTCGCGCAGATCGCAAATAAGTAACACAAATAATAAATTATAAAGAAAGGAGTAATTTAATCTGACGATGCATTTGATCACCTGAGTGAACGTCTTCACTCAAGAGATCACGAGGAGGAAGATTAAATTATGACGATATGCCTATTTCCATGGATCAAATCAAAAAACTCAGAGAACTTACTGGTGCTAGAATTTTAGATTGTCAAAAAGCTTTGCAAGAAGCTGATGGCGATTTAGATAAAGCCGTTGCTGCTGTTGAGGCCAAAGGTTTAGCTAAAGCAGACAAGATTCAGGATCGTGAGACTAAGGTTGGTTATATAGCCACTTATACTCACAACACTGGCATGGTTGCCGCTATGGTGGAAATGCTTTGCGAAACTGATTTTGTAGCCGCTAATGAAGAATTCCGCCAAATGGTGCGTGACATTGCTATGCAAGTTGCTGCTATGGGTGCAGAAAGCGTTGAGGATTTATTGCAACAGGATTCCATTAAGGATTCAGAAAAAACAATCGAATTAGTTATCAAAACTCTCAGTGGTAAAATTGGTGAAAAGATGACTCTGAGTAGATTTGAGCGTTATGCTATCGAGTCTTAAGAATTTTTAAGAAATTTATAAATAAGCCCGCTTGCTAGAGAGCGGGCTTTTTTGTAGCATGGATGTTGGATGTTGCACGATTACTGCCCAAACAAGAAAAGCAAAAAGTCTAATCAGAAAAAAAAGATTAAGCTTAATCAAAAACTATTAATTTCACTTGGCTTGGTAGTTCTAGTACTTCTCTTATCATTTTTAGCAATCAAAATTGAGTTGAGCAAACTTTTTAGATTAAAAGAAAATCAAAGAGTTCTTCTTGTTAAGGATCATCAGCCTTTGGCAATTTTATTTTTTAATGCCGACAATAAACAATTGCTTGTTACTGATTTAAGGCAAAGAAATTTTGACTTGAGTGCTTTAGAGAAAGAAGCAAGTTTATCTGGTGATACAGAAGAAAAACTAATTTATTCTTTTCTTTTAGACACGGCTTTTGACCAAAGTTATGAATATCCATCTGCTAATTTAGACAAACAGAGCTTGTTAGATTTTTTCAAAGATCAAAAAATTTATTATTTTTTTCTTAGGGATCAGGAACTTTTATGGCGAGAGCAAGATTATGAGCAAGAAATTAATTATATGGTTAAACCAGTTTTTGATTGTCCAGTCGCTCTAATTAATACTACTGGTGAGGCGGGACTTGCTAGTTCTTTGTCAAAAATACTTGAAAAAAGTTCTTTTTCAATTATTAAAAAAGACAATAATGCGGAGAATCTAGAACAAACAAAAATAATTTACAATCCAGAGGAGGAGAGCTGTACTCAGCTTCTTAAAAAATTGGATAAAATTTTACCCCAAAGTTTAATCATGGCTGACAAAAATGAAACTCTTGAAAATCGATCAGCAATGGTGATTTATATCGGGAGGGATTTAGCTGATTTATACGTCTTTTTTGTTGATCTTTTCCATGGCCAACTCTAAATCTTCTTCAGCTTCTTCGTCATTAGTGACTTCAAAAGGAATATCTTCTTCCAAAACGAAGTCGTCTGGAATAACCAAATTGCTCTGCATTTTGCTAGGGAAGGAAACAAATTGTTCATTTTTTTTGGAGCGCAAGGTTTCTTTAATCTGTACTAAACATTGTTTTTCGTTGATTTTATAGATCACACAGCGATACTCGTTACCATTGGTAATGAGTTTACTCAAACGAAAGGAAATATCTTCTGGTAAAGCACCAATATGTTTATTATTTTCATCAACTACACTGATATATCTGTTTTTTAATTGGAGGGAACAGCCTTGACCAACTTTAAGCTTTTGTAATTGATCCTTGCCAGCCAGACGATGGAGAGTAACGATTTTACTTTTCCCTGGTTCTTCAATAAAATCATTATCTCGGTCAAAAATAATATCGGCACTGATTTCTTTATTCTTGATTTTATTTAAATGTTTATTGGCGATAATATTTGAACTATCTAGTTCTAAGACTTGCTTAAAAACTTTTTTAGCTTCATTTTCTTTTTTGTTTTTGAGAAAGGCGAGACCTAAACGATTCATTGCTTCCAGATCATTGCCGTAATTTTGAATAATTTCCTGGTTGATTAAAATGGCTTTTTGCCAGTCTGAATTTTTCGCTGCATTGATAGCTTCTTGTCTCAGGAGCATTTGATTCTGCATTTTTTAACCTTCCTTTAAAATCTTAGAGATGTTACAAGTCCTACTCCTAAATGTCAAGTAATACTTAATCCTTAGCCCCAGCTAAAAATGGTCTATAATAGGGACATATGTCAGGTCACAGTAAATGGAATAACATTAAAAATCGTAAGGGGGCTCAAGATAAGGCCAAAAGCAAGATCTTCAGTCAGCTGTCTCGCTTGATCAGAGCTGCTACCAAACAAGCTAATTCTGGCGACCCAAAAAGTAATCCTTCTTTACGTCTAATACTCGATAAAGCCAGAATGGCAAATATGCCTAACGCCAAAGTTCAAAAGGCGATCGATGTTGCTCTAGGCAAGGGGAATGCCAGCCAAATTCAGGAAATTGTTTATGAGGGTTTTGGTCCAGGTGGAGTAGGGATGATGATCGTTGCTTTGACTGACAATCTCAACCGTAGCTCTTCTGAGATTCGTTTTGCTTTGAGTAAAGCCGGTGGCTCTTTAGGTTCTCCAGGTAGCGCCAGATATATGTTTGAACGCAATCAAGAAGGGGAGTTCATCCCAACTATGAAAATTCCAGTTAGCGAGGAGGATTTGGTCAAACTAATGGAATTGGCAGATAACTTAAGAGATAATGAAGATGTGGAAGATGTTTTTTTAGCATGTGATATTTTAGAAGAATAATAATATGCGCCGAAGAGAAAAATTTGTTATTGTTTCTGTTTTACTTAGTCTGAGTCTTTTGGCGACTCAATACATTCCACTCGAATGGCGTTATTTAGCGACAGCAATTTTTTTACTCATCTCTTATTTTAGTTCTGCTTGGGCACTCTCTGATGATCTTCATTCACATGAATGGTTAACAATAGTGCCATTTCCGGCTCTTTATGCTAGCTCTGTGTCTTTGTTCTATTTTCTTTTACCTGAGATGTTTTGGTCCCGCTTAGTGATTGTAGCTATCTTTGGCATTGGCATGTACGCTTTGTTTTTGACTTCAAATATTTTCTCCGTGGCTAAGGGTCGTACTATCCAGCTTTTATATGCAGCGCACGCTGTGGCTCTGTTTTTTATCATGATTACTTCTTTATTGTTTAGTAATGTTATTTTTTCACTGCGTTTGCCTTTTTATCTCAATGCTATCTTGATGTTTATCTCTCATTTTCCTCTGGTATTGGCTTCACTTTGGTCAATTGAATTGAAGCAAAAAATTGACAAAGAAATTGCTCTTTATTCACTTATTTTCACTCTTATTCTTACTGAATTAGCCATCCTATTTTCATTTTTGCCAATGCAAATTTGGAATCAAGCGCTTTTTATTATGTCTTTCTTATATGTTGGTTTGAGTGTTTTGCAAAGTTTCTTTAAGGGTCGTTTATTCAAAAATACCGTTAATGAATATAATCTAGTGGCTATTCTGATGATAGTGCTCTTTATCCTGATGTTTCCAGGCAAGTAATCGAAATCCCCCAACTTGACTAATATCTAAAAAAGATTTATGTACCAATCCTTTTTGCCTATAAACCAGACAGGGTAGAGCTGGTTTTTCGGGTTTTCTGCCATAGCTAGTAAAAAGGAATTAAAAGTCTTTCAAAAACTCTTTTTAATCTGGCATGATAAGTCTTAAATAAGAAAAAAGCTCCAAAAAAAGAAAAAATATTATAAAAAATAAACAGGGAAGAGCTAGCAATTTTTTTGGATACATGGGGAGACAGGGCAGAGTGATATAGTTTGATATGGTCGTGAAAATTGTGGAAAACTCAATAGTTATAGGACTTTATAGCCTGAAATGATATAGTTTGATACTGTTAAATTAGTTTTCTTGTTGCAAAAGTATGCAAAAATAAATTTAGCCTGTATTACATCTGGTACAGCAATAGCTCCGAGCTATTAAAGTGTTCAATTTTCTCAGCTGATTTGGCCTGGTGCTTCTATTCTGGATAGATATATATGTAAAAAGACCTGATAAATCAATAAAAAACCCGAATAGGCATATCCCCAGGGAGGGGTTGCGGAGGGTTAATTAGCTTTTTTCTTAAGGGAAGTTTAAAGGGAATGGATGTGTGAGCGTAAAAGAGATTGAATACCATATAAAAGAAAGTTCTTAAACCACTGCTACTCCAACGATAGGGGGTTTATTTTCTTCTGATAGTTTATGTCGCACAATATAACTTTTGCGACATAAACTATCAATTAAGCCGAGAGGTGTTTTTAAATCGATTTATCTTTTGCCTTCATTTACTCTGGTGTTTAGGCATTTAACAATTCTTTTTTGCCTTTATTCTCTCTAGTGCTTGCCCATTCTTAATTTTCCTAAATTGTTCCTAGTTTTGGCTGATTTAGCCTGGTTCTATCTGGTTGTTTAGTTAACTCCAATCGTGATCAATTGGTAATTATATTGATATATCAAGGTATTTACCTCTAGTAAGGCTCTTAGAAGCCCAAAATCGGCTTTTTTCTTCATAGATGAGCAACTAATCAGCTTGAAACCTGGTTAAGAACGCTTTCCAGCATTTTTAGTACTTTTTAAAATAAATGAGAGTCTGATGGGTAATGCAATCGCGGAGATTATGACCATTGTGATAATATTTTAAATTTCTGTTGTGAAATGAGCTTAAGCACTTTAGATAATGAAAAATATTTTCATAATTCATTTTTTTATTTCACAATTTATTTTTCAAATGGATGCTAAGTTTGCGAAATGAGCTTCAGCACAATGGACTTAAATAATAAATTAGACCGATGGGTGGGGCAGTCTCCCCTTTTGCTTTCTTGGAATTACATATTTTTTAGATCGAGGCTTAAGTCCTTTTTGGTATGAATCTTATATTTCTCAGCGAGCTAAGTGTTTTGGTCTATATACAAAAAAAGACTGATCTATAGTAATAAATGATTAAAAAGCGTTTCTAGCAGAATATTAGATGGTCTGCCAGTGTCTGATAACAATTTTGAAAATTTGAAGAAAAAAACACATCAACTCTTGTGAGCTGATTAAAAATGCAAGCCTTAGTGCATCAATCTTAAATTTATTGTAGAGTAAAGAAGGAAGTAAATGCAATGAGTAATAAAACTAATCCAGATATCGCCTTGATTGATTTTTTAGAGTCCTTGGAGGTGGAAAAGAACCTTAGTCGCTTGACTATCCGCAATTATAGCCATTATTTGAGGCGTTTTAACGTTTGGTTCAAGGAAGATGGTCATGGTGACCTTAAAGAATTGGATCGTGATATTTTGCGTAAATATCGGATTTACCTAGCGCGTTACTGTGACGATATGTCAAGAACCCTATCAAAAAAGACACAAAGCTATCATGTAATTGCTTTGCGCTCTTGGTTCAAATGGCTAACTAAAAATGATCAGGAGGTTTTGCATCCAGAAAAAATTGATTTACCTAAGGGCGAATCAACTCATATGCAATTTGTGAATATTGAGGAGATTGAACGTCTCTTGGCTCAGCCTGACTTGGCCAGCAAAGAGGGGGCGAGAGACAAGGCTATTCTTGAGGTACTCTTCTCTACTGGCTTACGTGTTAGTGAATTAGTTGGGCTCAATCGCGATCAAATTGATCTGAAGCGACGCGAATTTGGGGTGATTGGTAAAGGTCGTAGACCAAGAGTGGTTTTTTTGAGCGAAAGGGCGGCTATGTGGCTAGAGCGCTATATGAACTCGAGGAAAGATAACTGGCGACCAATTTTTATTCGTTATTCTGGCAAGAAGCCCGATCTATTGATGGATGGTGAAGAAATGCGTTTAACTAGTCGTAGTGTGCAGCGCATTGTGGATCATTATGCTCGCAGAGCTAGATTGACTGTAAAACTGAGTCCTCATGGAATTAGACATAGTTTTGCGACTGATTTATTGATTAACGGTGCTGGTTTGCGTGATGTGCAAGAGATGTTGGGACATAAAAACATTGCCACCACTCAGATCTATACCCACATTACTCAACCGCAGCTTAAGAAGGTTTACGATAAAACTCATTCTAAAATGTAATTTGGTCAATTATGACTTGGCTTTTCTCTTCGACAATGCTAAAATTCCTTTTGTTAAAATATGGGCCGATAGCTCAGTTGGCTAGAGCGCTTCTATGGCATAGAAGAGGTCAGGGGTTCGAGTCCCCTTCGGTCCACTAAATTAAGAAGGAATAACCGTGGAAGCAGAAAAACTTAGAGTCGTTGATCAGGCTATTGCATGCGAAGACGACGAAAAAAGAATCGATAAAGAACAAATTATCCAGAAGTGTTGGGAAATTTATTTTGCAAAAGACTCTCGAGTTCGAAAGTCTCCTCTAGTTTCTAAATATGATTTTCAAGATTGGTTGAAAAAAAACGATCTAGTAACAAAAAGAAGCAATATAGATCGTTTGATTAATAATCTTTCTTCGAATTTCTCTGAGGAGAGATTAGAGAGCGAGATTATTAGATGGCTTAATATAAATTTACCAAGCTAATTTATTTCGTTCTCTTCGTCACCATCCTCAATGGTTAAAGCCACTGCCACTACTTGGTCATTATCACTCATTTTCATTAGGATAACTCCTTGAGTGGGTCTGGTCAAAGTAGGAATAGAACTTTTGCTGATTGGCATTTTGATAGCTTTACCCAGTTTAGTGCTAATGACCACTTCTTTATTGAGGTCGGAAACCATTTTGGCGGCGGCCACTTTACCGGTACGCTTGGTGATTTCTGAGACTTTGACGCCAAGACCGGAACGTTTTTGGAGTGGATAACTCTCTAGAAGAGTGCGTTTGCCCATGCCATTTTCAGTGATGAGTAATAAGCTATTCTCTTTGAGAACTTCTTTGTTATCTTCAAAAACCTCAACGCCAATGACGGAGTCACCAGTTTTTAAAGTAATTCCCTTAACACCCTTAGTGTCTCTTTGAGAAGATTTGACTTCTTCTTCACTGAAGCGAATTGATTTCCCATCATGAGTAATTAGCATAATGTGATCCATGCCAGTGGTGATCTTGCCCCAGACTAATTCGTCGCCTTCATTGAGGATAATGGCCACGATGCCACTTTGACGAATATTGTTGAAAAGTTTGAGAGCGGTTTTCTTGACTAAGCCATTTTTGGTAGCCAAGGTAATGAACTTATCTTTGTCAGCTTCTTGATCTACGACTAGGATAGATAAAACTTTTTCCTCAGACTTAAGATTAAGGATATTAACAATGGCAGTACCCTTGGCTTGACGGCTGGCGTCTGGAATTTCGTAGGATTTCATCTCAAAAACGCGACCCTGATTGGTAAAGAGAAAAAGATTGTCATGAGTGTTGCAGGTAACGATGCATTTGAGTACATCTTCAGCTTTCATATTTAAGCCTTTGCTACCTTTTCCACCTCGAGATTGAGAGCGGAAAGCATCTGGACTGAGACGTTTGATATAGCCACTTTCAGTCAAAGTGATGACAGTTGATTCTTCAGCAATCAAATCTTCTTCATTGAATTCACCAATTTTGCCTTTAATGATCTTAGTGCGACGTTCATCTCCGTAAAGATCGACCATTTCTTTGGTTTCTTCTGCGATTTTTTTCAATACTTTGGCAGGATCATTGAGTAAATGAATCAAGGTGCCAATGGCTTCTTGGATGGCTGCATATTCTTCTTCAATTTTTTGTCGCTCTAGAGCTGCAAGGCGTTTGAGCTGCATTTCAAGAATGGCAGTTGACTGGATATCACTCAAGCCAAACTTCTTCATCAAGGAATCATGTGCAGTTGGAGTGTCTTTGGATTTTCTGATGGTATCAATGACATCATCTAGATTATTCAAAGCAATGATTAAGCCTTCAAGAATGTGAGCGCGGTCGCGAGCCTCCTTGAGTTCATTTTGGCTACGGCGAACTACTACTAGTTGGCGGTGGATAACGTATTCACGGAGTACTTGGCGTAAGTTCATCAATAAAGGTGTACCTTCACTATTGAGGGCAACCATATTGAGTGAAAAACTGCTTTGTAGCTCTGAATATTTAAAGAGTTTGTTGAGAACTACATTTGGTCTAGCATCTTTTTTCAGTTCGATGGTAATCTGCATGCCTTGACGATCGGAGTCATCTCGTAAATTACGAATACCGAGGATTTTTTTATCGCGGACTAAATCAGCAATTTTCATTAACAAGCGAGCTTTATTAACCTGATATGGCAATTCTGTGATAGCGATGATGAATTGATCTTTTTTACCTTCTTCGATAGCGGCTTTACCACGAATAACAATGCGACCTCTGCCTGTTCGATAAGCCTCAGAAATAGATTTTTGATCGTAGATAATACCGGCAGTTGGAAAATCTGGTCCTTTAATGTGTTCCATCAATTCTTCGTGAGTAATATCGCTTTCAAATTTGCCAGCTAGGCTATTTGGATCAGCTAGCAAAATAGCGCTAATACATTCTGAATCTGAACTGAGTTTTTCTTCACCAATTTCAATTTTAAGGTCGGTGCTAGCTTTGCCTTTGGTGATCATGGCAGTAATAGCGTTGCAGGTTTCAACTAAATTATGAGGTGGGATTTTAGTAGCCATACCCACAGCAATACCCTCAGAACCCATTAGCAAAAAGTTAGGAATACGGGTTGGAAGAACAGTTGGTTCTTTGGTAGAACCGTCAAAGTTGTCAATGAAATCGACTGTACCTTTGTTAATATCAGCCAAAAGTTCTTGGGTGATTTTGGCACTACGAGCTTCAGTGTAACGCATAGCAGCTGGGCTATCTCCGTCAATTGAACCAAAGTTACCCTGACCATCGATCAATGGATAACGCATACTAAATTCTTGGGCTAAACGGACCAAGGCCATATAAACTGCACTGTCACCATGTGGATGGTAGCGACCAAGAACGTCACCAACAATACGAGCAGATTTTCTATAAGGAGTGTTCCAGTGAATGCCGGATTTAAACATGGAATAAAGAATACGGCGGTGGACTGGTTTAAGGCCATCACGAACGTCAGGAAGAGCGCGAGAAACAATGACACTCATTGCGTAATCAAGGTAAGATTTTTCCATCTCATTAACGATGGAAGTGTGCTTGAGTTTTCCGTAAGCGCTCTCTTCAATGGTGCCCATTTTGGATGAAATTTCTTCTTGGGTTTCGATCAAAATTTCACTTGTAGCTTCGGTCGTTTCTGTAACTTCATCCTCCACTTCATTTTCTGTTTCTTCTTCTGCCTCTTCAACTTCTTCAATCATCTCTTCATCCTTCTCTAATTCTTCGACGCTGACGCTTGGTGTTTGTTTTTTGTTATCTTCTGACATATTATTTAACTTATTGATCTATTATTTTATATATTGATTATGTTATGGATAAATAGATTGATGAACCAGTCAAAAATTCTATTTAACTCTTTTAGCAGACAATCTCCTACTCTGCCAAAGAGCCTTTGAGCAAATCTAGCTCACTGCCCTTTCAATTAACGGGGCGATTTCTTTTTTACGAGACAAGCGCGCACCGATATCTAAAACTTGTTCACTGACTTCTCCACCGAAGGCTTTAAGGGCAATGTCTTCAGCTGCTTGGTTAAGAATTAATAATTTGCTATTAACTTTAAGGATGTCGGTAATGACTACAAAAATGGAGTCAACTGCGAGTTCAGTTTTGACCTTTGTCATTGCTTCTAGGAGACAAGCCTTTTTCTCGCTAAGGACTTTCTCTTGCTCAACTGTTTCGAGCTGGTCGATCATCACTTTTTGACCAGCGAAATCAAAAACCTTGTAATCATTTTTAACAATTTCTTCACAGCTTAATTTGCTGACATCTGATTTGGCTTTAAAAATCTCTAAGCTGAAAGCATCTAAATCTTCAATGCCTGCAACCTTTGCTAATTCTAAAGCGAGCTCTTTGTCTTTGGCGGTGCAGGTAGGTGATTTAAAACCAACTGTGTCGGACAAAATAGCAGCCAGCATTAAGCTAGCGATTTTTTGATCGGGCACAAAATCATTTTTCTTCATCATGAAATAAATGATAGTGTTGGAGGAGCCCCAGGTTTTGAAAGTCAAAAAGATTGGTTGTTCAAAATTAAGGTTAACTTTATGATGGTCGATGATTTCGACAATTTGATTTTGGCTTAATCCCTCTAAACGCTGATCTGCTTCATTGTGATCGACCAAAACTACCTGGTCGTCATTAGCTAAATCGGTTGCGCTGATAATTCGTGGAGCGCTCATTCCAAATTTGTTAAGTAAAAATTCAGTTTCAGGGTTAATTGGACCGGCAATGACAGCCTCAGCGTTTTGGCGATTAAAACAGGCAACTTTTTGGTACATGCTGGCAAGAGCCATAGCAGCGACTACAGAGTCAGTGTCTGGTTTGAGATGACCAATTACGAATGTTTTCATTTTAGCCCTTTCTTTTTAGACATCTAATTGAGCCATGTAGGCATGACTCTGAATAAATTTCTTACGTGGAGCAACTTCATCGCCCATCAAAACCTCGAAAGCATTGTCAGATTTGTCGGCATCTTCAATGGCGATTTTCTTAAGCATACGAGTTTTTGGATCCATAGTAGTGGTCCAAAGTTGCTCTGGGTTCATTTCACCAAGACCTTTGTATCTTTGTACGCCAATCTTAGCATTTGGATCTTTGGCGTAAACTGGAGCAAGCAATTTGTCCTTATCCTCGTCACTGTAGACATATTGTTCGTCTTTGCCTTGAGTGATCTTGTAAAGTGGAGGCATAGCGACATATAAATAACCGGCCTCGACAATTTGCTTCAAATGGCGGAAGAAAAAGGTTAAACCGAGAGTGGTGATATGCTCTCCATCAACATCAGCATCATTCATTAAAATAATACGATGATAGCGTAGTTTTTCAATGTTGAAGCTTTCACCAATGCCACAGCCAAGGGCGATGACTAGGTTCTTAAGCTCTTCAGAGGCGACAATCTTATCTAAGCGAGCACGCTCAGTGTTAAGGATTTTGCCACGGAGTGGGAAAATAGCCTGGAATTTACGATCTCTACCCTGTTTGGCAGAACCACCTGCACTATCACCCTCAACAATGTAGATTTCGCTTTCGCTAGCCTGTCTGGATTGGCAGTCAGCTAATTTGCCAGGCAAAGAGACGCCTTCAAGCAAGCCTTTACGAATCACGGCGTCTTTGGCGGCGCGAGCCGCCAGGCGAGCGCGAGCAGAGATTAGGACTTTTTCTATAATTGCACGAGCGACTTTTGGATTTTCCTCAAGATAGGTGGAAAGAGCATCTTTAAAAACTTGATAAACAGCGGTTTGTGCTTCGGCGTTATTGAGTTTGGCTTTGGTCTGTGATTCAAACTGCAGATCGTTAGCTGGCATTTTGACAAAAACGACGGCGGTTAAACCTTCTCGTAAATCATCGGCCACAAAAGCTTCTTTTTCTTTAATGAGATTATTTTTTTCGGCATAATCTCTCATGACTCTACCTAAGGCAAGGCGGAAACCTTGGACATGTGTACCTCCATCTGGAGTGTTGATAACATTGACGTAGCTCTCAATGTGTTCGTTGTAGGTGTCATTGTATTGCAGGGCTAATTCGATACCAATATTTTTGCCAGTATCTGGATCTTGCCAATCATCACTAACATAAAAAACTTTATGAAGTGATTTGCGAGTCATATTTAAATGCTCGACTAAAGAACGAATACCGCCTTCAAAATAGTAATGTTGCTCTAATTTTTCAATACGGTCAAAAAATTGAAAATAGATACCTGCCATCAAATAGGCGCGATCTTTAACGATTTGAATCATTTGTTTATGGCTAAAATCAACAGTAGAAAAAATGGTTGGGTCAACAATGAATTGAACCATGGATCCAGATTCATATTTGATGAAATCAGCTGCTACATCGTCAAATTTACTAAGAAGTTCTTTTTCAGTGATTTCTTTGACTGATTCAGCTGGAATACCTCGAGAATGGCTCTGATAAAAATATTTGCCATTTCTTTTGACGGCAACCTGCATAAGACTAGAAAGCGCGTTGACAGCTGAAGAACCAATGCCGTGTAAGCCACCAGAGGCTTTGTAGGCGGTTTCTTCAAACTTACCACCAGCGTGAAGCTTGGTCATGACAATTTCCATTGCGGAAACTCCAGATTCATGCATATCGGTTGGAATACCGCGACCATTATCAGTAACAGTAACGACTTGATTGCCGATTTCTTTTTCATCAGCAGTGCTTTTTTTGTTATTTTTATGACTTAAAAAAAGTTGGCGATGATATTCATTGGTCTCACTGCGAAAAAGTTGAATAGTTTTACCAAAACCAGCAATAGCCTCATCAACTGAGTTATCGAGAATTTCTTTGACTAGATGATGCAGGCCTTTAGTGTCAGTGGAACCAATGTACATGCCTGGTCTTTTGCGCACAGGCTCAAGTCCTTCTAGAACCTTGATTTGTGAAGCTTGATAGTTTTTCAAGTCGTTGCTATTTGCCATAAGAAGATCCGTTGTACCATAATTCTAACATGAAAAAAAGGGCTTGTTTTTAGTGATTAAGTGTGAGAAAAGCCGTTTTTACAGTGTTTAGGAGCTTAGCCCTCCAGAGATACCAGAGAAAAAAAGCAATTTTCGAGTGTTAGTTGTACATTTTGGTTACGATTGAGGTCTTGATAAGCTCTCAAAAGAATCTGTTTTGCTTGATTTTTTGCTTTGGTTTCTAGAGTTTCTTTTTTGAGTAAAGATTCTATTAGGTTCATAGCCTCGATACGATCTTTGTTTTGTTCTGCTAACTCAATGGCTTGGCTATAATTTTTTGGCCAAGAAAAATTATTTTCCAATTTTTTTGTTGTTATCTTTATTTCCTTTAGTTCGCCCTTATCAATTTGAATAATTAAACAGCGTGAAGTGATAGTTTCAAGAATTTTTTCTTTTTTACTGATCAATAGCAAAATGAGAGTTTCTGCAGGACTTTCCTCAATTATCTTGAGGGCAGCATTTTGTGCGGCGCTAGCAGCACTATCGAAATTAAATAAAATAAAAGCTCTTTTTTCTTGACCACTGAAGCTGGCGCTATACTCTGCCTCAGTTTGCATTCTTCTAATTTCCTCAATTGGAAAATTAGCGTAATCTTGATTGAAATAAACTAAATTTTTATTGCTAGCAAAGTTTTTTTTGTTTAGTAAATAGTGATCAACTATTTTTTTAGCAACCAAAAGTTTTTCCTCTTGATCAAAGAAATCTATTTCTTTTGGTAGAACGAGTATTTCGCTAGTGTAAAATTTTTTCATTTGATTATTTAACTCTAAGCTGATTTGTGCCATTATAAAGGCAGAGTTTTCATATGTTAACTGCCCAAAACGATACTCAATCGACTGATCAGGTAGTAGCGACGCCAGTTGGCTCCGCTCCTTCTGCTCAATTTATTCCCACCAATTCTTTTTTGGATGTTTTGTTTGAAAAAAAACAACTGACTTTAGAGCAAATAGAAGAATTAAGAAAAGATGGTTTAAGCTCTGGCAAATCCTATGAAGTTCTCATTGGGGAAAAGAAAACGGTTAGCGAAGCCGTTATTAACGAAGCCAAAGCGGTTTTTAATCATCTTGGTTACATAGATCTTGGAACTGTGGGCATTGATCCAGAGGCCTTGGGTTTGCTAGATGAGTCGATTGCGAAAAGATACAAGGTTCTTCCTTTTGCTTTAGATAAAGAAAAAAATTCAATTAAAATTGCCATGCTTGATCCTTTGGACTTGCCAACAATTGAATTCTTGAGACAAAAAACCAATCGTGATGTTGAGGCATATTATGCTGACACAGAGGTTTTGCAAAGGCTAATCGTTGAGCGTTACTCACAAAATTTATCAACTGAAGTTGACGAAGCCTTGCGTACTACGAATCAGTATCAGCAAAGAGCAGCTGGTGGTGTAGTAGTTAATAATTCTGGGCAAATTTTACGCGACGCCCCAATTAATCGAATTGTTGAAAATATCTTAGATTTTGCTATTAGTTCTCGAGCTTCCGATGTGCACATCGAACCTCAGGGTAGCAATATTAGAGTTCGTTATCGTATTGATGGTATTTTGGTAGAAAAACTTATTTTGCCAAAAAATGTTCATGAGGCTGTGATTTCTAGAATCAAAATCATGTCTAATTTAAAAATCGATGAAAAACGTTTGCCACAAGATGGGCGTTTTAATTATGTTTCTTCTGGCAAAGAAGTTGATTTACGTATTTCTACTCTTCCGACTGTCAATGGTGAGAAAGTGGTGATGAGACTTTTGGAGAAGAATGCTACTGTGCCATCTTTGCAGGATTTAGGTTTAAGTGGTTTAGCTCTGCGTCGGCTGATGAGCTGCATTAAAATTCCTCAGGGTATTATTTTAATCACTGGTCCAACTGGCTCTGGTAAAACCACTACTCTCTACTCAGTTTTACACATGATTAATAATGTTGGGGTTAATATCATGACTTTGGAAGATCCAGTTGAGTATCAAATTCCAGGGATTAGTCAGGTACAAGTCAATCCAAAAGCGGGGTTAACTTTTGCTTCTGGTTTGCGTTCTTTCTTGCGCCAAGATCCAGACATTATCATGGTGGGAGAAATTCGTGACAATGAAACTGCTGATCTAGCTTTGCAGGCTTCTTTAACCGGTCACTTAGTCTTTGCTACTTTGCATACTAATAGTGCTGCAGGCGCCTTACCTCGTTTATTAGATATGGAAGCTGAACCATTTCTCTTATCTTCCTCAATGCTTCTAACTTTAGGACAAAGAGTTGTGCGTCGTATTAATCCAAAATACAGGGAAGAATATAAGCCTGAGCCCGAAATTGTTGAAAATATCAAGCAGGTTCTTGGGCCTTTGTTTTTAGCTTTTTGCAAAGAAAATAATAAAGATCCAGAAAACATCGTTTTGTACCGACCAATGGATGAAAGACCAGTTAATGAGCCAGATTACAAGGGTCGTGTGGCTATTTTTGAAGTAATGAGTATTACCCCGGAAATTTCTCAGTTAATCATGAAGCGCAGTCCAGAATCAGCATTGGAGGAAGTTGCCCTTAAACAAGGAATGATTTTAATGAAGCAAGATGGTTATCTTAAAGCTTTGGGAGGAGTTACTACCATAGAAGAAGTTCTTCGTGTAGCAGATGTTAAATAAAAATCATGCAAATTCAAGATTTACTACAATTTACCATCGATAATAAAGGTTCAGATATTCATCTAATTGCTGGCTCTCCCCTGTCTGTTAGAGTTAATGGAGTTTTAAATTTTCCTGCTGGTCCACAGGTGCTAGATAAAGAGCAAATTGAATCTTTAGTTTTTGCGATTTTAACTCCAGAACAGCGATCTTCATTAGAAAAAGAAAAAGAGATTGATCTAGCTTATCAATTTTCCGATAAGGGTCGTTTTAGAGTTAATGTTTATCAGCAAATGGAAAGTTATGCAGCAGCTTTTCGCTTGATTCCAGAAACAATTCTTAGTGTTGATGAGTTGAGTTTGCCTAAAATTTTCCATAGTTTTTCTAGTTATAATCAAGGTTTAATTCTATTTACTGGTCCGACTGGTGAGGGTAAATCCACTTCTCTGGCTGCCATTATTGATGAAATTAATCAAACTGAAAGCCGTCACATTTTAACCATTGAGGATCCTGTCGAATTTGTTTACAAATCTGCCAAAAGTATTATTTCCCAGCGAGAAGTTGGTAAGGATACTAGGGCTTGGCAAGCCGCGCTTCGCTCGGCTTTACGTAGTGATCCAGATGTAGTTTTAGTTGGAGAAATGCGTGACCTTGAAACAATCGCTCTAACTTTAACTTTAGCTGAAACTGGTCACTTAGTTTTTGCTACTTTGCATACCAATACTGCTTCACAAACAATTGATCGTATTGTTGATGTGTTCCCTTCTTATCAGCAAGCTCAGGTAGGTCAGCAGCTTTCCACTGTTCTTAAAGCAGTGGTGTCACAGCGCCTAATCCCTAAAATCCATGGTGGACGCATTGCAGCTGTAGAGATTATGTTGAATAATTCAGCTATTGCTAATTTAATTCGCGAAAAGAAAGTTTTTCAGATTGATAGCATCATCCAAAACTCTTCTGCCTCAGGGATGATGTTGATGGAAAATCATTTAATGGACTTGCTTTCTCAAAAGATTATTAGTAAAGAAACTGCCCTTTCTAGATCATTTAGACCCAATGAAATGATTAGACTCTTGGATGCTAAATAATTATCTTTATTTATTGTTATGCCGATCTACAAATATATAGTCAAAAATAAGCAAGGCGAAAACATCAAGGGTAAGGTGGAGGCTATTTCTCAAGTTCAAGCAGTTTCTACTTTGCTTGGTAGAGATTTATTTGTGATTGATGTCAGTCCTTTGGGGCAACGCAGTGGATTTTTAGCTAATTTAACCAAAAGTAAAATTAAATTTGAAGAATTAGTTAACTTCACTAGGCAATTGGCAACAATGATTAACGCTGGCTTACCTCTAGCCACTTCTCTCTCAATTTTAGAAGAACAAGGCAAGAGTGAAATGAGTAAGCTAACCGGTAATTTACTCAAAGATGTTGAAGGTGGCTTGAGTTTTTCTACAGCCTTAGCTAAATATAAAGAGAATTTTTCTAGAATTTATGTGCAATTAGTAAGAGCAGGTGAAGTTGGTGGTGTTTTAGATGATGTTTTAAATCGCCTAGCGATAACTATGGAAAAGGAAAAAGATTTCAAAGCTAAAACAAAAGGAGCCATGGTTTATCCGATCATTATTCTTTTTGCTATGGCGGCAGTAGTTGTTGTGATGATGGTGGCTGTTATTCCAAAGTTAACTTTGATGTACCAAGATTTTGATGCAGAGTTGCCAGTGGCTACTAAAATTTTAATGAGTGTTTCCGATTTTTTTGTTAGTTCTTGGTGGGTTTTACTAATTTTAATTGTTGGTGCTATTTTTTCGTTGCGTTCTTACAAAAAAACTCCCCATGGAGAAAAAGCAATTGATGCTCTTTACTTAAGGATTCCAATTCTTGGAGTTCTTAAGCAAAAAGTTGTTTTGACAGATTTCACGCGTACCTTGTCTCTTTTACTTGGAGCAGGTGTTTCTCTAATGGAGGCTTTGGATATTGTGGCTTCAGCTATAGATAGTGCAGTCTATCGAGGAGAACTTAAAGAGATTAATAAACAGGTAGAAAAAGGTGTTACCCTCTCTGACGCTGTTGCTCGTTATGATAATTTTCCAGCAATTCTTCATCAGATGATTTCCGTTGGTGAGGAAACTGGAAAACTTGATGAAATTCTGGGTAAAATATCTGAGTACTTCGAAAAAGAAAGTGAATATGCTATTAAAAATTTAACCACTGCCATCGAACCAATAATCATGATTCTTCTTGGTTTAGGAGTAGGTTTTATTGTGATTGCAATTATTATGCCAATTTACAGTCTAACTAGTCAATTTTAGTACTTGAAAAGCTTGGCTTTTTTGAGATAGACTGGAAGTTGAGCTTCTAATCTGCTTATATATTTGGAATTATTTGGGATAAACATTATGAAACAAAATAAATTTCTCTCTAAACTTAAAAGCCAGCTGGCTTTTACCATGATTGAGTTGCTGATTGTCATTGCAATTTTGGGTATTTTAGCAGTTGCAGTTTTAGCAGCTATTAATCCTATTGAACAAATTAATCGTGGTCGTGACACTGGCTCCCGCTCTGACGCAGAGCAACTTCTAAGTGCCATTGATCGTTTTTATGCTTACAAAGGTTATTATCCATGGGTAAGCAATCCAAATAATGACGCGGCTTTAACTTTTAGAGGTGTTTCTTTAGATACATCAATTACTGTAGATGGCGGTTCAATCGATGCTTGGGCTGATGATTCTGTTGATACTCCATGCTATGTCCTAGATAAGATTGCCAATGGTAATACCGCTGGTACTTGTGTTGGGACTAATGAAGTCAAGCGTAGTTTTGTAGATAAGGTAATTAAGACTGACTATAATCATCTTTACGTTTTCTACTCTGGTGATCCAGGTGAAAGTCTTTATGTTTGTTTCAAACCTCAGTCTGGTGCTATGCAAGAAGAAGCTGCGACTCGTTGCATAGATGAAGCTGGATCTGGTTTACCAGATGATTTGCAATCAGCTGCGGCTAGTGTTTGTGTAGCTGGCGAAGAATATTCCTGCTTACCATAATTATGTTCTTTTTTGAACTGGTTCTAATTTTTTTCTTTGCTTTGTTTTTATCTTTCTTAGCAAGCTTTTTTAATGTCGTTATTTTTAGAACTGCCAAAGAAGAATCTTTCGTTAAAGGTCGTTCAAAATGTGAAAGTTGTCACCAACAAATAGCTTGGTATGACAATGTTCCTCTGCTTTCTTTTTTGTTACTTAGAGGCAAATGTCGTCATTGCCATAAAAAAATTGCTAGAATTTATTTTTTGAGTGAGTTATTAGCTTTTGTTTTAGGTCTTACTTTTGCGGTGGCTTATTTGCAGTTACCTTCTTTACAGCTTTTGCCAATTCAACAGCTGATGCTCTATTTTTTATTTACTTTTGTATTGTTGTTTGCGTTGTTGGCCGATTTGCAGTATTTAATTGTGCCAGATTTTTTTGTTGCGCTCTTAATAATTTTAGCGGTTTTAGCACAGCTCTTTTCTGGAGAAAATTGGCTGTTACCAATTTTAGCGGTACTCTTCTCTAGCGTCTTTTTCTATGCGCTTTATTTTTCAGCTTCCAAAATTTTGCATAAGCCAGCTTTAGGTTTTGGAGATATTAAATTAATGATTCCATTGGCTTTTCTTTTATCTTGGCCCAAGGTGATTTTAAGTATCTTTTTGGCTTTTATTATTGGTGGAATTTTTGCTATGCTGTTATTGTTAACAGGAAAGAAAAAAATCGGTCAAGCCCTGCCTTTTGCTCCTTTTTTGATTGTGGCTTTTTTGATTACTTTTGTTTTTGGAGAAGCGATTTGGCAATGGTATTTTGGCTTTTTATTCTAAAAAATTATGCGCATACTTAAATTTTTCTTTTTTTCCATGCTGTGGATTTTAGGACTAGGTCTCTTAGCTTTTCTTTTTGGAAGGGAAATTCTATTGGCTTTAGAGTCAAACATTATTAAAAATGATTACAATTCCCTTCTGAACAAGAATTATGCAGCAGCCTGCACTAATCAATTCTCTTATAGCCAAGATTATTGGACTCAAATTAAATTTACTTCAGACAAAGAATATAATCTTGAGGTAGTTTGCAGTGATTTCGCTACTTCCCCAATTGTTTTATCAAGTAAAAAAATGCTTCCTTTAGTTTCAAAAGCATCTTTTGGCTCAGGTTTTATTATCAACGATCAAAAATTGCCATCCTTTATTGAGCTAGAAGTTCTTGGACGTAATTTATATATTTACACTGATGCACAAAAAATTTATTCCAATTATTTAAGTAAACCAGATTTTGATTATGATCAAGGACCCTTGAGTTCTTGTGAGGCGCATAACTATCAATGTTGCAGTTTAGATGTTCAAAGTGGTCTTGGCGAACAGCTAACTTCAGTTAATGACTGCCCAAAGAGTTGTTACGAATCCTGTTTGTTTAGACCTTCAATTCTATTATTTAATAGTCAGCCAGCACTTGATGAAACGACAAGAACAATCGAGGTTTTATCTGGTGAAACAATTAGTTTTTCCTACGTTTTAGGAAATGGTAAGAACGATGTTTTTTCTGGACAAATTAGTCGAGACGAAGAAACATCTTGGTTACAGAAACTACAAGCTATTTTTTCCAGACAGAAAGTTGAAGAGAATGATGGAATTGCTCTGCCTGTGGAAGTAAATATTGATTTTGGCGATGGTGAAACTTGGCAAAGTGCTAGTTTGCAAGATAGTGTAGACCACTCTTACATTTGTCAAACTAAAACATGCTATTTTCAGGTCAAGATTAGTGCGAAGGACGTTCAAGGAGTGTTGTCAGTTGACAATGAATTAGCTAAGATGATAGTGAAGGTAAATAGATAATTATGAAAAAAAATGCTTTTACTCTGTTAGAAATCTTAGTGGTGATTTCGATTATTGGTATATTAGTAACTTTGGGGACTGCTGCTTTTTCGACTGCACAGAAAAAAGGTCGTGATGCTAGGCGCAAAGCTGATATTAAAGCCATGCAAAATGGTTTTGAGCAATTTTATTCCAGAGAGGGAGCTTATCCAACAGATCAGGGTGAAGCTGGCGATGTGATTATTTTTCCTGCTGGTTTGCCAGAGGATCCTAAAAACACTTCACCATATATTTATAGTATCAACTTAACTTCAAGTGCTGATTCTTATTGTGTTTGTGCCTTGCTAGAAAGTAGCGTAGGAAATTCCAGTGACTTGCCTGTTGGGGTGACGGAGTGTACCTATGGCACTGGTGATTATTATTGTCTAAGTAATCTGCAATAAAGATTGAAAGAAGCAAAAATGCTAAAAAAACAAAAAGCTTTTACCATGATTGAACTTTTGGTTTCAGCGACAATTATCATCTTGCTAACAGCGGCAGGATTAGTTAGTTTTACTCAGGCTGGAGTTAGCAGTCGCAATGCTAAGCGAAAAGCCGATTTAGAGACCATGAGGCAAGCCTTAACCCTATATAAACAAGACAATGCTTATTATTCTGAGAGTAATAGTGTCAATTTTCCTGCTTTGGTAACTAGCTTATATGCCGATGAATATTTATCTGAGCCAGTGATCGAAGATCCTAAGAATAATGCGACATATGCCTACCAGGCTAGTTGTACTGCGATTAATGCTTCTAATAATTGTATAAAAGTTACTTTAACCGCAACTTTAGAGCCAGATGCAGAAGCTTATGACATCATCGCTTTCTAGAAATCAAACTGCTTTTACTTTGGTCGAATTATTAATCACGGTTTCAGTTCTAGTTCTTGTTTTGACAATGGGGGCAGTCAACTATCTACGTTTTCTTAACAAGCAAAATCTCTATAAAGCTGGATCAGCAATCGAAGTAATGATTAAAGATGCTCGTTCTAAAGCTCAGAATGGTTTTTTGGGAGATGAAGAAATTGGTTTTTGCAGTAAATTAGCCGCCATTGAGGTTTTTTCCATTATAAATGCAGAGAATAAAATTTCTTTAAATACTCAGGTTCGCTGTGAAAACAATGATCTTTTAACCTATGAAAACTATTTAATTGATCAGAATAATATTGTTTTGAGTCAAAATTTTAGAGTTTCTTTTTTGCCTTTGCGTGGAAGCAATGTTTATTTGGGAGGAAGTTCGGTAGCAAGTGGTAGCGCTACGCTTAGCTCTGGAGAAGATGAAGTGATCCTTAATTTTGATCAGGGAGGTAATATCGATGTCAGATATCAATAAAAAAAATCAAAGGCAAGCTGGATCTACTTTGGTAGAAATTCTGATCGCTATTTCTGTGATAGCTTTAGTTTTAACCGCCGTTGGTTCAATGATTTCCATGTCGATAAAATTGTCAGATAGCAATGAACAAAAACAATTAGCTCTTCAAAAAGCTCAAGAAGCCCTAGAGTTTTTTCGTAGAGAGCGTTCTATTAACAGTTGGTCTAGCTTCTCTACTCCTTTGGATGATGGAGCTGTTTATTGCTTAAATTCCTTACCTGATAGCGTGGCAAGCGCGTCAGCCAATTTAGGCGCTTGTGCTGATGGAGATTTTCTTGAAGCAGCAAAATATGAATTTCAAAGAGAAGCAGTGGTTAATTTCAATAACGCCAACAGTCTAAAAGTAGAAATCGATTTGTTGTGGCAAGATGGTAATAAGGCAAAAGATCTGACTATTGAGCAGAATTTTGAGAACTATTAATTATGCAGGTAGAGATAGCTATAGTATAATATGATCTATCAATGAATTTTCTTAAAGATATTATTGAAAATAAAGCTTATAAAATTGGAAGAATATCTGGAATAATATCTTCTTTGTTCTTTTTATTTTTAGCAATGGTAATTTCTTTCATTGGGCTTTATGCATTAGAATCCTATCCTGTTTTTTCTTTTGTTTTTTTTGATAATTTTTTAGTAAAAGTTCTTTTTATGGAAATATTTTTTATTATTCCTTGTTTTTTTCTTTCCACTGTATTGTCAGCACTTTTATCATTCAAGGAAGCAAAATATAATCAAAAAAGTGGTCATTTTGTTTTAAAAAATATTTTGGCCTCTTTTTCAGTGATTTTAATTTTTAACACTTTTGTAATGGTTATGACTTCTTTTACAACTTTTTTAGTGCCTACTATAAGAAATAGATTTGGTGTTTAAGTATTTTTTTATGAAAATTATTGACAATAAAATTTTAGCATTTTTCTTACTCATGAGTTTAATTTTTTTTGTTTTAAATATTTTTTACATTGAAAAACATTTATTCTCAATAATTTTCATATTAGTTTTTTTATTTCTTTTTATTTATTCTTTTATCAAAAAAAGAGTTTTTTTCTATTGGCTTTTGGCTATTTGCAGTATTATTTCTCTTGCTGTTCTGATACCTTTTTTTCTATTAGCGATTTCGATTGGATTCTAAAGTAAAAAAGGACTGAGAATATTCCCAGTCCTTTTTATAATAAATTGTGAAGAGAAGTTAATTTAGATCTATATCCCAAGCTACTTTTTCTACATTTGATGTGGAAAAATTGCTTTGTTCGGATAAAATTCTTCCGAGCTCACGCTGTTTTCCATCATCATAATTATCAAATATCCATCCCAGCGAATCTTTATTTAAACCTTGAAATAAATCTGATATTCTATCCTCCGTCCACTTTGGGATTTTTGCCATGGCGTATCCAAAAAGAACATTCCCCAATCCAGAGCTGTCCATAGTGGTTTTGCCAACATTGTAGTAGATTCTATAGCAATTTGTTACCTCTTTTATTTCACTCTCAACCTTTTTGCGAAATATTTCTGATTGTCCAGTATTTTCTGCAAAATAAAGAACAAATCTTGAACCTGCTGTTTTATCAGGTTCTAACTGTCCTATTCGGTTGTCGAAATATTTAATCTCTTTCGAAATTATTTCGGCACCATTGGTGATAGAACAAGTTCTTGTATTTACCAAGAACTTATATGTTGTTCTCCAGTGGTCAGAATAGATGTTTACGGTAATATCTTTCTGGATATCAGAATTGTTATTAGCAGTTTGATTGGTTCCTGCTTTAATCAGCCATGCTTTCTGAGCATTACCTTCAGCAGTCCAGCCAGTTAGGTTGCCGTATTTTACTTTCCACCACCAGTACCCATCGACGCATTGCGCGCCTTTGAGCACTTCAAATTGTCCTCCGGCTGGAATTTCCCCTATTTTTTTACAGGATAATCCTGCACAAGAACGGAGATTATTCGAAGCACCAGGGGTCACTTCTCCAAGGTCTCCTGCGGAGAAAGGCTCGACATGTTTTAGGCAAGTCTGAGAGGTAGAGCTTGACGATGGATTGTTGTTGGATGAGCTATCTGAGTTAGATGAGCTACTGGAGCTTGAGTCGTTACCAGAATCTCTATTATCTGAAGATCCACCTTGTGCAGGGGGATTTGAAGCCTGCTCCTCTTTCTTAAGAGTTACAGTGGTGCAACTTTTAGCCGCATCACTCCATTCACCACTCGTTATTAAGAAGCAAACTTTATGATTTCCCGTGGAATACCCGCTGGTATTCCATGCTGCTGAATTAGTGTTGCCACCAAATTCAGCAAAAGACTTCCCGTCAATGTAAAATTTACTTGCACGAGCATTCCCGTCACATTGACCGTAGCCAGCTAATTGGATGCTTTGTCCAATTTGAACTTTGCTTGGTGAAGCAGTAAAACTGCTTACCCAGCAATGCCCGTTGACGGTGCTATCTGCGGGAGCTCCTTGGGAGCCTTGTACGTATAGAGATTTGCAGCTTTTAGCTACATTATCCCAACTAGAGGTGCTGTTATCTCTCGCAAGAAAACAGACTTCATGAGTGCCAGTTCCGATCTCCTCAGTTTTGAGGGTCTCGGTTTGGTTTGAAGTTCCAATTTCAGCTTTGGAAACTCCGTCCACCGTAAATTTCACGGTGGCGCAACTACTCTTTCCACTCAAAAAAACGTGGGTTCCCAATGAAACCTGTCCTTCTGGCGTCATCGAAAACTCTGTTATGCTGCAGCCATAGGCTGCAACATTGTCGCTGTTTATTCCTAAAAAAATTAGAATAACAGCAACTACTACAACAAAAAACAATCCTTTTTGCTTTTCCATGAGATACCTCCTTGATATCTGGAATAGTTCAAAAAATTTTCTTGGCCTCATCACTTTGTTTGATTGCGGTGAGGGCAAATCCATTTTTAAAAAATAAATTTGTTCTCACCGCAAAAATCTCTCTTCACTTATTAAAGAACTAAGGTTTGTAACCAATTTCTCGCGATTGCAAAAAATCACGGGGTATAAAACCTCGAGAGTCATTATAACATTTTTTTAGTGATAGTGTGAGAATACTCGTTGATCTAAGCGTCTTTTTTGGATATCTTGTCAAAAAACCTAATTCCTCGTCGCCACTCCTGAGCTAAAATCCAGACTGGTCGATCTAGCGCTATTGCTGGCTTCGTTGTCTCCAGTGTGGAGAGAGAAGTTGACTTCAATGTATTTTTTCCCCTCTGGAGTTAAGTCACAATTGAAAACTAAATCAGAAACGTAATTGGAATCAGCGCTACTTTCAGTTAGATAGAATTTTTTTTCAGCTGAGACTGAGGCAATGCGGTCATCTTCTTCAATGATGGTGCTTTCTACTCCATCTTCACCAGTGACAGTAATGTGGTCGAGTGGTGTTTCGCTATCGCAAGTCGAGGTAATTTCTCCGCTACTTCTGATCATGTCAATAATTTGTGTCATGGCGTTGCCACCCGATTCACGGAGATTTTGACTAATGCGACTTTTATAAGCAGTGGCAAGAAAAGTAATAAAAAGGCTGCTGATAGCCAACATCAATAAGGCAGTAATACTAGAAGTAATTAGTAGTTCGAGCAAAGTAAAAGCTTTTTGGTTCTTCATTATTGATTAATGAGTTGAGGATCAACTTCACGCCAGTTACTCAAGCTAGCCTTAAGTTTAGTTGGCCAGTTAGCTAAGAAGTCTGGGCGATAAATAAAGTTTTCTATAGCTTGATTATTGTTTAAAATAGGGCCAAAAACTCCATCGTCAAAAGTACGATCTAGATTGACGCCAGTCCAGCCGACAAAAGTGCCTGCACCGATGAATTTACGATCTGGAGGGACCTCTCCAATGTCAAATTTATTACCAATAGTTAAAGTCCCATTAGCAATAAAGACACCTTCAATATTGCTATTAGCTACTGAAGCTGTTGGGACAGTTGGAACGTCAGGATTAAGTTCATAGCCAACATCAGCGCTTACCAAAATGTTGCCATTGACGAAGAAGGCTAGAAAACCACCATTCGCAACGCTGATAATTTTATGATTACTGTCACCAGTATTACTGTCATCAAGAGTTAGATTGCCTTCAACGAAGACAACCAGGCTTTGATCACTCGTAAGATTAAAGCCTTGGGTTTCGTCTATGTTAACATTGCCGTTAACCTTGATGAAGTTAGTTTCGGTGCTACTCCACCAGGCGTTGCCGGTTAAATCACTGAGCAACGGTTCGTAGTTTTCTCCATTGCTAAATTCATGAAGATCATCCTCGACTAACTTATAAAAATAATCATAGGATAGTTGGTTAATATCGGTACTAACTGCATAAGAATTAACGTTATTAATTCTATCTGCAAGGGTAAGATAAGAATGATCAAAACCTTCGCTACTGCTACTAATAATACTGCCAGAATTGGCAAGATTGCTAATTGCAAAACCACTGAAGTTTTGATTACTGGAGCCAAGAGGTAAAGCTGATAAAGCAGCTTGGCAGGAAGCATCTGCAGCACAAGAAGTAGCAGGTACGCTACTAGCTATGCCATAGCGACTAAATAAATTGCCACCAAAGACTTGAAACCAAGAGTCATTGGAGAGATTGCTAACTTGTAGATAAAAATTAACATTTGCAGTATCTGGGCTTACGCCATAGTAACGACAGAGATAAGGATTATTTGGGTCAGCAGCTGCTGGACAAGAACAAATATATTCGGTGGAGCCATTTTGATTAGATAAATCTAGAGAAACAGTGTAGGTGCTGCCATCACGAACGATAGATTCATAAGCACCTACAGCGGTCGTACTAAAAGTTCCAGGATATGTTCCAGCTGTGATACTAAAATTATTATTAGCTAATGGATTGGTAGTTGCCTGAGTGCAAAAATTGCCACTAAATGCAGCTCCGTTATCTTCTTGTACTCTGCCACTTATAAATCCAAATAAATCTGGGATGGTTTCTGGAGTTGTAGAGCCACCACCCTCACCATCAATGGGTGTAGGAGTAGGGTCAGTTGGATTATCGCAGTTGCAGAGAATATCGTTGGCTGATTCTGTAATACAACTTTGATTTATTGCATCATTGTAAGAAACAGGCCAACATTCTTCTGTACAGGTCACATCTTCATGTCCAGGAACAGTCCAATACTCACCATCGGGAGTGGCATCAACCATATTTTGGTCCCAACATTGTAAGTCACAAACTTGATAAGTTGGTGGATCATAAATATAGCTAGTGTAAGCTTTGCTATAAGTGCAATTCTGTGTGCCACAAACGCCAGTGCATTCTGTGCAGGTGGTTTTAGCTGCACAAGCGGCTATTGCCTCAGCTATCTCCTCTTCTGTGAGTGCGATAGCAGACGGAGTAAGTGCAATACTGAAGATTGCTATAAACATTAAATTAATGAGTAGTTTTATTCGCATAAGCCGATGACAATTAATTTTTGTACGTAGTTTATTTTTTGAGAATCATAATCTTCAATTAATTGAGTGTACAAATAGGTTGTTTCATTGGTTTGTGCCAGGAAATTTTCAAAAGTAATTGGTTCTTCTGTTGGAATCCACAGAGTATTTCCTGTTTTGGTAGGTATAGCTAGTTTTTTTAAGCTATAACTTTTACCAGTATTGGGATCAATATAAGTTTCTGGAGCGCAGTGAATGGTTTGACTTGGTAATAATTTCAGCTTGGCGATTTCAAATATACCTTGAGTGAAGGGTACTAAAAACTTAATTGATAACTCTTGATTATTTTCATCGTAGTGATCAAAGTAACCTTTTAATACAGTCTCATTATGCAGACCACTCTGGTTGTCATCTTTTTTTAGAATGTCTGAACGATCATATTCAGAAACAGGGTCTTTTGAAGAATCAATCTCTTCCCAGCTGGAAAATTCTGGATTATAGACTAGTCTCTTTGTTGTACCACTAGGTTTACGATTTTTTGAATAGGTATTGTAAAAAAAGAAGATTAATCCAAGTAGACAAAGCAAACTAATTACAGAGACAAAAATTTTCTTTTTCACGAATAAATCGTATCATCTTTTTTACTACAATAGCAACAAGCAAGTAAGCTTAAAATTTAATTTTATTTCTTTTTTAAAAATAAATCTGTAAAGAAAACTGTAAAGTTTTCTTTATCATTTTCTTGATTGGTTAGTATCGGGAAAGCCTTGCCACTAGCTATTATGCCTTGATAATTATCTAGTGCTGCGGAATCAACACGAGGAAAATTAATTTTAAAAGTTTTATCTGCGTTAGTAGACAATCCAATATAGTAAACACTATTTGTTTGTAAATTACTGAAAAATTTATCATCATTACTCATTTCCAAGCTTGCACTATTTCTTCGTAGTTTTAAGTCAGTCCCTTCTTCTAGTAATAATGGTCCAACTGGCTCTACTAGCGACACCCTAAATAGTATTGGCATGCCATTAGCGTCAGTTTCTTCCACGCTCAATACTTTGAATCCTCCCTTCATACCAAATCCTTCGATAAAGAAACTATGTGGTGTTTTATCTAATAAAATCATTGGTTTTAGTACAACCGGACCAGTTGGATATTCATTTATCATCCAATTCAGAGTTTCTTTAGCGTCTCCTGTTGGCCAATCAATTCTAGGATCATTTGAATCAGTAACGATCATATTCCAATCAACATCTGCTGAATTACTAATGGTGATGATTTTGCCATCTTGTTCAACCTGAAGGTTGCCAGCACTATCTTTGCCAGCAACTGGCAAGAACATTTCAATGACTTCACTTTGGTCTGGATTGCCATCATATGGTTTCATGTCCAGATTATTGTCTATATAAGCAGGATTGCCATCTCCGTTGTCAAAGACAACGACGCTAATTCCCCTATCCTCATTTCTTTTTTCAGCTAGTGCTTTGCTAAACTCCGCGAATTCTGCTGCGCTCATTTCACTAGTGTCAATGCTCCCACTTTCCAAATAAGTATCTAGTGCGCTAGAAGTATCAAAGAGAGGCTCAAGTGCGGTGGCATTTTCTATATCAGCTGTCCATTTTTTTTCTTGACCAACCACGCCGATAACTTTTCCAGATTGATCTTTAATGGCAGCATACCAACCTCCCTCATCAAAAACTATTTCGTAGTTTTTAACATTTTCAGGAGTGGCAGCTATTCCGAGAGACTCCAGTCCACCTTCAAGAGATAGGAACATGCCGTCTTTTTCTCCAGTATCAATAACACTTACATCACCAGCTGCGCCCCAAGGGCTTTCGGCAGTTAATTCGAGGCGAGCTTGACCACTAGTTGAAATCAGAGAAATTTCATAAGCTTTGGGATCAAGAATTCTTTCTGCAGCTAGTTTGTTAGCGAAAATGTTAGCGGCGGTTTCTGCGCCGTTGCTTTCAGCAAATTGGGCCGCGGCGGCAGGATTGGTTTCTTCTGCCACTTTGACGGCTTCATCAATTTTTTGGTTAATGTCTGTATTCAGGGTTTCAAGTTCGGCAGCGGTGACTTCAGTGGCTTCAGGTGAGCCTGGGTCAACTTCTTGTCCTTCACTAGTGCTATCTATGATGCTTTGTGTAGAATTGGGATCATTTTCTTGATCTCCAGGAGCTTCTTGTGAAGGGGAAACAATTGCCTCAGGCGTACAACTTGCCAATATAGTAGCCATTGTTAAGATGGAGCCTGTAGCTAGCCATTTATTTACTCTTTGTCCACCAAAAGAATGATCAAAGCTCGAAGAGTTTGTAACAGGTTCTGTGCGATCTTTTGGATATTTGGATAAAGTATCTCCTATCCTTTGAAAAATTTTGGCTGTATTTTCCAAAATTTCTTGGATACTAAAGAGCTTGACTCCAGGTTCATAGCCAAATTTGCTTATATCAATTAATTTACGTCTGTTCCTGTTATATTCTCTGACTGCTTTATTAAAATCAGTAGCAAGCTCTCTCTTTTGACCCTGTGGAATTTGGCGATCAAAAAATCCTGGAAAAGCTTTTTTTCTGAGAGAGTCAGATCTTTTTAAGCTATTTAATAATCCCTTGGAAAATTCTGTACTTCCAGATTGCTGTTCTTGCGCAGAATAGGCGTCTGTTTCTTTTGTAAAAGCTGAACTATAAGAAGGCATATGTTTAGTCCTAATATCTTTAAAAAACTTTTATAAGTGTTTCTCGACAAACAAATTGTATCTGTATCCTATAAGTTAGTCAAATCTTGCGCTTATCTACCAGAGCAGTTATAATCCTTTCTTTGCTAAGAATAAAATAAAAAGGAAGAAATCATATGGGTGCACTACCAAAAAATAAAATTACTCGAGTAGAGCAAGGCAAGCGTCGCGCTGGCAATAAAGCCAAGATCGAAAAAGATGCCAAGATTAGCAAGATCCCTTTTCATAAACAGGGCTTTGTAGCTAACATGCTTAAAAATTTAGGTCTTTAAATCTCTTTTTTGCCTATTGAAAAAAGACTTTTTCTCCCCTAGTCTACTTTCTATGTCTATGTATTTTTTAGATGATGATGCTCCAGTTAAGCACGATGAACGACATGAACGTCGTATTTTTTTGATGCAACTTTTGTTTGCTCATACTTTTGAAGATCAAGAACAGGCAGAACAATGCATTAATCCAGAAGTAATTGAAGAAGCTGACGCTGAATTACTAGAAGCAATTAAATTGGCCGCTCCATCTATCGACCAAGAAATTGCCTCTCACGCTCCAGAGCGCCCTCTTTCAGAGATTAATAGAGTTGACTTAGCCATCATGCGCTTGATCATTTTTGAGAGTCGCAGTGAAGAAACTCCTAAAAAAGTTTTAGTTGATGAAGCCGTTGAATTAGCCAAGGAATTTGGCTCTGAAACCTCAGCTTCATTTGTCAATGGAGTTTTAGGAAAAATTTTATTTAAGAACGAAAAAGATGATAGTACTAAAAAAGATACCAAAGAAATTAAAGAAAGGAGCGAATAATTTTTACGAAGCATTAGATTGCCTGAGCGAATGATTTCGCTCAAGAAATCTTGGAGAGTAAAAATTAGTTCGCGACGATGATGAACAAAATTGATCCAGAAATTTTTAACAGATTACGCCAACTGATCACTGATCTTACTGGTAATGACATCGAGGAAGTAATTCCTGATGCTGACCTTGAGGAAGATCTGGGTTTAGATTTAGATGTTGATATTGCTCGTTTAGTCGACCAGATTAATAAAGAATTTGAAATTGAATTAAGTGAAAAAGCCGTTTACAAAGAATTGACCGAGGAGGCTCACGCCACTATAGCTGAACTAGCCAAATTGGTTTATGATGAATATGAGTTAGGTTAGGATGAATTTAGATTTCAAAAACCCCCAGCTTTTAATCACTGCTCTCTCCCATCGTAGTTCTCTTAATGAAAAAAAACAGTCAGGCACGACTGCTGAAGAATCCAACGAACGCCTAGAATTTCTTGGCGATGCTGTTTTGGAGTTGGCAGCTACGCTATATCTTTATGACAAAAGACCAGATGAAGATGAGGGTAAATTAACCGCTTATCGTAGCGCTTTGGTTCGTACAGAAACTTTAGCGATCCTAGCTAAAGAGCTCGAATTAGACAAACAAATGTTTTTAAGTAAAGGTGAAGAAAGAAGTGGAGGCCGAGATAATGAAAGTTTATTGGCTGATTTGATGGAGGCAGTGATTGGAGCAATGTATTTTGACCAAGGTTTCGTTGCAGTGCAAGCTTTTCTAGCTGAGCATCTTTTTACCAAATTTAGCGATATTTTAAAAAGTAAAAGTTATAAAGATCAAAAGAGCTTATTGCAGGAAGAAGTTCAGGCTCGTTCACTCAGTACTCCAGTTTATCGAGTAGTCAAAGCGATTGGTCCTGATCATAATAAGGAATTCACTATTGAAGTTCTAGTTGGTGACGAAATTTGGGGAGTAGGAATTGGGCACAGTAAACAGCTTGCCCAGCAGGCTGCTGCCACAGACGCACTTAAAAAGATCACTTGAGAAATTTCGCATTTAAGGGTAAAATTCATCTCTATGTTAAAAATCAAACTTGCTAGATTCGGTAAAAAACATCAACCCCACTATCGTATAGTGGTTAATGAGGCTCGTGACAAAAGAGATGGTAAATATACTGCTCTCCTTGGTCATTATAGTCCAGTGGCTCCTAAGAAATTAGAAATTGATGTTAAAGCCTTCGAAGAATGGGTCAAAAAAGGCGCTCAGCCAACTGACACTGTCGCTTCACTTTTTAAACGTTTTAAGTCTGGAGATCCTTTCCCAGTTAAGAAAACCGGTCCTTCCAAAAAGGCCAAGGCTAAAGCAGAAGCTGCTAAAAAAGAAGCCGAAGCTCCAAAAGTAGAAGCACCAGTCGAAGTAGTCGAGCCAGTCGCCGAAGCAGTTGCTGAAGTCGAAGTTCCAGCTGAAACTGAAGAAGTAAAAGTAGAAGAAGCTACCGAAGCTTAAGATTAAATATGAAAAGTTTACTCGAATTCATTTTATTACGCATGGTGGACCATCCAGAAGATCTGGAAATCACCGAAGTTGAAGAAATGGGTTTGATGGTTTATAAACTTAAATTACACCCTGATGATATTGGTCGCGTGATTGGTCGTGGTGGTAATGTCATTAAAGCCATTCGCAAATTAGCTCAAGTTAGAGCCGTCAAAGATCATTTGCGCGTGCGTGTAGTTTTACAAGAAGAATAATTTTCTATTGCTCAGTTTGTACCGATTCAGTTGCTGTATTTGCTGATTCTGTGGCTTGTATCAATTCTTGTTCTAGCTCTTCAACGGTTTTATTCTGTATTCCAAACAAGTTACCTCTATCTCCACTGATGACATTTTCCTGTTTTTCTAAATTATTTGGACTTAGCTCGTTAATGCTACTAATGATTTTTCTTTCAGAAGCAGCGATTACTGGCAACGGACTGGTAATTGTGGTTTTAATTGGTTGAGTAAAGTAAAAAGTGCGCAGAACGAGATCTGCTTGAGCTTGAGCATTCTTATCTTCATCGATGTTACGACTGATTGAAATATTAGTGATAGTGCTAATTGGGGTTACTTGTTCAATTAAGTTAATGAAGTTTTGAATTTTCCAGAGTGCTCCGCTGACGCTAAAATCTAAGTCTAGATAGTCATATTTTTGATCAGAACTACTCTTTTTAACTTTGGTGGTATCAGTAGCAATTTCTCCAGGATTGAGGCTAAAATTTTTAATGATAACTTCAGAATTATTGGCGACAGCATTAAGGTTACTAAGGATTTCCAAGAGTGGCTTGTGAGACGGCAGAACTTCATCAATAGCTGAAAATTGATTAGAATTTGGATCGGCGGCTAATTGTTGAAGTTGAGCGGATTTTTCAGCAAATTTATCTAGCTCAGCTTGATGCGACTTAAGTTGGTCAAGGTCAGCTCTTATTGGAGCTATCTGACTAATAATACCAATAAAAAGTATCATTGCACTAATTACAAAAAATAGAATTGCTAGAACTAGTTCTTTGCGAGTATTCCAAAAAAGCTTGTAGTTAAATTCGCCTTTTTTTTCAATCATTCGTTTTCAGTTCCAATTTAAGAGTTAGTTTATAGTTGCCAGTATCGGTGCGGGTCAAAACGCTTTTTTCTAGTTTTTCATATTCTTGGCGCAATGCTTGAGAATCTAAGGTATTATTAACGTCTTGCAAATCAAAAACATTGCTACTGTCTATTTGTAAGATTAATCCGCCCTGATCTTCCTGATAGCTCATGCCGGCAATTTCTGCTTTATCACCAAAAACATCTGCAAAGTAATTCATTGCTTCTTGTTTATTACTACGTTTTTTATAAATTTCACTAATAACTTTAATTTTATTAACAAAAATTAAGTAACCAATTTCAGTTGTTTCTTGACCTAAAATACTAGCTTTGTATTCTTTGATTTTTTTATCAGTGTTGCTAATTTGTAAATTATTCCAAAGTTTAAAAGCAAAAACAGCCACCATCAAAACAATCAAAGAAATTAAAACATAAGTACTAATGCGAAAAATCTTCACATCTTTTTCTTTTTGTTTGCCTTTTTGATTAACTCGATTGGTTAAGAAATTGATATTGATCATTAGCTCTTTTATAGTTTTCTGGCAATTAGACCCATACAGACACTAAAGCTCAGCTGGTTAGTTTCTGGGATTTGCCCCTTAGCTTTGGCAAAAGGAGCGGCTTGCATGACTTCCAAATTTAACGCTTTACTGATTCTTTCAACCAAGCCCTTCATCTGAGCTGGACCACCTAATAGAACTACTCTTTTAATTTTTTGTTCAGGATGATTTTGAGTGAAAAAACGAATGGTTTTTTGCAAATCAATAATTAAGTTGTCAACGATTGGAGAGATAATTTGGAAAAGTTTGCCTTCCATCTGAGTTTGATCTAGGCCATAGTTAATTTTATATTCCTGAGCTTGTTTATTATCTAAATTAAAACTTTGAGCGATGGCAGCGTCAATAAGGGTGCTACCAGTTTTGGAATTAAAAACAAACTCAAACATGCCTCCATTGATGACAGCAATGTCATTCCCACTGGCACCCATATGTAAAACAATTGTTTCTGGATCATTTCCATCAATATCTAAAGAACGAATCACGGAAAAAACTTGGGTTTCCATCAGTGTTGCTTCAATGCCAATATTGAGGAAAACATTGTTAATTTTTTCAACCAAAGACTTATAAGAGCCAACCAGCAAAACCTTCATGGTAGCATTGGCTGTTTTCTTTTCTGGTTTTTGTAGAACCTGATATTGAAGAGTTAGATCGTTTTTAGGAATTGGAATGGCTTGTTCTGCTTGCCAACCAATAGCAGAAGCTAATTCTGCATCGTTTAAAAAAGGAATTTCAATCACTTTAGTGTTGACTAAGTACTCCGGCAGACTCAAGCGAACATCATTTTGGTCTAGTTTGTAATCATGAAAAAGATTATTTACCATTTCTGAAAACTGTAAAATTTCTTGATCATTTTTTGGTGAAACCATGCCTAATTTGTTTGGAACTTCAATTGCTTTTTGGATAGTTTGGTTTTTACTATCTTTAGCAATGACGATTTTGATCGAATGAGTCCCGATATCAAGGGCAGTGATTGACATATTAATTATTTTTCTAAGTTTCCTCCGCTAACAATGGCAAAATCCATAAAAGCAGGAGCACTTGGAACAGATCTTTTAACCTCAATTGCTTTAGCACTTGAACCATCTGGCATTTGAGCTAGAGAGAGAATGGTGTACTGAGCATTGGAAATTAAGCCAGTAGTGGAGCCGACACTAATATCAGTGCCTCTGGCTAATGGAAAGATTCTAAGGAAAGCTGATTGATTATTACTTGCCGTGATATCTAAATTATATTGAAATTGATAAAGATCGAGGGAAGATGAATTTGCACCAATTAGGTTCTGGTCGATGTAGCTTGGACAGTTACCAATCATGTAGTAGTTGACATCATAACTGCCAGCATTGAGGAAATAATGTCCAATCAATAAATTAGCAGCCCCCTGATCACAAGTACTTTTTGACCAATCAAGATTAATGGTGCCAGTTTGTCCTTCGATAATCTTAATTTCTAAAGTGTTTTTCTCTGCGATGAAACCCTCGAACTTCTCATCTGTGCTAATACTAATTTGGTTTAGATTAGCATCTTCAAAAGAAAATTCATCTGTCAGAGTTGCATTTTGATCACTTTCAAATTGAAAAATGTTGTTTAAAGCCTGCTGAACACCTGACTCAGCGGTACTAAAAACTCTAGCGCTATTTTCTTGAGCGATAGTGCTTTGACTTTCTTTAATAGTGCGATTGGCAATAGAGAGACCAATGACTAGAACTACGGCAGAGAGTAATAAAACAATTACGCCAATTTGACCAGATTGTCCGGAATTCCGGTTGGAAAAAAGAGTTTTTTGCATGCTTATTAATGATAGCAGAGTTTATGAGTTGCAAGCAAGTTTTAGTTGGTAGCAGTTTCAATATTTCCGCTTGTGTTAATCTTTTCCAGATAGGCTTTCAAAAAAGATTCTTGGTTTGGATTTTCTTTGAATTTTTCTTGGGCTTTTTTGATAATTTCGCTATTAGTCCAAGAAGCGAAATGTAAATTGTTCAAACCACTCTGTTTGTAGCCAAGAATATCGCCCGCTCCCCTATTTTCTAAATCAATCTGTGCTAATTTCAAACCATCTTTTTCCTTACAAAATTTTTGTAAACGCTCTTGGCTAGTTTGATCTTGCTTAGTATTAGCAGAACTAAATAAAAGACAGTAGCTTTCTTGTCCCTGTCTGCCAACTCTACCGCGAAGTTGATGCAAACTAGAAAGCCCAAAGCGTTCTGCGGATTGGATGATAATAATGTCTGCATTGGGTAAATCAACGCCGACTTCGACCATTGGTGTGCTGACTAAAATTTGAATTTTTTCTGCGTAAACATCTTCAATAATTTTAATCTGCTTTTTTTTATCAAGTTTGGAGTGTAAGGCTGCGATTTTGAGCTGTTTTTTGTCATCAATATCTAATTTTTGGTAGATTTTTTTTAGTTCTTTTTTGATGAATTCTAGACTTTCTTTGACGGCGGCGACATTTTCAGTAGCCCCATAAGAAGATGGATTGATAAATGGGCAAATAATAATAGCCTGCTTCTTGCGATCACCTTCGACAAGCAGTTCTTTGACTAGCCATTCGAGAGCTTTTAGCTCTTTGGCTTTTGGAATAAGCCAAGTCGTTGCCATTTTTCTGGAGTTAGGCATTTGATCTAAATAGCTCAAATCCAGATGGCTGAAAATACTCAACATCAAACTTCTAGGAATTGGTGTAGCGGTCATGCTAAGTAAGTGTGGCTGTTTTTTTTGTTGATCTAAATATTCTTCTAATTGGCGATGTTTGACGCCAAAACGTTGTTGTTCGTCATAAATAACCAGACTTGGTTTAATTTTTTCTAATTGTTTAAGCAATGAATGGGTGCCAATATAAAAAGTGCTCTGCTCTGTTGCAGCTTGATCAAGTTTACTGTCAGAACTAAGCAAAGCAAAATTAATATCTTTAAAAATAGCTTTTAGATTGTTGTAGTGTTGTTTAGCCAGAATTTTGGTAGGCACAATGAGACAGACATTTTGGCCATTTTTGACTAGGGCGTTGGCGGGAATGGCGGCGACGATAGTTTTACCACTACCAACGTCACCGACGAGTAGGCGATTCATGGGAGCTGACTTGTGTAAATCAGCGAAAATTTCTTTAATGGCTTTTTCTTGTGAGGTGGTTAGTTCAAAAGGTAGTTCTAAATTTTGAGTTTCTTGAGTTTCTGCTAAAGAAAAAATGGCGTTCTTTTTTTGATGTTCTCTTTTGTGTTCAGCAGAAATCTGCATCAGATACAGGATTTCCTCGAGAGCTAGTCTTTCTCTGGCTAAAATAATTCGATCTATATCTGATGGAAAATGTAGGTCTCGAAAAACTTGTTCCAAATCGCCACTCTGATGTAATTTACCAATTGCTTCTGCCAAAACACGTCTCAAGCTGCCCTGTTTGAGACCAGCTAGTTGCGAATAAATTGGCACTAAGCGACCGGTGTGGATATTTTCTGCATCATCAGCAACTTTTTCTACAGTAGCCTGCATTAAAGAGCCATCTTTGAGATTGCCAGAGAAAAAAAATTCTTGACCAACGATGAGTTTATTTTTAAGAAATTTATTATTAAACCAAATACAGTTTAATTGATCGGTTTCATCGATGATCGTGGCACGACTAATCAAGAGCCTGCCCTTGCGATATTCATTCCATTTAAGAACTTTGGCTTTAGTGGTCACAAAGTTAGTGTTAACTTTTTGGTTTTCATCACTTTTGACAATTTTAGTTTCTTCTTGGCTGAGACCCTTGATTTCTTGGATAGTTTTAATTGAGGAGCGATCTTCGTAACGAAGCGGTAGGTAAAGCAATAAATCTAAAATTTGTTCAATATTTTGTGAAGCCAAGCTGTCTTGTAAATTTTTGCCAATGCCTTTGACAACTAGAACTGAGTCTTGGAGTTGGTACATACTTATTTAAGATAAAAACAAAACTAAAGAGCTAGCGATACCACCGAGAAGCATTGCCACAATTGCTAAAATGGCAAAAAATTTTACAAATCTATCTCTTTGTTTTCTAGTCATATTTTAGTCTGTAGTTTCTATCTTATACCAATCGCGTTTACCTAATTTCAATTTAGTGCCTTTTGGTAAATTAAGAAACTCTTCTCTACTTTCAATTTTTTGCATGCTGGGTAAAATTTTGACGGCACCTTGTTCAATGCGGCGACCCAATTCGGTCGAACTTAATTCTGGTTTAGCTTCAATGCTTTTGGCATTTTCGCCATTGGCTTTTTTAATATTTTTAATAGTAATACTGCCAAAATTACTTTCTTCCGGCATTTCATCGTTTTGGACTGTTTTGGCGAAAAAATTTGCTGCGTCATTGGCAACGACTTCATCATGAAGATCTTTAGTAATAATGAGAGCTAATTTTTTCTTGAATTCCATTGGATTGCTACCATTTTGCATGGCAGTTGCCATCTCAGAAATTTTCACTGAGTCTACATCTGTCAAAACTTCAAAATATTTAATAATCAATTCATCTTTAATGCTCATCAGTTTGCCGTACATTTCTCTTGGCTCATCGGTTAAAGCAACGTAGTTATTGAAACTTTTGCTCATTTTACGACCATCGGTGCCCTCGATCAAAGGAGTGGTCAGAACCCATTTCTCATGGCCATTATATTGTTGTTGCAGGTGTCTACCCATCATCATGTTAAAAGTTTGATCAGTGCCACCAATTTCTAAATCAACATCCATCACCACAGAATCATAACCTTGCAAAAGTGGATAGATAATTTCATGACCAAAAATTGGAAAACCATCATTGAGTCTTTTTTGGAACATGTCTCTTTCAATGAGTTGTTGGACGGTGGTTTTGGCCATTAATTTGACCATGTCAGCATAATTAAGTTTATCTAACCAGTCGCCGTTGTGGCGGATTTCAATGAGATCAAAATCTAAAATTTTGCTAGCTTGTTTTTTCCATTCTTGGAAATTTTCCTCAATAGTAGCGTCATCTAACATTGGGCGACTTTCATCTCGACCAGTCGGATCGCCAATTTTAACGGTGCCATTGCCCACTAATAAAATTACTTGATGCCCAAGTTCTGCAAATTGTTGCAATTTGCGTAAACCCACGGCGTGACCCAAATGTAAAAAAGCTCCGGTCGGATCAATTCCCAAATACAAGCGGATTTTCTTCTCAGTCATAATTTTACTAAGACCGTCTTTATTAGGTAGAATTTCACTGACTCCGCGAGTCAAGACAGTTTGGATTTTTTGTGGATTTGTGTCTGGCATAATTTTATTGATTTATATCTTATTTTAGCATTCTTTTAATTTATTTCGCTATAAGTCTAATTGTTTGCTAAAATGGATCTGTGAACAAAAGAAAAATCGAATTATTTTTTTTGCAATTGAAGAGAAAAGCTTATAGTCTTATCTATAGAATTATGCCAAAGAAATTAAGATCTCGTCGTCTGAAAAGTCGCCGTCAGTTATCCGCTGAAGAAATGAAATTACTCAGAGCCAAGCGTTTGCGCCTACTTGCTTTTGGATTTTTTGGATTAGTAATTCTTGGAATTATTGCTTTCTTAGCGATGTTTGCTTGGTATTCTCGTGAATTACCAAAACCAGGTGAAGTGGTCAGAAAAGATGGGTTTAGTAGCAAGATTTATGATCGCAATGGTCAGCTACTTTATGATCTTTATGAAGAAGAACGTCGCAACCCAGTTACTTTTGATCAAATTCCAGACGATCTTAAGCATGCTACTGTCGCCATTGAGGATAAAGATTTTTATAAACATGGTGGCTTTGATTTTCTAACTATTGTGCGCATTCCATACAATTTAATTTTTAGAGGTGGACGCGTGGTGGGTGGTTCTACTCTTACTCAACAGTTAGTTAAAAATGTTTTCTTAAGCAATGAAAAAACCATTACTCGTAAATTCAAAGAATTTGTTATTTCAGTGCAGATCGAAAGAAAATTTTCTAAAGATGAGATTTTGGCAATGTATCTCAACGAATCGCCATATGGTGGAAATGGTTGGGGTGTGGGAACAGCCGTAGAAATGTATTTTAATAAGCCAATTAATGAGCTTGGTTTATTAGAATCTGCTTTCCTAGCTGGCTTGCCACAGCGACCAAGCGTTTATTCTCCTTATTCTGGGGTTTTGGACGACGACGGTAATCCTTATTGGAAAATGCGTACGCAAGCGGTTCTAGCTGCCATGAAAGATAATGGTTATATTACAGAGCTTGCTTATCAGGACGCGCTTGCTTCAATGGATTCACTCAAATTTGAAAGAGCTGCGAGCGAAATTAAAGCACCGCATTTTGTTTTTTATGTGCGCTCACAACTTGAAGAAATGTTTGGCGCAGAAGTGCTTGAAAAAGGCGGTCTTAAAGTCACCACTTCTTTGGATTGGTCAATGCAAGAAAAGGCACAAATGGCTGTTACAGAAGAAGTTGAATCTGTTAATAAATACAACATCAGTAATGGAGCTGCTTTAGCGATGAATCCTAAAACTGGAGAAGTTCTCTCCATGGTTGGTAGCAAAGATTATTTCAACACTGACATTGGTGGTCAATTTAATGTGGTGGTAGACGGTCTCCGTCAACCAGGGTCTTCAATCAAACCAATCACTTATTTAGGAATGATTCAAAAAGGTTATAACCCAGCCTCAATGCTAATGGATGTGGAAACGACTTTTAATCGCAATGAAGTTGAAAAGCCTTATGTGCCAAAAAATTATGACGGTAAATTTAGAGGTCCAGTGAGCTTGCGAGAGTCTTTAGGCAGTTCTTTAAATATTCCTGCAGTTAAATCTTTAGCTATTGTCGGTTTAGAGAATTTCTTGAATTTAGCTTATAGCATGGGTTTACAAACTCTTGAGCCAACTAAAGAAAACCTCAGTCGCTTTGGTTTTGCTGTCACTCTTGGTGGTGCTGAGGTAAAAATGATAGATTTAGTGACTGCTTATAGTGCCTTTGCCAATGGTGGTTTAAAAATTGAGCCAGTTTCTATCCTTAAGGTCGAAGATCAAGATGGTAATTTACTTTACGAGCATTATCCAGTTGAAGGACAAAGAATCATCGATGAGGGTGAAACATTCATTATTAACAATATTTTATCTGACAATAACGCCCGTCTTTTGGCCTTCGGTGCCAATTCTCTACTCAACACTGGTAAGCCAATCGCTGTTAAGACTGGTACTACTAATAGTATGAAAGATAACTGGACCATCGGTTGGAGCCAGGATGTGATTGTTGGTACTTGGGTAGGTAACAACGACAATACAGCTATGAGTTATGTTGCTTCTGGAATCACTGGAGCTTCCCCAATTTGGCGTCGTATTATTTTTGCAGCCCTTGATCTTGGTTATCAAGCTCCAGAATGGAAAATGCCTGACAATGTAGAAAGAGTCGAATTAGATGCTGTCTCTGGATTTAGAAATCATGACGGTTTTGCTACAAAATGGGATTTTGTAATCAAAGGAACCTTGAGTAATGAACTTGATCCAATTCACAAATGGCTGAAAGTTTGTAAAGGTGAAGAAGGTAAATTGGCAACTGAAGCTAAAATTGCTTTTGGTGATTACACTGAAAAAGAATTTATTGTTCTCAAAGAAAATGATCCAATTAGCGAAGATGGTCGTAATCGTTGGCAGGAAGGTATAGACGCTTGGAAAAGTTCACAGACTGATTCTCGCTATAATAATCCGACAGAATATTGTGGAGCTGAGAGTGACATTAACGTTAATTTAGAGATGCCTGGCAATGAAGAAAATATCAGTGGTGAAGATGTTACATATAAAATTAAAGCTGGCAGTGATGCCGGTGTGGCTAAGTTAGAGTTGTATGTAAAAGCTGATGGAAAAGATTTTGAACTCAAAAAGACTGTTGAAGATCAGCGAGAATTCCAAGACACCATCAAATTAGAGCGCGGCAAATATGAGCTCTATGCCAAAGCCTATTCAAAGAGTGGCAGTACTAATGAAAGTGGCAAAATTAAAATTGGAACAGGTGGTACGGAATGGAATTACACGGAACCTACTCCGACGCCTACACCAGAGGCATCATCTTCTGCTAATACATAAGAAGAATGATTAAGCTGTTTATATAAAAAGATAAAACAAAGCAAGTAGGCTTATTCCAGAAAATTGACTGAGCAGGTAGTGATCTAAACTAGCGATAGCTAGCAAGATTATTGATTTGCGATAAAAGCCGTCAATTTTGGCTTCTTTGATCAACAAAAATATTATAATTAGTAGCAATAAACCACCTTCACTTAAAACAAGAAATAAAAGATTGTGAACTGGTTGGACGAAGCGAATCACTTCTCTATTGCTTCCATTTGTGGAATAGTTTTCCAAGTTTAAAGTGAAATTATTAATGCCGACGCCAAAGAGCATTTTATCTTTAAACATTTCTAGGCTGGCTTGATTTAGTGCAACTCGACGATTAACTGAATCTTGATTGATGCCATTTATAGAAATTTTGCTCAGTAAAAATGGCAACAACAAAAGGAAAAAATAATAAATTATTATTACAAAAATTCTTTTGACTTTAATTCTTTGGAAAATTAAATAAACTCCGAATAAAACCAAAGTGAGTAAAGCGCTAATTGATTGAGTAAGAAAAATAATCAATAGCGCATTAGCCAACAAAATCAGCTGAGCCTTCAAGGAACCTTTGATTTTGAGAATAATCAGAATTGAAAAAACTACTACGAGTCCAGCCAAGATGTTAGGATGAGGCGTAGTTCCATAAGGGAGAATTTTTTCACCAAAGAAAAACTGAGCTTTGCTGATATTAGCAAAATCCTGCAAATTGGTTTCACCTAGGGCGTGATAAGCCAATAAAGATTTCTGAAAAAAGAATTGATAAAAAGCTAACAAGCTTTGAAAGATAACTACTAGGAACATGGCTCCTAAGCTAAACTTTGCTGCCATTTTGCTCTTAAAAAGCGGATCACGACTAACAGCAATAAAGAATAAAAAAAGCTCTGTAAAATGGATTAAATGTGTGAAGGCAGCTAAAGGATTTTGACTGAGCAATTGGCGAATTAGTAAAAACAGAATTAAGAGGCAACCATAAGTTGCCATTTTAATTTTCTTTAGATGATTGAACTCTAAAATCAAAAAAGGAATTAGAAAAATTTCAGCGAGGTAGATTTTGGGAATTAAATAATCTACTAGTAAGCCGCGAACATAAGTTCCGTCAAGAGAAATTTTATAAAACAAGTTGATGCTAAAAGTGAAAATGATGAAGAAAAAAAGCAATAACCTAATTAGTTCAAGGTTGTTTTTTTCTTTAAATTTGGCCAACCAGCTTAGCTTTGAATTCATCTTGACCTATCTTGACGATATTTTGTCTAATGGGCTCGACTTCTTCACTGCTCATATTAATCTTTTCGTCTTGAAAAATAAAGCTGAAACTATAATTATTTTCGTAAATATCTAAAAGCTCAACTTTTTTAATGCGCTTGTCGACTTTTTTAAAGGCAGAGATTAATTCACCAACGGCAGTATTTTTATTTAAAGTAAAAGTTAGATCTTCGATAATCGAAGCAGTCTTAATTAGTTTTTTGTAATTTGGATATTTTTTTGAAACGGCAATTAAACTTTTCAAATCCAATTCAATGGCGGTGAAATTATTTTTAAGAATCATTAGTTCGCCAATTTTCTTTTGTTTTTTATCAGTTTTGATCAAAAAATCCGCTTCTTGTTTAGCAATTGGCATTTGGATGTCTTTATTAATCTTTTCATCAATGATTAATTCTTGATCATGAGAGAAAATATAAAGTCTATCGAAAAGATTAAGTAAATCTCCTTTTACTTGGCAATAAGCTCTATTTGAAACAAGACTAAATTTAAGAGTTTGTTCTGGCAAATCATTTTCTTTCGGATTGTAAATAAAAGCCAATTCGAAAACAGACATTTCTTTTTGCGATGGATTGTTGTCGATAATTTCAATCAAAGAAGGAATTAAGCTACGACGCAAATAAGTATTTTCTTCTTTAAGTGGATTAGCTAGCTTTAGATGTTTATTTAGCTGATGGCCAGAATCAAGTGCTAGCTTTTCACTAATTAGTGAGTAACTATAAATTTCTTGGTAGCCTTGGTCAGCCAAAAAATGTTTAATCAAGCTTTCAAGCTGATAGTTAGTATTAGGGTCTGGATTAACTGATAGTTCTCCATCCATTAGTTTGCTTGGCAAATTGTGATAACCATAAATTCTGGCCAATTCTTCAATGACGTCAGCAGCAATGGTAATGTCTGGACGAAAAGTTGGTGGAGTGACAGTCACAACATTATTTTTAATACTCACCTGACAATCTAAGTCGTGCAAAATTTCCTTGATCTCACTTTCTTTCAATTCAATGCCAAGGTAATTTTTGATAGTTTCCATTTTAAGAGCAACTGATTTTGGAATTTGATGATTAGGAAAATAGTCATAAAGTTCTGAAGCGACTTTGGCTTGACAAAGTTTTTCAAAAAGTTTTACGCCATATTCCATAACTTCTTTGCCAAGGTTGGGGTCAACATTTTTTTCATTGAGTTGAGCGGCTACAGTACGAATGGCATGGCCCATTGAAGCGCGACGAACTTTTTTAGCATCTAAGGATTCAATCCAAAACAAAATTGATTTTGTATTTTTATCTACGCAAGTGTTTAAAGTACCTTTAATTGCTGGCAGATCAATGATTTCTCCACTCTCTGATTCGAAAACAATTTCTCCGCCAATAGTCTCGTATTCAGCTCCATCTAAAGTGGTAAATTTCTTACCCTTAGTTGCTTCTTTGATAATAATTTTGCCGCCGCGATTCATTATTTTGTCATAATCGAAAACGTGACAAGGATGACCGAGCTCGTGAGTGATGTAATTGCTAATATCGATGAGGGCTTCATGGGCGTTAACTCCAATGACTTCTAATCTTTGCTTCATGATTTCTGGACTATCGACATGTTTTACTCCGGTCATAACCACGGCTAAAACACGATGAACCTCATCTGTTTCATAAATAATTTCTGGCAGAGGCAGATTTTCAGCAGGATGTTTTTTAATTTCTTGGAATTTAACATCTTTTAGTTGGGCTGCTATGCCAGCTCTTTTGAGAATGGTGGCAGCTTCTCTCGCAACCCCTCGCACTGACATGCTATCGACGCGATTAGTGGTCACTTCAATGTCGTAGACTTCATTGTCGTAAATTCTCTCTACAGAAGGTCCACTCAGTGACAAATATTTTTGAATATCACTTTTAGTAGCTTTAGTTTGTAAGTGTTCTCTCAGCCACTTATCTGGAATTAAAATATTCATTAAAATTGCTCCAAAAATTCTAAATTACCTGAATAAAAAAGTCTGATGTCATCAATGTTTAATCCTTTTTTGAGAGTGTAAGTCCTCTCTACTCCCCAGCCAAAAGCAAAACCGGTATAAACATCTGGATCAATTCCGCCAGCTCTCAGAACATTGGGGTGAACCATGCCTGCACCACCAACTTCGTGCCAACCTGATTTGCAGAAACGGCAGTTTTTGCCGGTGCCACCGCAAATGTGGCAACTAAAGTCGACTTCAAAGGATGGTTCGGTAAATTTAAAGTGAAAAGGTCTGATACGACTCTTGGTGCCTGGTCCATAAAAGCTTTCTGCGAAATAATCTAGGGTTCCTTTGAGATGTTGGATATTAATACCCTTATCGACAACTAAACCTTCAAATTGATGAAACATTTGGGTGTGGGTGGCATCACTTTGACGACGATAAGTGCGAGCGACGTTAATCATGCGAATTGGTGGTTTTGATTTGAGTCTCTCCATCTCGCGGACTTGCCCATTGGAAGTGTGAGTAGTGAGAACGATCTTGCCCATTTTTTCGTGTGCAGGAGTGTCGATAAAGAAAGTCTCCCACTCATCACGAGCGGGGTGGTTTTTAGGCATGTTGAGGGCTTCAAAGACATAATAATCGAAGTCAACTTCAGGATATCGGACTCTGTTAAAACCAATTCTTTCAAAAATCTGGCTGATCTCTTCAATAGCTTGAGAAATTGGGTGGAGATGACCAACTTTGGCTTTTTTGCCAGGTAAAGTCAGGTCAATTTTGGCTTGAGTAGTTTTTTGTTGTTGCTCAATTTCCTTTAATTTCTCCTCGATTTTACTTTTGGTCTTATTTAGTTCTTGGCCAAAAGCTTTTTTTTGCTCATTCGGGACTTCTTTGATGAGAGCGGACAGATTTTTGAATAGGCCATTTTTGCCTAAATATTTGACACGCAAATCTTCAGCCTTAGTGTCATTCTCTTGATTAGCTTGCGAAAGCAAATCTTGGCAAATTTTAATGTAATCTTGTTGACTCATGATCTTTGATTATAACCCTAGATCTTAGCTCCGCCAAGTTCATTTAAATAAGATAAGACGTACAATTCTGGAGAATTGGATTGCATTTTGGGATATCTTCTTAAGATTTCTCCTAAACTTCTGGCTTTTGAACCAGAAAACTTATAGCTTTCCATTGGTTTCAGCTTTTCACTTATATTGACTTCATCGGACCTTGCCATTTCTGACATTTTCAACTCCTTTCCAAACTAAAAAACCCCGCTTTTATGCGGGGTTTTTATATTTTTACTATTTTTTTCGCAAACTACCCCGCATTCTCCTTCATCAAGAAATTTTGGAAAATAATGCTGGTTTGCTTACGACTAAAATTTAACATTTGATTAGTTATTTATACGCTTATTTTTGAGTTTTGGCAACAATTTCTTTGAAAGTGTCAAAGTCTTTGACAGCAATTTCGGCTAACATTTTGCGATTTAATTCAATTTTGGCAGTTTTTAAAGCTTTGATAAAGCGAGAGTAGTTAAGACTGTCGCCGATTTGTTTGATGCCTGCAGTGATACGAGTGATCCATAAACGACGCATGTCACGCTTGCGTAATTTGCGACCGATATAAGCATATTGGCCAGCATGCAACAAAGCTTCTTTAGCGCGTTTGTAGAGTCTGCTGTTTGTACCGCGAAAACCCTTGGTAAGGCTTAGGACTTTTTTGTGTCTTTTATGACGAGTAACGCCTGTTTTTGTTCTTGACATAGTAGGTTATTCTTTCTAGAAAATTAAGCTAAGCCGAGCATTTTCCTGATTTTTACGGCAAATTTGCCAGTTACTTCGACTGGAATTCTGTAGTTTCTAATAGCTTTTTTACTTTTGTTATTGCGTAAATGACGGCGATTTTGGATACGACGCATGATTTTGCCCGCACCAGTTACGTGAAAACGACGGGAAACGCCTTTTCTAGTTTTGACTTTGATTTTTTTCATAAGTTCCTATTTATTTTTTCTTACCAATCGGATCTAATTGTGCCTGTAACTTCTTACCAATCAACTTGACTGGCATACTGACTTTGCCAACATCGGCATTGCTAGTAAAGATTTTTTCAAAAACGTCATAACCTAAATCTTTACGTACAATTTGTCGACCTTTAAACATTAAAGTTAATTTAACTTTATTGCCTTTTTCCAAAAACTCTCTCACTTTGCGATTTCTGACTTGCCAGTCAGCTTCACCCATAAAAGGGCTAAAACGCAACTCTTTTAGTTCTTGAGTCTTTGATTTTTTGCGGGTATCAGCAGTTTTTTTCTTGAGCTGATACTTATATTTTGAAAGTTCAATAATTTTAACAACTGGTGGTTCTGCTTTTTCTGTAACCAGAACGAGATCGTTCCCCTGCTCCAAAGCTTTTTCTAAAGCTTCGTTAGAGGACATTTCCCCTAAAGAATCACCATATTCACCTAGAACGCGTACTCTTGGAAAACGAATCTGATGATTCGCCTTCACATAGACTTGTTCACTTCTGTTTTTATTATATTTTTTTCTAATCACGCAAGGTCGTTATTATATACTATTAATTAATCTTGACGAGAGGATTATAACTTACGAAGGCTTTTGTCGCAATTATTGAATCAGGATACTTCTTGATATTTAGCGCAAAGTTTTCTATAATCGCCCTCTGTTACGTATCTCATGTAATATGTTCATAGATACGAGCTTGTAGCTCAGTTGGTTAGAGCGCTTCATTGACATTGAAGAGGTCAGAGATTCGAGTTCTCTCAAGCTCACAAAATAAATAATCGCCATGCAGGCGATTTTTTATTTTGCTGAGTCTTCGAGCTGAACGAAAGTCTCATTCTAGAGATTCTTTATATCTTTCCATCAACATGGTCGATGTTAGTCCATTTGGTATCTCTTCTAACCACAAGACTTTCTTTTTTGCTCCCCTAATGACTATGTTTCTTTTCTCTATTTCTAGGATATCATCTAGTTTCTGATTTTGTTTTCTTGTAATTAGAACATGGTCAACTCCTAGTTCCTGATACTCCATGACGTAGCCCCACCAATCATCTGCGGATTTGACATTGCTGACGCAAGTTCCTGCGACTTGCCAAAATGATTCTAAAATTTCTCTTCGCTTCTCAACACCAACTCTTGGTCTTTCATCTTCCGGTTTAGCTTTTCTTTGTATCAGCTCGTCATTATCAAGAATAAATATAATTTTAAATTTTAGTTTTTGTTCTTGAGCTAGCAATAAGGCTTCTGTTGCATTTATCAAATGAGTCTCTGTTGGTGGATCAAATGAGCCTTGAAAAGCAATTATTTTATATTCTTCTTCTCTCCACATTAATATTTTTTGTTTTAATTCATCTCTGCTTGTGAGAGGTTTTGGCGACTCAAGTTTTTTGAAAAATTTCATAAATTCATAAAAATTACCATTTTCAATTTGCTCAATTTCTTTAGAGTGCAGAACACCGGTAAATGAAGTTACAAATTTCAAATACGAAACCATAGTTTTTCTATCTTCTTCAGTTGGTTTTGGAGAATCTCCATCATATTCATTCCAAAAATAATCAGGATGAGTCGCTGTTGATAATTCGTATGCAAGTAATTGACGATACATTCTCAAATCTGGAAACTTCGCAATACTTGATGTAAGTCTAAAAGCGTTAATTAAAGGGGCTCCATTCTCAATAAACCAATTGTGGTCATTATTTTGAATTTTTTCTTTGGGCAGGAAGTATTTGTGTTCTCTTAACTCTTCCATTATGTAAAAGTCACTATCCTACCGCATTTGCTCCAGCGTTTCTTTCGTTATTGAAGCCACTGTGAACATCTTTGGTTTTTTTATAATTTAAACCCTGTTTCTTTTTACCTTTGCCCTGCATTTGTTGAGCCCAGCTACTAGCGCTACCAACTTTTTGACGAAGTAACATGATTAATTGGCGTAATTGGTGAAAAAAGTTTGTGTAGTAGCTACCACCATCAATACCCGGAGCAACTATATCTTGGGAAACTGCAGCTTCAATTTCTTGACTAAGATCTTTAATATCGGCAATTAATAGCTCTAATTCTTTTCTAACTTCATTGAGCTCTTTCTTACTTTTTTCTTCTTTGGCTGAAAAAAGATCATAAGAATCAACAGGATTAACTCTGTCGTGGAGTTTTTTTCTTAAAGCTTCTTTTTTTTGTTTGAGAAGTAGTTCTTCTTGTTGTTTGCGCAATAAATCTTGATTCTCTGCTTCATCCATCCTGCCAGAACTGTTTAATAAAGCATTGGCAAAGGAATTTGAATCTTGTTCACTTCTGTTTTGATTAGGAGAAGAGCCTGGACTTTTTTGCTCATTTTCCAGTAAAGAACCAGCAAAAGGACTAATCGTCTTTTGCGAATTTGCTTTAGATTGATTGTTGCCCTGCCCAAAAGTTGTCATTTTGATACAGATATATTATTAACTTGCGCATTATAGGTTCTTATGATTCGCAAGTCAATAAATTACTCTCTTATAGCAAAATTAGAGCGTAAGCAAAAGATCTAAAGTTTTTCTTTGAAGTAAATTAGCCTTCAGTTGATTCAAGTAATCTTGATTTTTTTCTAATTCTTGGCGCATTTTTTTATCAGTAATTTTATTTAATTCAGCCTTAATATCTTCATCTGTAGCAGTGAATTTCTCCACTTTACTGATCTCAGCCATGATGAAATCTAATTGCAAACGGCTTAAAACGCTACCAGCCAATTCTTGGCTTAATTGATCAATGCTGATTTGGCGTTTAGCTAAATAATCTTCTATAGAAATTTTATATTGTTTGAGTTGCTTAACTAATCTCTCGTATTCGTTTTGAGTTTCTTGTCTGAGCAAAAGCTCGCCGATTGCTGGGGAGAATTCTGCAACTAATTCTTTAAAAATGTGTTGAAGATTAATCTCTTTTTTCTCATCTTCACTCAATTCTTGATGAGAATGCTCATGATCATGATCTTTGTCTTCTTTTTTGCATTCTGCGGCTTCTTTTTTGATTTGTTTATTGCGTTCTTCGATGAATTTAGCAGCCTCTGCTTTGCCTTTTTTAGTGACTTTCTTATAATCACCCAATTTAACTTCTGGAATACCAGAAAAATGTGCTTCCAAAACCCAATCTTTGCCTTTTTCTAAACTAATGGGATTAAATTCTGGAGTAGTGATTGGTTTCTTATTGTCTTTTTTGACCTGCTCTTCATAAGCTTGTGGAATCAATTCTCTCAAAACTTGATCAATAATCTTATCTAAACCAACTTTTTGTTCAACAATCGCAAAAGGAACTTTACCCTTGCGAAAGCCTTCGGCTTTAACATCTTTGGCAAAGCGATTAACTGTTTTTTTATAAACTGGTTCGAGGATTGTCCACTTCAAGGTAATTGTAACAAAATCGTTTGGAGCTATTAAGGATTTCTTTGGAGTTTCCTTTTTTGCTTCTTTTTTAACTGCTGTTTTTTCGTCCTTTTTATCGACGGGTTTTGTGGTTTTAGGCATAAGAATGGAATTATAACATGAAAAATTAACAAGAGTTTCGCGCACTGGAGATTCCACTTGTGTATTTATCAGTTAGGAAAGGCTCTAGAGATTTGCTTAGCTTAAATCTTTGATAGTTGCTCAACTAATCTACAGGTATAGCCCCATTCATTGTCATACCAGGCAATGACTTTGACTAAATTGCCATCAATTACTTGAGTAAGGGCAAGATCAACTACAGCTGAGTATTCGCAACCAATGAAGTCGCTTGAAACCAGGGGTTCATTGCTGACAGCGACGACGCGGCGATAATCTTTTTTGCTGGCTTCGATGAAAGCTTCATTGACTTTTTCTGCGGTGACATCTTTTTTGGTTAGAAAAGTTAGATCAGAAAGTGAAACAGTGGGAGTTGGGACACGAATGGCTAAGCCATCAAATTTACCTTTCATGGAAGGAATAATTTCAGCGGTTGACTTGGCAGCGCCGGTGCTGGTAGGGACGATATTAGAAGCAGCATTGCGTGCTCTACGCATGTCTTTTTTGTGTGAATTATCATGCAAATTTTGATCATCGGTGTAAGAATGAATGGTGGTCAAAACGGCTTTTTCAATGCCAAATTTTTCTTTCATAATTTTTACCAAAGGAGCTACGCAATTAGTGGTACAAGAAGCGTTGGAAAAAATTTGTTTGGATTTATCAAATTCATTGACAGAAATAACGCTAGTCGAAACTTCATTTTCTTTATCTGATTTAGTAGGGGCTGAAAGTAAAACTTTTTTAGCTCCAGCGGTAATATGAGCAATTGCTTTTTTAGGTTTATTGAATTGACCAGTTGATTCAAGAACAATATCAACTTCATACTTCGTCCAAGGAATTTTGGCAGGATCTCTTTGAGCGGTCACAACAATTTTATGTTCGCCAACTTTAATATAGCCAAGTTCTGGATTTTCATCGCTAACCTCGTCTATGTTTTGAGTTTCTTTGAAAGTAATTTTTTCTTTGAATGAACCATAGACAGTGTCGTGTTTAATTAAATGTACCCAATCTCCAATATTCATGGAGCCAGAAGTGTTAATAACTTTAAGAGCAATTTTATCGCTTTCTTTTTCAAACCAAACGCGAAAAGCCAATCGACCAATGCGACCAAAACCGTTAATAGCAAATGTTTTCATATGCAATTAGTATGACACAAAATCATCTTTTCCAACAAGTCTAAAAGATTAAGCTAGGACAGTTTTAGTATCGCTGGCCATGTAGGTTCCGATGTCTTCCCCATCAATGGCTCTCTCTAGTTGTCCATCATCAAAGAGATTAAAAACCATAATTGGCATATTGTTCTCTTTACACATAGCTAAGGCTGAGGTGTCCATAATTTGAATTTCGTCCATTTCAATTGCGTCTTTGAAACTCATTGTTTTATAACGCTTGGCACTTGGATTATTTGTCGGGTTGCTATCATAAATGCCATCAACTTTGGTAGCCTTCATTAAGACATCGCAGTGTAATTCCAGCGCATGCAGGGAAGCACCTGAATCAGTGGTAACGTAAGGCATGCCTGTGCCAGCAGTTAGAATAATAACTCTGCCTTTTTGCATGTGACGAATGGCTTTGTTACGAATAAAACTTTCAGCTACAGCAGGCATTTGTAGTGCAGACTGAACTCTCACTGGGACACCAACTTTATCCAAAGCATCTTGAAGTGCCAAGCCATTCATGACTGTGGCGAGCATACCCATATAATCAGCAGTAGCTCGGTCGATTCCATTTTTTGAAGCAGCTAAACCGCGAAAGATATTTCCTCCGCCAATTACAATAGCAATTTCTACTTCTTTGGCATAAATACCTTTAATTTTCTCAGCGAGAGAAAGAACAGCTTTTGGGTCGATTCCATACTCCCGATCTCCAATTAAAGATTCTCCGCCAATTTTGAGTAGAATTCTTTTAAATCTTTTTTGCATATGCCCTTTCGCTAATTAAATTTTAAAATTTGTTTTTTTATTCTCAAAAATTTCCAACGTAAGTTCTCCGCCAAGGTGTAAAGTTTATAAACAGGATAATCGTTGACTAAGTCATAACTGCCTATAAACTCGACCAGCTCTCCACCGTAGCCTTTTTTAAAGCGATGAAAACCATTCCATGGACTTTTTGGATCTGGGTCTGGTCCAAGCGAGCCCCACATGTCAAAACTCTTGCAACCTTTGGTTTTGCCAAAACGGATCACTTCCCACATCATTAAATTGCTAGCCATGACTTCACGGTTTATAGAGCTAGAAGCTCCGTATGGATAATATAAAACATCATTGAAGATAAAAACAATCCAAACCACCAAAACATTATTTTCATAGACTGCTTTGAAAATATGCATCATTCCACTGTCTTTTAGACTCTCCCAAAGCTTACGAAAATAATCTGGTGTATGAGCATAAAATCCTTGTCTCTTGGTTGTTTCTTCTAAAATTTTTAGGTAATCTTCTAAACCTCTTTGAGTGCTGTCTTCGACGATTCTAACTCCTTTTTTACTAGCAAGTTTAACGTTGTAGCGAGTTTTACTATTTTGTTTCTCAATTAATTCTTCTTCGCTGGAGCTTAAATCTAATTCAAAAGTGTACTTGGTAAATAAAGGTCTGCCCTCTTCTACCTGAAATTTTTTCAAAAATTGAATGTTTGGATTCTCTTCACTACTTTGTTCAATTGGTTTCTTAACATTTGGTTCCATCTTGATATAAATGGCATTATATTTTTTTGCTAACTGTTGCAAAGCTGCCATTTGATCTCCGTCTGGAGTAAAACCTTTTGGAAAATAGCCGACAAAACGATTTAAAAATGGAATTTTATGAAAAGTAACTTGCATGGTGCTATTTATTTTGCCGCCAACAAAAAAGCCAAGTCTCTCGACTTGGACTCCAGTTTTTTTTCTAAATTCGCCCCACTCGTAGGATTGAAGAGGATGATTAGCAACTTGGTTAAAAAGTTCTTTCTCTTGTGGAAGTATTTCTCTAATCAGCATAGGCTAGCTTGTCATTATAGGTTAAATATCTAGATTTTGCCAAGGCTACTTTTTTAAAAACTCTCTAATATCTAATTCGTCATTTAGCAAAGCTTCCAAACTTTCATCATCAATCACTAGTCGTTGCTTGGGTTTTTTGTTTGTTGGCTCGGTTTTGGTTTTTTTATAAAAATACTTTTCACGTTCTGGGTGGCTAGAGGCACTATCAAAACTACGATTCATTTTTAGTAGTTTTTGATCAATTTCAGCAAGGAATCTACTCGGCATACAATCACTACTGTAGCCATAAGTGAAGCGACTTCTAGCATAACTAAAATATAATTTTTCTTTGGCTCTGGTGATACCTACATAACAAAGGCGACGTTCTTCTTCTATTTCATTGCTTTCAAAAATAGCTCTGGAATGAGGTAATAGGCCTTCTTCCATGCCAACCATAAAAACAATTGGGAACTCCAGACCTTTGGCGGAATGCAGACTCATCATGGTGATTTCATTATTTTCTTTTTGCTCAAAATCCTTTTCATTGGCCAAATAGCCATCTTGAACAAGGGCAATGTTTTCTAAAAGTAATAAAGTATTATCGAAACGACTGGCAACATTAAATAATTCTTGAATGTTGGCTAAACGATCAGCATCTTCAGCATCTTTTTGGTCATATTTATCTAGATAGAGAGTGTTTTCCAAAATACCTTGCAGACAAGTACTGGGATTTTCTATAGTTGCTTGATTGGTTTTGGATAGCCACTCATCTAATTTTGCCAAACGTCTCTTGCCATTTTTTTCTGCTCTAATTCGACTTGGACTATCGAGCTTATTAAAACAAAGACGCAGGTAAGCTAGCAAATCTTTGATTTCACTGCGATCGTAGAATTTGGTCCCTCCGACTATTTTATAAGCCAACTTGCGACGCATAAAAGCTTCTTCAAAAGTACGAGATTGAACATTAGTGCGATAAAGTAAAACAATTTCGTTGAGTTTGTCTGAATATTTTTCTTTGATGATGGAAGCTATTTTTTCAGCCTCTAGTTCTCCACTACTGGTCTCGTACACTTCTAGTTTTTCCTCAGAAGTTTGATCGGTCCATAATTCTAAAACAGGATGAGACAGATTATTAGAAATAACAGAAGTAGCAGCATCAAGAATATTTTGTGTAGAGCGATAATTTCTTTCGAGACGATATTCAGTAATATTTTTAAAATCTTGACTCAATCTTTTGAGGTTGCGATAGTCTGCCCCTCTCCAGGCATAAATACTCTGAGAGAAGTCACCAACGGCAAAAAGATTATCTTCAGATGATGGCAAACGAGGATTTTTTGCTAAAATCTTGCTTAAAAAATATTGGACTTTATTGGTATCCTGGAATTCATCGACCAAAACGTGCAGAAATTTTTCTTGATATTTTTTTCTAACGGCTTCGTTTTCCATTAAGAGTCGATAACAAATTGAAAGTAAATCGTCGAAATCGACTGCGTTCTCATCACGTAATCTTTTTTCATAAATTTTATAAACTTTGGCAGTAAAAATCTGTAGGCTGTCTGAGGCAGTTTCTTTAAAATCTATTGGACTAATTAGCTCATTTTTGGCGCTACTAATTTTTGCTTTAACGACTTGTGGTTTAAATGTGGCTGAATCGAAACCATTGTTTTTATAAATATTTTTAATAACAGAAAGTTGGTTGTCGCTATCATAGATGGTGAAGTTGGCATTGAGACCAAATTTTTCCAAATTTCCGTAGCCAGCCTCGATGCGCAAAATTTTAGCGGCTAAGCTGTGAAAAGTGCCAGAAAAAGCTAGTCTTTGACCAGTAGATTCAAAAACCCTTTTTTGCATCTCCGCAGCGGCCTTATTGGTAAAAGTTACCAGAAAAATACTGCTAGCTGGAAGCTTTTTTTCCTTGATTAGATAGGCAACTCTAGTCGTAAGAACCGTGGTTTTACCACTGCCTGCTCCAGCTAAAACAATCGCTGGTCCATCTTTATGTAAAACAGCCTTGCGCTGTTCTGGATTGAGATCATTGAGGAGTTCGGCAATTTCTAACACGATTGTGACATGGTAACATATCTATACAGATGAAAAAATACGTCATTGCTAATTGGAAATCAAATAAAACTTTTTCAGAAGTAGCATATTGGCTAAATAATTTTCCAAGCAATGAAGAAAATCGTAGACCACTTGATTCTTTGGAAATAATTTTGGCCCCGCCCTATCCCTTTTTGTCTTTAGCCAAAGAGATTATCGACAAGCGTCATTTACCTATCAAATTAGCTGTTCAAGATCTTAGTCCTTTTGGTAGCGGATCTTACACTGGCGAAGTAGCAGCTTTTAATTTGCAAGATTTAAATATCGAATATGCAATTTTAGGACATAGTGAGCGCAGGAGATTTTTAGCAGAGACATCGCAGTTAGTGGCGGATAAAGTTAATGAAGCACTTAATTGGAAAATTAAGCCAATTTTATGTTTAGATAAGGCTTATTTTGTTGAACAAGCTCGTTTTTTAAAGAATGAAGTTCTTGCACAATGCCTATTGGCTTATGAGCCGGTGGCATCCATTGGTAGTGGCCAGGCTGAAGAGGCTGGGAATTTACTCGCAATTAGAAAAGAATTACAAGTAAATTATAATTCAAAGACTTTGATTTATGGCGGCAGTGTCAATGCTGACAATGTCGTTTCTTTTTTGAAAGTTTGTGACGGCGTCTTACTTGGTGGAACATCATTAGATCTGGCTGACTTCTTAGATTTGCTCTTTGCTGCTTCTCAAGGCTTACTTGTAGATTAGCTTGTCAAAAACTCATTTTTAGCATATAGTTTGAGATACAATGACCCTAAAAGAAATAGTGGTTCTTAGCTTAATTTTGCTTTTTGCTTTATTTACTCGTTTGTTTCGTCTTAATTATCCCAGTCAAATGTATTTTGATGAGCTCTATCATGTGCCAGCGGCGATGATGCTGAGTGATGGTAATTTTCAAATGCCTTTTGATTACAATCAGCCAAGTTATGATGGACAAAATATTGCCGATTGGCTTCATCCACCTTTGGCAAAATATTTTCAAGCCACTTCCATTCATTTCTTAGGTAAAAATCCTTTAGCTTGGCGCCTGCCTTCGCTTGTTTTTTCTATGCTTACCTTGATTGTATTTTATTTTTTCTTACGTTATTTAGGTCGGCACTTTTTTTTCAAAGGTGAGGGAAATGATTTAGCAAGCAATTTAGCTTTACTAGGCAGTTTCTTTTTGAGTTTAGATGGTTTATTTCTCGTCCAATCTCGCATTGCCATGAATGATATTTTCTTGCTTTTCTTTCTTTTGGCGGGTGTTTTTGCCTATTTTGTTTATTTATCCCAAAAAAAATATCAATTTTTATTTTTAAGTGGTTGTCTTTTAGCTCTTGCCTTGGCAAGTAAGTGGACAGCTTTGTGGATAATTCTGCTCTTATTTACCAGAGAATTTCTATCGCTTAAAAATTTTAAAAAATTACCTTTTTTGATTTTTTCATTAATTTTTACACCAGCTTTTATTTATTTTTTAACTTATTTACCGATGTTTATTGGTGGCAGAACTATTGCTGATTTTTTCATTTTGCAAAAAACTATTGTTTTGTCTCATTTGGGCAATCCAAATGTTCATTTATATAGCAGTGGTCCCCTGAGTTGGCTATTAAATTTAAGGCCAGTCTGGTTTTTTAAAGGAAGTGAACAAATATCTTCAGTAGTTAACATTTATGCTTTGGAGAATCCTTTGCTAAGTTTTTATTTATTTTTAGCTTTGCTAATTACTATAGTTTTTCTCTTAAGTAAAAAACATGTTTCTGCTCTCAGGAATGGCATTTCTCTGATATTTTTAATCTATTTATTGAGTTTTTTGCCATGGATAATTTTTTCAAGGCCAATGTTTATTTATCATTATCTGCCAGCAATTCCCTTTTTAATTATTCTTTTATCCTATTTCCTACTTAACTTTTTTGAAAAGATTCAAGATAAGGCAAAGAAAAGAGCACTCATCTTCAATGTGCTTTTTTGGCCTTTATTTTTCTTTATTATTTTTTACCCACACTGGACAGCTTTGGAAGTTCCAAAGAATTTTGCAAATGCTGTTTACTTTTTAGTTCCAAATTGGAGATAATGGTGATATGCAAGCTTTACACTTTGACGAGTTACGTTCGACTAAAATTGTTTGTTTAATGAGCATAACAATCTTCGTCTCACTCGGAGAAGTCACTGTTTAGAGATTAACGATTGAGTATGTTTGGTTTACAGTGACTTCTAACGAACTCTCTAAAGTGCAAAACTTGCCATCATTAGTTAAAGAAAGGAACGAATTTATTTTCGATGCATTGCATTACCCGAGTAAATGTCTTTACTCGAGAAATGCTGAGGAGAAAAATAAATTCGTGACTGACATATTATGAAAATTGCAATTATTGGTGCCGGCTTTGGCGCATTGGCAGTAGCCTATGATCTAAGCAAGGATAAAAACAATTCTATAGAGATAATTGATCCCAATGATTCCGCAGGTGGTTTGGCTGCTGGCTTCAAAGAGGATGGTTGGGATTGGACATTAGAAGAACATTACCATCATGTTTTTGACACAGATAAGGCATTTAAACAATTTTTGTCTGAACTTGAGCTTCGTGAGCAATTGGTTTACAAAAAAGCCAAGAGCTCAACTCTCTATAATGGTAAAATTTGGCAAATCGATACCCCTTGGACTTTACTTAAATTCAAAGAAATCTCTTTTCTTTCTAGATTAAGAACTGGTGCTGTTTTAGCTTTTTTGAAAATCCTACCGAATGGTGTGATATTAGAAAAATTTAAAGCCAGTCAGTTTTTAATTTTGACCATGGGCAAAGAATCTTGGAAAGTAATTTGGGAGCCTCTCTTTGTTTCTAAATTTGGTCGTTTTAAAGACCAAATTAATCTTTCTTGGTTTTGGGCAAGAGTTAATCCGCGTACAGCTGCCTTGGGATACTTTGAAGGTGGTTTTAGAAATTTGGCAGATTTGATTGTTGGTAAGCTAGAAAAAATGGGAGTTAAATTTAATTTTTTTCATAAAGTAGAAAAAATTAACAAAATAGAAGATAAATTTATCCTGTCATTAATAGATGGAGCTGGGAAAAAATTTAGTAAAGAATATGATTTGGTTATTTCTACTTTATCTTCCCCTATTTTTAGTAAACTAATCGACCTTCCAGAATTGAAACAAGATAAAATGCTTGGCTTAGGAGCAATGACAATGCTACTTCGTTTGAAAAAGAAAATCTTACAAGATGGTACGTATTGGTTGAACATTAATGAAAAAAATTGGCCTTTTGTAGCTATGGTGGAACATGACAATCTTGTTTCAAATAAACATTACAATGGCGAGAGTTTGGTTTATTTGGGTCGTTATTTGGAAGCAAGTGACATAGAATATCAAAAATCCACTGAGCAATTGCTTGCTGACTACAGACCTTATTTAAAAAAACTTGATCAAGATTTTGACCAGAATTTAATCGAGGCAAAGGTTTTTAAGGCGCCTTTTGCTCAACCAATTAGTTTTATTAACCAGAGTCAATATTTGCCAAAATTTAATACGAGCATAAAAAATTTATATTGGGTTTCTATGCAACATGTTTACCCGTTTGATCGAGGCATCAATCATGCTGTCTCTAGTGCCAGAAAACTCGCCAAACATGTTAGAATGGAGACTTCTGCTTCATAAGGATATGACAAAGAAAAAAATAAAAATTGGTTTTGACCTCGACGGAGTGATTCTTTATAACCCCAGTCGTTTTTTTCGTAGTTTGATTTCTCGCAGTAAAAAAGCTCATCTTTTTCCACGCAAGGAATTAGAATTCTATCACCCCAGTTCTAATTTGGAGGAGTTTTTGTGGTTATTGGTACACAAGAGTAGCTTTAAATTAGCTGGTGGTTTTTCTGATTTCGAAAAATTAGTTCTAGATTTAGATAATAAATTAGAAATCTACATAGTCAGCGCACGTTTCTCTTGTCTCAAGAGTGATACGGTTAGATGGCAAAAAGTTTTTAATCGTAACAATATTTTCAAAGCAATCTACTTTAATGACCAAGATGAACAGCCTCATTTTTTCAAAAAGAGAATGATCGAAAAACTAGAGCTTGATTATTTTGTTGAGGACAATTGGGATGTAGCTTCTTATTTAGCCAATAATCAGAAAAAAGTCCAGATCTGGTGGTTGAGCAATTTGCTTGATCGCGCTATTGATTATCCTTATAAATTCTTTTCTTTCAAAGCAATTGTTTCAAAAATCAAGAGCTTTTTGTTATAGTAGAGCCCATGCTGGTTCATGATCTTTTACTTTTACTTTGGACATATTTTGTTTTGTTTTTATTGCAGATTATTGCTTTGCCACTTATTTTTCATTTATCTAACAAGTTTGTTTACTTGAGAGACTCTGCTTGGGGATTTGGGAGAATTTTTTCCATCTTGCTTCTATCTCTACTGGTTTGGAATTTAGCTTTTTTTAAAATTCCAATTAATACTGACATAGGAGTTAACTCTTTATTTTTCATATTGATTGCTACGTCTTCATATTTTTCTTGGCGTTTTTTTTGGTTTAAGAAAAATTTTCTGAAAGATTTTATTACAAAATTTGGCAAAATAATTTTAATTGAAGAAATTGTTCTGCTGGCTGCTATGGTTTTTTTGTTTATTACTCGAAGTTTTCAGCCAGAAACCTTAGGTTTGGAAAAATTTATGGACGCCGGTTTTATCCAGGCTTATCTAAAATCACCAACTTTGCCTGCTGGAGATATTTGGTTTGCCAATCAAAGTATCAACTATTATAGTTTTGGGCAATTTTATAATGCGATCCTGATTCATCTTTGGCAGGTTGATCTAACTTATGGATATAATTTACTATTGATCACTATTTTTGGTCTTTTTTGTCTGGAGCTTTTTTCTTTAGCCTTCAATCTGCGCGCTAATTTAAGTGAAGATAAAGTTGGCCTCAAAGCTGCTGTGGCTGCTGGCTTTTTTGCTGTTTTTTTAGTGGCTTTAGGAGCGAACGGTCACACTCTTTGGTATTTTTTAAGCGGGAATAGTTTTGATACCTATTGGTACCCAGACGCAACGAGGTTTATAGAGAGAACCATCCATGAATTTCCTGCCTATAGTTTTGTAGTCTGTGATCTTCACGCTCACGTTTTATCTTTGCCGATTTCTTTATTAATGCTTTTGACAATTTTTGTTTGGCTAAAAGAACTTTTACTTAAAAAAGTTCTTCCTAAATTACCCAGCATTTTGATAGGAATTCTATTTGGAGTTTTAGTGATGACAAATACTTGGGACATTATGATTTATGGGCTTTTGCTCGTGATTATTTCTTTTATTTTATTAATCAAAGATAAATCTTTTTTCTTGCCACTTTTTTTGTCTGCATCAATTATTTTTACTGCTACAGCCGTTATTTCTACTTTTTGGTTTTTGAATTTTACTGCTATCGCCGGGAATTTATTAATTGCTAGAGAGCATACAGCTTTTTGGCAATTATTAGTTTTATATGGTCCACATTTATTTTGGGCGCTTTTGTTTCTAATTATGATTCGCTCATTTTTTTTAGATAAGAAGCCAATACCAATTTTAATTTTGGCGCTTTTTATTTTAGTTTTATTTTTAATAATTTTTCCAGAACTCTTTTATTTTGAAGATATTTATCACACTTATCCTAGAGCCAATACAATGTTCAAGCTGGTTTTTCAGGGCTTCATGCTACTTGGAGTAATACTTAGTTTATTTTTTAGTTATATCTTTTTTGAACCAAAAAAAGATCATGATTTCTTTGCTTGGCGATCTATTGATTTAAGACAATTTTTCTCGCACAAAAAGAAGAAACTTTTCTTGTTCAAAGTTAGACTACGTCGATTCTTTTTTCTTTATTTACCAATTGTAGTTTTTCTCTTTTTCTCCACTCTAGTTTATCCTTACTCAGCCTACAGAAGCTATTATGGTGGCCTAAGAAATTATCAGGGTTTAAATGGTCTGGCTTGGTTTGAGCGTAAATATCCAGAAGATTTTATTCTGATGAATTACTTAAAAGAAAATGAGGAAAAACAAGTCAATATTGTTGAGGCAGTCGGCGAATCTTATAGTGAATTTGCTAGAATTTCTGCTTTTTCTGGTATGCCAACCATTTTGGGTTGGCGAGTCCATGAATGGTTGTGGAGAGCTGGTTGGGATAAACCAGCAGTGCGCACGACTGAAGTAGAAGAAATCTATAATCATCCAAGCAGTGAAAAAACTAAATCTTATTTAGAAAAATATCAAATCAAGTACGTATTTGTCGGCACAAAAGAATTAGAGGCTTATCCTAAAATTAAAATCCAAGAACTGCTTTCTTTAGGAGAAATAGTGATTTCCAGAGGGAATCACTATTTAATTAAACTTTTCTAATTAAAATAATTAATTAAGCTCGAAGGTGACAGTAACTGTTTTACTAGTGGTGCTAGAACCAGGTTCTAAATTAGCATCAATAGCTGTTTCGTTTCCAGCACCTGTCATTGGAGCCATTAATTTATAAGCTGAATAGATTGGGCTAACGCCACCTTCAGTGAGCGCAATAATTTTACCGACTTTTTGATTATTAGCAGTGGCAATTTTTTCGGCTTTTTCTCTAGCATTAGTTACGGCGTCAACGAGTAGCTCATCACTGGCTGAATCTACATCTTCAATGCTAAAATCTGGACCGTAAACATAGTTTGCACCACTCTCGTTTAGAATAGCCAATAAAGCTTCGGCTCTATCTACTTCACGCAACTTAATACTGACAGAATTATTAGCTCGCCAATCACCTTTTTGTGCATCGCCTCTCTCTGGATACATCATATTTGTGACTCCAGAGGTATTTGAGTCTACATATTCAGTTTCCTGATAAACACTGGCAGTTTGAGTTTGAATGTCTTCTTCTTTAATGCCGAAGTCTTTAACTTTGGCAATTAATTGATTCATAGCCTCATTAACTTTATTAAGAGCTTCTTCCTTGCTCGTCTCAATGCTATCCATGCCTGCTGTGAAATTAGCAATTTGATTGTTTTGTTCTTTTTTGGCTAAACCACTAACTGTAATAGTAGAAGTAGCTCCCATTTCTAGACTGCCCCAGTGTGGTTTAAGGTTGGTAAATCTAGTAATAGCAATTAAACCAATCACTAAAATAAAAGCAAAGAATAAGTTTCCACCGTTTGTTTTTTGATTCATATGTGATTTTATTCTACGATATTTTCGATATTTGTAGAAGTACTTGCCTCATTTGTAGAAGCACTTGCCTCATTATTTTGATCAAGTTTTTCTTGAATAACGCTAGCAGTTGCTTCGTTAGTTTTGGTTTCTTCTTCTATTATTTTAAGATTTTTGGCTAAATTAATAGTGACTTTGGTTTCATAGCCCTCAAGAACTAGAAAACTATGATCCTGAGCCTCATATGATGGCAAATTAACAATGAAATGATGCTCTCCAGGCTCAACTGCCTCAATTGTTAGAGGAGAAAAAGTTACTTCTTGATCATCAAAGGAAATAAAAGCATTTTCTGGATAGGTTTCAAAACTGACTGCTGAACTCTTATCATTTCTCTTGCGTAATTCAAAAACTGTACTGGAACTATTGCGAGGATTATCTCCGGGATTATAGACAATTATAGTTAAGGTGCCTTTTTCTAGAAAAATTGGCAGATTTAAATTGCTTAATTGCTCATCGTCGGGAGTAATTTTAATAATATGTTCTCCACTCTGTAATTTTTCCTCTGTAAGTGGTGCTTTACCCAAATAACTCTCATCAAGAAAAACAGATGCGCTTCCGTTTGGATATTCAATTTGCAATCCTGCTATAGAATTTTTGTGGAATGGATCAACAATAACAACAATCAAAGCAACAACAAAAACAACTAAGGAAGCTAATAAAAGTAAAAGCTTTTTTAACATAGATCTAAGACAAGTATAACAGCTATTTTTGTAGGGCGATTTCTAAGACTTCGGCAACATCGCTAACTGGTTTAAAAGTAACTTTTCCTTTAAGAAGTGGGAGAATCTTTTCAAGATCGCGCTCATTTTCTTTAGGAATAATGATAATTTTACTACCAGCGTTATAGGCGGCGATGGCTTTTTCTTTAAGTCCGCCAATGCGTAAAACTCGTCCGCGCAAAGTTACTTCTCCAGTCATGGCCACATCTTTGCGAACTGCTTTTTTGCTAAAAGCAGATACTAAAGCTGTGACGATTGTGACACCTGCAGAAGGACCATCTTTTGGCACTGCTCCTTCTGGAACATGGATGTGAACATTTGATTTATTGATTGTTTCGATTTTTATACCCAGTTCTTGATGGTGAGAGCTTACATAGGTTAAAGCAGCTTGAGCAGATTCTTTCATCACGTCACCCAGTTTGCCGGTCAACTTAATCAGTCCTTTACCAGGAGAAAGAGCTACTTCGATAAATAAAACATCCCCACCGACGCTTGTCCAAGCCAGACCAGTTGCTAAACCAATTTGGCTATCTTTTTCTGCTAAACTTTCATCAAAAATTTCTGGACCTAGATACTTTTTAAGTTTTTTTTGATCAACAGCGATTTTCTTTTCTTGGCCTTCCAGCAATTCTCTAGCAATCTTGCGCATGATTTTATTGATTTGTCTTTCCAAATCTCTAACGCCAGCCTCTTTAACATAACTTTTAATGATTTTTTCCAAAATTTTATCGCCAATTTTGACTTCTGTTTTTTTCAGAGCATTGGCAGAAATAGCTTTTGCTAATAAATAACGCTTAGCAATCTGGAACTTTTCTTCAGCTGTATAGCCAGAATATTGGATAATCTCCAAGCGATCTCGCAAAGCAGCGGGAATAGTATCGAGAGTATTAGCAGTGGCAATGAAAAGAACATTAGAAAGGTCAAAAGGAAAATCTAAATAGTGATCTTCAAAGGCGTGATTCTGTTCTGGATCAAGTACTTCCAAGAGAGCTGAGCTAGGATCACCACGAAAATCGTTACCAAGTTTATCGACTTCATCAAGCATAAAAACAGGATTAATGCTTTTGGCGTTGGAAATAGCTTTGATGATTCTACCTGGCATAGCGCCAACATAGGTACGTCTGTGACCACGAATTTCTGCCTCATCCTTCACTCCACCTAGAGAAATCTTAGTGAAATCGCGACCAAGTGCGTTAGCAATAGAACGACCAATACTAGTTTTACCAACTCCAGGAGGGCCAACAAAACATAGAATGGTAGGAATATTTTTACTTTTTTTGCTCTTTTGTTTTTGTTTAAGCTGTAAAACTGACATGTATTCAAGGACACGATCTTTGACGTCTTCTAAGCCATAATGATCTTTGTCTAGCATTTCGGATGCTTTTTTAATGTCAATTTGCTTATTTTTGAATTTGCCAAAAGGCAATTCCAAAACTAAGTCTAGCCAACTACGAATATAAGATCCTTCAGGATTGTTAGGCGACATTTGTTCTAGCTTTTTAATTTCTTTTTGAACGCGCTCTGCTATTTCTTTAGGAAGCTTAATTTTCTTAAGTTTTTTAGAGTAATCACTGATTATTTCTTCTTCATCATCGATTTCGCCCAATTCTTTTTGAATGGTGTGCATGCGTTCGCGCAAAATGCTTTCGCGCATGTGCTGGTCAAATTTAGCTTGAGTTTTTTTGGAGACGTCTTTTTCAATTTCCAAAACTTTAACTTCTTTGGATAAATGAAAAATAATTTTTTTAATTCTACTTTTAACCTCAGAAATTTCTAAAATTTCTTGTTTTTCTTTGGTGGACAAACTAAGGGTGCTGGCAATTTGGTCAGCCATTTCCCCTTCGTTGACACCACTCAACAACTTAATGAAGTTTAAGAATTCAATTTGTTTGCCCATTTGGACAGTTTTTTTAAAAAGTTTTTGAAGCTGATTATTAAGAGCTGTTAGCTCTTCATCTCTTTCGAACAAATCATAAAGTTTTTCAACGCTAGCAATGATAAAAGGACGATCTTGGATAAAATTTTGGACTCTGACACGACCGACGCCTCTCACAAGAGCACTGACGCTGTCGCCAGTGGTTAATGTTTTTTCAACAATGCCTAAAGTACCAATTTGATATAAGTCTGAACTCTTAGGTTTTTCTAAGCTGGCTTTTTTTTGAGTTAACAAAACAACGTATTTACCGTTTCCTTCTCCCTGTTTAATAGCTTGCAGTGATAATTTTCTACCAAAAGTTAAAACCGATTCAGTCGATGGAAATAAAACGCCCTCACGAATAGGAATAACTGGTAAGGTGAGTTGGCTAGCTGGTAGAGATTTTTGTTTCAACATATTTCAAGCACCTTTGAGGAAAGATAGAGTACTTTTAGAGTACTAGACAGGCGCCATTCTCGCTCTATAGTGGGTGTGCTTGGAATCGAACCAAGGACCTCAGTCTTATCAGGACTGCGCTCTAACCATCTGAGCTACACACCCATTTAAACAGAGTTATATTTTAACACATGATGGATTTTTTACCATCAAATTTTTCCTCAAGGATTTGAATAATTATCTTGTTTAAAAATTTTAGCACTACATCGGCTAATTAGCAATCATTAGATGACTCTGCCAATTTGCTCTCTCAGGCAGAAGAATTGATATATCAGTATATATTTTGATACATTTCGATATATTTATTAAAAACAGAAGTAATTATTTTTAGACTACTTTTTAGAAATAGTTTTTTGCAGTTTTTTGGCCTCTTCTCTGCCAATAATTCTAGATGCCATTGCTAATGCTAAAAACGGAGGAAGGTCTTGCTTTAGTATTTCTCTGGCTTTTTCCATTTTACTATCGTGCTCTTTTCTTAATTCTTGAAAATCGCTTATCAATTTGTTATTTTCTTCCTCACGATAGGTAGTCATGTTTTTCCTTAATTTTCTTTAGTCAGCCCCTCTCCTATTGCTCTTGCTTCTTCTTCTCCAAGTAAATCAATCGCTAAAGCCATTGCTTCTTTGTAAGATAGGTCGGGATTTTTGAATGCTCTAACAACTTCTGTTCTATTTTGTTCAAATCTTTTCATTATTTCTGGATCGGGAGGAATTCCTTTTCTCATAGTTTCTTGACTGTGATCTCTATACTTTTGTTCTGTCATAATTTCTTTCTTTTAACTAAATTTAATCCGATTGTAACCTATCGATCTAAATTTGTGAAATTGGCACAAAAAAACCGCCATAAAAAGCGGTTCATCAAAAGCAAAAGTAAAAAGCCAATTTAGATACAAATACAGTGACAGAAAGTGAGACCTAGACACTTGGTCATAGGATTTTGTTGTTGTTTCATCTAGGTCACCCTAGATGGGAGAAGGAGGTCGTGAAAAAACCCCTACCCATTCTCCTTAGAAAGGAGGTGATCCATCGCCACCTTCCAGTAGCGATACCTTGTTACGACTTAACCCTCATCGCTAACCTCACCGTAGAAGAGCCACTCTCTTGCGAGTTATGGTCATCCGCTTCGGGTGTTGCTAACTTTGCTGGTTTGACGGGCAGTGTGTACAAGGAGCGAGAACGTATTCACCGCAACCTGCTGATTTGCGATTACTACCGATTCCGACTTCATGCGGGCGAATTGCAGCCCGCAATCTGAACTGAGGGGCCGTTTAAGGATTAGCTCCATCTCGCGATATTGCTTCCCGTTGTCGGCTCCATTGTAGGATGTGTGTAGCCCTGGATGTAAGGGTCGTGCTGACTTGACGTCATCCTCTCCTTCCTCCCTGCAAAAAGCAGGGCAGTCTCTCGTGACACTTGTAACACGAGATAAGGGTTGCGCTCGTTACCACACTTAAGTGGACGCCTCACGACACGAGCTGACGACAGCCATGCAACACCTGTGTACCACTCTCGAAGAAGGCCTAGTTTCCTAAGCCGTGCAGGTACATGTCAAACCCAGGTAAGGTTTTTCGCTTTGTATCGAATTAAACCACATGCTCCACCGGTTGTGCGCTCCCCCGTCAATTCCTTTGAGTTTTAATCTTGCGATCGTAATCCCCAGGCGCCTTGCTTAACGCGTTAGCTTACATCACTCAATCCATAAAGGACCAAGCAATTAGCAAGGAATGTTTACGGCTTGGACTACAGGGGTCTCTAATCCCTTTTGCTACCCAAGCTTTCGTCCCTGAGCGTCAGTTATACCTCAGGAGCTCGCCTTCGCGAATGGTGTTCCTCTCGATATCTACGGATTTCACCCCTCCACCGAGAATTCCAGCTCCCCATAGTAAACTCTAGTCTACTAGTTTTCCATCCTGTATCTGGGGTTGAGCCCCAGTATTAAAGATGAAACTTTATAGACCGCCGACGGACGCTTTACGCCCAGTAAATCCGGATAATGCTTGCACCCTACGTATTACCGAGGCTTCTGGCACGTAGTTAGCAGGTGCTTTCTAGCAGGGTACGCTCAAAATTGTTCCCCTGCCACAGTGGTTTACACTCCGAAAAGCTTCTTCCCACACGCGGTGTCGCTGCGTCAGACTTTCGTCCATTGCGCAATATTCCCAGTTGCTGCCACCCGTAGGTGTAGGCACCGTATCTCAGTTACCTTGTGGCCGATCATGCTCTCACATCGGCTACCCGTCATTGGCTTGGTGAGCCATTACCTCACCAACTACCTGATAGGGCGCAGGCCTCTCTTCAAGCGTCTTGCGACTTTGATCTTGCGACCATATGCGGCATTACCCCATCTTTCGATGAGCTATTCCCCACTTGAAGGTAAGTTCCTACGTATTACTCACCCGTCTGCCACTCGTATTCCCCGAAGGGAATTTACCGTTCGACTTGCATGCTTAAGGCACACCGCCAGCATTCATCCTGAGCCAGGATCAAACTCTTAAAAAAGTTTGATTAGCTCTATAAAAACTAATTTGATTTACTTAAAAAATTGACGGATCTTTCTCTTTTGGAGAAAAATCCTTGCACACTTTCTATCACTATATTTATTTCCAATTATTTGGCTGTTTACTTTTTAAAGATCTTTTACTCAACTAAGCTAAGCGCAAAAGGCAAAAAAAGGAAAGAAAACTTTTATTAGCTTTCCCTAATCTCTTAAACGCTGAGGAATTTTATCCCTACTGAGAACAAAACTGTTAAGTGGGAGTTATTTTAAGGGCAAGTTTGTTAAAAGACAATAGTCAATATGGCTTATTTACTTTATACTTTTTAATATGCCTGCCATTAAACATGCTATTTTGTTAACGATGAGTGTTCTTGGTGCTTATTTGTATTTACAAGTGCCTTTTTTGAGACATTATTCACTACAAGTTTTTGCCTTAATTACCGCTATATATCTAATTTTGCAAAAAAAACAAAGAGGGCGTGTTTATTTGATTTTACCTGAAAATTCTTCAGCTAATTTAGCTTTAATTAATTTTGCTTTTTTACTATTAATAGGAGCCAGCGGTTCGCTCTCTTCTCCATTTTTTGCTTTGACTTTTATTGAATTGTTTTTTATTGCTTTAGCGACTCTTAATAAAGTCGCAATTTTAATGGCTTTAGAAATCATGGTTTTTCATTTCAGCCTGAGTATTGCCACAAGTAGTAATTTTGTTTTGTCAGTTTCAGAATTATCTAATTTATTGGCTTTGCCAGTGGTGATGATTTTTTATCTTTTTGCTAAGGATCAATATGAGAAGGCTTACCATAGCTCTTTGTTAGTTGACGCTGAGGCGAGAGAGTTAAATAGGGCTCAGAGCGACGATCGAGCAGTTGCTGAATTCGTTTCTTCTCTTCTAGATAGACGGTTGCCAATGTTGGAATTCCTTCTCAGCTTTCCTGAAAAAAATAAGTCAACAATAGAATCGGAAGTTAAGGTGCTTAAAAGAGATTTGAATCTGCTAACAAAACAAATTGCTGAAAAAAACAAGCTGAATGATGAAAAAATGGAGGCTTTAATAGAAGAGGTAGAAATTGAGCTCTCGGCTCAAAAAAATGATGAAAGCTAAACTTTTTCAACCGGTTTTCTTATTTTTTATTCTGTTTTATTTTTTTGCCGGACAAAAAAGCCAGGTTTTTGCTGACAACATGGAGTCTGACTCTTACAAAATTCAGTTTGGTAATTTCAATATGGCTTCTGGAAAAAGATCTGGAGATACTTATATTTTATCTGACACCATGGGTGGTTTAGCAGTTGGACCTTATGGACAATATGGTAGTAGCAATTATTTTATTGGGAGTGGTTTTCAATACGTTTATCAAATAGATTATTTTGCTTTTAGTATTTCTAAGTTGAGTATTGAATTAGGAGAGCTTTTTGCAAACAGTTTTAAAACTGATTCCCATACAATTAATATTACCACTAATGGAGCTGGTGGTTATGGAGTTTATGCTTTTGAAAACCATCCTTTAAGAATGGTTGCTGGTTCGGATACTATTATTGACACAACTTGTGATGCAAATGATTGTGATGAAACAATTGCTACGTCTTGGACCGATCCAGCTCAGGCTGGTTTTGGTTTTAATGCCAGCGGTGACGATGTATCTAGTGATTTTGTAAACACTAATTATTTCCGTCAGTTTGCTGATAATGAAGCGAGCGAAGCGATGCAACAGATTATGGGTTCGAGTAATGTTGCCTTGGATCGCACTGCCACCATTAGTTACAAGGCTTCAATGCCTGGCAATCAAACGGCTGGCAATTATCAGACCAGTATAGTTTTTGTAGCGGTACCAGGGTATTAGATTAAGTTAATATGTTTTTAAAATTTTTAAATCAAGTCACTGTTTGCATGCGTTATTGCTTTTTTGCATTATTTTTTTTAGCCATCAATTCCAATCTTATCAAAGCTGCTTCAGCTTTGGATTTAAAAGTTTTTCCTCCTACTTCGTATTTGTCGGTTAAACCAGGAGCTGGTGTTAATCATCAAATTAAATTAAAAAATGATGGGCTCTATACTTTAGAAATTACTCCTGCTTTGGTTAATTTTCATAGCGACGATCAAGTGGGTCAAGTAATTTTGGAGCAGAAAAGTGATTTTAAGTATCTCAATCTTGATGGTGATGAAAATAAATGGAGTAAGAGCTTTATTATTAAGCCAGGTGAAGAGCAAACTCTTAATTTTGTAATTGCTCTACCCTCTGATGCTGAATATAAGGAACATTACTTATCTATTCTTTTTCAAGCTAAGCAACTTCTTTACACTAATGATTCTAGTAAAGACACTTCTCTTTCTGCAGTCGTAGTTAGTAATGTGATTTTGTTAGTTAGTGCTGATGATCAAAATCGCGGAGAGTTGACCATTGAACAATTCTTTTTGCCAAAAATGGCTGATAGTTTTATTGGTTTTAATTTTTCGGCTTTAGTTAAAAACATAGGAATTAATGCTACTTCAGTCGATGGGTATATTAAAATTAGTCATTGGCCAGATCAGAATGTAGAAATATATGAGCTTTATCCAGACATGGTTTTAGCTGGAGGAAAAAGATTAGTAAGGTCAATGTTGCAGGAAGATCTTGAAACTTTAGCAAAAATGGAGGAAAGCAAAGATATTAAAATAGCCGCTGGCGAAGACTACGAAGCAAAGAAAGCAAAATTTATTAATGAAAAATTAAAAACAAAACAATTTTACAAAAAAAGTTTCCTTATTGGAGCTTATGATTTAGAACTAAAAGTTGGTGATGATATTTTACAAAAAAGAGTGATTGTTTTACCTTTTTCTGTTTTATTAATCGCTATTTTATTACCGCTCATATATTGGACTTTTAATTTGCTTGTTAAATCTTTTAAAAAACCTGTTGACTTGAATAATTAAAGTGGTTTATATTAAAATAGTAAAATTTAAATCAAAACAATACGAACTATGAACTTAAATATTAAGAAGTGTTTATTTTTACTGTCATCAGTTTTTATTGTCTTTTTTGTAGCTAAAAAGTTTGTAGTTTTCTCTGGAGAATTTACTAGTACTTCAGCCACCCTTAGTAATGCAAGGCTTTCTTTTAAAGGTGCTTTGGAAGGAGCTCAGATAACCGGTTCCTCTTTGGTAACTATTGATGTTACCAATTACCCATCTGAATCAGTTTTACAACTACAAAACCGTGACACTGTTTTGATTAATGATTCTGAATATACTGTAGCGACAACTATTGATGACGCTAGCGACAATACTTTTAATTTAACTGCTGGTTTAGATGCAAGTGATATAACAGATGATTTTGGTGTCTATGCTTCTCAATCTGCTACTTTAACAGTGCGCTTAACTACCATCAGTGCTTTAAATGCTGGTTCTTTTCGAATCTTAGTTCCTGCAGTTTCAGCCACCAGTACTTCTCACGATGGCTATCCAGATGAAGGTGGTTTTGAGTTTGGTAATACTGATGGAACTCCAGCTTCGATTGCCTGTCCAGTTACTGCTAGTTATGGTACTTTCACTGCTACTTCAAATAATGCCGAGGCTGTTCCAGTAACACTCGATGGAATAAACTATCACTCTTTTATTTGTGCTTATGACGGCTTGGGTGCTGTTGGAACTCCTTTTGATGGGACAACTGAAGAGGCTTTTATTATTTCTGACTTGATTAATCCAGCTCCAAAATCAGGTTCTACTGATCACGTGCTTGGCCAGGCAGACACTTATGCGGTTATTATTCAGCAAAGAGATTCGGCTGATTCTGTAATTGATCAAACTGTTACTAAAATAGGCGTAATTGATGCAGTCAAGGTTTCTGCCACCATTGCTCCACAGCTAACTTTTACAATTGCTGGTTTAAATTCTGGTAGCTCTGCTTGCGGAATTAGTACTGATGTAACTACCACTGCCCTAACTGTTCCTTTCGGTGATCTAACCGTTGCTTCTTTTACAGATGCTGCCCAAAGATTGACTGTCACGACTAATGCCATTGGAGGCTATTCGGTTACTGCTGCTGAAAATGATCAGCTTGGTCGCGATGCCGCTGCTTGTGCTGGAGATGGTTCAGCGAGCATTAGCTGTATAAGTGACGCTAGTGTTACTGGAGCTTCTCACACTGCCTCAGCTGATTGGACAGATGCCTCTGGAGATCCTGGTTTTGGTTATAGTTTAGTTGCGGCTGCAGGTACTCCGACTTTGGTTTTTACTTATAATGAATCTAGTAGAACTTTTTCAGCTAAGCAATTTGCTGATTTGGCAGATTCTGAAGTGGCACAAACCATTTTTAATAAAGCAACCGTAGCATCTAGCGACATAGTCGACGTTTGTTATCGTATTACTCCTGCTGCTACCAATGCGGCTGGAGGTTATGAAAATTATCTTGTTTATACGGCCTCTGCTACTTTTTAAATTAAAAACAAAAATATGAAAAAGATCTGCCCATCTTCAATAATTAATACTCTTATTTTAAGTTTATTTTTTCTTTTTTCCTTCTTCAATCAAGCCCAAGCTTCTTCTTCAATGTCTTTAACAGCAACACCAGTTCGGTTAGGGGACGATTTCAGCATTAGTCTTGCTCCTGGAGAGAAAAAACAAGTTCAAATCAAAGTGCGCAATGGTTCTACTGACCAAGTTGTATTAGAAAGTCAGGTTGCCGATTTTGTAGTGGCTGAAGATGGTTCTACTCCCATAGTAATTAGTGCAGAAGAAGCAGATTTACGTTGGAGTCTAGCTACTTGGTTAACTTTGGCTCCAGCAGAACATACCTTGGCCAATGAAGAAGTTGCGATAGTGAATGTTTTAATTGAAGTTCCAAAAGACGCTCTTCCTGGTGGTCACTATGCAATGATTTATCATCGCCCAATAAATTCAAATCCAGTTGTAGATTCTGGAGCTGGTATTTCACAAAGGGTGGGAACTTTACTCTATGTGATAGTAACAGGTCCAATTAATGAAGAAGCTTATATAACCAGTTTTAATTGGCCAAAGTTTTTAGAAAACGGTCCAGTTGATTTTTCTTTGGATATAAATAATGAGTCAGATGTCCATATTAATACGAAGCCAATTTTAAAAATTTATAATTTATTTGGCAAAGAAATTGAAAGTATTGAGCTTGAGGCTAAAAACATTTTCCCAAAAAGTAATAGAAGTTTTTCTGGAACTTGGAATAAAGTTTGGGGTCTTGGTTACTATAAAGCAATTGTCGAGTCAGCCTATGGTAGTCAAGGTGGCGTGATGGTGGCAAGCGCTGGTTTATATTTGATTCCTGTCAAAATAATTTTATTAACTTTAGTTGTAATTTTGATAGGCATTATTTTGTTCATTTCAGTAAAGAAGCGTAAAGAAGCTAGTAAGGAAATTAATCCAGTTGCTTCCACCACTGATTTGGAAACAAATAATGAAGAACCTAAAAATCCACAGCAAGAAAACTAATTTCTTCTTATCTTTTTTGACTCTTTTTTTGCTTTTTTCTGCTAAATCTGTGGTTTTAGCTGAAGATATAAATATAAGTGCAAACATACCAGATTTAGAAGCACCATCAGCACCAATTCTAATAGAACCTAGTGATGGAGCGATTTTAAGTGACAGCACCCCTTCTTTTAAATGGTATGAATCAACTGACAATCTTGCTTTGTCACATTACGTTTTTTATTTAAATAATAATGTTTTTTATAGCAATGTTCCCTTGGTAGACACTGATAATAGCCATTATTTGTTAGATTATGATGGAATAGATGGGACTTACACTCTAACTCCAAAAAACGCTCTTTCAGACGGTTCTGCCACCTGGAAAATAGTGGCAGTTGATTATGCAGGGCTGAGTGCATCATCGGATACCTGGGACTTTAGAATTGATACTCAGGCGCCAAGCTTTATACTTACAAAAATTGGAGATACTGTTGTAAGTATTTCAGCCGCAGATGTGGGAACTGTGCCAAGTAGCCCAATCCTTATTTTTCAAAATGATGCTACTGCTAATGAGCCAATCCTTATAGCTGGTGGCGAAGCTAATAGTAACGTTCAGTTGACTGTTATTATCCCAGACGATCCTACTCAGATTTTTAATACTACTATTGATAGTAGTGGTTATTATGAATTAAAACTGGGAATTCTACCTCGCGATGTTGATATTAGGCTTGATTTTATTATTACTGATCAGGCTGGTCAGGTTAGTGTTTTGGAAAAAGTTTATTTTCGCATCAGTCTACAATACTGGCCAACAGCCACGCCGACAACTATAACGACAACTCCAACTGCAACTCCAACGCTAAGCCCTAGTGTTAGCACGAGTGTTGAGCCAAGTTCTAAACCAAGCATTAGTCCAACTTTGACTTCAACCCAATCACCAGCACCGACTGGAATTATTCCAATTGTTCCGCCAAAAGAAATTATCCATGAAGTTGGGGACGAATTGATAGAACTTTTGCCAGAGACAACTGGAGATTATCTAAGAACTTTTTTAAAGTCGAAAACTTGGCTAAACTTATCCTTATTTCTCACTTCTTTATTTTTGCTTTTATTTTATTTCTCAGCCTTTTTGCTTTTACTAAGCAAGTTTATGAAAGATATTTCCATTTCCTTGTTAAAAAAAGTTTCAATGCTCCTTTTCCCGTTTATATTTAAAGCTAATAAGCATTTGGTTTTTGAATATAAGGAAACTTTAGCCAGTCCCCTAGTGAAAGTGGAGCTGTTTGATCAAAATGAGCAGTTGCTTGATTTTACTATTACTAATTTGCAGGGTAATTTCAACGATTTAAATTTTCCAATCAGTAGCTCTTGGAGATTGCAGGTCAAAGATGGTAACTTCTATTATCCAATTGGCGATGAGAAGCCAAATCAACTAGATTTTTGGCAGTTCTATCAAAATCAAATGTTTGATGATGAGAATTATCATGGTCAGCCGATCTTAATTCCTACCTTGCGGGCTACCGGTCAAGAAAAGTTGCCATTTTTTGAGAGATTGCGTATTTTTGTTTTGTATTTATTAGATTATCCATTTTGGTTTTTGATTATTTCTTTATTATTTGCTTTGCTTTTTGCTTTGCGTTATCAAAGTATGTTTAATAGTGCAATTTTATTAGTCTATTTGTTTATCCTTATTTATAAATTGTTCTACTTACTTAAAAAGCAAAAATCTTTAAATTTATTAGTAAAATTATCTAGTGGTAATCAATTTTCCAACAACCTGATTATGTCGTTATTTGAAGAAGGCAGTGAAAAAGCTCAATCATTGGTTATGCCTTTTGAATTTTCAAAATCTAAAGTTATTAAGCATTCTTTTGACAAAGTTTTCATCTCTGCTTTTGCTAAAAACTATGCTTTAGAAAAAGATGGCCTGATCTCAGCCAGCCAATTGTTTTCCCTCGAGAAAAAAGAAGAAGAGATTCCCCTAGAAATCAAAAAAATTTGACATATTGCGTAACAGACATATTGTACTAAAATACCTTCTTTGAAATCATAAAAAGATAAAAATATGCAACTTCATTTTCTCATGATTGGCTTTGGTGGAAAGAAAATTTATTTAGAATCAGCTTTAAAAACTGACGCTAAAATTAGTTTACTAATTAATCGTGATAAGTACAAAAATGAATATGAAAAACTTTTTAACCAAGTCTTAGTGGTTGAAGATATTTACAATTGGAAGCAATTAAGAAATGCCATAGATCAGGGCGAAAAAATTGATGTTGTTTTAACAAGGCATGAGAACTATGTAACTATAGTTGGAGCGATTAACCAATATCTTGGTTTAGATGGTATTGACTATGCAACCTCTAGAAATTTTTGTAATAAATATTTAATGAAGCAAAAATGGCTAGCAGCACAGGTTCCCTGTGCCGATGGGATTTGTCTAGACAATTTAAATCATCTAGATGAATTTTTGGAAAGACATTCTTTTCCTTTAATCCTTAAAAAAACTTCAGCTGCTCATTCGAATTATGTGGTTAAAGTTAAATCTAAAGAAGATCTGTTTGAAAAATTAGCTTTTTTGAAAAGCCAAGTTAGCGGTTATGTCACTTCCAAACCAGTTGAGGGTTATAAACATAAATCAGAGGATTGTCAGTTTTTATTGGAAGAAATGCTTTATGGTAGAGAGTTGACAGTTGACACCTTTGTTTCAGGGAATCGTCTCATTCATACTCCTATTTGTGAATACGTTATGGCTCATGAGTTGGGGTTAGATGATACTTATTTACCAATTAGAACTATGCCGACCGTGCTTACGAAGCGCCAAGAAAAGCTAGTTTATCAAACGGTGACAAAAGCCCTCAATGCTCTTTCTGCTAGAAACTGTGTTTGCCACACTGAAGTATTTTTTGATGAGAAAAACAATCAGTACTCAGTAATTGAATCTACCCCTAGGGGTGGTGGCAATCGTGCTGAAATGACAATTTTGACCACTGGATTTGATTATAGTCTTGCAGTGTTTCAAACTGCCGCTGGTCTTGATATTGAAGAAATAGATCAGCCACAAAGAGCCATTTCAGTAGTGGAATATTTTGCTGATAAGAAAGGCTTGATTAAAAAAATAGATTTAGATTTTTTGTATAAAAATCCAGCTGTCAGCAACATAAAAATAAGAGATAAAATTGGTGATTTAGCGGAGCAAGCTAAGTTTGGTGGAAAAACTATTGTGAGTTTTTATGTAGAGGCTAATGATTGTTTAAAGAGTAAAAATCTAGCTATTCAGTTGTTTAAACAGGTGAAAGAAGCTATTAAAATAAATTATTCTTAATAATTTCAGTTACGGCTTGTTTGTAAGCTTCTTTGTCTTTTGTGAAAAATTTTGGCAAAATTAATTCTTCTTGAGAGCAGTTTTTTTTGGCTTTTTTTACGTCTTTATAATTTATCTTTCCATAGTAAAGCTCAGTTGGATTGCAATCATTTTTTTTGAGATAACGTAGAACCTGCATGAAACCTTCAAAATAAACTAAGTCTTTGGTAAAAGCTCCTTTTTTGTTAGTGTCTCTTATTCCTCTTTTTTTCTTCAAAGTCCAAGTCCAAGCTCTCTCCGAATCTTGCCAGATTTTATAGAAGAAATTAAAAACCGTCACAAAATCTTTTTTAAGAGCCAGATCAACTGCCAAATAATTAGCTGCTGATTTATAAGCTAGTTTAGATTCGCTTACAATCAACTCATTGACAGCAGCGAGACCCTCCTCGGTGCGCAGATATGGCTTAAAAGCGTTGCTTTTTTTCTTTTTAAACCAAGGTTGCCTTTCATAATTTAACTGTCTAATTATATGGGTATCTATCTCATGATTTAGGATGGCTTCAATCTCGTTTTTATCGATCATTATTGGCAGGCGCACTTTAATAACTTCATTGTTATTATTGACTGCAATCCGACTGATAAAATCTTTAGAAAAAATAATTTTATAGCGACTAGCTAAACCATAGTTGCCCAATCTTTCTTCAATTAAGTCCTCTACTCCATCTTGGTCAAGAAAAATCTTATTATTTATTTTTTGACTTACAAGATCATTCTGTTTCAAATATTTTCTGAGAATTCTTTTGGCCAAAAATAAGTACCATAATTTTGGTTTGCCATATCTGATTAGTTCTTTTTCGGAGATATTCTTTTGATAAATGAATTGCGGATTATAACGAAAACCAGAAGCAAAAAATTTTTCTTTTTCACTCTCTAAATTAGTTGGAACTAAGTCATTTAGTTTAGGCATGTTTTTATTCTTCATCAAAACGAATGATAAAGTTTTTTAAATCCTGACGGCCAATTTCAATTTTATTTTTTTTGCTATTTAATTTATTACTGACGATCATAGTTGTTTTAACAACTTGTTCCTTAATCTTAAATTTGACTTCAACTACTGGAACTTTTCCCTCTTCTTGTTCTGACTGGAACCAGAGTAAGTCATCAACATCAATTAAGCCAAGTTCTTGAGCTAATTTTTTAGAGATAGCACTACTGAAACGACCAGTGTTTAAAAAGGCAGTGGTTTCAATCTTTTGTTTATCATCTCCCCAAACAATAACTTCTTCTTGGAGAGAAACAACTGGGAAATCTGCCCTATTTTTAATTTTAGATGCAAAATCGCTGGCAAAAAGTGCCTGAGCAACTTTTACTCCATGTTTTGGATTTTGGATACTAAGGTCTTCGACTCTTTCCAAGCGTCTACGCAAACCTGCTCGATTAGCAGCTTGGATAGTTAGTCCAGGTGCTGCATTGAGCTCCACGACCATGGGTCCTTTTTCTTTGTGTATGAAAAGATCTACGCCAGCAAAATTTAGCTCAGCCGCATTACTAGCAGTAACTGCAGTCTCGAGCATTCTGTCCCACTCTGGAATAATAATTCCATTAAGTTTCTTTTTGGTACCTGGCAAATAACGGATGGCATTACTTTTATGAGCCACGGCATAAGTAGTAATTCCGGTGGCGATATCTATACCAACAGCAATTGCTCCTTGGGTAACATTAGCGCGGCCACCAGATTCTTCAGTTGGTAAGCGCAACATAGCCATGACTGGAACACTGTTAAAAACAATGACTCTAATATCAGGGGTTCCCTTATATGAATATTTAAGTAATTTTGGATGAATTGGAATTCTTTCTTCAATAATAACGTTATGATTTAATCCATGAATGCTATATTGACCAGAGAGAATATCATCGCAATGCAATTTTAAGTCGGCTAAATCCCATTTTTTACCGAGCATGTCAATCCAAACACCATCGGCAGTTTTTTCACGAAAAGCTACTACTCCAGTGCCAGCATAGCCGTTGGTTGGTTTGATCACGAAATTCTTATCTAAATTTTGCCAATCAAAATCATTAACATCTTCTCCTGTACCAAGGATGCCATAAATTTCTGCAGTGGCTATGTCATTGTCTCGTAAAAGAATTTTAGTAGCGTATTTGGAATGAACAATAGCCTTGGCTTTACCAGAACTACGGCTCAGGTACAAAGAATTACGAGCATTAATTCCCAAGAGATCTTTGGCTTTATTAACAAACATTAGACTTATTCCTCTTCTTGAGAATTATTATCTGAAGAAGTGTCTTTAAACTTATTATTTTGATTTAGCAGATCTCTAAACCTTAGATATTCAAGGAAGCGTAAGCCAGTGTATTTACCAATTGCGAAGTTGATTAGAGCGACTCCGATTAAGGTGAGTTCTGGTCTTAAAATAACAAATTTTTGGATAGTTTCTGAACCAAGAATTAGTGAACATAGAACAGCAATAAGTAAAGTCTCAAAAGTTATTTGCAGAGCTTCTTTTTGACTATTAAAAAGCTGGGTCTCCATGAAGTTTTCGGTCAAAAGTATTATGATTAACAGAGGAAAGATACTGATATCAATAACTAAATCAATGTTATAAATTGAACCAACTAACATCAATGCCAGAACTGTAATCGAGACGCTCATAAGTAGCATGGCGGTTCTTGGGAGCATTGGTAGCTTCAATTTTTTAAGAATTGGTCTGGTGAAAAGAGCAGCTAATAAAACAGCTACAAAAACGGTTACTCCAGTTAAAATACCAGTAGACACAAAAGCTACTGATAAAACAGCTGGGATATAGATGCCAAAGCCTTTTAAACCAATGACGTGTCTAGAAAAAGCAACTAAGGAGGCAATAATTGGGAAAATAAGCAAAATAACAATAATATTGGCAGGCATACCACTAGAAATAGCTTTACGAATGGCTTTCTGAATAAGGTTATTCCAGCTCAATTTTCCGACTGGATGTTCGTCTAAATAAGCAGCTAAAACACTTTTTTTCTGACCACTAGTTTCTGTAATATCTTGGTCGGTTTTCTGTTGCAACTTCTCTACTACCTCAGCTGAAGGTGAAGAAAGCTTGCCACTATCAGTGGATTCGGCTGCCTCTCCAGCAAGAGTGGCCTCGGGATTTTCTAATAAAGTATCAGTGGTTGAGACATTAATTGTTTTAGCAGTGCTGGTTTGAGCTAAAGCAAACCTTGGACTAATCAAGGAACTGATTAGGAACTGAAATAAAACAAAGGAGATTAGGGCAATTTGAGTAATTTTCATTATCTTTTATTATAACATTTTACAAGATCATGGCGAAAGCCCCTTGCAGAAAACCAATCAAGGATGAGACCAGAAGCAATGAAAAGAATTGATTGAAGTGAATTCCAAATATAACCACGTTACTGATTACAAAACCCGGGACAAGATAAGTAGCTAAGTAAAGAATAAAAACATTAATAACCAGAGAGAAAAGCCCTAGAGTTACTACGTTAATTGGCAGAAACAAAATTTTAAGAATTGGCCTGACGAGTTTTTCTAGCAAAGTCAAAACAACAGCAGCAATAATTAAAGTAAGTGAGCCACTGTAATTAATATTTGGGAAAAACCAGGCTAAAAGAGCAATGGTTAGAATTGAGGAAATGATCGCTTTAATAAATTTCATAGTTTCATTTTAGAAGATTTTTCTCTCTAAGTCGAGTATGCTGTTTTTTGGCGAAGCGATGAGCTTCATCGCGTAGTCGTTGCAACATTTTAAGAGTTGGATGGTTTTCTTGTAGTTGAATAATTTTTGTTTCTAAAGCATCTTTTTTTTCTTTATTTTTAAAACAAATTACTAGACGATCTGGATTTTTTACCAAACCAATAACTGGGGTCTGACTTTGCCAAATTTTGGCAACTGCTCTGACTTGGCCCTTGCCACCGTCCATCATAACTAGGTCTGGTTCTCCCCATTCTGGATGATTTTGTCTTCTTTTTAATGCCTCTTGTAACATTTGATAGTCATTGGGAGTATTTAATGTGCGAATCTTGAAAAATTTATATTGGCTCTGGTCTGCTTCTCCATTTGTTAAAACAACCATAGAAACTGTGGCGTTTTGTCCCATGGTATTGCTGACATCATAACCTTCAATACGCTTGAATTCTTGGTTTTGACCAACTACACCATCCTGATGAAGAATTTTTCTTAGGTGAATCAGAGCTTCTTTGTTTTCTTCTTGAGAGAAATTTGGCAAAATAAGGTCTGACTTCAACTTATATTTATTACTGGTAATTTCTTTAATTAATGCGAGCTTGTTTTTATTGAGCTGAGCTTTTTCAAAAGCCTCTTCTTTGGCAAGGGCCAGCATCTCTTTTTCTAATTCTTTAAGCAGATCTTTTTTTTGTCCTTTTAGAAAAATTATTAATTGTTGAATGTCTTTTTGATATTCTTCTTCGCTAATTTTTTGGCAACAGGCTCCAGAGCAAAGATCGATGTGATGATAGAGACAGGCTTTATTTTGTTTTTGATTGGCTTGATTACACCATCTAAAAATAGGACGAATGATTTTTAATAATTCATTTAAACGATAGCTACTGGCGAAGGGGCCAAAAAGAGCCAGTTTTTCTTGGTACTTTTTTTTACTTAAATCAGTTTTACGAACTCTTAAAATTTTTGGAAATTTTTCTTTGCTAATCAAAAGATAAATATTGGACTTATCATCTTTTAATCGGCTATTGAAGTATGGTTGGTGAGCTTTGATGAGTTCTGCCTCAATTAGTAAGGCTTCAATTTCACTATCAAGAACTTGGTGTTCCACTCTCCTTGCTAACTCCGTCATTTTCTTGATTTTCTTTGAGAGCAGTTGAGATCTCTTGTAGCTTGTGACCCTCTTCTTCAAGTTTTTGGCCTTTCCTACGTAAAGAATTTGCCCATCTGCGTCCAAGAAAGAATAAACTCCCGGTGATGAGGGTAGAGATAATAAATCCAGCTCCCAAGAAAATGATTTTTTTGGGATCTTCAATTTTGAGTTGAGGACTTGCTTTGACTTCGAATTCATTTTTAGCGAATTGGCCTTCTTTTAAAATGACCACTACCTCGATTTTATACTTTTGAGTAATGTTATTATCCTTATTATAAACTGTGATTGGCAAAACTATTTTGGAAAAAGGCAGAATTTTTTGCACTTCATGATCTTGATTGATGACAATTTCCAAATCATTGCCACTAATTTTTACATCTGAGAAATACCAAACTTTGCCAGTTTTATTAAATATTTGTATGTCGTAATTCCCTGGAATATTAAGACCAGAGACTTTTTTATTAAGTAAGTTTATTTCTAAATCAGGATTAATTTCGGCTAGCTCTTCTTTAGAAAAATCTAAATATATTTTTTTGTTTTTTTCATCATTATTCCCCAAATATGAACCTGCAGGGTAAGGCAAAGTACTAGATGAGCCATTAATTGCTAGGGCGATGTGATTAAGATCGAAATTATTAAAGTAATCTATGCCACCAGTAGTATCTTCCCAGGTAGGATCTGACCTTAACCAAGCTTTTTGTTCTTGATTATAATATTCTGGCCAGGTGTGCAAAATATCGCTAGCTAAATTGCTAGGGCGCAACTCTTCATTATTTGAATAAGCAATGCCAACCACCCTGCGTGCAGGAATACCTTCCTGTCTGGCCAAAGTAATAAATAAATCGGTAAACTCTTGACAGGTGGCATCATTTTCATTTGCCTTATTGAGTGCGGTCACTGCACCCAGTCTTTCAAAATTTTGGTCAAGATTTTTTGAGGTGTAATTTAGCTTTTCGACAGTGAAGTCATAAATACTTTTAACACCATCAAGATTTTGAGTAGCACTGATTATTTCTTGGCTATTTATTTCCCAAAATTTTTGTTCAGTGAGATGAGCAGGCAAAACAGGACTAAAAGGAATGAGTGGATTTTCACGAAGAGTTAATGTAATTTGGGCAAAAAGCTCAACATTAAAAGAATTATTAGCAGGAATTTCATAGGTAGCAATGAAATTGCCATCTTGATCCTCTTTTATATTATTAGGCATAGGATCAAGATTTAGATAATAAACTTTTTGGTAGGGAGTTTCTGGGGGAAGAGTGATCTGAGTTAGGGCATTTTGACTACTTGGGTTGTCTAAATAATAATTTAATTTTAAATCAAAAATTTGCTTGTTGCCAAAGATTGCTGAAACAGACTGATCTTTAAGATCGCTATAGCTAATAACATTATAGTCGCCATCTTGTTTAAGAGTAAAAGTACTTGGGCTAATGCGACTAGGAGTATCAAAAATGCTTGGCACGCGTAGCTCTAATTGATAGCTCTGATACTGATAATGGTCAGAAAGCTTGGGAATATTAACTTCCAAAATTTTGCCACTAATTAGAGCAATATCTTGATCGGTGTAGCTAATCACCAGCTCGTTGTTTTTGCCTTCGCCGACAACTTTATCTTCAAAAGTTACCCCAATGCTGGTTTGACCTTTTTGACTAGTAGTCAAAGGTTCTAGCTCTTTACCATTGTGGCTGACTTTAACATTGTTTAAATTTGTGGAGCTAACGACGATCCCATATTTACTGACGAATAATTCTGGGTTTTTATTTTTGATCTGAAATTTTTGCTCAACAATGGTTTTACCAGTGGCGGTAACGGTGTAAGTGCTGTGTAGAGTAATGGTGAAATTTTCAGAACCATCAGCAGGAATTTCATCAAGGGCTTCACTCGTTTGGGCAGAAGCAATTTGAGTTGAAAAAACAACAATAAGGAAAAAAGAAAAGATAATCTTCTTGATAAAACGAATAAGCATCAAACTTTATTTTACATTAATTTCTGCTTAATTCTTCTTTCAAATAATGACCGGTAAAGGATTTCTCGTTTTCTGCCACTTCAGCTGGAGTGCCAAAAGCAACCACTTCGCCACCGTATTCTCCACCCTCTGGTCCGAGATCGATTAGCCAGTCAGCATTTTTAATGACGTCTAAGTTATGTTCAATTAAAATCACAGTGTTATCTTGTTCAACTAATTGATGTAAGACGTTGAGTAGTTTTTGAATATCAGCAAAATGGAGTCCAGTAGTTGGTTCATCTAAAAGATAAATTAAATGATCATGAGACCTAGTACTTAACTCTTTGGCTAATTTAACTCTTTGTGCTTCACCACCACTTAAGGTTGGAGCTGGTTGACCCAGTTTCAAATAACCCAAGCCAACTTCTTTAAGAGTTTGCATGCGCTGACGGATGTTGCTGTGATTTTTGAAAAAATCAAAAGCTTCATCAATGCTGAGATCTAAGACTTGAGCAATGTTTTTATCTTGATATAAAACTTGCAGAGTTTCTTCGTTGTAACGTTGACCATGGCAGACATCACACTCTACATAAACATCTGGTAAAAACTGCATTTCAATTTTGATTTGGCCCTCACCCTGGCAAGCTTCACAGCGGCCGCCCTTAACGTTAAAACTAAAGCGACCTATTTTATAGCCACGCATGGCCGCATCTTTAGTGCGAGCAAAAATCTGGCGAATATAATCGAAAGCTTTGGTGTAGGTGGCCGGATTAGATCTTGGAGTTTTACCAATTGGACTTTGGTCAATCATGCTTAGTCTTTTAACTTGTGGTGGAATAGAAATTTTTTCTACTTCCGCTAATTTTCCAGAATAAGTATAGCCAAGATTTTTTGCTAAATGATTATGTAAGACATTATGCAATAAGGTAGATTTGCCAGAACCAGAAATACCAGTGATACAGGTAAGAGCATTGAGTGGTATCTCTACGTCGATGTTTTTTAGGTTATTATATTTTGCACCATGAATAGCAATTTTAGCCTTTTTATGAACATCTTTTTTATTAGCAGTTTTTTCTCTTTTAATTTCTTTTTTTCTAGATAAATATTTGCCAGTGAGAGAATCTTTGGCTTTCAAAATTTCTTCATAGCTACCATCAAAAACTATTTCTCCACCCTCACTGCCAGCCTTAGGTCCAAAATCAATAATGTGATCAGCCGCCATCATGATGTCGCGATCATGCTCAACGACGACAATAGTATTGCCTTTATTTTTTAATTCTTGGAGAGTTTCGATTAAACGGCGATTATCTCTTTGATGAAGGCCAATAGTTGGTTCATCAAGAATATAGAGAACGCCTGTGAGGCCTGTGCCAATCTGTGAAGCTAGTCTAATTCTTTGAGCCTCACCACCAGCCAAGCTAGCTGCTTCTCTAGAAATAGTTAGATAGTTTAAACCAACAGCAGAAAGAAAGTGCAAACGAGTTTTAATCTCTTTGAGAATCGAAGTGGCAATCTGTAGTTCTTTAGCGGATAGGATTTTTTCTTTTGGATTACTGACTTTTTCAATCCATTTCAAACTGCGATCAATAGTTAGTTGGCTAAATTGAGAAATATTGATTTCATCAATGGTGACAGAAAGCACTTCTTCTTTGAGACGAGCACCCTTACAATCTGGGCAAACTTCCTTATGCATAAACTGATTAATTTCTCGACGAATAAATTCACTATCAGTTTCAGTGTAGCGACGTTCGAGATTTTTAATAAAACCTTCAAATTTACTTTGATAACTAGTCATATTGCCGAAACGGTTCTCGCCAACCACATCATAAATTTTCTCGCTACCGTAAAGCAAAATATCTTGCAATTCTTTGGACATATCTTCCCATTTAGTCATACGAAAATCGGCAGAAAAATCTTCCAAAACAATTCTGACTAAACGAGCAAACCAACCTTCGTTGCCCATCATGCGCGCAAAAGGAATAACTGCCCCTTCGCTCATGGTTAAACTTGGAGCAATAATTCTGTCAGGATTAATTTTTAAAATCGAGCCTAGACCATTACATTTCGGACAGGCTCCTTCAGGCGAATTAAAAGAGAAAGAACGTGGCTCCAGCTCTTTAAGAGAAATACCACAATCACTACAAGCGAGATTTTCACTAAAAAGAAAATCTTTAGTATCCTGAGGATTCTCTGGAAAAGTAAAGCTAGAATCGTTAACCCAGCTAACAATAACTAAGCCTCCAGCAAGTTTAAGAGCTTCTTCAATTGATTGATTGAGTCTACTTTTTAAGATAGTTGATTCTTTTTTGTCATTTAACTGAACCTTACTGATTACCAAGCGATCAATCAAGGCATCAATGCTGTGTTTATTAGTTTTAATAAGGTTTAATTCTTGATCTAAGTTATAAATTTGCCCATCAATTCTAGCCTTGTTATAGCCTTTTTTAATTAGGTTTTGGAGCAACTTATCAAATTCGCCTTTTCTCTCTTTAATGACTGGCGACAAAATCATAATTTTTTGCGGAGTGTTTTTTGCTTTCGCAAATTTTTCTTCAATCTGATTAAAAATTTGAGTAATGATTTGATCAATACTCTGAGTGCTAATTTCTTTACCACAGTTATGGCAATGAGGATGCCCTACTCTAGCAAAAAGTAAACGACAATAATCATAAATTTCAGTAATGGTACCAACGGTTGAGCGAGGATTGTGAGAGGTGGTTTTTTGGTCAATTGAAATTGCTGGAGACAAACCATCAATTTGGTCAACATCTGGCTTATTCATTACGCCCAAAAATTGACGAGCATAAGAGCTGAGTGATTCAACGTAACGACGTTGACCTTCAGCGTACAGGGTATCAAAAGCCAAAGAGCTTTTACCACTACCTGAAAGACCAGTAAAAACAATTAACTGATTTTTTTCAAATTCCAAGTTAATATTTTTGAGATTATGCTCACGAGCTCCGGTAATCTTAATAGTATTTCTCAAAGCCATAGGGCGGGTATTATAGCGGAAAAATAGGTAAATTTCTAGTTAAGCAGCAACTCTCATTGTTTGACTCTGTTTTTCTCTTTTTTGATTTCTTGAAATATAGAGCGTGGTCATAAAGAAGGCTAAAAATGAGCTAGTAATTATGCCAATTAATAGGTTGTTATTTATATCGTTATTTTTTTTATCAGTTGTTTTTGAAATTACTTCTGTTTGAACTGGAGCTACTTCTGCTGGAGTTATGTTGCCAATTCTAATATTAGTATTTTCACCGAGAGTAATGATGTTTTCATCGCTAGCAGCTGATTTAGCTATAGTTTCTTTTTGATCAAAACTCAATCCAATTTCTCCATCTCCATCATAAATGAAATTTAGTTTTAAAAGTTCTGTATCTTGGTTTGTATTCCAACCTTGATCTGGTTCTAGCTCAGTGAGAGAGATAAAAACGCTTTTGTCTTCAATCTTTTCATCTACCTTTTTAATTGGTAACTTTGAATTAATTTTTATTCCTAGGCTTTCAACTTCACCTACGATATTGATTTTAAGATTTAAGAGATTAAGGTCTATGTTTTGAGTGTCTAAATAAACTGGCACAGAAACGAGAGTGTTCTTTGGAAATGGTCCAACTTTTTTGAAATTAATTAATGCTCCACCAGTAAAAGAAGCTTGACTGCGATCATCGTGCCTCTGATTAATTAAAATAATGGAACTAACAAACCCAAGGAATAGAAGTATGACCATAGCTATCCCAGCTAAGAATTTATTTCTATTTCTGCTTTTGAATTTAGCTTGTTTACGCAATTTCTTCATGCTCTATCTATTTAATCACTAAATCTGATAGATGGGCAAGAGCTATGGAGTTAATATTTAAGAAGACTCAACTTCGCTAATTTTATCTCTGATAATGGCTGCTAGTTCAAAATCTTGATCACTAGCTGCCCTCTTCATTTGGGTGCGCAATTTTTTAACTAAACCTTGTCTTTCTCCAGGAGTTAGCTCTTCTGAATTAATGGCTGAAAGATTTATTTTTTCTTTACTAGAAATTTTTAGCAAAATACTTTTCTTATTTTCTTCGGAAGTTTCTTCCTTGCTTTTTCTTTGCATTAATTTCTCTCTAACTGGCTTACTGATGCCAATTGGAGTAATTTTATTGTTTAAGTTATATTTTTCTTGCACTTCTCGGCGGCGCGTAGTTTCTTTGATGGCAAAATCCATTGATTTAGTAATCTTGTCGGCGTAAAGAATGGCTAAGCCTTCGACGTGGCGCGCCGCCCTACCCATAGTTTGGATGAGAGCAGTGCTAGAACGCAAAAAACCTTCTTTGTCGGCATCGAGAATTGCGACCAAACTAACTTCTGGAAGGTCTAGACCTTCACGCAATAAGTTGATGCCAACTAAAACGTCATATTTACCATTACGCAAATCGTCTAAGATGTCGCTGCGATCGAGAGTTTTGACATCAGAATGCAGGTAAGCTACTTCTGGATAATCAATTTCTTGGCCATCATAGCCAAGATTTTTTTTGACTAATTTGCTAATTTTTTCATGATCGTTGAGATAATCACTGAGAGCTTCTGCCATTTTTTTGGTCAAGGTGGTGACTAAAACACGCTGACCAAGTTTTTTTCTTTTAATAATTTCTAGAGTCAAATCTTCAACTTGATTGCCGGTTGGACGAATATCTATTTTTGGATCAAGAAGACCAGTTGGACGAACTAATTGCTCAACGACTCTGTTTTTACTTCTTTGTAGCTCCCATTCATTAGGAGTGGCGGAAACGTAAATAGCCTGTTGTTTTCTTTGTAAAAATTCATTGAGTTGTAGCGGACGATTATCGATGGCACTGGGTAAACGGAAACCATAATTAATTAAAGTCTCTTTGCGGGAGCGATCGCCAAAATACATGCCTTTGATTTGAGGCAGACTAATGTGGCTTTCGTCGATGACGGTCAAAAATGAATCTTGGCCAAATTTTTCTTGGTTATATTTGAAGTAATCAAGTAAAGTGTAAGGGGCTTCGCCAGTTTGGCGACCATCGAAATAGCGTGAATAGTTTTCGATGCCATTGACGGAACCAAATTCTTCAATCATTTCTAGATCATAATTAACTTTGTGTTCGAGGCGATAAGCTTCGATGCTTTTACCTTCTTGTTTGAGCTCTTCTACTCTAGCCTCCATGTCTTTGCGAATTTGAGCGATAGTTTCTTTTTGACCTTTGCTTTCCACCATATAGTGTTTGGCTGGATAGATGATAGCCATTTTGTTTTTATAAAATGGATTAGCCTCTTTTTCGACAATTGCGCCAGAAATAGGATCAATATCTTTAATACTAATGATCTCATTACCAAGAGTTTCAATTCTGATGGCAGTATCTTGATAGGCTGGCCAAAGTTGAATAACATCGCCACGCAAACGATAGCTACCTCTGAGTAAATCAGTGTTGCTACGTTCATACTGGAGATTGCTAAGTTGTAAAAGTAAAGTTTGGCGATCAATCAATTCGCCTTCAACGATTTCTAAAACAAAATTACTGTAGTCAGCTGGGGATCCAAGACCATAAATACAGGAGACAGAAGCAACGATAATGACGTCTGGTCTAGTCATCAGATAAGTAGTGGCAGCGAGGCGCAACTTGTCGATTTCTTCGTTAATGGTGGCTTCTTTTTCAATATAGGTGTCACTGCTAGGTAGATAAGCCTCTGGTTGGTAATAATCGTAATAAGAAACGAAGTAAGAAACCGCATTTTCTGGAAAGAAATCACGTAATTCCTGATAAAGTTGAGCAGCCAAAGTTTTGTTATGAGCAATTACTAAAGTGGCTTTTTGAGTTTTTTCAATAACATTGGCAATGGTAAAAGTCTTGCCAGAACCAGTCACACCGAGTAAAACTTGGTCATCAACTTTGTTCTTTATTCCATCAACTAAAGCCTCAATTGCTTGAGGTTGATCGCCAGTGGCTTGGTATGGTGAGTGGAGCTTAAATTTCATTTTAGAACTACCTATTATATATCAATAAATATTGCTTTAGCGCTCTTTTGCTGAAGTATAGACTTTTTGCCCTATTTTACTTATAATTCCCCTGAGGTTTTATCATAAAAAGTGCTGGTAGCTCAGCTGGATAGAGCAACTGCCTTCTAAGCAGTAGGTCGTGGGTCCGAATCCCACCCAGCATACTTTTGTTTGATTGAAATCTTTAACATTAAACGGTGGCTGTAGCTCAGTTGGTTTAGAGTGCCGCTCTGTGAAAGCGGAGGTCGCGGGTTCAAGTCTCGTCAGCCACCCAAATTAAAATTTAAAACCATCAATTTTTTTGGCACAATGTTCTGATAAAACAGATATAGCTACGCTGTTGGCTAGTTTTATAAACTTTTCCATGTCGGCGTCTGATATCTCGCTGTAGTCACCAGTTATATTCTTTGTTGATTCACAATCTGGTAAAAATTTTGGAATAGATTGCAGCATAGTGTCAAACACAACATTGTATAAAACAAGCATTTCACTTCCATCAATGTGCTCATACTTTCCATCAGTAATTATTAAACGATTTGCCTGAATAATGGCACGATTTAGTATTTGATCTAATTTTTCTGGCATAAGTTGTTTAAACCTTTTTAAGTTTTGCAGGGTAATTTTTAGGACAATCAGTATTTATTTGTTTTCCTCTAGAAAAAGATTCTACAAAATTGATTTCGTTAATTTTGTGTCCAGCGGCAATCAGATCTTGACCTCGTTGCTGAGCTCGTTGTACTGAATCGGTAAGCTCGCAAAGAAACAATTCTTTATCAGCGCCTACTCCAGGATAGATCATAGCTTGTTTAATATGGTCAGCAGTGTTCGCAATTTGTTGCCGCTCTTCAGAACTCATAGCTAAGTGTTTAACCATGAAAGCTAAAACCCAAGATAGTTGCAGATAATTGTTGGAAGTAGTTTCGTTTGCCTGAGCCAAAAAAGGACAGCTAGCACATGACGACAATTCTGTGTTTATTAGCAAGTGATCTAATTGCTCAACTAGCTGAGGCATATCTATATATCTTAGTAGATCATAATAGATAAATCAATGCGATTAAATAATTATAAAACTTATTTATCTGAAGAAACCAGTTTATATTCAACTAGCTTGGCTTTTTCTGTGGCTTTAGCAATTGCCTCGTCAGCTTTTTTTTCAGAATAACCATTGCTAATTAGTTGTTCTTTAACTCTTCCGCAGTAGCGAAACCAAATCTCTTTTGGCCAATATGGACCAGCTGTAGAAAAACGATTTTCTACGTTTGCTTGATCTTTACCTCCACTTTTAGCTTGATCGTTTAAGTCATTGAGAATGTAATTAATATTCCATTCTGGCGAACCAACTGTTGGTTTATTTTCTGGATTATTAGCTAAGTTTTCTGACATAACCTTTATTCTTTGAACATTTCTCCATTTTTAATGGCTCGTTTAATTACTGATCCAGGCATAGCGTTGGCTTTGGTACCAATGGTAATTCCTGGGAGAATTGAACAATTTACACCGAGAAAGACTCCTTTGGCCATAATGGCACCGAGTTTGTCTTTATTGGTTTCGATTAATAAATCTTCAGCATTTCCATTGGACAAACGCATTTTAACTTTAGCTTGATCAAAACGTAAATTAGCGGTGCAGGTGCCATAGCTTGGATTAACTTCTGCTTCCAGAACGCTATCACCAATAAAATTATGGTGGAGTTTACAGTTTGGTCCAATGTAGCTACGAGCAATTTCTGAACCAAAGCCAATGACGCTACCTGATTCAACAATTGAATCTCTAATTAGAGAGTGATTGCCAACAATGACATTGTTGCCAATGTAGGCTGGTCCTTTGATAATTGCACCAGCTAAAATTTTAACGCCAGCTTCAATTTGCACGGGACCGATAATTTTGGCACTTTTATCTATTTGGGCTGTTTTAGCGATTTTATTTTTTAGCTTATATTTAAGGAATAACTGAGCTATGTCCAAAACGTGGTGAGCTTGCTTCAGTTTCTGCCAGTAATCCTCGTAAATCATAAATTTAATTTCTTTATTTTTCATGATCTCGTCTAGGGCTCTTTCGTAAGCGTCGTCTACTCCATTTTGCTTACTAAGTAGGGCAAAAAGATCTTGTGGCTTGGAAAAATAATGAAAGAATAAATTAGCGATATCACTGGGTTCTTGACCTTTAACTGGTTTTTCTACAATACTGACTACTTTATCTTGTTCAACTTTCAGATAGCCACCTAGAAAGTATTCTTTTACTTTCATACCGACGATTTGAGCATAATTGCCAGCTGCTCTTTTGCGAAAATTTTTTAGGAACATTGGCTCAATCAAATCAACGGCATTGATGATAATAATTGGCTGATCGCTGACAATTAATTTAGAGGCAAGTAAAATTGCATCTGCTTGACCAATGGCTTCATCTTGAATGACGGTTTTAACGCTAAGATTCTTACTAGATAACTTTTGAATGGTTTCTTGGTTTCTACTATTACAAACAACAATGGCCTGTTTTGCTCCAGCAACCTGAATCATTTCTAGAACATGAGCAATAAAAGGTTTACCAAAGAAAGGAAAAATACTTTTATTGGTTACTAAAGGAGCAAAATTTTTACCAATCCCTCCAGCTAAAACGATAAAGGTTGGGTTTTTCATGATTTTATTATAACTATTATATACAACTAATTACTAGCCAAGGTGTGAATAATCATTGAGACAATCAACACTCCATTTTTGTTTCAATTCATCATATGAAGCAACACTAATGCTAGTGTTATTAATTTTAAAATTATTTTGAATAGCGTAGAGCTCTTTCAAGTCACTCTTTGGACTTAAGATTTTGGTAAAAATCATATGCAAAATCAAAGAATGGCAAACGACAATTAAATTTTCTTCTGATCTTTGACGTAAGAAGTCTAGGGCTTTTTCAACTCTATCAATAAACTCACGAGCAGTTTCTTCGTCAGAATATCGCCAGTTACCATTTTGATCAAAAAGATGGCTGGCAATTATTTTTCTAGTTTCTACAGATTTTAAGTTTTCATGGGAAAGATCAAACAATTCACTTGGGCCACTTTTTTCTCTGAAAAGCTCACTTGTTTCAATCTTTAAATTATTTTTTTCGGCTATTGTCTGAGCTGTTTGTTGAGCTCTCAAATAAGGACTAGCAATAATGAGCGATGCTTGAATCTTAGTGAAGCGCAGGGCAACTATTTTAGCTTGTGATTGACCTATTTCTGAAAGAGGGGTTTTAGCACTTTGATGACTCTTAGTAACATTTCCCTCACTTTCTCCGTGTCTAACAAAATAGATTTTTTTCATAAGCTTCTTGATTATAAACTATCCTTGGGGGATAATGAATGCTTCAGTTAAAAATTAAATAGTAGATATATAGAAAGAAAAAATGTCCAAACTCACCAAAATCGTCGCAACATTAGGTCCAGCCACAGAAACAGCAGAAGTTATGGAGGACTTGATTAAAGCCGGTATGAACATTGCTCGCTTTAATACTAAACATGGTACTCCAGAATGGCATTTGGAGCGTATTCACCGCGTTAAAGACGTTGCTAAGAAAATGGGCAAATCAGTCGGTGTTTTACTTGATCTCCAAGGACCAGAAATTCGCATTAATGTTAAGGATGGTGGTTCTTTTGAACTTAAAGCTGGTGAAACAGCTAAATTTGTATCCACAGAGCCAGGTGATAAGGAAATGAGTATTCCAGCCAACGTTATTGAAGCTTTGCAAGTTGGTGATACTGTTTCTACTGATGATGGTGCTTGTGAATATAAAGTTATTAAAAAAGATAAAACTAGCGTGACCGTTGAGTCTCCTACTAATATCACCGTCAAACATCGTAAGACCATGAATACTCCAGGTATTTCAATTGATATGCCTTCTTTAATTCCAAATGATCTAGTGCAATTAGACAATATGACCGATGATGACATTGATTTTGTTGGTTTGTCTTTTGTACGTGATACCAAAGACATCGCTATTTTGCGTGATGAACTCAAGAAAAGAGGTCTTCATACCGATGTGGTGGCTAAGATTGAAAACCAATCTGCTATCGATAATTTAGATGAAATTATTGCTGCTTCAGATGCAGTCATGGTGGCTCGTGGTGATCTAGCAGTTGAAGTTCCTTTTGAGAGACTGGCTTACTACCAAAAAATGATTATTGAGAAATGCCGTAATGCTGGTAAACCAGTCATTACTGCTACTCAAATGTTAAAGAGCATGACTTTTGAACCTCGTCCAACCAGAGCTGAGGTTAGTGATGTCGCTAACGCTATCTATGATGGTACTGATGCAGTTATGCTTTCTGAAGAAACTACTATTGGGAAATATCCGGTTCAGTGTGTTGAAACCCAAGCCAAAATTGCTGCTTACAATGAGCCATTTACTGAGAACTATCTCTGGGATTGGGCTGATGACGGCGATGTTTCTGCCATTACTCACGCTGCTTTCTCCTTACTTGATTCGAGCAAAGAGCAAGTTGATTTAGTAGTTTGTTTAACTGCAAGTGGTAGAACTGCTCGTCAGCTTTCTCGTTTCAGACCAGATGTACAGATAAAAGCCGTTACTTGCGATAAAACTGTTTACAACAAATTAGCTCTTGTTTATGGAGTTGATCCAATTTTGACAAGCGATAAAAGCTTTGACTACTCTAGTGAGAAAAGCATTATTGATAATCTCAAAGATAATAAAGTCGTCAAATCTGGTCAAAAAGTTTTAATCATTGCTGGCATGGGTGAAAAAACTGCCGCTCGTAAAACCGATAGTTTGCTTTTAGTAGACGTCAAGTAATTTATTTGCTATGCTTAATGTATATGTCAAATAAAAGAGGTGGCGTCTTCCCAATGTTAGTAGGTGCAGTTGCTGGTGCAGCCGCAGTTTTCTTTTCTGATAAGAAGAATCGTGTTAAAGCAGAAAAAACTGTTCAAAAAGGCAAAGCTCAGCTAAAGAAACTTTCCGCTGAAGCTAAGAAAAATCCTGAAGCTTTCGCCAGAAGAATGGCTAAAAAAGCCGGCGTCGAAGCAAAAAGAATCAGCAAAAAAGTTGTTGCCAAAGCCAAAACTGTTTCTAACAAAAAGAAAGCCTAGTCAATAAGCTCAACTAATTTATCTACCCAATTTTTAAGAGCGGTCTGGTTTTCTTCCATTTCTGGATAGCCGTCGATGCGTAAGTTCTCGATGATTTTCTGACCAGCCATCTCTCCGATAAAAAGCTGTTCAATGGTTTCAGTAGCTCCGCAGAAGTGTACATAATTACTATCTCCCAAACCTAAGATGGCAACTTTTTTGCCGGATAAATTTGGTTTGGAGGCACTAACTCTTTCGATAAAGTCGGCAAAATCGGCTTGTGGTAAACCATCATCCCAAGTTGAAGAAGCAAAAATAAAACTACTATAAGGTCCGGTCAAATCTGCTAGGTCTGCGTCAAGAGCATTTTTGACTTCAATCTCTTTTCCTCTTGCTTGGCTCATTTCTTGAATTTTATGAGCGACACCCTCAGTATTACCTGTTAAGCTTCCGTAAATGAGTAAAGTATTTGCCATAATATTTTCATTGTAGCAAATAGATAAGTAATTGACCATTCAAAGGCAGGCTCGTACAATGTCCATATATTATGGACTTGGAATCGCTTAATTGGAAAATTTCTGCTAAAGCTGGTGAAGGGGTTATGTCATCAGCCAAGCTTTTTGCTAAAGCTTGTAAAAAACAAGGTCTCGCCGTTTTTAATTATTATGAATATCCTTCCCTAATTAAGGGTGGTTTGCAGAGTGGTCAAGTGCACGCTGCTTTAAGAGGGGCAACTTGTCAGCGTCGTTTTCTAGATCTTTTAATTGTTTTTCACGAAAAATTTATTCTTGATCATTTGGCAGAACTAAATGAACGCTCTTTAGTAGTTGTTAATGCTAATGCTTTTGATGCTAGTAAATATCCAGAATTGAAAGCTAAAGTTATAGCCATTAATTTAACTAAAATTGCCAGAGACCAAGGGGCTAATCCTCTTTCCAGTAACATTGCTGCTCTTGGTCTAAGTGCTTGTTTGTTTGGCATGGACTTGGAGACAATGGGTCGAGTGGTAATAGATGAATTTGCCAGAAGTAAGGAAGCTGCTGTCAAAGATTTAGCAGTGCTGAAAACAGCCTTTGAGATCACTCAACAATTCATTGAAAAGGGTGAGCTGCAATCTTTTGGTAAATTAATTTCTACAGGTGTAGATGAACAACTTTTGATGACTGGCAGTGAGGCTATCGGTCTTGGTGCTTTGGCAGCTGGTTTGCAGTTTTATTCTGCTTATCCAATGACTCCCTCCACTGGTATTTTACATTATTTAGCTGCTAGACAGAATGACTACCCAATTGTAGTCAAACACGCCGAAGATGAGCTCGGAGCCATTAATCATGCTATTGGAGCTGCTTTTGCTGGAGTGAGAGCGATGACCGGCAGTTCTGGTGGTGGTTTTGCTCTTATGGTTGAATCGCTATCTTTTGTTGGAGTGGCAGAGGTTCCTTTAGTTGTAGTAGAGGCAGTTAGACAGGGCCCAGCCACTGGCTTGCCGACCTGGACTTCTCAGGGAGATCTGAATTTTATTCTAAGTGCTGGTCATGGTGAATTTTTGCGAGTGGTTTTAACTCCTGGCGATGTGGAAGAACATTATAAGTTAGCTAAATTAGCAGTCGAATTAGCCGAAAAATATCAGCTTCCAGTTTTGATCATGTCAGATAAATATATTTTGGAATCTCATCAGAGTATGCCAAAGATGATTTTATCTAATCAGAATGCTCGTTTTTCAATGTTAAATGATGGCAAATTAGGTGAGACTGGCTTAGTTGATGGCGAATATTTACGTTATAAATCAAGCGAGAATGGCATTTCGCTGCGTTCGATTCCTGGCCAGACCAATGCTCTACAATTAACTAATTCCTATGAACATGATGAATATGGTTTTGCCACGGAAGATGCGGTCACTACCAAAGAGGCAGTTGATAAGCGAGCGGCTAAATTAGAAGCTTTACGAAAAGATTTGCCAAAGCCTCTTTATTTGGGTTCTGAGAATCCAGAAAAGATTTTAATCTCTTTTGGTTCGACGGTTAATGTTTTGCGAGAAGTTTTACTTGATGAAGCAGCCAAAAACATTGCTCTTATTCATCTGCCATGCGTTTGTCCTTTCCCTACTCTTGAATTGGAAGAATTAGTCAAAAATAAAAAAGCAGAGCTATTTGTTTTAGAGGGTGATTCAACTGGACAATTAGCAGCTTTGATTAAAAAAGAAACTAGCTTGACAAATTTGCGTTCAATTTTGCGCTATGATGGTCGACCTTTTTATAGTGAGGACATTTTAGAATTTTTAGTAAGTCAAAAACTAAATGAACAATATCGATTAATATGACAGAAATTACTTTAGATAAATTATTGTCTCCAATGCAACCGACTTGGTGCCCTGGTTGTGGTAATTTCAGCATTTTAACTGCCTTGAAACAGGCTTTAGTTGAATTGGGCTTGTCAATGGAGGAAGTAGTAATTGTTTTTGGCATTGGTTGCAGTGGTAATACCGCTGATTTCATCAAGTGTTATGGTTTGCATGGACTTCATGGCCGTGGTATGGCAAATGCCATTGGTATTAAATTAGCCAATCATAAGCAAAAAGTAATTATGATCGGTGGCGATGGTGATATTTATGGTGAAGGCTTGAATCATCTAGTGGCGGCTTGTCGTGGGAATCATGATATTACGACTTTGGTTTTTAATAATCATCGCTATAGCTTAACTACTGGTCAGTCTTCTCCTACCTCAGCTCAAGGAACAGTTAGTAAATCTACTCCTCAGGGTTTAATTGAAACTCCTCTCTTAGCTTTGAATATTGCTATTGGTAATGGAGCTGGCTTCGTGGCTAGAGCTTATGCTGGCAAACTTAAACAAATGGTCGAACTAATTAAGGCAGGTATTCTTTACGAGGGTTTTTCTTTGATTGATGTTCAGCAGCCTTGCCCAAGTTTTAACAAAGAACAAGACTACGCTTGGTATCAGGAAAATGTTTTTGATTTAGATGAAGCTTACGATCCTAGTAATCAAGCTCAAGCAATGACAGATATACTAAACAGTCAGAAACTTAGTTTGGGAATTTTATATCAAAACAATAATCGCTCTGCTTACCACAAAGGAATTCCTCAGTTAAATGAGAAGACTCTTATTGAACAATTCCCAAACAAGGTTGATCTGACCAAAGCAATCAAAGAGTTTATTTAACTATTTTTCTTCAACGCTGACAGAATCTATGCTAACTGGGTTAATTGGCTTAGACATTTCGCCACTGAAACTGGTACTGACTTCAGCTTCGGCGATTTTATCAACCACTTCCATGCCACTAATGACGTGACCAAAAATAACATAATTGGGTTGTAGTGCGTAATCTTGATGCATGATAAAAAATTGGCTACCATTGGTGTTTGGACCAGCATTTGCCATGGCTACGGTGCCACGAAGGTATTCGCCAGTGAATTCTTCATCGTCAAACTGATATCCTGGCCCACCAGTGCCATCACCGCGAGGATCACCGCCTTGGATCATAAAGCCTTTAATGGCTCTATGAAAAATAACTCCGTCGTAGAAATTGCTTTTAGCTAAAGAAATAAAATTATTAGCGGTGAGAGGAGTGTTTTTAATATCCATGCTGATGGTGATATTGCCTTCACTGGTGTGGAGTGTGACGTTGTAAGTTTTATTTTGATCAACGATCATTTCTGGTTTGTTCATTTTTTTGTTGGCTGACAGACTAGCTGGCATGCTCTTATCCTCATTATTGTTGTACTTAATACTATTGTTATTTTTGTCGGCAGTGTTTGCCTGGCTTCTATTCATTTTTTTAATGCTGAGGACAGCAACAAAAAGTAAAAATCCGGCTAGAACTACAACTAAAATATTTTCTTTTTTCATAGACAAGGAGTTAGTATATACCAATTTTTTTTCAGATGGCAAGCCTGATTGATTTTAGCCTCCGACAACAGTTTTTAGTTTAGGAATCTTTTTTAAGATAGTGACGATTATGATACTAATCGAAAATACTAATAGAACATTGAGAAAATTGTATAGATAGACATTAATTCCTAACTTATTAAAATCAAAGCCGATGATGTCGGTAAAAAGGCTGATTACATAAGTGTGAATCAAATAAATACCAAAAGACATGCTGGCTAGATAAACTAGTAATTTTGATTTAAGCCAATGCAAATCTGTTTTGATTAACAAATTAAAAAGACCAATAGCGGTCATAGTTACAGGGATACTTAGATAATTTCCAGTGTAATCATTCCAGATAAATGGAACCGCATTAACTTTTTGCCACATAGTTATAAAATCTCCAAAAATAGTTAGAGAAATTCCCAACCCAATCATTAGTAAATTAATTTTTGGTTTGTTAATTTCAATCCATTTATTTTTAATTAAAGCTCCATACAAATAGAAAAAAGCAAATCCGGTCCAACTGGTAAAACTATTGAACATTAAATCAATTTTATTAATGGGAAATGCGATGATCGTTATTAATAAGGAAAATATTAGAGCTGCAGCCGTTATAAATCTTGCTAACGCTGGCTTTTGAGTTTTTGCAAAAATTAATTGCCAAACTGGATTTAACAAATAAAGGAAAGCCAAGACAACTAAAAACCACATTGGTGAACTTGGAAAACTTGCCATTCTGCGCAATTGCTCAATTACAAAAACATCAATGTTGTTGCCATTATATTCAAACTTAGTAAAAGCATAGGCAATATTAAGCAAAGTGAAAAATCCAAGTGGCAATATAATTTTATTTATAGTTTTAGTGGTGTTTTCTTTGAGGCTACGATTTTTAGAAACCACGAGATAACCGCTCAGCATAAAAAATAAAAGAACACAGGTTTTTGAGATAGCGATAATCGGTTCTAATAGAAAATATAGTTTAGTGGCAAAAAAATCTGGTCTAATGGTGAAATTCAAAATAGTATGTAGAAAAATCACCATAATCATGGCTAGAACTCGGATTAAATCTGCGTTTGGAAGTCTTTGTAGTTTTTTCATCAGTTGAGTAAGAAAATACTAAAGTTGAGAATACTAGCAAAACTTACCCAAAGCAAGTATGGGACTAAGAGATAGGCTGCTTTTTTAGAAATTGGCAGGAATTTTAAAATGCTAAGCACGATGAAGATTAGCAAGAAAATGATTTCAATAAATGCGAAACCCGGTGAGTGCAGACCAAAAAATATTATTGACCATAAAGAGTTCAATCCTAGTTGAGTAAAAAAGACAATCAACGCTGTTTTTCTTTTGGCAGTCTTTTTTGTAATGAGAATTAGATAGAGAGCAATGCCCATGAATAAATAAAGCAAAGTCCAAACCGGTCCAAAAAGCCAATTTGGTGGGTTAAAAAATGGTTTATTAATAGTGCTATACCAGTTTGGAATGGCAGAAAAAGTAAAAATTGAACCAATGGCGCCAGCCAACTGACAAGTGATGATCGAGACGAGGAGGGTGAGAATTTTCTTCATAAGAAAAGTATAACAAATTTTCAGTGTTTTCTCAGAAGTTTTGGTATATCATTTAATTATGAAATTTTTTAGTGCTATTTTTGTTGCTTTTTTATTATTAGTTCTTTCTATGGGTTCTGCCAAAGCAGTTAATTCATATACCTTGGAAGAAATTGCCATGCATGCCAGTTCCACTGATTGTTGGATGGCTATTGATGGAGTTGTCTATAATGTAAGCGCTTATTTATCAGAGCATGATCGCGAGTTCGACATCAGACCATGGTGTGGCTCGGATGCCAGCGAAGATTACAATACTGAAGCTGGTCGTGGAAAGGATCATAGTCCAAAAGCGGACGAACTATTGGTTAATTATAAAATTGGGACTTTAAGTACTGTGTCGAATATTTCTCCGACTTCAGTTCCGGTCAATAACACAGTTAAAAAATATAACGTTTTTCTACCATTTCTGATAACCATTGTTTTATATTTCCTGAGCATGAAATTATTGGTCAAACCTAAACATGATTTTATTTGGAACAGTGTAATGTTACTTGGTTTGATTCCATCTTTTATCTTTGGAATATTGATGGCTATGGAGATTGCGACGCCCAGTCTACTCTATCTGCATGTGGAACTATCTATAGTTTTTGGTGTAGTTTGCATTCTCCATTTTTTATATAGGATGAAAATGTATCTTTCTGAGGGAAGATTTACCCTGAGGAAGAAGAAATAAGATATGCATATTCACTTTGTTTGTTCTGGAAATTCTTACAGAAGCCGTTTGGCAGAGGCTTATTTAAAATCTAAACTTGGCTCAAAAGAAATAAAAGTTAGTTCTAGTGGAATAGAGGCAAGTTTACACAAATTTGGCAATGGACCGATTTGTTGGTATGCAATGAGGTTGATGAAACGTAATGCTCTGATTGAATTTATGTCATGGCAGCAGCAACAAACAACGAAAGAACTTTTGAGCGGAGTCGATCTGCTGATTTGTATGCGCCAAGAACATTTAGATTTTTGCCAGAATGGAATGGGTTATACTGGAGAATTTGAAGTGTGGGATGTTCCTGACTTGAATGAAATGGATGGTTTTATGCCTTCTACTCAATCTGGTCTTGAAACAGATATCAATCATATTGAATTAACAGAACAGACATTTAGACTGATTGTTGAGAAGGTAGATAAGCTGATTGAGGGTTTAAGAAATAGCTAACTCTGGAATATCTGCTAGACAATTTGCTAAGACGACGGTTGGAAATGCAAGGAGAAATTGTTTCGCGTTTTCGAGATCGGCAGTCTTGGCGATAACCTGAGCCATAAGTTCTTGATCGGTTAGTCGTATGTTTGTTTTTCTCATTTCTAGATACATTGCTTTTTGCTCTGGAGTAATTGGTACTCTACTAGTCGCTATTATTGTGAGCTCTTTACTTATAAGTCGTTGACCATTGAAACACAAATTTTCTAGATTGCTCATAATTTAAGAATAGCACATAATAAAGTTTATGAACCAAACTAAATTTATTTTTTTTGATGTAGGCGGGGTTTTGATTTTGGATTTTTCCAATACTGATAAATGGTCGCAAATGAAAAGCGATTTAGGGGTGACGAAAAAAACCGATGAAGCGTTTGAATCAGTGTGGCAAAAATATCAATATAGAAGAGGGATTGATTACGACATAGATAATATGATTCCAGAACTACATGAAAAAACTGGTCTCGTTTTTCCAAAAAAATATTCCATGCTCGACGATTTTATTTCTCGATTTGAAGTTAATTCTTATATTTGGCCAGTGGTTAGAAAAGCTCAGAAACTTGGCAAAAAAGTGGGTATGCTAACTAATATGTATCCAAGAATGCTTAGTTCAATCCAAAAAGCTGGTCTAATGCAAGATATTAAGTGGGATTTGATTATTGATTCAAGCGTAGTTGGCTTTGAGAAGCCTAATCCAAAGATTTTTGAATTAGCTGAGCAAAAAACTGGTCTAAAACCAGAGGAAATTATGTTTATTGATAATATGTCTTCTAATACAGAGGTGGCTATAAAACGTGGTTGGCAGACATTTACATATGATGACCAAAATCCTGAAAAAGCGAGTGAAGAGTTGACTAAGATTCTTTAGGAGCTACGAAGCCATTCCAGACCATTTTATAGCTGTTATCACCCCAATCAAAATTTGTTTTAGTAATGAGACAAATAATAGCACACACAGCTTCAGGAGTTTGTAAAAAATCAGCTAGTTCTTGATATTTATCTTGAATATCTTGCAGAGCTGCCAGTGCAGATATAATAGTATAAGTTTCTCCGACTTCTAGGGCCTCGTTAATAAATTTTTTTAATTCTTCATCACTTAGTTTTTTATTTAAATCTTCTGTCATATCTTCTTTGTAAAAAGAGATTCTATCATGTGCCACATAAATATCAAATGATTATTAATCAGTGTAAAAGAAATTTTCTCAGTAAATCTAATCCTATTAAAACAATCAAACCAACCCAATAATTTTTTGGTAAATATAAAATTTTATTAGCATGCCACGGAATTTCTTTTTTAAAGAATCGATTCACACCCCATTTAGGATTAAAAGCAAACCAAAGAAAGTCTTCTAATATAAATATGGTTAAGAGAACTTCGGCAACTAGCAATTCATTATTTAAATTTAGATCAAGTCCGATAAAGAATGGAAATTGGAAAACAGAAAAGAGAAATAAGTTTAGGAATAAATGATATCCAGTAATGTATGGCCAGTTTATAATTTTTTTGAAAGGATTAGGCCGTTTCCAAGTTGGTAAATTTTTAGCCCATCCATTTTCACCTTCGATCTGAATTTCAAGAAGAGCAAACACGCTTGATACAAAAATAGTAAATATTATTAAGTAAAAGTTCATAAGTTATTTAAATAAATTAGTTTTTACAGCTTCAAAAATCATTTGGTGTCCCAATGTGTTTGGGTGTAGCCCATCAGCAAAAAGTGATGGCAAGTCTTTTTGCATCCACTCATCAAACATGTCAATAAATTTTAAGTTTTTTTCTAGAGCAACATTTTTTAAAATTTGGTTATATTTTTTTAATTGCTCTATTAAGTAATGCTTGTTTTCTTTGTACGGTCTAGTCAGCGATTCATCAACCGGAACTAAACCGATTAAAATAACTTCTTTGGATAAATTTTGAGCAATTTCAATTATTTGAAGTATGTTTTTCTCAAATTCTTCAAGCGAAATATTATTATTAAATTTTTCTTTATCAATTCTGGCATCGTTGGTACCAATGGCAATTAAAAATTTAAATTCTTCTGGCTTATTGTCTCTAATTCTAAGCTTAGCTTCTCTCTCCATACGATTGAGGAGATTTCTGGTGGTGTCACCTGAAACGCTTAGATTAATTAAATTGTGATCTTTGGATTTTTTATCTCTATCAATGAAAAGTCTCAGCTGAGTAGCCCAACCACCATTTTCATAGTCCCCTACGCCGAAACCGATGCTGTCGCCAAAAAGAATATGTCGCATATGATTTATTTTCTTAAATTAGAACCTTTTTTAAATATTTTATTTTAACGGCAGATTTTCAGGGATTTTCACTTGATTTGGAAAATCTTTTCTTAGTTTTTCAATATCTTCTTGATCCATTTTCCAATCTATTGCTCCGAGGTTTTCTTCTAAATGCTCTATGGTTGAGGTTTTGGAAAGTGTAATCACGTTTTCTTGAGAGATTAACCAATTGATGGCAATTTGAGATGGGGTTTTATTATATTTTTTTGCCAAATCTATAATGAGTGCTGATTGATTATCTAAAAGCATGCCTTTTTCTAATGGTCGATAAGCCTCTAGAAAAATATCGTTTTGTTGGCAATATGTTAAAAGCCCTTCATGTTCAGGCTCCCTCATTAAAAGATTGTAATAAACTTGATTGACAACAATTTTATTATTTGTGTGTTTTTGAACATCTTTTAAGCGATCTGTTTTAAAATTGCTAACACCAATATTTTTTACTAAGCCATCTTGAACTAGTTTGTCCATAGCACGCATCGTTTCTTGAATAGGGATTTGCATGCTTGGAGAATGAATGAGATATAGATCTAAATAATCTGTATCTCATTCTTTTTAAACTGGCTTCACACGATCGCAAAACGTCATCATATTTTAGATGTTCAGCATGTATCTTAGTCGTTAAAAAAAGTTTTGACCTATCATATCCAAGGATTGCTTGGCCTAAAAGGGTTTCTGCATAACCGTCAGCATAGCTTTCTGCTGTGTCTATGTGCATAATACCTAGTTCAATTGCTTTCTGAATTGCTGAAATATCTTTTTGATCATTATTTTGAAAATCGCGAGTTTCTCTGCCACCCATTTGCCAAGTGCCTAGGCCGAACATGGGCATAGAAAAACCATTTTTTAAAGTTTTCATTGGAGTGTTCATATATTGGGATTATAGCAAAAATAAATATAACTGTTTAAGTGAGGTAACCGAGCTAATACTCAACCTCAGATTTACGACTCGCTTTTTGCAATCGCTCGCATGCACTAACCTGGCTCAATTCTTTCGCCATGTGGCGCGAACTAAAGTGCCCGTATCCAATTGCCAGCACATAATTTTAAAAAATCTCACGCTTTGGTGAGATTTTTTAAAATGATGCCCGACTTGGATTCGAACCAAGATTGAAGGCTTCAAAGGCCTCTGTCCTGCCATTAGACGATCAGGCAATATGCAAGGCAAGGGTTCTATTATATTTCGGACCCTATCTTTTTGCAAAACAAAAAGTAGTTGGTACGAAAGATACCTTGTGTGAATTTCGGACCCTGCGGTACAAAAGATGCTTTAGCGAATTTTGTACCATACAAAAAGTAGCAGGTACGAAAGATGCTGTGCATAATCTCTCAAGGTCTTTTTTCAAAGTGCTGTAAGTAAGAAGTACTGATTGAGATGTTGCGATTTACCATCAGCAGATAATTTGGCGATTACTTTTAATCCACTTTTTTTGACGAGGCCCAGCATTTCTTTTTCTTTGATGTGATGGCAATAGCGAAAGACTTGATTGGCTTTGTCCCCTTTTCGCCAATCCAGTAAAAAATCATTTTTTTCTAAATTTAATAAAAGGAAAATGAGTTTTATTTTTTGCCAAAGATTTATTTTTGGATTTTTAATTATTTTTTGCCAATTTAATGTATTTTTTTGAAAACGATTTTGTTCTTTGGCGAATTGCCAATTGCTAACGACGATTAGGCCATTCTTGTTTAGTTTACTTTTGAGACTTTGTAAAAATTCTTTTCTAATTTTGGCGGAAGGCAGATGATGACTAAGTCCAAAACTAATAATTAAATCAAATTTTTCTTGAGTATTAAAAACAATTTTTTCTTTAGTTAAATAATTTTTGATTAAATCGAAAAATTCAAATTGCTGTTCCTTAAATTTATTTTGGGCGATTTTTAATAAGCTTTTGGAATTATCTAAACCTAAATAGGAAAAAGAACTTTGAAGATTTTGCTTTAAGAATTCTACGAAGCGGCCATTGCCACAAGCGATATCCAGAACTTTTAGATTTTCTTTTTTTGGTAAATATTTAATAATTTCTGTCCAACCTTGCCATGAAAAGTTGCGGCTGGCACTAAAATCTTCACTAATTTGTGCGTAGAAATCTTGATTGAGTTGGTTGAGAGCTTTAATTAAGCCTTTTTGCATCAAGCCTATTTTATGTCAGACTTGCGTTATAATAAACACCAGATGGAAAACAATATAATTTCTCTTCTACAAGAACTAGAGCAAAACTTAGATAAATCAATTGAGGATTTGTTGCGTTTGATTAAAAAATATCAAAAAAGTAATGGCGCTCATTGGAGTTATTCTGAGATTATTGAAGAATATAAAAAGTTGGCTGGCACGCAAGGTCTTAAAAAATATAATCCCAAATTAGTAGAAAAGATTTTATTAAAACCAGTCCGCACTATTTCCGGTGTGGCACCGGTGACAGTTCTGACTAAGCCCTATCCTTGTCCGGGGAAATGTATTTTTTGTCCAAATGATTTGCGTATGCCTAAAAGTTATTTAGCTAGTGAGCCAGGTGCACAGCGAGCTGAAAAAAATTACTTCGATCCATATTTGCAAACCACCAACCGTCTAGAGGCTTTGTTTTCCATGGGCCACAAAGTTGATAAAATTGAGTTAATTATTTTAGGTGGCACTTGGACGGCTTATCCAGAAACTTATCAGATTTGGTTTGTGAAAGAATGCTTTAGAGCCATGAATGATTTTCAAACTAAAAATGACACAGTAAAAATTGTAAAAAAATACCAAAATTTTCAAAAAAAATTCAAAGAAACTGAAAAAAAATGGCAGACCAAGACTTTTTTAAGTACTGATGCCAAAGAAAATCAAGCCAATTTTGCTAAGCTGCAAATTGCTGGTGAAAACATTTCTGATACTTATAATCAATTGGTCACCAAGTATTATTTAGCTCCAGAAAATGCTTTGGGGGTGCTTGAATATCAAAAAGCTGATTGGCTAGAATTAGAAAAAGAACAAGTTAAAAATGAGACGGCGCTACAACGCTGCGTGGGTTTAGTAATCGAAACTCGACCAGATGAAATTACGCTAAAAAGTGTGAAAAATATTCGCCGCTTAGGGGCCACTAAAGTTCAGCTAGGTATCCAATCGCTTGACGATGAAATTTTAAGAAAAAATAAAAGAGGTCACGGTGTGCAAGCGATCAGAAAAGCTTTTGCGCTTTTGCGTCAGGCTGGTTTTAAATTGCACATTCATTTTATGGCCAATCTTTATGGTGGCAGTGTCGTCAAAGATAAAAGAGATTTTAAAAAACTTTTTAGCGATCAAGATTTTTGCCCAGATGAATTAAAAATCTATCCTTGTTCTCTGATCGAGACTGCTGAGCTAATGAGATATTACAAAAAAGGTTTGTGGAAACCATATACCCACGAAGAATTATTAGAAATTACTGCCTTCACTTTGACTCATACTCCCGCCTATTGTCGCATCACTAGAATGATCCGTGATATTCCTGCTCAAGATATTGTGGTGGGTAATACTAAGAGCAATTTTAGACAAATCGCCGAAAATTACGTCAATAAAACTAAGCAAAAAATGCAAGATATTCGTTCGCGCGAAATCCGTTCAACCGTATTTGATCCTAAGGAAGTGAAGCTCAAAATTACTAATTACAAAACCAGCATCAGCCAAGAAAAGTTTTTGCAATTTGTTTATGGCGATAAGATTCTAGCCTTCTTGCGTTTGAGTTTACCAACTGTAAAAAAGAATGAGGTCATCGAAGAACTCGACGGTGCCGCGATGATCAGAGAAATTCACGTCTATGGTCGTAGTTTATCTATCGGGCAAAAAGGTGAAGAAAAAGCTCAGCATTTTGGTTTTGGCAAAAAACTTATTCTCAAAGCAGCAGAGATTAGCAAGAAAGAAGGCTATCAAAAACTAGCCGTCATCTCAGCGATTGGCACAAAAGAATATTATAGAAAACGAGGTTTTAGCGACGGCGAGCTTTATCAGTTTTTGGAGCTTTGATCTTTTTTATCTTTATCCATTTCAAAACGTTCGCGGGTGAAATCAATTTTTTTCTGGATGATGGCTTCGACGTCAATTTCTAATTCACAACCGAGCAAAATTAAAGAACCTAAAACGTCGGCAAATTCATCCTCCAAATTCTCTCTGGAAAATTTAGCGATTTTTGAATTGCGTTGCAAGTTCATGCTAGTTAGAATTTCATCAGCCAATTCACCTAATTCCTCGACGATTTTCATGGTACGAGCGAAGACTCTTTGATTATGATCTTTGAGAGGCCAGCGGGTATTTAAGAAGTCAGCAATTTCTTGATACTTAGCCACTAATTCTTTGATTTGCATAGAAGCTTATTATACCACTTCCGACTCCAGGAATCTTTTTTAATTCGCTGAAGGTTCTGACTTCCAAAATCGCCATCAGCTCCATTTGTTTAATAGTAAAAAGATTAGGCAGACTTTCAGTATCACATTTTTCTAGGTAGAGTTGATTGATTCGTTCTAATTTTTGAATAAATTGTTGTTCTTTTTCGTCTAATTCGATTTTTCTTTGGAGACAATGATGGCAATTTTGACAGAGTGAAGCTGATTCGTTTTGTCCAAAATATTTAATAATTTTTTCTTGTAAGCAGCTTCGACTGATGGTATAGTTTTTGATAGTTTTAAGTTTAGAAATTTCAATTTTTCTTCTTGGATTATCTAAATCTTCATAATTTTTATTAATCATTTCAGCTTGAATTAATAAATCCTTTTCACTATAGAGCAAATAGGCATAGCTCAATTTTTCATCGCGACCGGCACGTCCAGCTTCTTGATAATAATTTTCTAAATTGGCAGAAATTTGATAATGAATAACTACGCGGACATCGCTTTTATCGACGCCCATACCAAAGGCGTTGGTGGCAATAATAATTTTAATTTTGCCGCTTAGAAAATCATTTTGACAGTTTTCCCTTTTGTCTTTGTCTAATCCGCCATGATAAATATCTATCTGGTAGCGATTGCTAAAATCATAATGTTTAATGAGTCTCAGCAAACGCTCACACTCTACTCTCGTACAGCAATAAATAATAATATTTTCACTTTGGTGGACTTTAAGCAGCTTAAATAAATAGATATTTTTAGTCCAAATGCAGTCACAAATTAAATTGTGAAAAATTAAATTTTTACGCAAAAAACCGCCACTAAAAACAGTCGCTTTTTCTAATTCTAAAAAATTCTTAATTTCTACACTGACCATGCTAGTGGCAGTAGCTGTAAAGGCGGCTAAAGCAATTTTTTCTGATTTTTTTTGAATTTTTTCGACAAATTGGGGAATTTTTTGATAGTTCGGACGGAACTGATGACCCCACAAACTAATGCAATGAGCTTCGTCGATGATGAGGCGAGAGATTTTTATTTTTTGGCAAATATCGATAATTTTTTGATTAGCCAATCTCTCTGGTGCTAAATAAAAGATTTTATATTTTCCTTCAGCCAGCTTTTTTAGACGCAAAGTAATTTCTGCTTTTTCTAAATTACTACTCAGGTAACTGGCGTTAATGCCCTTCTCTTCCAAGTGATCGACCTGATCTTTCATTAGGGAAATGAGCGGTGAAATTACCAGAGCAGTTCCATCCAGAGCGAGAGCCGGCACTTGGAAACAAATGGATTTGCCACCGCCAGTTGGTAAAATTGCCAAGACGTTTTTGCCTTCTAGAATGGCAGTGATAATCGCCAATTGACCTGGCCTAAAATTGTTAAAGCCAAAGTATTTTTGCAAAGTGGTAATTGCCAGAACTTCATAATCGCTAGACACTGTTTTTTTATAACAGAGCTAGTTTGCAAGAAAGTTCATCAAAACCATTTAGGTCATTTTGGCAAACATTTTTTGCATGAAATTAGGAAAGAATCTAAAAGCTTCTGCGGCGACCACCAAAGAAGGTGGGCAGAAAATTCTTTGCTTATCAGTGTAGGCGATTTTGTAAATTGCTGCTGAGACGTCACTAGCTGGAATAGCCGGCATGGTTTTAGCACTTTTACTTAGGTCAACATCGGCCTTGTTTGGGTCGAAAAACTCGGTCTTAACTGGCCCAGGATGGACAGTGGTGACCTTGATGCCATGCTTGGCCACTTCTTGGCGCAAAACATTGGCAAAAGCAGTGATACCCCACTTGCTGGCACAGTAAACTGACCAAGTTGGGAGCAAAACGTAGCCTGCCAAAGAAGAAGTAAAAATGATGTGACCATAACCTTGTTTAATCATCATTTGAGTGGCTTTTTTGGCAACTAACATCATACCTTTGACGTTAACGTCAATGATCTGCTCGATTTCGTCATCACTTAAAAGATGAACCTCTTTGACAAAACCAAGGCCAGCATTATTGAAAACCAGATCTAGAGTTTCAACTTTCTCTCCTAGATCAGTAAAGAGTTTGGCGATGTCGGCGGTTTTGCCAAGATCAGCAATGAAGGTGCTAACCGTCGCACCGAGAACTCTGGCTTCTTCGGCGACTAACTCAAGTTTAGCTTGATTGCGAGCCACTAAGATTAAATGATTTTTGGAGCCGTCTTTTTTAGCGAATTCCAAAGCGACTGCTTTGCCAATTCCGCTGGAGGCTCCGGTGATGAGGATATTTTTGGACATATATTTTAGTATAGCATTGGCTTTATGCTAAAGCTGGTTAAGTAAATAACTGAAGTTTGCTAAAAACTATGGCATAATTGAAATACATGAATGAAGATCAAAATTACAATGTAGCTAAATTGGTGGGATTTGCCAGTCATAACGAAGTTAAATATGGTGACAGAGAGCGTATTTATAGCGATATCGTGGGCAATGCTGTTCGAGCAGCATTTCTGGGGATTAGTTATGAGGTTAATAAAGACGATATAAAGAATCATGGATGGGAAAGAAGAGAAATGAAGTTGGGCGACATCATCAATGTAGTATCGGCAGAAGAATATAAGCAATTTTTGGATTCGTTGGGTGAAGAAAAAGAGCGAATTATTCGTTATATGGAGCAGCGATTAAATAATTACAAACAATACCAATCTGAGGTAAGAGATTTTTTACAGCAAATTAAACAGCTTGAAGATATAAGAGGTCATCAGGCTCATATTGCCCAAAATGTTTTTAATGTTGTGATTAGCGGCAAAGAGTATGTGATGAGATATCGACCAAGCCCAGGTGATGTAGGAGCTTATATGATGGGTGCTTTATATATTGATGGTGAAGAACATTTTGAACAGATTGTAGCTGCTTCAGTAGAAGATGGGGTCACAATTGCTGAAAAAATACCCGGCCAACAACTGAACAAATTAAACCCAGATGTGGTAGAGAATATCAGCGATGAACAGATTAATCAATGTTTCGACAGTTTATTAATTGCCTGGCAAAGAGGTCTACCAATGGAAAATAAGAGTAAAAATATAATGTATGATGAAAAATCAGGGTTTGGATTTATTGATTTTATTAACTCATTTGATTATGTCGGAGATGCAAAACAAGAAAAATCGCAGAGTGATTTAATACAAAATTATTTTACCCCAATGTTTTTTAATATTGTTAACCGTAGTGCTTCTGAAGAAGACTGGAAACCAAAAACCAGAGAGGCAATTGAAAATAACATCTTGTCTTATCAAAGAAAATTAGCAATGATTGATAGACTCAGGCCCATTGCTTTGGCAAAATTGGATAATAAAGAGGAGGCGAAAGCACAATTATTGGAAAGAATAGAAAGCGACGTTTTATTTTATAAAAAGAAAATTGAAGAATACAGCAGTGAGGAATTTGTGTCAAAGACACTAGCAGAAAATAACGGCATTAAGTCACCACAAACTGATGATGAAATAGAGATTACAGGTTGGTAGGTGGCGATTTACTCATCCTCCCCATCCCGCTCTACGAGCACTAGGCGGGGGCCTCGTCTTCTTATGAAGATTCGTCCTCTCCGTCGCCTATAAACCCATTCTTCTGCAGTGACCAGAGTCTTTGGTAGATGCCGCCGTCTTTATCGATAAGTTCTTGGTGGCTGCCGACTTCGGCGATTTTGCCGTCATCCATGACGACGATGCGATCGGCTTGCATGATAGTGGAAAGGCGATGAGCAATGATGATACTGGTGCGAGGATTATACTTATCTTTAACTAGATCCCAGAAAGCTTCTTGAATGATTTTTTCTGAAGCACTATCGAGTGAGCTAGTGGCTTCGTCCATGACAATAATTTTTGGTTTTTCTAGGAGAACTCTAGCGATAGCGAGGCGTTGTCTTTGACCACCAGATAATTTAATGCCACGTTCTCCGACGATGGTTTCATAGCCGTTAGGAAGGTCTTTGATAAAAACATCGACCTGAGCGGCTTTGGAAGCAGCAAGGACCTCTTCTTTACTGGCTTGGTGATTAGCGTAGGAAATGTTGAAATAAACAGTGTTATTAAATAGCAAAGGATCTTGAGGAACGACACCGACCATTTTGCGTAAATCATCTTTGCGTAAGTTGTTAATTTCTACACCGTCAATTAAGATTTTACCTTGGGTTGGGTCGTACATACGCATCAGTAATTTAGCGATAGTGGTTTTGCCGGCGCCGGAAAAACCGACCAGAGCGATGGCTTCGCCACTTTTAATATTCAGAGAAAAATCTTCCAAAACTAACTGTTTGTTTTCGTAGGCAAAGCCGACTTGGTCGAAAGTGATTTCTCCCTTTACGGACTCGATTTTTTGCGGATTAACTGGATCTTTGACGGAGACTTCTTCGTCGAGTAAGTTTAAATAGGTAGAGATATCAGTGTGTTTTTTGGCTAATTCACGGAGACTAAAAAGTAGGTGCATCATTTTGGGAAAAAGGGTCATCGAAAAAGTAGTTACTAAGAGGAAATCTGCTAGGACAATTTGTCCGCTGCGCAGATCACGAACTGCTAGAAACATAATACCGACCAAAGAAATATTAATTAGATTACCGACGATGCCGTCAAAATAACGGAAAGTGAAGAAGTAATCTTGGAGGCGTTTATTCCAAATGTTGAGCAGGTTAGAAAAACGTTTTTGCTCGAATTTTTCATTGGCGAAATATTTGACGGTGTCGAAATTGACTAAGTTGTCTACTCTAGCCGAAGAGACGTCATCGTCAGCATTATTGAAAAGAATACGCTTGCGGATGTTGATTTTGATCAGAAAAAAGGCGACGAGAATGGTAATGATAAGAAGACAGCTTGCAAAAAGTAAGTAGTCATAACGGAGGCGTGCGAAAGCAGTAAACATGACAGCGAAACTGATGATAATGCCTAAAAATTGGCGGTTAACAATGTCGTAGTAGGTAAAAAAGGCGTCGTCGCCCCTTTTCATAAGACTGATGAGTCTGCCGGAGCTTTTGTTGGTGTGATAGGCAAAGTCTAGGTTGTGGATATGAGTGAGGACGGCATGGGAAATGTCGGTGGAGGTGCCGACCATGTTTTTGTCAGTGATGAAGAAGCCAATGTTTTCAAGTAGGTTGCTAGCGACTAGGACGAGGCCAAAAATGAGAACGAGGTTAAAGGCGTGGTCGAGTTGGCCGTCTTGAACAGCTTGAGTTAGCCATTTGACGAAGAATGGAGAGAGGTTGCTGAGGACGAGGGCTAGGATCATGGGGATAGTGCCGATGATGAAGAGCCATTTGCGTCGCCAGATGAAGCGGTAGAGGCGGAGAAAGATGGACATAATTGATTTATATTTAAAGACTACTTAGCTAGCTCAAAAATTTGTTTGACAAGTTTTTCACACATTTCTCTAGTGGTAGGCATTGTAGATGCACTATTAGATGTTTCTAAAATACTATCTGTTTTTTTCGCAATTATCATTACATCTTTTGGAAAATTAACATTAGATTGTTTTATTTCTTTAACTAGTATTATAAACCTTTTCAATAAATCGAACACATTGCCTATATTTTCCTGAGTATCTTGGTCAAAGAATATTTCTCTATATTTTCTTATGATTTCTTCTAAAGTAGATGGATACATAAGATATATATCATTGAGTTTGTCTGGATAAATTTGATATTTATCTTCACGTTTTAGAAATTTTTTTAGCTCAGATTTATCTAGTTGATCGAGAATTTCTTTTGCCTCTGGATCAATTTGTGTAGATTGGTTTTTCTCTCTTCTTCTTTGCTCAAATGCTTTTATTCCAATCGCAAGATGGTTTTCTTCGTCTATGTCCTCATCTTCCATTTCTTCTGTTTCATCTTCGCCAAGTAGATCATCAACGTCTGACCCATCAGGCCTTCTTACGGTTCCGAAAGGATCAATTTTGGCGACTTTATTGGCATCGAGATATAAATCTCCTGCTTTCACTTTACGACCAGTGAAGCCATTCCAAGCATCTAAAGTAGCTTGATCTAGGCCGCTAATTCCTAGCTCATTAACGTCTACTCCTTTCAAAAATTCATTTAAGGCGAAAATGCGGATTAAGTGATAACGATCTTCTTCAGGAAAGTTTTCGTTTTTAACAAATTGAATAATTTTGGCATTAATATGTTCTCTAAGTGTTTTACCCTTCAATCTTGAATCATCCCAACCATTAACCATATCCAGTGCTTTGCCTGGATCGAGAACAGCTTCTCTTAGTGTGGCTATTTTGCCAGTAGATTCCCCACCGCGAGCATAGAGTTTGTCACCGTTATTTAATTCAACTTCATATCCTTGATACGCTTTTTGCGTCCATGTAGTGGACATACATAGTTCAGCTAAGGCAGCTAAATCATCTTTGCTTGAAAGCTGAATACCACCTTTTATATCCATTAATAGAGCTAGCATCATGTCGTGCAATTCTTCTGGTGGTAGGTAATCAACTGGAAGCGGTTCAAACATACGCACTAGGGCTGGATCAAGTTTTTCTCGATCTGGATGTTTTTCGCTTTTTACGTTGGCTGTGGCGCCAACCACGAAATTATCTTTGACTTGATGTCGCACTCCATTTTCTTCTTGAATAGTTATTTCTTGCCCTGGTCTAGCATTAAGATCAGTCTTTAAACGCATTAAAATTTTATTTGGTACTAGATTAATTTCGTCCAACACAAAAGGTTTATTGTTATCAATAGCTCTTGTGAGTGGTCCTGGCTCAAACCCTTTACCAGTAGCTTTGCCATATATTTCATATGAAGTTAATAGTTCATGACCAGTAGCTCTTTCTGGTTCGCTACCAAGCAAAGATCTTGAAGCATGAAAAAATAATTCTGTTTTACCACTTCCAGTTGGACCAGTAGCTAAAACTTTTCTACCTTCTGACCACATTTGCCTAATTTCAGCTAACATTTTTGTTCTGCTTGGAGTTTCGGCAAATCTGTCTTTTTTTAGACCGATTTGATATTCTCTCAATTGTCGCCATCTCATTAAATCAAAAACCTCAGGATCTGATATAAGGTCGGCAATGCGTTTTTCAATCGCCTTTGAAATTAATTGATTTTGTTTAGTAACCGCTTCTTCAGCAGGAGAAAAAGTGCGTTTATTTAGAAAAACTTGTCTAGCTAATCTCTCTTGCATGATTTCAATATCTCGAATAGCTTTCTTGCCAGAAGCCGCTTCTCTGACTTTACGGTATAGTTTTAGTTTTTCTTGGTGCATGTTTTGATAATGCTCAACAACCTGAGTATCGTTTATTAGTATTTCAGCCTGTTCATTTATTTTAGATAATTGTCTTTTACTCTCCGCTAAAAGCTGGTTTTCTTGCTCTGTTTGTGAATTGATGCCTTCAGTCTTTGGAGTTGTTTTAATACTTTTCATTAAGTCAGACATCGATAATTTACCACTTACAATATCTGCTTCGTTTATATTCGCTGCGGACAATTGACTCTCATTAGAGTTCTTATTTTCATTTATTGAAGATTGATTATTTAATGACTTAAGTTCTTGTAGTTTTCTTTGGCGAGCACTTCCATCTAGACCTAAAGCATCCACAATTGTTGTTGCTCGACGAGCAATATCAACTTGTAGCTCAACTTTATCTAATAATAACTGGAGTAAAGTATTAGCTCGCTCTTCAACTGTGCTAGATGAGCTTTCCGTTTTAATTTTTGATTCAAATAATGATTTTATTGATCCAGCTGCCGTTTCTAGTTTTCGATATATACCTGGTGCAAATGGTTGAGATATTTCTCCATTAATGTCTTGCATAAAAGTTACCTTTCTTCATGATAGCAGAGTTCATCCAACCCTTGTTTAAGAACTTCTGACATTTTTGGTACAAATTCAGTTACTCCATCAATTTTTCGATACTGGACGACTTGTACGCCCATTTCAGAAAGTGTTTGTATTCTCTGATCGAAAACTGTTTGGTTTGAACTTCCACCATCAGAAAAAACAGCCACTATTTTTTTAATTTTCCTAGTTTTTACTTTATTTAAATATCCTGTCTCAAACTGCTCTCTGGCTTTCATCTCATCTAATATTTGTCCAAGAGAAACATCGTCATCGGTAGACCATCCAGAGCAATCATTTAAAACTTTAAAGACTTCAATTCTTTGTTTCTCAGCTAATTCTTTTGAGAAAGGTTTGATAACCACATTTTCTTTCGTTCCACCAAAAGACCTTATTTCACATGAAGCATATAGATCTGGGTCTAAGAGTCTTTCTTTAACTTCTGGTTGATCCATGAATTCTTGTAGAGATTCCATTAGTAATATAGCCGCCCTTCTTTGTTCTTCAATTCTGTTACCAGATGCCATCGATCCGCTACGATCAAATACTCCAGAAATTTCAAATGCTGATGGTAGTTCTTCTCGTACAACTCTGCCCTCAAAATCATTAAAAAATGGTCCATCATATTGACCTCTATTGAAAGCTTCTTGCGCAATCCCCGCTAAACCGGGATTAATCATAATTCCTTCATCACGACCAGAAATAAGTCTACGTTTAGGAATCAAACGCTCTGCGACAATTCTTCTAAATTGTTCTCTGATAGGTTCCATATATTGAATAACTTTTTGAAATTCTTGTTTGTAATCAAGCATATCTTTTTGTGACACTTGATGTTCAGCCTCGTATCCTGATTGTTGACGAGCAGCGATGTCTTTACCAAATTCTGGTTTAGAAACGGATTCTATTTGTTCTTGTTCAAATCCCTGCGGCATTGATTCGTCAAATTCATCATATTCATCTGTGAAATCTTCCTCTGAATTACTTTGGTTATCATTATTTTGTTGATTGGGATCGTTGTCTTTGTTTTTCTGTTTATCATTTTTATCTTGTTCGAATAATTTATCAAAAATCGGATCAATATATTTTTCAGTTAGTTTCCTTTTGGTGGCTGGGTTGCAATTAGGATCAGTGACCATTTTAATTATGTCGTAGCTACCTTTTTTCCCTTTAACATTTTTTAGTTCTTGGAGTGCTTGTTCAACTTCCTCTGCAACTTGAATCTGATCTTGAGGCAACATCCCTTGACGTAAGATGGCGTAGGCCAACTGCATGTGTCTAGAATGTTTGGTTAGGTCTGTGCTCTTAGTCAATTGTTCAGCATACAGTCGCCTGGTTTCTTCTTTTAGTGCAGGAGCAAATTGTAAAACACGATAATTGTTGCCAACATCATCTATGCAGTTATCCAGTGAATGGTAGCGACGATTAGCCTGCTCTTTTTCTTGTCGCGCTTCCCAAATAGCTTTATCTTTTGGTGATTTTTTAGCCTGAGTAGCTTCTTTAAAATGATCTACTTCGTGTAGGGTGGCAAACAGTGTCTGAGATTGTGAATAGCCTTTGTCAGTAAAAAATTTTGGATCATAGTTGGCTTTCCCTTTATCTGGATCGATTTGCCAGCCATCTCCAGGCTCGAATGTTACTGGTAGACCTGAGGCAAAATCTTGAATAAGTACGGCTTCACGAGCAAAAAAATCTTCCCCAGCAACTTTTTTTTCAGGTTCTTTTTGTTGATTTATTTGGAGCTCATCCATTATTGCCATCAGTACCTTTATTGTAACTACAAATATAGTAGATGGTTTAGCCTTGTGATTCAAGGGTGTGAGGGAAATTGTAGGACTCTGCAATTAATGGAGACTTTTAAAAGTTATAAAAAATTAGGAGTTAATTTTTTATAAAATCTTTTTTGAAGATCTCAATGGCCTTATCTACACCAGATAAAAATAGTTTTTCAATTAAAGACCTATCTTTATCATTTTTGGCAAGTATTTTTTTCTTGTATTCCAAAACAAATCTAAGTGCAAAGCCGTTTGCAGATCGCTCTCCTAAAGAATTTTTATAGACATCCATTCCATGATTTTTTAGTTCTGCATTATTGGTTGCTTTTGCTCTTTCTCGCCAAAAACGATGTGGCCAGTTTTCTTGTACAGTTTCTTGATAAGATTCATAATCTTGATGAGCCTGTCGCAAGTGGTACATTTCATGACCTAAAGAAGAGACAACTTGAGAAACAACCAAACCAACTCCTATTTTAAAAATCTCTTTGATTTCTTCGTTTTCTCCAAAACTAACTATTTTATCAGGCGAATATTTTTTGCTTAAAATAAGAGAGATATGATTTATGATGGAATCATAATAGATTTTTGAGAGATCTATCTGCGGAATTCCTTCATCATCAATAGAAAATGTTGCGACAACATCAATATCTAGTTCTGCACTAATATGTAGGGTATTTGGACCAGGCGTGCTTAATACTGTTTGAGCAAATTGCAAAATGTCAATTAAAAAATTATTAATTTCATCTATGGATTTTTGTTTTGCTTCTATTTCTTTTAAACCAGTAATCGAAGAAAAGTTAATTTCTTCGTATTGTTCTTTATGTATTGGCCAAATTATTTTTTTAAGTTTATGACCTTTTTCTGAGTTAACTTGTTTAGATGAATTGTCTTCAATCATTTGTGATAATTATACTATGATTTGAGATTTGGGTTTTTGTAGGACTCCACTCTTCGAGTGCTAGGAGGGAACTCGTTTTACAAAAAACTCGTTCTCTCCGTCGGAACCTTAAAATAGTTCCGACTCCTTTGCCTCCACCAATAAATACAAAAAAACTGGCATATAGCCAGCTTTTTTGTATTTGTCGGAGAGACAGGACTCGAACCTGCGACCTTACGCTCCCAAAGCGTACGTTCTAGCCATCTGAACTACTCTCCGTTTTTAATTTGATCTAGGGGCGAGACTTGTGATCTTGCCCCTAGAGTCGTGCCGCGAAAGGGAATCGAACCCTTACACTATCGCTAGTACGAGATTTTAAGTCTCGCGCGTCTACCAATTCCGCCATCGCGGCTTAACGTTGAAATTATATCACTCCTTGGCGAAGCTTTTGAGAGTAATTTTAAGATCAATTAGATTAATTCATGGGCGTGGTAGATGTTGCCGGCGCCGATGGTGATGAAGATTTTGTGTGGGTGGTTTTTGACGTAGTCGGCTAAGCCTTCGACATCTTTGAGATTTTGGATTTTACATTCTGGATATTTGTTTTTGACGGCGGCGGCTAGTTTGTCGCAGCTCATGTCTGGGTCGTAGGCTTCGCGGGCTGAGGGGAAGATGTCGATCAGGAGAATTTCGTCGTTTGGCTTAGTATGCATGGCTAAGGAATCAACGAATTGACTGAACAGCTCTCTAGTGCGAGAGAAAGTGTGAGGTTGGAAGGAAATGAGTTTTTTCTCGTCGCCAAATTTTTCATTGAGAGTATCAATGACCGCTAAAATTTCTGAAGGATGATGGGCGTAGTCGTCAAAGTGCGAATATTCTGCAGTTTTTTCAATCAGTTCGAAGCGGCGTTTGGTTGATTTGAATTCCTTGAGGGCGCTAATAATTTTTTGATCACTGAAACCAAGTTGAGCAATACAGGCTAATGCTGCGAGGGCGTTCATGAGATTGAATTTACCTGGGACTTGGAGGTCAAAGTCAAAATCTTGGAGTCTGAAATCACAATTAGTTTTTTCGCCAAAAGTCAGAATTTTAATGTCAGAGCCGACGCTTTGTTTAGCTAAATCGACTAAATCTTGATTGTCGCCGTTGATGATTAGAAAGCCATTGCTTTTAATTTGACTAAAAAATTTGCTGAATGTAGCTTTGGTTTCGCCAAAGTTTTTATAAACATCTGGATGATCATATTTCAGATTGGTACAGATAGTTATGAAAGGATTGAGGAAGGAAAATCTAGGTCTGAGTGTTTCACCTTTTTCGATAGCGTGAGGATCGATGACGTATTCATCAGCCTCGGCAACGAAATATTTAGCTTCATTTTTCCACTGGCCAGTTCTTGGCATGCCAATAATTTCACCGACGCCTACGGAAAAAGATAATTGCTCGGGAGCTAGTTTATCCAAAACAAAACTAATCATCGCGGAAACGCTACTTTTGCCCCCTACTCCACAAACTGCAATGCCTTGTTTTTGGTTGAAAAATTCAGCCAAAGCTTCGGCTTGGGAATAAACAGAAATGCCAGCTTCAATGGCGGTTCTAACTTGAGGGTTATCCACACCCTGATGAGCAGCGGTGTAAATGAGCGCGTCGATTTTTAATTCAGTAAAATTTGGAATGGTAGAAATGTTATCAATCTCGATTGCTAATTCGGTAAGAATTTTTTCAGTTACAAAATCTTCTTCAATGTCGGAACCGCGCACTGTTTTGTCCGCGTCCAGCAAACATTGAGCAACGGAAGTCATGGCAACCCCTTTGATGCCGACTAAGTAGAAGTTATTTGCGTCTAGAAATGCCATATTATTTAAGTGCTTTTTTAACTGCCGCCTCATCACTCCAAGCGATTTCCTCTGTGCCGTAGCACATACTTTGCTCTGGGCCTTTGCCAAAAATAGCGACAAGATCGCCTCTTTTGGCTAGTTTTTGGATAGCGAAATCAATGGCATCTTGGCGATTTGGAATAGAGGAAATTTTATCGTGGCCAGTAGTTAAAGACTCTTTCATTTGTCGAATGATTGACCAAATATCCTCAGTACGTGGATCTTCAGCGGTAAAAACTAGTAAGTCAGCTAACTCTGCACCGATCTCCCCCATCATTGGTCTTTTGATGGCATCACGAAGACCAGCGCAGCCATAAACAGCGACTAGTCTGCCTGGCAACTTGTGCCCTAGGGCACCTTCTCTGGCTTCGCCATTCACCTTGTCCTTCTTCATGATGAAACGAAGAGCAGTTAAAGCGCTGCGCAAACCTTGCGGAGTGTGGGCGAAATCCACAACGATTTTAATACCTTTGGTGTTCTCGATAAATTGCATTCTGCCTGGTACTCCTTGAAAGCTAATTAATGATTGGCTAATTTCTTTTTCGTCTAAACCAATTTCCAAAGCAATGGTGCTTACCAAACGAGCATTATTTTGGTTAAAAGCCTCTGGAAAACGTTCTTTGATAGCGCGCTCAATTTTGGCATTTAATTTTTGTTCTTGGCTATATTCCAAGACATTATATTGACTGCTAGGGAAAAGCTTTTTGAGGCGATAATATGACTGATCGTCTTCATTGAGGACGACTGTCTTGGCTTTTTGCATGACACTGGCTTTGGCCTCCAGATAGTTTTGGTAATTGAGATGATAGTCAAAATGATCTTGATCGACATTGGTAATGCCAGCGATCAAAGGCTTGATACCAAAAAGACGATACTGATAAGCTCCTTGAGAAGTGAATTCTAAGACCAAGTATTCAGTTTTTTCTTGGAGCATCTTTCTCATGAAAGCAAAAAGCTGATCTGGACTAGGGCTAGTGACGTGAAAGCCAGTCTCAATTTTTTGATCACCGATATAGGCGCCAACAGTAGAAATTAAAGCGACTTTTTTGCCGCTTTCTTGAAGTAAATGATAAAGCAAAGTTGAAGAAGTGGTCTTACCGTCAGTGCCAGTAATGGCGATAATCTTGAGTTTCTTATCTGGGAAAAGATATTTGATGCGGGCCGGTAGTCCCTTGATTAGGCCAGTTTTGAAGAAATGATAAGGTCTCTTGAGTCGATAGATAAGTTCACTTGGCATTATTCTAATATGATAGCAGATTTCGCAGTAATTTCACCCTTCCTACACTTCTTGTAGCCTTGCTTCTTTAAAATATTGTTTGAGGAGCATTTTTATGTCGGGCAGAATTTTTAGTGCAGTCAATAAAGGTCTTGAGACAATTAAGATTGAAGTTGAGATTAAAACTATTTTTGGCAAGCCTTCTTTTATTATTATTGGCTTGGCTAATCGGGTGATCGATGAATCTAGAGAACGCATCACGGCTGCCCTTTCGCAATGTGGAATTAGGATTAGACCGAAGAAAACAGTGGTCAATCTAGCACCAGCAGATTTGGATAAAAAATCTAGCAGTGTTGAGTTGGCTATCGCTGTGGCGATGCTGAAATTATATGGCGAAGTGACTTTTAATACCGAAGATTCTTTATTTCTGGGTGAGTTAGCTCTCGATGGAAGATTGCGAAAAATCAAAGGTTTTGTCTCCATTGTTTTAGCGGCGCGAACTATGGGTTTTAAAAAGATCTATTTTCCTCGTGAAAATGTAGGTGAGTTGCCAAAAATTAGTAATTTAGAGTTTTATCCGCTGGTTTCTTTGCAGGAGTTTTTGGCTTTTACGCGTGGGTGCTTGAGTCTGCGCAAAGCTATGCCTTCTCAAAAACTGATTAACTTGCAAACTAAGCAAATAGATTTTGCTCATATTTTTGGTCACGCGCAGGCAAAGAAAGCTTTGGAAATTGTGGCGGCTGGCGGACACAATCTCCTGATGTTTGGCTCGCCTGGTTCTGGCAAAAGTTTATTAGCTCAGGCTTTACTATCGATTTTGCCAGATTTAAGCGAAGAGGAATTTCTAGAAGTGAATCGTATCTATTCGCTCTGTGGTTTACTACAAAATTCTTTGCTTAGCAGTCGCCCTTTTCGTTCGCCTCATCAAAGCATTTCGCAAATCGCTTTAATTGGCGGCGGTTTTTATCAGACGCCAGGAGAAATTAGTTTGGCGCATCGGGGAATTTTATTTTTAGATGAATTTGCCGAATTTAAACACCAACTTATAGAAATGTTACGTCAACCTTTGGAAACTGGCTTGATTGAAATCAATCGTGGCAAGCAGAGATGTATTTATCCAGCTAATTTTACTCTGGTTGCTGCCAGCAATCCTTGTCCCTGCGGTTTTGCTGGTAGCAAACATAAATGTCGTTGTAGCGAATATGATCTGCAACGCTATCGCAGTAGATTTTCTGGTCCGATTCTTGATCGTATTGACTTAATGTTGAGGATTGAGGCGATCGAAATTAAGGAAATGGTTGAGAATAGAGCGGAAAGTTCTTTGCAGATCAAAAAAAGAGTTGAGAGAGCAGTTGCCCTACAGCGTCAACGCTACGCTAAAACAGCTTTTCTTAATAATTCAAATTTAGATTCACAGGCAGTCTTACATTTTTGTGAGATTTCCACAGAAGCCAAGAAAATTCTTGATCTAATGGCTAGTCACCAAAAATTATCCACTCGTGGTTATTTCAAACTTTTCAAAGTAGCCAGAACGATTGCGGATTTGGCAGAGAAAAAAACGATTCAAAAAGAAGATGTGCTGGAGGCCTTTAATTTTAGGGATTTTTTTCTTTAAAGTGAAGAACGTGGTTTAGTAAGCCGGATTCTGTTTCTCGACAATGATTTATCTATGCGCTCACATTATGACCATGATAAGGAGTAGTACCATTTAGGTCAAAGTCGTAGCTCGCAACGGGGAGGATTGCCATTCCACTTGCGTGAAATACCCAAAAGCTTGGTCGTTTCAGCCGACGCTACTCGGTTCGTCTCTGTTGCTCTAGACTGGCTTATTTTGGCAGTAAGCATTACTGCTCTAACCAAAACAATCCCTGACTTTCGTCAGGCACCCTCTACTCGGTTGTCCGGACTTTCCTATCTTGGCGAACCAAGATCCATTGTCCTAGTGCCACGTTCTTCCTCTTTATTATATCGCAGAATTTTGCTAACCTGTCATCTGAAAGGTAAGATTATATGGCAGACGATCAAAAACAAATCACTAGTAGCGACGATTTAGCTTTGGACGCGCTTAGTCAAGCGAGTCAGGAGGCTGATGGAGATGAGGAAATTAGCAAGTCCAATGAATTGGCTGAGACCCTCACTTCTCTAAGTAATTTAATCGAAAAGCACGCCCGCGAGCTGACTCGTATCGATGGTGAACTCAAGGAAAAGAGACAAAGTTTGAAAAGTGTTTTCGACAATGATGTCCAATTAATGGAAGCCAAAGAAGAAGTTGAAAAACACAACGAAGCAATGAAAGAACGCAAAGTTCAATTGCAAAATGATCCTCAGTCGACCTCTCTAAAAATCGATGTGGCTGAACTCAATCAACAAAAGAAAGAATTAGAAGAGACTTTAAGTAGCCACTTGGTTAATTATCACGCTTTGACTAATTCAATGAGTTTTGACACCAGCGATGGTGATCAATGGGATTTCAGCATTAGAGCTAAGATTAAGGCGAAGAAGCTATAGTTTTTAACGTAAGGGATTCGTCCTCCGTCTCCACTCCAGACATTCCCTCTCGTCTTCCGCCCACGCTTCAGACACTCCTTCGTATAACTCAGTCGCAAAGCTCGGTCAAAAAACCCGCTTTTTCAAGCGGGTTTTAAATTTTAATTTCAACTTAGTTCTCCGTCTCCACTCCGGACATTCCTTCGCTGGAGCTCAGTCAACTACGATCCGAGTCTTGCTCTGATCTTAGAAATAGTAAGGGCGGAAATATTTTTAGTTTTTCTAAGAGAATGGGCTCTTTTTCTTAAACGGCTGTTTTCAGCAGTTTTCAAAGATTTAATCTTGGAAGGTTTTTGGAAATATCTACGATCTTTCACTATCTGGACTAAGCCAGTAGCAGCCACAGCTTTTTTAAACTGTCTAATAAGATCTGAAGTCGACTGGTTTTTTTTAGCTCTAATAACGATTGGCAGAAAGAATCACCTCCCCTCCCATTTTGATTAACTATTAAGAAGCTGATTATATTTCAGACCCTGTCTTTTTGCAATTGCATTGCAAAAAGCAGCTGGTATGAAAGATGCTGTGCATAGCTTAGAAAAGGCTTGATTGGAAGCTCAATTTTTGCTAAACTACTCGAGTGCGGATCCTACTTGTAGAAAACAATCTTTCTTTAGCCACCCTAATTAAAACTCATTTGAGCAAATTTCACGTCTTTGATTTAGCTAAAAATTTAGAGCAAGCACACTATTTTCTTGATATTAAAAATTATGATCTTTTGTTGACTGACTTATCTCTTCCAGATGGCAAGAGTTATGAGCTTTGTGATTATTTGAAGGAAAACAGAATAACTTTACCCATTTTATTTTTGACGGCGGAACTAGATATTAAAAAGAGAGTTTCTTGTTTACAAAATGGCGAGGATTATTTACTTAAGCCTTTTAACATGCTTGAGTTGGAAGCCAAAATCTCCAATCTTTTAGAGAAAAATTCCAAGCAACCAGTGCGAAAACTAAAAAACGCTAATCTGAAATTAGACCATTTTGCTCATCAGGTTCATATGGATGACAAAGAAATTAAGCTTAATCGTAAAGAATTTTTACTTTTAGAACTATTTCTCAAACATCGCCAACAAGTTTTAAGCAAAGCCACCCTGGCAGAAAAAATTTGGCAAGAAGAGGAAGTCTTATTTGGCAATAGCATCGAAATGACTATTTCTCATTTGAGGCGAAAATTGGGTAAAAATTTTATAAAAACGATCAAAGGCGTTGGATACATTTTTAAGAACAATTAGTCTTATTCGCTAAAAAGCGACTTCTGTTCTTTATTTTTCCAGCCGCCCATCAAATGTAAATGGAGATGTTGAATATCTTGAACGTCTTTACCGATATTCATGAAAATTTTGTAGTTATCGGAGATACCTAGTTCTTTGGCGACTTGACGGGCTTTTTTAAGCAATTTAGCGTAAAAAATGTCATCATTTAGATCAACTGCTTCCAAACTCTCATAAGCCTTTTTTGGAATAATTAAGACGTGGACAGGGGCTTTTGGATAGATGTCATTAATGACAATGAAGTCCTCATCTTCGAAACGAATGGTTGAAGGAATTTCTCTCTTAATAATTTTGCTAAAAATTGTTTCTGCCATATTTTAATTATATAACTTTTGTACAAGATGAATAATTCCACTGAGACTGAGTGAGCTAGCGGTTTGATTACGATGCTTAATTGAGCCATTGAGCAACATTTTGCCACTGGCGTGATAGAACCAAGTAGCTTTTTGATCAATTTCTTGAATAGCTTTATAAAGCTTATCTAAATTTAATTTTGCATCAGGGCGAACTTTAATTCTAATGTGGCCATATTCGCTGTCTTTGCGAATGGCCATAATATAGCCTTTGACTTGAGCTAATTTAATGCTTTCATCATTCTGAGTTTCCATGGCTAAACATTTGCCTTCTTCAATTTCAAATTCAATGCCTTTGGTAGAGATAATTTCTTCAGCTTTAATGCGATTGGTCATTTCGGCATAAACACAGTCGAGAGCTTTCATGCCGAAATGTAATTGAGAGTCGTCATCAGTGGAGTCGATGGATTCATGACCATGAATGAGTTCGTGCAAAGTGAAAACGAAACGACTTTCTTTAGCCTCTGGCCAATAGATTTCTCCAAAATGATCAACATCGACAATAACTTTAATGATCTCGATTAAAGCAAGATCATTGGCAATTTCTGGTCTAACTTGTTTGAGATAATCAAAAACCAAAGTAGCAGCGCAAATTTCTAGTCCAGCTTTTTCTGCTTGATGATGGTCGAACTCGCCAAGACCAGTATCGACATGAGTGATTTCATGAAGTTGGCAATTAAATTCTTTTTCGGCTTCTTCTAAGGAAATAGTATCGCCGGGATTAACAAAAGCAACTTTAGCGGTTGCATATCTTTGGCCATCGAAGCGCTTCAGCAACCAAACGGAAGCAATTGCGTCAAGGTCTGGGGCATGATGGGTAACGATGAGTTTTCGAGGAATTAAGTTCATGAATCTATTCTAACATTAGACGACTCAAAACGCCTACCAAAACCAGCTAGATTGCTTGGTTTTAGTAGGACTCCTCACCGGGATATATCTAGTAATATATATTTGTTTACAGAAAAATATAGAAGAAAAAAAGATTGATAAATGGCTCTATAATTTTAATATCTGGCTAATCAGATATTATTATATAGGTCTACTTTTTTACAGCAATTTTTGCAAGAATCTGCCAAATAATCTTGATGAGCCACCATAGTAAACGGAAAGGCGAAGTGATTAAAATCCAAATAAAAGGCAACTGGTCTTCTTCTCCTCTAACCCAAACAGAAATTACTAGCCATTTATTTTCTTTTTGTAAGTAAGTAGCGACCACCTGATAACGACGGCCATCTATTGTTTTTAGAAATTTGGATTTATTTTCTTCAAGATCAAATTTTTTATCTGGATTCGCAACAACTTTTTCAATCAAAGAAAGCTCCATTTTTCTAGAACGAGCTCTTTCCAAGGCGTGTTTACTTAAAATGATTTTAGTCATTTTTTAAGAAGTTTTGAGTTTGGTCAAAACAGTATTTAAATCAATTAATTCAATTTCTTCTTGGTCGCGTTTTTTCCATTCAATTAATTTTTCATTTCTTGGTGATATAACCAAGCGAACTGGAATGCCAAGTAAATCAGCAGCAGCAAATTTATTACCGGCAGATTGAGCGCGATCATCTAAAAGAGCGCTGACCCCATTTTCTTTTAAAGTTTCATAGATTTTAATTGCATATTCTTCTGCTCCATTAAGAGCGACGACGTGAGCAGCAAAAGGACTAACTGCTTTTGGCCAAATAATGCCCCTATCATCGTGATATTTTTCGACGATGACACCCATAGTGCGACTAATGCCAATGCCGTAACAGCCCATGATTGGATATTGTTTCTCGCCATTTTTATTAGCAAAAGTCAGCTCAAAATCTTTGGCAAATTTTTGACCAAGATCAAAAACATTGCCGACTTCAGCGGCTCGAGCAGCTTTGAGGGGAGCTCCACAAATTGGACAAGCATCACCTTCTTTGACTTTGGCAATTTCTTGATTAACACAGTAATCACAGCTATCGCAGTAAAAAATATCATCTTCACCAGCATCTGTTAAAACCATAAATTCATAGGAAATTTTTTCAGTAAAACTGCCACCTGAAGCTTCAGTAACCTTGGCAGTTAAACCCATTTCTTTAAAGATTTTTAGGTAAGCTGCCTTGACTTTTTCATAGAATTTTTCGAAATCTGCTTGATTTTCATGGAAGCTATACATGTCTTTCATGAAAAATTCACGACCGCGTAAAATCCCAGATTTTGAACGCAATTCATCACGATATTTCCACTGGATTTGGTAAAGAGCCAATGGCAAATCTTTATAAGAATTGATTAATTCTTTGGCTAGTGGAGTGACGATTTCTTCATGACTTTGGCCAAGGGCGTAATCTCTATCAGTGCGACTCTTGAGCTTGAAAAGTACATCGATATTATCCCAACCGCCAGTGGTTAACCAATTGGCTTTTGGATGTAAAGCCGGCATTAAAATTTCTTGACCACCAATGGCGTCCATTTCTTTGCGCACAATATTTTCAATGTTGCGTAAAACTTTAAGACCAAGTGGAGTGTAGGTATAAACACCAGCCATTAGTTGACGAACATAGCCAGCTTGAACCAATAATTTATGATTAATAGTGTCGGCATTAGCCGGTGCGTCTTTAGCGACTTTAAAAGCAAGTTGAGATAATTTCATAATTTTAAATCCAATCAATTAAGGCATCCGCAAACAATGAAGCTAGGTTAATATATTCTAAATTTTTTGGTTTTTCTGTTTGAGCAATTGAATTGCTAACCACAGCGCGATCAAGCTGACTTTTTTCAATGGTGTTTAAGCCATTGTTACAAAAGATACCATGAGTAGCAGTAAAAATTACCTCAAGAGCACCTTCTTTTTTGAGTAGTGCAGCAGTTTTGGCAGCAGTGCCACCAGAATTGATTACATCATCAAAAATGATAGCTTTTTTACCAGCAACTTCTCCTCCATAGAGCGAGTGTGAAGTAACTTCTCCAGTTTTGAGATCACGACTTTTATCGATGTTAAGTAAAGGTAAATTTATTTGTTTGGCAAAATTTTTAGCTTTTTTGAGACCGCCAAAATCTGGACTGACTACCACCGCATTATCTAAATACTTATTACTTTTTAGATAATCAATAAAAAGATTTCTAGCTGATAAGTGATAAGTTGGAATGGAGAAAAATCCAGGAATACTAGGATTATGTAAATCGAGCAAGAAAACTCGGCTAACAAAAGTGTTAGAAATGAGGTTGGCTACAACTTTAGCAGCAATGGCTTCGCCTTCACGGAAGACTTTATCTTGAAGTGAATATCCCATCCAAGGCACAATTAGCGAAACTTCGCGTGCTCCTAGTCTTTCTAAGGCGTCAATAATTAACAAAGTTTCTATGATGTTTTCATCAACTGGTTCAGAAAAAGATTGAACAATGCAAATTTTTTGACCACGAACTTTACTTTCTTCTTTAATCCAAATTCTTTTCTCATTATTGCCAAATTTAGAAATTTCAACTTCTATGAGCTGACTATTCTGTGAAGGAGATTTCTGATTAAGAGCTTTAACAATCGAACTTGCTAATTCGGGATTGGAAGAACCAGAAATGATATGCATATACTAGAGATTATAGCATTAAAAGCCAATGGTTTATAATGATTGGATTATGAGTAAACGCTTCTCTTTTCTTGTGGCTGTGCACGCCTTTTTTATCAAAGATGATCAAGTCCTTCTTTTGGAACGTGCCAATACTGGTTATATGGATGGACATTTTAGTGTTCCAGCTGGACACGTTGATGGTGGCGAAAGTATTTGGAAAGCCATGCAAAGAGAAATTAAGGAAGAAGTTGATGTAGATATTAAAGAAAAACATCAGCCAATTCACGTCATGCATCGAACTGATAAAAGCAAAGGCGAAGAAAGAATTGATTATTTTTTCTTAATTAAAAATTGGGAAGGTACACCAAAAGTTACTGAGATCGAAAAATGCTCAAAAGTTGAGTGGTTTAAAATGTGGCAATTGCCAGAAAATATCGTCCCCTACATTAACTTTGCTTTGAAAAAGGTTGAAGAAGGAGTTTTGTTTAGCGAGTTTGAAGAAGAAGATTAATTCTCACTCACCGCTTTATAAATGCCATCTGAAATGTTTTTAATTGTATTTCCCAATTCATCCAAATCTTCTCCACTAGTCATAACACAAAGAATATACGGTTGCTTCGGATAATAAATGATTCCACAATCATGAAGTTGTTTTATAGCACCAGTGTCATTTCGTAATCCAAATTTATGAGCGACTGGAATATCTTTTGGAACACCAGCGACTAAACCGTTTTTAAATTCTGCTCTGCTGAGCATGTCTAGTAATTTTTCTGAATAATCTCTGCTTAGGTATGAGGAATTATACAAAACTCTAAAAAGTGAAGAATAAGCTTTGACAGAAATAAAATTTTCTGGTGTTTCTGATGATGGATAAGCTATTTCTAAGTCTTTATGTGTTTTTTTAATTTGTTCTTCAGGAATATTACTAACGAGAAGTTTGAAGGCAACGTTGTCGGATATCACAATTGCTCTCTCTATTAGAGTTATGATTTCATATTCTTGTCCAACTATTAAATCATCATTTGGTTTTAGATTGGATCCAGAGATTTTTTCGATATTAATTTTTTTACTGAGAATTGAAGGATCTTTTTCTGCATATTTGAAATATGAGATGGCTACTGGAAGTTTAAGTAAGCTTTGTGGGGCAAATTGGCCATCTTCGTTGACTCCATACCATGGCCCATTTAATAAATCTCGATAATAAATGCTAACAGATTCTTTTGGATAATTTTCTACAATTCTTTCTATTTTATCTTTAATATTTTTTAAACTTAATTCTCCTTGATTTGCTAAATATTCACATTCCAGTAATGGGTTAATAAAGGTATAGCCACTTTCTCTCTTTTCAAGACGTGTTGGATCAAATGGGATTTTCTTTACAGATAAATCCTTAATTTTTTCTGAAGAAATTAAGCCAAGAATAAATCCTATACATAATAAAAAAACAAAAGGTAGAAGTTTTTTCACTTTAAGCATCTTTATAAAAAAAAGGCGTATAAACACGTCTTTTTCAAAAGTGAGTCAGGTGGGACTCGAACCCACGACACCCTGCTTAAGAGGCAGGTGCTCTAACCGACTGAGCTACTGACCCTGGTTTGAACACCTGATATTATAGCAAACATTTCCTTTATTTTTTTGTTAGAATGATTTTAATATGCCAGAGGAATCTAGTATCAGTGAAGAAGATTTGGAAAAAGCTTTGAAGGATGCTGGAATGACAGAAGAGGAATTTTCTGATCAAGTACCTAGCCAACAAACGGAGCCACAATTTTTAAAAGCAAATGAGCAAAAATACAAAGATCTAAACGAACTAACTAAAGAAAAAGCACCAGTTCTAGATCAAGACGAAATAGATCGGCTACTTGCAGAACTTTCCAAAGGAGATTAACTTAATGTGCACCTGAGAGGGGTCGAACCTCCACAAACCCAGTTCCGAAGACTGGTGCCCTATCCATTAGGCCACAGGTGCGTATTTTAATTTCCAACTATTATTTTCTATTTCCGTCTTTTTTCTATGGCAATTAGAACATCTTACATCGCATTTTGCCACCTCATTTTTAATTTTATCCAAAGAGGCTCCACTTTGTATTATACGTCCTATTGTGTCGGTTTTCTCTTTTCTGTTTTTATGATCAAATTCTAAAACTAAAATATTAGTTTCACCGCAATCCACACAGGGGTGAGACAACAAATATGGTCCAAGAAAATCCCGGGCACGTTTTTGTAGAACATCATTTCTTTTGTGAGCTTTGACAATGTAATATTGTCTATTTTTGTCATAGTGGCTTTTTATATATAACCTAGAGCACTTTTTACAATAACTTTGCAATTTAATATTTTTAATTTTCCAGTTAAATTCAGATTCATCTAGCGTTTGCATGCAGCCAGGACATTTTTTAGACATACGAATATTATAACACTTCGAATAATTTATTAAATCCGAAGTGTAATTAGCATCTAGATAGCTTTCGTACAAGCTGACTTGATATAGTATAATCTCCCTATCAGCCGAGATGGCGAAATGGTAGACGCGCACGCTTCAGGAGTGTGTGGAGCAATCCATGGAGGTTCAAGTCCTCTTCTCGGCACAAGCTTTATCGCTTATAATAGGTTTTCGTAAATGAAGCCCGGGTGGCGAAATGGTAGACGCGCAGTCTTGAGGAGGCTGTGAAGTAATTCATGGAGGTTCAAGTCCTCTCCCGGGCACATTTTCTTTATCATGTCATTAGGCATGATAAAGAAAATATTGCTTAAAAATAGCACTTGAACCGTAGGTGAGAGTCGGCACATCGAGTCCTAGAATAGGACGCGAGAAATGTGTCCAGAAGCGAAGCAATCTGGGACACCTCTCCCATCGTTTTGAAAAACGAAAAGGGCAATTAGCTCAGTTGGTTAGAGCGCATCGTTTACATCGATGAGGTCACAGGTTCGAGCCCTGTATTGCCCACGCTGGAGGATGCATTTCCTCTACTGGTAGTAATTTTTGAGAAATTAGTTAAAATATAAAGGCGTTAAGACGCCAAGCTAGCCAAGTTGGTCACGGCACATGTCTGAAAAACATGGGATCTTGGTTCGATTCCAAGGCTTGGCACTGAATCAAATTAACAAGCGAGAGTAGTTCAGTGGCTAGAATGTTTCCTTGCCAAGGAAAAGGTCGCGAGTTCGAATCTCGTCTCTCGCTCAGATAAAAAATGTGACTCGTTAGAGTCATTTTTTTTATCTGAGACTAGGTGCTTAAGAGTCGAACTCTTGAGAATCCGACGGCGAGAACGAGTTTTTTGTAAAACGAGTTCCCGCCTAGTACCCGCAGGGTGACGTCTCTCGCTCAGACAAAAAAAGATTTGCAAATTCGCCTTTTTCCAATTAGGTTGTAGAATGTGTTTATGAAAACTTTAACCCTCAACAACAAAAAACAAATTCCTGTACTTGGACTCGGCACTTGGAGATCTGATAAAGCCAAAGTCTCTCAAGTAGTAGGAAAAGCTGTGCTGGAAGATGGTTATCGTCATCTAGACTGTGCCAGTATTTATGGCAATGAAAAAGAGATTGGAGTGGCTTTAAGCAAAATTTTGTCTTCAGGAAAGATTTCTCGTGGCGAATTATTTGTGACTAGTAAACTATGGAACACTGAGCATCATCCAGATAATGTGGAGCCAGCTTGTAGAGAAACTTTAGCTGATTTACAACTAGAATATTTAGATCTTTATTTAGTGCATTGGGGAATTGCTTTTGTTCATGGAGAAAAGCTTGAGCCGATTGGTGATGATGGAATGGTCAAAACAGAAGCGGTTTCTATGAAAGAGACATGGCAAGCCATGGAAAGCTTAGTTGATAAAGGTTTGGTGAAAAGTATTGGAGTTGCCAATTTCACTGTTCCGATGATTGTTGATTTATTAAGTTATGCAAAAGTTAAGCCAGTGGTTAATCAAATCGAAATTCACCCCTACAATAACCAGAAAGATTTAATTGATTATTGCCATAAAATGGATATACAAGTGACTGCTTATTCTCCACTTGGATCTTCAGGTGATCAGAACGATAAACCATTAAATAATTCTGTTGTTATCGATATTGCTAAAGCACATGATAAAACACCTGCTCAAATTCTTATACGCTGGGCTATTCAGAGAGATTTAATAGTGATCCCAAAGAGTACCGACTCCTCAAGAATTTTAGAAAATATCAGTGTAGAAGATTTTAGTTTATCAAAACAAGAAATGGATAAAATCAACAAAATTAATAAGAATCATAGATTTGTAGATCCTATAGAATGGTGGGGAATTCCATATTTTAAGTAATGTCATCTCTAAAAATCATCCTCAACCAGCAAAATCGCCAACAATACATTGATGATATGCTAGCAAAAGATGGCTTGTCTCATATTAAAGAAGACATAAAAGCTGCTTACTGCCCCATTTCGCTTACTCAAACTCCCGATGAAATTAAAGAATATCTTGCGCAAAGACAAGATATTTTAATGAATGAGGTTTTAACTAAAACAGGCATCACAGCTTATAATCCAAGTACTGCTCCTACTTCCCCAGATTTAGATACGCTAAAATTACCTCAAGAAATATATTTGGTTGATTCTTCCAAAATTGCTGGAGCGAGATTTTTTGTCGGACACAACTTAACTGCTTCGACTGGTTTTGGTGTGGAATTAGAAAAAGCCATTAAATTTAATCGTATTGCTGTAATTTTATTGGATGAGAGCATCCGAGTTTCCAGAATGCAACCTCATCGGGTTATTTATTTGCAATATCATGATTTTGCCAAACAAGCTGCTGATTTTGTGAAGGTATTTAAATTATTATTAGAATACGAGCCAGGTATGGGTTTTGATGGTAAAGAACCAGTTCTGATTGGTTTCGACAAAAAAACAGGCAAAGCAATCAATCTAGAAAAAATGATCTACAATAAGTTTCCAGAGCTAAAGTATATCTACGATGGCCAAAAACCAAGCTTAAATTTAAGCGCTCAAAATCCAGAGTTATTTTACGAATGTAAATAATTTACTTAACGTATTTTTTCCAAGTGGTGAAAATGGTACGGAGAACGATAAAGGTCGGAACTGCCAATAATGCTCCAACTACGCCGAAGAGCTTCGCGCCAATTAAAATGCCAAGGATTAAGACTATTGGGTTAATGTTGACGTTGGTTCTCATGATTTTTGGCACAATTAAATTGTTTTCTAATTGTTGTACGACTAAATAAAGCACAGTTACGGCAATCGCCACTGGCCAACCAAAAGTCAAGAAAGCGACTGCTATGGCTGGCACTGCAGAAAAAATAGGTCCAATATTTGGCACGATTTCTAGCAAACCAGCAATAATTGCCAGAGGTAAAGCATAGGGTACTTTTAAAGCAATGAGCCCTAGGAAAGTCATTAGGCCAATGACAGTCATTAGAATCATTTCTCCTCTAATCCAATTGCCTAACTGACTATCTACCTCATGAAAAAACTCTTTAATTTCTTCTTCTCTGCTTTTACTGAAGAATCCAGCTAAGCCGTCAATAACTCTGGGTTTCTCTAGGGAGAAATATAAAGAAATAACCATAGTGGTAATTACAGCAAAAGCACCAGAGAAAGTGGAGCTAATGATGGTGAAAGCAGTGGTAATAGAAGTTCCAAAGGTATCCAGCAAACCTTTAATGCTGCCAAAGTTAACTTCAAAGTTTTTAAATTCGTTTTGAAAAACCGTAGGCAACTGCATGCTTGAAAGAAAAACTGAGAGTTCTTTGATCAGTGGTGGGAAAATAAAGGCGATAAAAAGTGATAATAGGGTAATAAACAAAATATATACAACCAAAACACCGAGGATTCTAGGTGTTTTCAGTTTACTTTGTAAACGATCAATGCCTTTGTTTAGCCCAACACTAATAATGTAAGCGATAAAGGTCATGAAGATAATAGCTTTGATTTGCATGGCTAACCAAATGCCGGCGATGAACAAAAAAGTGAAGATTACGATCGAAGGCGAAATTTTAACGGTAAGTTCTTGTTTTGATGATGTATCTGACATAGTTTTAAATATAGCAGGTGTTGAGAATTTTGTCAGCGATCGTTTTGGTTTTTTCTATATCAATCTTTATTAAACCGCTGCGTTTCTTCCACCACGTGTTTTGCCTTTTGGCATATTGGATTTCTGCTAGCTGCCATAATTCTAAGCATTCTTTTTCTTCAATTTGTTTTTTTAGCAGTTTTTCAAGTTCCCTAAAGCCGGTGCTAGAAAAAGCTAGGGAGTTTTTAGTCTCATTTTTTAGCAGTTGCTGCTCTACTTCTTTTTTGGCAGTTTGAAATCTTTGCGCTACTCTTTTTTTGATTTTTTCTTCTCGTAAATCTTTAGACATTTCTAAATAAAAAGTTGGAAATGAATTTTTTTCAGCCACTGATTCTTTTTGAGAATTAGATTTTTTGAAAGTAGCCACTTCAATTGCTCTAATTAATCTTCGTGGATTATTAATGTCAGAATTATTCATTACACTTAATTTTTTAGCAGCGATTGATTCTAATTTTTCTTGCAGTTCTTCAACGCTTAATTTTTCTAAACTTTTTCTTAGATTTTCATTTTGCGGAATAAAAATATCTTCAGCTGTTTGTAGAATTTGTTCTTGGTAAAAGCCAGTGCCACCGACGACGATTAACACATCTTCTTCGCTAAGGTTTTTCCTAAGTTCTGCAAATAATTTTTTAAAATGCGCTACCGACCATTCCTCATTTGTTCCAATTATGGAGCTACCGTGAAGGCAAATATTTTTGTTTGAATTTTCAAAGTATGAGTAGCTAAAATTGTTGCTTGTAGTGGCCACAAAATCTGTTGGCAAATCTGCTCCAGTTAGATTTTCAAGACCTTGGTAAACTTGTCTCGAATCTGCGGAAAGAAGAAAAACCTTTTGAGCTTTTTTTTCGGCAATTAATTTCTCCGCTAGCTTTAGAGCAGCAGCAGTTTTACCAGTGGCGGTGGCACCTACTATTGATATGATTTGATTTTCTTTGATATTGTTTGACATATTTATTTTAGTCAAATTTAAGATTGATACATCAGTCAAAACTTTCTAGAGTCCAGATTAGCAGAGTCTTGATTGTTCTGCTAAATAGCGATATTAAGCTAAACTACCTTAGGACGTTCTCCTAAATGTTTTTTGTTGATGATCTCATCCAAAATATCCCAACGTGCTTTTTTAATTTTATGAGGAATATCATCTTTGTATAATTTCTCCGCCATCGTTCCAGGACGAGGTGAATATATGTTTACAAAACCCACATGCCAGCCAACTTCTTTGGCAAGTTTGACAGTGTCTTCAAACTCTTCATCAGTTTCACCAGGAAATCCGACAATGATGTCAGTACCAAGTACTAAGCCTTTAACTTTTTGGCGCAATTTTTTGACGACTAATAAATAGTCTTCGCGGGTGTAACCGCGATTCATGCGATGTAAAACACTGTTGCTGCCCGATTGTACGGGAAGGTGAATGAAGCGATCAATTTTTGGATTGTTAGCAATCTCATCAATCAGTTCATCGTGAAAGTCCCAAGGATTACTACTTAGAAAACGGATGACTTTAATGCTTTCAAAACGACTGATGGCTTGCAGTAATTTGACAAAAGGTGGCGTGTCTTTGACTTCTAAGTATTGAGATTGATTAGTAGGAAGATCTTCTCTTTTGATAGCATCATGCAAAAACATTTTGCGAGCACTAATGCCGACTTTTTCCAGTCCCCAGGAATTAACATTCTGACCAATTAAAGTAATTTCGCTGTAGCCTTCTTTTACTAATTGCGTAACTTCTTCCAAAATATCTTCAAAGCTACGTGAAGCTTCACGACCGCGGGCGTAAGGAACAATGCAGTAAGTACAAAAAGAATTGCAGCCGGTAGAAATTGGTACAAAAGCGTGTTTTTTATCTTTGCGCGCTGCTCTTTTGGCAAAGGCCATTTTATTGGTCGGCATAAATTCATCGACCATTGGCAACATTTGGCGCAAACGCTCTACTCCGTGATGAAGCATGCAGCCAGAAAAGATCACTTTAGGTGGATTCTTTTCTTCTTCTTGGTAATAACTCATTACTTTGAGCAAGAAAGCGCGCACTCTGTCTTCTGCTCTTTCCCTAATGCTACAAGTCACTAAAATCAGCTCATCACAGTTTTGCCAGTCTTCTGCTTCAACGTAGCCATTATCAATGTACATGGCAGCTAAACGCTCGGCATCGCTTTTGTTGGCTTGACAGCCATAGATTTGAATAAAAAATTTCGGTGAAGACATGGGGATATTGTAACATTTAGTTGCCGGTTCCAGAGGATAAAACAGAAATGTATTTAAGGGCACTCGATTACAAATATTTCAACGAGTTTAGAAATGCATAGCGATGGTTGAAATAATGTCGTCAGCAGCTTCCAAAGCCTTTTGTTGATCTTCAACTGATGTAGACTCTTCTATTCCTTTTCTCATGTGTTCCAGTCTTTTGTATTCCATATTTCCTGCAGCTAATAAGATTTTTTCTACTTTATAATTGGAAATTTCTGCAAAGTTTAAGCTTGTGAAAGACTGCAATAATTTTATTTTGCGGGTGTGATTATCTTGCTGATTATTTTTTTCAAAAACTTTCACGCACATCTCTAGAATAAATTTGGCAGCAACAGTTACATATTCTCTTTTTTCACTATTAAATTCTTCATAATTAGGATCATTCATTGAAACAGTATTGTAGAGAGCTAAGTAAAGTAAATAAATTGGGTCTACATTACCGCAGTCTGGCTCTAGGTCATCATGAATTTGTTTTTTCTCTGATTCAGTTAAAGGCATAAATATCTTTAATGGCAGATAATTAATATTAAAAAACTGTCTCAAATTATATCACAAATGTATAAGTGTAATAAAAAAACTTTTTAATATTATCAAACCCTCCCTTCCTTTAGATTAAAAATCCATTAGAATACGAGTGTTGTTATTTAAAATAGGCGCGGTACCAGAGTGGTCTAATGGCAAGGTCTGCAAAACCTTCGTTCGCGGGTTCGAATCCCACCCGCGCCTCCGCTAACTGGCTTAGAGCCAGTATATAAAGTAGTTATAAAAAAGAAAGGTTTTTTATGACGATCTCATCTATTAATGCTCAAGAAATTTTGGATTCTCGTGGCAATCCAACTGTCGCTGTGGTTCTACGTTTAGATGATGGCACTGAGGTTTTCTCTGCTGTTCCATCTGGTGCTTCAACTGGTATTTACGAAGCTGTGGAGCTACGTGATGAAGATAAAAATCGCTATCTTGGCAAAGGTACACTCAAAGCTGTGGCCAATGTCAACGATATTATTGCTCCAAAAGTAATTGGTATGGATGTCACTAAGCAAAGTGAAATTGATCAAGCCATGCTTGATTTAGATGGCACTAAAAACAAAGGTAAACTAGGCGCCAATGCTATTTTGGCAGTGTCCATGGCTTGCGTCAAAGCAGCCGCTATCGCCAAAAAAATGCCTCTTTATGCTTATATCGCTGAGCTTTTTGGTAATAGTACTGAAGAATTCATCATGCCTATCCCAATGTCCAACGTTCTTAACGGTGGCAAACATGCTTTAGGCAGTGTTGACATGCAAGAATTCATGATTTTCCCAGTCTGTGCTCCTTCCATTGCTGAGGCCGTCAGATGGAATGCAGAAATCTTCCATAATTTGGGTAAAATCCTCAAAGGCAAAGGTTTCCAACAAACCGTTGGTGATGAGGGTGGTTATGCTCCTAAGCTTGATTACAACGAAGCTCCTCTTGAATTGATCTTGGAAGCCATTGAAGCTGCTGGATATAAGCCAGGTGAGCAGATTTGCATTGCTCTTGATCCAGCTTCTAGTGAATTCTATGTTGATGGTCAATATGATCTCAAGATGGAAGGCAAAAAATTGAGCAATAAAGAATTAGTCGAGAAATATCAAGCTTGGGTAGAAAAATATCCAATTGTTTCTATCGAAGATGGCCTATCTCAAGATGATTGGGATGGTTTCACTATGCAAACTGCCGCTTATGGCGACAGAGTACAAATCATGGGCGACGATCTTTTTGTAACTAATCCAGAAAGAATCCAAACTGGTATTGAGAAAAAAGCTGCTAACTCAGTTTTAATTAAACTCAACCAGATTGGCAGTGTTTCTGAAACTATTGCCGCTATTAAATTAGCCAAGAGTGCTGGTTGGACTTGTATCGTTTCTCATCGCTCTGGCGAAACCGAAGATGCTTTCATCGCTGACTTCGTAGTCGGTGCTGGTACTGGTCAAATTAAGACTGGTTCCATGTGTCGTAGCGAGCGTGTAGGCAAATACAATCGCTTGATGATGATTGAACGTGAATTGGGAACTAAGGCTAAAATCGCCAATTTCCCATACAAGCGCTAAATTGTGAATAATTAAGAGCCATCCCTAAAAAGATGGCTCTTTTTCTAACAGTATATAATTAGGTCAATATGTCAAATTCTTCAAAAAAACTCGCTTTAGTTATTTTAGATGGTTGGGCCATCGGCAAAGATTATCCTGGCAATGCGATTGCTCAGGCCAAGGCGCCATTTTGGAAACATTTATGGGCAGATGAGCCCCATGCTCTACTCGAAGCTTCTGGTGAAGCGGTAGGTTTGCCAGAGGGGCAAATGGGTAATAGTGAAATCAATCACGCTGCCATTGGTTCTGGGAGAGTGATCTATCAAGATTTAGTTAAGATGAATAAAGATGCTCGTGAAGGCAAGTTCAAAGACAATGAAGCTTTTCAAAAAGCTTTCAGTAATGTTAAAGAAAATGATTCAAGCTTGCACATCATGGGCATGTTGAGTCCTGGTGGCGTACATTCTCATCAGGATCATATTTTTGCTTTAATGAGAGCTGCTAAGCAAAGTGGCGTTCAAAAAATTTATGTCCATGCTTTTACTGATGGTCGCGATGTTTTGCCCCAAAGTTGTAGTGACAGTTTTGTGCAACTACAAAAAGTTTGCGAAGAAACAGGTGCGCAGTTAGCTAGTGTTTCTGGTCGTTATTATGCTATGGATCGTGATCACAATTGGGACAGAATTGATTTGGCCTATAAAGCTATTTGTGACCGTAGCGGCGTGGAATTTCCCAAGGCAGAAGAAGCGATTCAAGCATCTTACAACGATGGTAAAAACGATGAATTTATCATTCCTTGCTTAATTAAAGTTAGCGACAATGAAGCAGCTAAAGTTCATGAACACGATAGTGTGATTTTTGCGAATTTTCGCAATGACAGACCTCGTCAATTAACTGAAAGATTTTTAGAGCAAGGTCCAAAAAATCTTATTTTTGTGACCGCGACTTTATATAGCACTGACTATAAAAATGTTTTAGTGGCCTTTTCTCCTCAATCAGTTACTAATACTTTGGGTGAAATTTTATCCAAGAACAAAATTAGACAATTCAGAGTGACTGAAACCGAAAAGTTTGCTCATTTGACCTTTTTTATGAACTGCAAGCGTGAAGAAGCTTGGCCTTTGGAGGATCGTTTTATGTTCGATTCAAACAAAGTCGCCACTCACGATCTTAAGCCAGAAATGAAAGCGATTGAGATAGCTGGCAAAATTGCAGAGGAAATGCAAAAAGGTGAATATCAAGTAATTTTATCCAATATTTGTAATGGCGATATGGTTGGCCATTCTGGAAATATTCCAGCAACTATTCAGGCCGTAGAAACGGTTAGTAAAGCTTTGGAGATTATTACTGCCGCTGCAGAAAAATCTGGGTATACCCTACTAATAACTGCCGATCACGGCAACTGCGACGAAATGATTGATGAAAACGGCAACATGTTGAGTCAACATAGCACCAACCCAGTGCCTTTTATTGTGGTAGATAGCGAATATAAAAAGTTGGATCGCGATCATGGCATTATGGCCGACATTGCTCCCACAATCTTGAAAATCTTAGATATAGAACAACCAGAGGAAATGACGGGTAAAAGCTTAGTTTAATTATTAAACATTAAAGAAAGGCAATATTATGGGCGGTTCAAATGAGACATATGAAGAGGGTCCTGCCAAAGGGATGCAAAGGATTCTTCCAGTTAGGCAAGAGCTTAATACAACAAGAACTCCAAAAGAAGAAAAAGCCAGTAATGAGGTCCTTATAAAGTCTTTAGCTGAAATTTTTCATTCTGACATAAAAACTCTTTTTAAGAGAACTAACAATGATCCTCAAGTTGTTGCGTCGGTTAGAGCCTTTTTGCATACGCTTGATATACAAGTTAATTTTGGAGCTGAAGGTGAAGAATTGGGTCAAATAAAAAAGCAATTAATTATAGATTCTCTAAATTTAGTTACAGATAAAATGAGGGGGCGTCGTTAAGATTGAATTTCTGTTATACTGAAGTTGGTTATTTGTTAGATAAGAAAGGATTTTTATGTCAGGATTTTTTGTCAAATTAGAAGAAGAAACTTTAGCCAATACTAATTTTCGCAAGGTTTTGTTTACTGCTCCACATTCGCAGTTGGTCTTGATGTCTCTTAAACCTAGTGAAGATATCGGCTCAGAAGTCCATCCAGATCATGATCAATTTATTAGAATTGATGCTGGTCATGGTCAAGCTATTATTGATAGCGAGACTTTTGATTTAGCAGATGGATCAGCAGTTGTTATTCCAGCTGGTAGTCAGCACAACATTATCAATTTGTCTGAAACTGAAGACCTAAAGCTTTATACCGTTTACAGTCCAGCTCATCATCCAGAAGGAACTATTCACGTTACTAAGGCTGAGGCGATGGCTGCAGAAGAGTTAGAGCACGCTTAATTATGTCAATTATTCTTAACCAAGTCGCTCCAGATTTTGCCTTATTTGATCAGCAAAATCAGCAACATCAATTAAAAGACTATCGTGGCAAGTGGCTCCTACTTTATTTTTATCCCAAGGACAATACTCCTGGATGTACTGTTGAAGCCTGCACATTGAGAGATAGGTGGGGTGAGTTTGTAAAGTTAAATGCGGTGGTTTTGGGAATCAGTGCCGACAGTGTTTCGAGTCACCAAAAATTCTCTGAAAAGCATTCTTTGCCTTTCCCTATTTTGGCCGATGAGAAAAAAACTATGCTGAAAGCCTATGGAGTCTTGGCAGAAAAAAGCATGTTTGGCAAAACTTTCCTTGGTATTAAGCGCAGTTCATTTTTGATTGATCCAGAGGGAAAAATTGCTAAAATTTATCAAAGCGTCAAGCCAGCGGTACACGCGGAACAAGTTTTAGCTGATATTAGAAAACTGAGTTAAATTGAACAAACACCTTCTTGCCAGAGTCCTTTTTGATTATTTCTAGCCTCTTGTTCTGCCGTTTTAAATTTTTCTTGATATTTGATATCTGGTGGATAGCTTGAGACCATGGCATAGCCTTCTTGGACTAACTGTTCATTGATGGAAATGCCATTATCTTCTAAATAAATATAGCGCAATAATCTGCCGTATCTGTCTGTTTCAGAGATGTCTTTTTCTAAGTAGACCTCCTTATTCTCTACTAATTCTTGATTGCGTAAACTAGCCTCTTTACCAAAGCATTGTGGATCACGACGAGGATCAACTGTTTCTGGAGTGTTGATGCCAATGTAGCGAACTTTTTGACCATTTTCTAATTCGATAGTATCGCCATCAACTACTCGCGATACTTTAACCTTTTGCAAATTTTCTTTGTTAGTGCTTGCGGAGTCACTGGCAATTTCAGCAGGAGCGTTTTGGACTTCATTCGGTTGTTTTTGACCAATATCCTTGGGTACAAAAATTGTCCAAAGCAGGATGACCACCAGGCTAATAAGCAGTTTTTGATTTTTTTTACTTAAGATCATTAATTCATTATATAATGGAGTCAATGATATTTTTGAAACGGGTTTGGCCACTGTTTTTGTTGATAGTTTTTTTGGGAGTTTTTGCTTTTTCTCTTAGTATTTTTAATGAGCGCAAACTATTTGCCGGAAAAATTACTAAAATTTTTTCTAACTTAATTGTTTCTAAAAAGGAAACTCCGCTAATTAGTTTTGCAAATGAAGAAGATTTGACATTTACATCTACTCCATCTGCTGCCCTGACACCTACACCAAGCAAAATTCCAACTCCAGTGGATCCTTACGCCAATGATCCAGATTTAAAAGATGTGGCTTGGGGCGAAGCGGTGCAAATAAGTGAGACGGGCTATAAAATGAAAATTGCCTATGACGACAGAATGGCAACTCCTCAAGAAACTTTTCAAGCACTCAACGTTTATCGTGAAACTAAGAAGAGATCAATTTTACTTTTAGATGATCGATTGGCTAAGTACGCCATGGAGCGTGCTACTTATATCTGCCAAAATGGCTCAGATAGTCACGCTGGTTTTAGTGATTATGTAGAAAATCAGGAAGGCTATAAAACTTTAGGTTTTTATAAACTTGGAGAAAATATGAGTACTCACATGCGTTTTACAGCCACACATTTAATCGAATGGATGTATGCGGCTGATCCTGCTCACGATGGCAATCAGCTTGGCGATTGGAGTCATGTTGGAGTCGGAATTTATGAAGACTGCTCAGCTCTTATTTTTGGAAATTGGATGATCTAGAAATCTGCGACATCCAGATAATCAATTCCAATATTTTCTGCAAATCCTCTATCTGAAATACTATCGCCAATCATTAGATATTGATTTCTATTATTGTCTTCAGTGTAAATTAATTTAAAAGGGCTTGGGCTTGGTTTGACATTTTCTGCAGAATTAGAAGTTAATAAATATAGGTTTTTATTTTGCTGATGCATTGTTTTTAACAAGGCCATTGTTTTGTTAATGATTTCATAGCCACTATAATTTTTCTGTTCAAGATTTAGCCCAAAATTAACATAATCGTCACGGAAAGCTTTTCCATATTTATCAATAAACTTAGCAATTGAATGAGAGCGTAAACTTTTAGCTTCGTTGAAGTTTGAGTCATATTTCTTAATTATAGTTGCCACTCCTTCTTGCCATGAAGATCAGTCAATAATCAGTGAAACTAAAGTTTGATCAAAATCAAAAATAATGTGATTGTATTGGTTAAAGTCCATAAATATATATGCTACCATAGATTGAAAGATCAAGATTATGAAAAAATCTCTAGATATTTTTATTTGGGCAATTTTACTTTTTTTGATTACTCCAAGTGGAATGGCCCTGGCTTCATGGAATGCTGTTCCAGGAGACTATACTTATTCTTGGAAGTTATCTCTGGAAAAAGTCTTGCTTTTATTTCTAAGTCCTTCCAATAAACTTCAGTCTAGTACTCAAGTTAGAATTGCTGAGAGGCGTTATAGCGAATTCGAACAAGTTTTAGACAGTGAATATGCTATCGAGAGTTTAAATAATTTAAATAAACAATTAGAAACTACCTCGTCTGATATCCAAAAAATTAGTCAAACTGATTCGCGTGATGAAGTAACTGATCAATATATCGTTTCTCTTAAAAAAATGTCAGCAGCACTTAGCGAACAAAAAGTTAAAGCAGAGACTGGTGAAATTGCCATTGTTACTCAAAAAGAAACTTCTGTTGGAACTAATCAGCAAGCTAAGTCTGTTTCTAATAAACAGACTGTAAATCCAACTGCTAAGCCAACAGCTAAACCGACAAGCGTGAGTATAAGTGTCGCTCCGGTTGTTAATCCAAGCACAGTTGCTTCTAATCCAACTATTGCTCCTACTTCAGCTCCAGTTGCAGAGAATTTACCCACAGAAGAAGAAAATACTGCTGAGGTAATTAATGAAATTATTCAGACGGAAGAAAACATCAACCAAGTAATTGCCGTTTTGGAACAAGAAAAAAAATCAAATCAAGATCAGCATAAATCTGACGATGGTTCTAAAGAGAAAAAAAATGATGATGAAAAAGATAAGAAAGATAATCGAGACAATAAAGATAATAAAGACAATAAAGACAACGAAGAGAGATCTCAATAATAATCATAAAATATGTCAATTTTTGCAGAGAAGATCTACAAACAATTAAAAAAAATTCCCAAAGGTCGAGTGACAACTTATGGATTTTTAGCTAGAAGTGTCGATAGTAAAGCTTATAGAGCGGTGGGTCTAGTTTTAAGTAAGAATCCTTACGCGCCAATTGTCCCCTGTCATCGTGTAGTAAGAAGTGATGGAATGATTGGTGGTTTTATGGGTAAAAGAGATGGCCAAGCGGTAATGAAGAAAAAGAAAATGTTGGAAGCAGAAGGGATTGTTTTTGAAGGAGATAGCGTCAAGGATTTTGAGAAGGTAGCGATTAAATAAGAAACTTATCTTTCTTTTTCTATATAGTAGCTAGGAAATTCATCTTTTCCAATTTGGATTTCTTGGATTGTTTCTTTTCCAAAATCATTAAGTTTTGTTTTTAAATGTTGTAGTAAATCATTAGCAAGTTCTTGATCTGAGAAGCCAAAATCTGAGGATATTTCTTTTACGCTGTAAGCTCCAAAGTTTTTGAGTTTTTTATATAGCCTTAATCCGTTTGTAAATAAAACTCCTTTTTCATCTGGACAGGTGGACTCTAAATAGTAGCTGGAAAATTCGTCTGCAAGTAAGATTCTTTCTCTATCTGAGCATACAGATTCTATATAGTAGCTTGGAAATTTATTTCTTCCAATTTTTATTTTGCGAATTGTTTCCTTTCCAAAACTATTAAGCTTTGCTTCTAGTTTTTGCAATAGATCCTTCGCAAATTCTTTATTTGAAAAACCAAAATCAGATGCTATTTCTTCTATGCTGTAAGCTCCAAAATTTTTGAGCTTTTTGTATAGCCTCAATTCGTTTATATATAGGGTTTTTTCTACATCTGAAATTACAAGGTTTTTTTCCATATGTGTTATTTTCAACTATAAAAAAAAGACGCAATAAATGCGTCTTTTTTTATTTGTGACCCCATGGGGAATCGGACCCCAGTTACCGGGATGAAAACCCGATGTCCTAACCACTAGACGATGGGGCCTTTTTTATAAAAGGCCTAAAGCCAAGTAACATTCTCAAAGTGCTCGATCTCTGGTTCTTTTAAATCTCCAGAGACTGATATGATATCAAATCTGTAGTCTTTTTTAAACTGCTTTTTTCTTAAGTAGCTTTTAGCTACGCTAATCATCTTATTTATTTTTTTCTGATCGACGGCTTGACTTGGATCGCCATACTCTTCTTCTTTGCGATACTTTACTTCGACAAAAACAATTTCATCAAATTTTTGGTCAAGAACAACCAAATCTATTTCAAAGTTGCCGAGTCTAATATTTTTTTCCAAAAGCAAACAGCCTTTATTGATCAAAAAGGTTGTGGCAATTTCTTCTGCTTTGATTCCTTTGGAAAAATTAGGCAGTCTTTTTTGTTTCAGTGAAAAGACTTTTTTCTTTAACTCTACTGGCGGCTTTACCAACTTTATCACGTAAATAATATAACTTACTTCTCTTCACATCGCCACGGCGTTTAACTTCAATTTTCTTGATGCTAGGCATCATGATTGGGAAGATCTTTTCTACACCGACGTTGTTGGTAGCAATTTTACGAACAGTAAAGGTCTTGTTAACTTCGCGATTTTTGACAGCAATGACTAAGCCTTCAAAAACTTGAACTCTAGTCTTTTTGCCTTCACTAATTTCTTGGTGAACACGGACGGTGTCGCCGACATTAACTTCTTGATCGTTGTAAATAAAATTCTGTGCCATAACAAGCGAGTATTGTACCAAAAGAAATCATAAATGTACAAGGATCTTTTAGTTTTTCTTTTTCTTGGCTTTCTCTGACCAGATGGCTCGCAAGTACTCAATAAAAATTGGGTGTGGTTTAAGTGGAGCTGATTTATATTCAGGATGGGCTTGAGTGGCTAAAAAGAAAGGATGTATTTCTCTTGGTAACTCTATCATTTCAACGAAGAAATCGTCTGGACTGGTGCCTGAAATGACAAAGCCCTTGTCTTCTAATGTTTTTCTGTATTCATTATTAAATTCATAGCGGTGACGATGACGCTCGGAAATAAGATTTTGTCTTTCATCTTTAAAAGCTTGGTGTTTTTTATAAATCTCATGAGCCAAAGTCTTTGGTTTGAGCACACAGTCATAAGCACCGAGACGCATGCTAGCTCCGTCACCCTTGATTTTTTGATATTTTTCATCAAATGGAATAGAGTGAATAACTTTATATGGCGCGTTTTGATCAATTTCTTCAGTATTGGCATTTTCTAAACCAGCAACATGACGAGCAAACTCAATTGAAGCCAACTGCATGCCATAACAAAGTCCTAAATAAGGAATTTTGTTTTCGCGAGCATAGCGGATAGCTTCAATTTTACCCTCTACTCCTCTACTTCCCCAGCCGATTGGTACAATTATTCCATCGAGCTCTTTTAAGCTGGTTCCGGCATTTTTTTTATTCTTTTCAAGATTCTCAGCACTAATAAAAATAATTTCTGCCTCAATTTTTTCATGCCAAGAAGAATGAGAGATAGACTCTAAGAGCGAAGTATAAGAATCTTTTAGCTCGTAATCACCAGTAGTAATATATTTGGCAATAATGCCGATTTTAACCTTTTTCTCCTTCTCAGAGTAGATGTTTTTAACCATGTCTTGCCAGTTAGTTAAAGCAATCTTCTTGGATTTAAGGCCGAGTTTTTTGAGAACTTTTTGACTAAAGTGCTGACGATTAAAAATGATAGGAATTTCGTAAATAGATTTACAATCAGGATTAGAAATAATATCTCCCACATCCATTGTGCAAAAGTAAGCAACTTTTTCTTTACGCTTTTCGTCAATCTCTAATTCACCGCGACCAACAATAAAATCTGGCTGAATACCCATAGAATTGAGAGCTTTTACAGATAGCTGGGTTGGTTTAGATTTTAATTCATTAATGTGAGAAGGAGCTGGGAAATAAGTGACGTGCAAAAGAATGACATCTTTTGGCAAAGTCATTTTCATAATGCGGTAAGCTTCGTAATAAACGATATTCTGATATTCACCGGCTGTGCCACCGAGCTCAATCAAAACAATATCATGGTCTGCGGAAGCATTCTTGATGCGACGAATAACTTCTTCTGGAATATAAGGAATAGCATCAACTGTAGCACCACCATATTCAAGATTTTTAGTGCGTTCAATAACGGTGCTATAAATTTGACCCATGGTGGTAAAGTTTCTATAGCCGACTTTTTCACCCAGAAATCTTTCATAAGAACCAAGGTCTAAATCGGCTTCTAAACCATCTTCGCAAAGAAAAACATCCCCATGCTCGATTGGATTAATGTTACCAGAGTCGATATTGAGATAATTTTCACACTTAATGTTGGTAACACTGTAGCCCTGCTCTTTGAGTAGTACGCCTAGAGAAGCGGCGGTAACCCCTTTTCCTAAGCCAGAAAGTACGCCACCAGATACAAAGATGTATTTAGTTTTCTTATTATTAGCTGTTTGTTTGAGGAACCCGTGTATGTCTATCATTACGGGATTTTATTCTAAGCGCGGATGAAGAATTTTAATAGTAGGAATTTTATTAGTGGTAAAATAAAATCATATGGTAAAAAAAATCTACACTAGAACTGGTGATCAGGGAAAAACAGCTTTGATTAATGGAGAGCGTTTGCCAAAGAATAGCTTGGTTTTTGAAGTTCTTGGTACTCTTGACGAGCTCAATGCTAGTTTGGGGTTGGTGGTTTTAAAGTTTAAAAGCAAAGATCTTCTTTTTTTAAAGCAAAGAGATTTGCTAATTGCTTTGCAAAATGAACTTTTTAAATTAGGTGCTGAAATAGCGGCATCCCCAAAAGTGAAACTCGATGATAAATTCCTTAAAAAATTAGAAACCGAAATTGATATTTTACAGAACAGTTTGGGTGCCAGTTGGCATTATAAATTTGTTTTGCCTGGTGGATCGGAATTAAGTGCCTTCTTAGATCTTTCACGTACCATTTGTCGTCGTCTAGAGCGTCGTATAGTATCTCTAGATAATGAAAGAGATGTCCGAGAAGTTATTCTAAAATTCATTAATAGAACTTCAGACTATCTTTATACTTTGAGAACTTGGGTCAACAAAGAACTCAAAACAAAGGAAATTGAATTCAAAGCTTAGTTTAATATCTAAACTTGCGAATTAGCCCCACCACTCTGCCTTGAATTTGGACATTGGTTGCATAAATCGGACTCATGCTGGAGTTAGCTGGTTCAAGACGGATACGAGTGACTTCTTTATAGAATCTTTTCAGAGTAGCTAAGCCATTATCGAGTAAGGCAACGACAATATCGCCGTTATTAACCTCTGGAGTTTCTTCAATAACGACATAATCACCGTCATCAATGTGGTCTTCAATCATAGATTTACCACGAACCTGCAAGACATAAGCTCTTTTCTTGCCAGTAATCATTTCTGGAGAGACTTTGAAACTAGCATTTGGGTCAGTGTGAGGTTCAATTGGTGAGCCGGCAGCAATAAAGCCGAGAAAAGGTAAATCAACGCTGTCGGTAATGTTAAGAAAAGTGCGATCAACCAATTCAATGCCACGAACTGCTCCTTCGTGTTTACGAATGACTTTTTTACGTTCTAGAGCTTGGAGATGTTCATGAACAGTGGCTAGAGATGAAACACCAATCGATTCAGCAATTTCTTTAAGAGTTGGTGAGAAGCCGTTTTTCTGGACGTATTGGGCAATAAAGTCCACAATTTGTCTCTGTCTTTTGTATAGGGTGATTGCCATTTTGGTCCTTTTTTTTGGTCAATTAAATAAACGAATATTAACCATAAAATAAACGAAAACAACCCAAAGGTCAACGGGTAATTTTCGTGTTTATGAGGACTGCTGAGTTTCTCGGTAGATTTCTAGAAGGCGGTTATATTTAGCAATGCGTTCTCCCCTGTTTATCGGTCCAAACTTAACATAATTGGCACCGACGGCTACAGCAAGATCTACGATTAAGGTTTCATCGGTTTCGCCACTGCTATGAGAAATAATTAAATCTAATTTAGAATCCTTAATCAACTTAATGCTTTCCATAGTTTCGCTAATTGTTCCTAAATGCTTTGGTTTGACTACTACGGCATTGAAATTTTGATCTTTAATGCCTCTTTTAATTAAGGAAACTCTTGAAGAAACGCTATTGCAAGCGGCAATGGTAGTAGTTTTACCAATTTCTCTAACTAGTTCTTGCCACTTATTTATTTCGCTATCAACGAAAGGATCTTCAATATAAATTAACTTATAACTCTCTCTCATTTTTTTATATAAAGCTAATAAATCACTAGCACTCATCCCCTCATTATTATCTCTAACTCGATACTTAGAGCCTTCATAAATATCATAAGCAGCACTATTCAGACCAAAGAAAAGATCTTGAGCAAAGTTATAAGAGCTTTGTCTAATTGCTTCGATCATTAATTCAAAAGCATCAATATTTTTATAGAGATTCGGACTATAACCTCCAGTGATACCCACAGAGTGAATTGCTCCTTTGCTAATCAATAAATCTTCTATTTTTTGTTTAAGAGTGACAGCCATTTCTATAGATTTATCAAGTGACATGTGACTGGCAGGAATGATAAAAAATTCACGGAAATCTAAGTTATTGCCGCCGTGTACTCCACCATCGAGAGCAGTGATAATACAATTGGGCATGTTGATTTCACTAACGAGCTGATATTTTTTTTGGATATATTGATATAAAGGCAAGCCGACACTTAAGGCACCGGCTTTCAAAACTGCTTGTGAAATTGCCAGAATAGCATTAGAGCCAAGCTTATTTTTATTGGCTGTACCATCCAAATCCACTAACAATTGATCAATTTCTCCTTGTTTAGTGACATCTTTGCCAATTAGCTGTGGAGCAATAATCTGATTAATGTTATTAATTGCTTTTTGTACCCCCAATCCGTTCATTCTTTGGTCAAGATCTCTTAGTTCTAAAGAATCATGATCGCCTTTGGAGACGACTGTTGGAACACTAGTGATGGTGGAAAAACCATTATCTAGCCATAGAACGAGCTCAATCGTGGGCCAACCACGACCATCAAGAATTTCTCGTGCTTGCAAAGCATAGATTAAAGCCATGTTTAGAGTATATAAAATTGCTTGTTACTTTTCTAGTTGCGCTTTGAACCAATCAACCATTGGAATTGGACAAGGATTGGTGCCCTCCAGATAAGACAAATAAAGATTAGTAAAAGTATTCAAAGTAATTAGCTCAAAAACTTGCATTAATTTTGTTTCTGATTCGAGCTTGATTTCAATGTTTTCGATATGAACTTTTTCCATAGCCTCTTGAGTCAAGCTAATTCTTTTTTGCACTTCACTACGATAAAGATCTGATTGAAAAAAGACAAAGAAATGATTTAGAGGATTGCTCTTTGGAAAAGTTAGACCTTCCATCAGATGATGATTAAGTTCTGGAATAATTTTGTAATCTGCATAGATTTTGGCATTTTCATTAAGTTGATTTGCGCCGATATGCAAAGCTCCTTCTAAGAAAGAGGCACCAACTAGGATTGGTCTTCTCTCCACAAAGAGAAAAGCAAGGATTTTAGCTTGATTCTTGTCTTGTGGGACTTCCACCAAACAATCTAGAGTTGTTTTATTAATTACATCTAAAATTTGATGTAAATCTTCTTCTCCAAACTTAATCAAAGCCAATTTCTTAAGCATTAGAATAATTGCCATGATGTTATAGGCAGTGGCCATACGTGGTTGGTTGGAAGGATTGGCTTTTGGATTAATGATGAAACGAGGATAGTTTTTTTCTTTAGCTAACTCCACTAATTTGCCGCCAGCGGCTATTACAGCGATCATGGCGCCTTTTTGTTCCGCTTCCTTGGCACAATTAAGAGTTTCCTCAGTGTTGCCGGAATAACTGGAAAGAATGACCAGGGTGTTTTTACTGACAAAGTTTGGCAATTCGTAATCTTTACAAATTTCCATGGGAACAGACAATTCTTCTTTGTAAAGATTTTTGATGAGGTCTGCCCCGAGAGCTGAGCCACCCATGCCAGCTACAACGATATTGCTGACATTTTTGTAGGCAGATAGATCAATCCGATCTTGTTCTTCCCAGACCTGTTTGACTTGGTCAGCAATGCTTTCAGCTGAGTCTAAAGCACCCTCTGGATCGATTTTTTTAATTGCGCTGCGGTCATCTAAAATAGGAGTGGACATAAAAACCTTTCTTTTTTAAATTAATCTAAAGCTTCAATATTGGTACCTTTTTTCAAATTAATTTCTTTATGTTTACTTAAAATGCCTTTTAAAATTTTCTTCAAAGAGTCATAGCCAGCTTGAGTTTTAGCCTCAAATTTAACAGTGGCATAAGGTCCATTTTGTGAGGCTCTGATTATAGCCATTTGTTCACTGGTGTCCATTCTGATTCCGTCGATACTAATGTACTCTGCCTTAGGCCATTGTTTCTTAAATTCTTTTGTAATGACTTCATCAATGAATTTAAATTTAATTTCGTCAGCTAAGCCAAATTTAATTTCTGGACTACTAATATATTTAGGTAATTTTTCAACTAGTTCACTTAGTTTTTTGTCTTTTCTCTCAAGATAAGACAAGAGTCGCAAACATGCATAGGCACCATCATCATGACCATAAAAATTATCCATAAAGAAAATGTGGCCAGACAGTTCGCCTCCAAAAGGAGAACGAGCTTCTTTAACTTTGGCTTTGATAAAAGAATGGCCAGTTAGCCACATCAATGGTTTACCGCCGGCTTTTTCAATACTTTCTGTGACCTGTCTAGAGCAAAGAGTGTTATAGACAATTGGAGAGCCTGGCATAGTTTCGAGTACATCTTTGGCAAACAAAGCGACAATGGTATCCATCCAAAGAATTTGGCCTTTATCATCGACGACGGACATACGATCGCCATCGGCATCAAAAGCAAAACCAATGTCAGCTTTATGTTTTTTGACTCCTTCAGCCAATCTTTCCAGAACTTTACTTTCAGTTGGATCTGGATCGCCCAGTGGATAATTACTATCTAATTTAGTGTTTTGTTCATAAACTTTACAGCCAGCTTTCTTAAAAATTTCTGGATAAAACATGCCGCCCGTGGCATTGCAAGAATCAACGACAACGGTCCATTTCTTTTTAAGATCGAAAAGTTTAAGAATGTTTTTTAGGTAGCTTGGAAAAAGATTATCTTGACGATTTTTACCTTTGCCTTGGCTGAATTTACCTTTTTCAATGAGTTGACGCATCTCTTGAATTTCTTCAGTAATCATAGTGTCAGAGTAGCCAACGCTGAGTTTTAAACCATTAAAGTTGCCGGGATTATGTGAAGCGGAAATCATTACTCCACCCTTGGTTTTATATTCATAAGATGAATAATAGACAATTTGACTCATGCTGAGGCCAATATCGATAGTGTCGATTCCACCATCATTGAGACCTTTAATCATGGCTTTGGCATATTTTTCGCCATTGCGACGATTATCTCTGCCGACTGCAGATTCTTTGATTCTTCTTTGAGTGAGGAAAGTAGCATAGGCTCTGCCTAAAGTGTAATAAGCATCTTCATTCAAATCTTCATCCATGACTCCGCGTATATCATAACCACGGAAAATGTTTGGATTAATTTTTTTGAGTAGTTTGTACATATAAAGTTACCCTTCGTCTTTCCAATTTACATATTAAATAAAAAAAGGTCAAGTTCGCTAGCCAGGCTGAGAAGCCCTGTAGATTGTTTTTGTTTTTGGTCAATTTGATAGAGTTGTTGATGAAGTTCCAGGAGTTTTTCTAAACTAAAGGTTCTAGCCTGACTATTTAATTTACCCATCATAAAAGGAGCAATTTTTGGCGGATGATTTTCTTTAATCTGAATGAGTAGGCGAATTTGTCTAGCTAGCATCAAAAAAACAAATTCTGCATCATCGCTTTCAATGCTTTCTCTAAAAATTTTTAGCAAAGCTTTTTTATTATTTTTATTTGCTGAAAGTTGATCCAAAAAAGTCCATAATTTTGAACTAACTTTAAACTCATAATTTTCAAAATCATTACCGAATTTTTTTAAATTAGTTTTGGTGAGAAGCTTTTTTTCCCATAAAATTAATTCAATAGATGCGGAAGATATTAGGTCTATAAATTCGTCTTTTTTCTTTGATTTGGGTAAAGAATATAAACTCTCAATAATGAGTAATTTTTCGTTTCCAAAGAGGCTTTCACTAAGAAGAGCAGCTTCTAATTTAGCTCTATCCAACTTCTCTGCTTCTAAGCTTGAAACTTCCTGATTTTTCTTTTTAGCCTCATCAATTAATTCGGTTAATTTTTTTCTGGAAGCGACTAGATTTTCACCATGAATAATTTTTAGCATTTATTTTTGACTATCCTAATTGTATCGCCTTTTTCTAAGCTGTCCTTTATGAATCAAATATTCGCTGTCGTGTTTTTTGACAATCTCCCAGAATTTTTTAGAATGATTGAGCTCTAAGCGGTGAGCCAGTTCGTGAATAATCACGTAATCAATGATGGCTGGAGGATAATGTACTAAACGCCAATTGAAATTTAGATTGCCACGAGAGCTGCAACTTCCCCAACGACTACTTTGTTCACGCAAAGCAAGACGATTATAAGTAACGCCCATTTTTTTAGATAAAATCTGAATGCGGGTGCCAATGTATTTAAAAGCGGTTTTTTTGAGAAACTCTTCAAGCTGTTTTTTAATTTTACTAGGAGTTTTTTCTGAGAGATTATTGACGAAAATTTTCTCTCCTCTGACTTCGACGCCAATTTTTTCAGCAGAATTATTAATCACTAATTGGTATTTTTTGTCGAAAATCAAGATTTCATCATGATTGATCTCTGCCTGCTGTTTTTTACTTTTGGCTAGATTGTTTTCGATCCATTCTTTTTGAGATTCAACAAATTTTTTAATGATAAATTCAGGAATAAACCTTGGAGCGGTCACTAAAACTTGAGCATTGGCTCTAATGGCAATTTTAATGCCACTGCTTCTCGAGGAACGTTTAAGCTGATAAGTAAAATCTGACACAGATTCAGCTTATGAAAATTTTAGGAAAAGTCAATGAGGGGTGAAATTTGTTCAAAAATTGGCAACTGACTAAAGACGTTCATAAGGTAAGTGTTGGCAATAATTAATAGAATACCAATCAGCATTTGTAGATTTTTACTAATGCTTTTTTTTGGTCCAAAAAGATGTACGGCAAACCAAAGGCTTAGAACAGAAAAAATAGCTACCAAAACTCTACTTATATAAAAATTCATAGAACTTTCATTTAGCTGGTGTTTGCTAATGGCAGCTTCAATTTCAGCTCGATCAAAAAGAATAAATTTAGTTGATTCATAAATTGCATACAAAGATTGAGCTCCGAGAAAAATAGAAATGGCTTTTCGAATGAGTGTCCCAGGATGGATAGATCCGTAATTCAACTTAGCAGAGTTCTTCTCTATGTTAAAATTGGTCATAGAGATATAATAAGATGTTTTCTTAGTCTTTGCCAAGCGCAAAACTAAAATCAAAGCCGAAGTGGCGAAATGGTAGACGCGCACGTTTTAGGAGCGTGTGGAGCAATCCATGGAGGTTCAAGTCCTCTCTTCGGCACATTGGAAACAACTTATGAATTGGATAATTGCCAGCATATTAATGTTTTTAAGTTCGGTTGTACTATATTTGTTCGTCAGAAAAAGTAATTCGTTAAAAACTCCCCAACAATTGAATAATTTAGCGATGTTCTTAATACCTTTAATTGTGTATTTACTATTAGCTATCAACACGCCAACTCGATTTACTTTAAAACCATTTGAATACTTAATAATTTTAATTCAGGGGATCTTCTTTAGTTATCTTGGAAATGCTTTTTCACTCAAGGGAATTGGGTATTCGCCCAACCCAGGATATAGTTTAATTATTTCAAAAAGCTATGTTGTTTTTACTGCCGTTGCTTCAGTATTTATTTTTAGCTCGCCACTGACTTTTAAATCTGTAATTGCAATTTTATGTATTGTTGCGTTTTCAGCCTTGATTATAATTGATAAAAACAAAAATAAAACAGATTCAAACAAGCTGTGGTTGCCATACACTATCGGCGCATTTTTTTGCTGGGGACTATTAGCATTAAGCTCAAAATATCTTTTAAACCTTGGTGTTCCGATTTTAACGAGACTTATCTATTCAATGATTGTAGTAACAATTTTAATTCTTGGTGAAATAAAGGTTAAAAAAGTAAATATTTTTAATATTTCAAAATCTCAATTATTAACTTTGTTGATGATTGGAATATTTGGTTCCAGTTTCAATTATTTTATGCAGGTTGGTTTTGATCTCGCACCAAATGTGGGCTATGTTAACGCGACCAACGCTGCTTCAATATCGTTACTAACACTTATGTCGGCGTTTATTTTTAAGGACGAATTATCTCTTAAAAAGATGATTGGCATTGTTGGAGTAACTGCGGGCTTAATATTCCTGTTCATTTAATCTGGTTAATTTGCACCCCAGTTACAAAAAACCCGTCCTAAAAGACGGGATTTTTGATCTCAGAACGTAGATCCTGGTGAGGAGTAACCTTCTGAGTTAATAGGTATTATAGCAATTATTATAAGATAGTCAACCTGGAGAACTACTTTTCCTTGGCGAACTCTATTACGCTGGCATTATCTTTGTTTTCTCTACCCATCTGGCGATCATCAAAACGCATTTCCGCCATCCACTGATTAACCGAATTTGCCCAAGAGCCATTGCTGGAGGGAGTGTATTTACTTTCAATTTGCTCAACAGTAACTAAGCCTTTATCGATGTAGTAAGCCTTAAGTTCCCGACCTGCTCGCTCAAAACCATCTTCATAGCTGTCAAAGTCTAGAGTGCCTGATTTATGAATACCAAAGCCTAGACAGTTGTGGGGAGCGTCTGGGTTTTGATTTTTACATAAACCAGATTCTTGCATAGCAATGGCTGGTAATAGTCTGAAATCGATTTGATAACGGTCGGCAATTTCGACAATTTTTTTACCATAGAAGTCATATGGTTCCATTGGCGAATTATATCTTTCCAAAAATTGAGCAATAATTTGACCCCTGGCGTCTTCGCTTTCCATAACAGTAGTGACGAGCATTGAGGGATTTTTAGATTCTTGTGGACTTTGGATTTTGGGAGTTTGAGTGAGTTCAAATTTAGAGAGAGAGTTATCTTTGGCTAGAAAATAAAAACTATAGGCAGAAGTACCAATTAGAACAGCAGAGGTAGATAGAAGTAACCAACTAAAAACAAAGAAGAATTTTTTCATCTCTGCCTTAGTATAGCATTGGATCTTTCGTGTTAGAATAAATTTAGAAATGTGTTTTAGAAATATTATCAAAAAAACTATTTATTTATCAATCTTTTTTCTTGTTTTTTTTGTTGCTAAAGCTCAAGCTGCTGATGGTCGTGCTATGGGGATTCATATTTTGCATACTGGTGAACTAGATAAATTTAGGCAAATTTATCTAGATGAAGAATGGCGCTTCGTGACCATCCCTTTTACCTTAGATGATTTAGAAAAATATTCGCAATGGCAAAAGTTTTTTGACGAGGCATATAAATTGCGCGTTATCCCTATTTTACGCTTAACTACGCGCTTTGATCCTAAGATTAATGCTTGGATTATCCCTAGCCGTAAAAATATTATTGATATGTCAAATTTTCTATCCAGATTAGATTGGCATCAAAATGAGAAATTTATTATTGTTTTTAATGAAGTTAATCATGCTTCTGAATGGGGTGGCAAAATCGATCCCCTGCTCTATGGTAGTATTTTGAAATTTACCAGTAATTGGTTTCACAGCGAGAATTATACCTACCGAATTTTGCCCGCCGCCATGGATTTAGCAGCTAATAATAGTGTCAATACGAGAGAGGCTTTTTCTTATCTGCAAAGTCTCTATGATTTTGACAATCATATTTTTGACAACATTGATTACTGGAATTCTCATTCTTATCCCAATCCAGATTTTGCCGCCTCGCCTGTCAAAACGGGACAAAATTCTATCCATGGTTTTACCTATGAATTGAATTGGCTTAAAAACAAGACCGGCAAAGATTTCAACGTTTTCATTACCGAAACCGGTTGGGCCTCTTCGTATCTCACCAACTACTATTTGGATGATTACTATCTGTATGCATTACAGCATATTTGGAGCGATGATAGAGTCAAAGCAGTGACGCCTTTTTTGATGAAAGGTAGCCCCGGCCCCTTCGCCTCTTTCAGTTTTTTTGACGCCTCAGATAATCCCACCGTCCAGCTATTTTCTTTACAAAAAGCTCTCAAATCCTTTGAAAATTTAGAGTTCTAAACATTTACCTATTTTGCTTCTTACTCAAGTATTGTAAACTACAGAAAATAGCCAAATTCTGCTATATTAAGAAACGCGGGTGTAGTACACCGGTAGTATGTCTCCCTTCCAAGGAGAAGAAGCCAGTCCGATTCTGGTCACCCGCTCAAATAAAAAAGACGACTCGGAAGAGTCGTTTTTTTTATTTGAATGTGGTAGAACAAAGTGAGGATTGATTCTGGCGACGGCGAGACTGAAAGTCCCGCCTAGTGCCTGTAGGGCGACACCCGCTCCAAATCCCAATCCTCTTTTCATCACACTTCTTGCAATCTACTCCTTAGATAATAAAGGTAGGGCCGGAGCACTGGTGTGTGACTTCGTTTGCGAAATGAGGTTTGGGGGTTTGATTCCCCTCCGGTCCACCAATAATAAAAGTTTAAAACTAAACTTGAAATTTTAAAAAAAATATGTAGAATGATAGCTAGTTTCGCAAATGAAGTCGGGGAATTACCCAAATCTAAAAAAGCCACTTTTAAGAGTGGTTTTTTTGTAATTTTTTCACCCCAATTTTTGCTCAACATCTCTCCTCTTCTTGCCCTCCACCCTCTTTTTCTGCTTTAATAGACAAGAGATGTTTACAGACCTGCTTATTCTTTTCGCGTCAATCATTGGCTTATGGATCGGTGCTGAACTAATCACCAGATCAGCTATCAAAATTGCCAAATCATTAGTCTTGTCAGAGGGCTTTGTTGGTCTAACTATTGTTGCTCTTGGGACTAGTTTTCCAGAAATCACCATGTCTTTTACTGGCGCAATTCAAAAGCTGTCTGGTCAATCCGATCCTTCCTCCATTGTTGTGGGCAATGTTCTTGGTTCTTCAATTAATCAATTAACCCTAGTTTTGGCTTTAGCCGGGCTGCTCAAAGTGATGAATTTTCACAAAAATCGTGTTTTTCTTGACTCTGCTTTTTCAGTGGCTGCCGTAGTGGCTCTTTATGTAATGGCTCAGGATGGTCTTATTTCCAGACAGGAAGGTTTGCTTTCCATTCTTTTTTATCTAATGTACATTCTTTTTCTTAGTCGACGTAGCTTTATGGAAAAGTTGCATAGTAAAATAAAAGGAAAGATAGCTCGTCGTAAAATTAAATGGCAAGATATATTTAAATTAATTTTAGGTTTAGTTGTCATTGCCAAAGCTTCCTCAATGGTTCTAAGCAAAGGAGTCATACTTGCCAGTCAGCTGGGTATCAGTGAAGCGACGGTAGGCATTTTAATTTTAGGTTTTGGCTCAAGTTTACCAGAGTTAATTATTTCCATTAACGCTGCCATTAAAGGTGCCTTGGCTTTATCAGTCAGTAATTTGGTGGGCAGTGTAGTGGTTAATGTTTTTGTGGCTTTAGGCAGTGGCGCGGCAATTGCTGGCTGGAATGTCGAGAGACGACTGGTGGAATTCGACATTCCTTATTTGCTCTTTAGTGTTGTAGTGGTGGTTTTATTTATTTTAACCAAGAATAAGCTTGAGAGAAACGAATCTTTACTAATCCTCTTTTTATATCTTATTTACGTTTCTCTCAAAACAACTGGCTTTTAGCGATATAATAGCCTCCTCATGAAGAAGAACTGGCAAAAAATTAAAGAAACTCCCTCACTAGCTGAGCGTTTTTTGATGCGTGAAAAAGTCATTGATGCTGTTCGTTTGTTTTTCAAAGGACAAGCTTTTCATGAGGTAGAAACTCCTCTTTTAGCTAGTTGCCCAGGGGCCGAGCCCTATCTCAACCTTTTTGAAACTAGTTTAGAGTTGCCAGATGGTCAAAAAAAACAAGCTTATTTATTGACTAGTCCTGAATATTCAATGAAGAAACTTTTAGCTGCTGGTTTGGGTAATATTTTTCAAATTTGTAAAACTTTTCGTAATCAAGAGAGCTTGGGTGGAAAGCACAATCCTGAATTTACTATTTTGGAATTTTATCGTGCTAATGCTAATTATCTTGATGTGATGAATGATTTCGAGGCGATGATGGCTTTTATTTGCCAAGCTCTATCGCTTAATGCCAAAAAAGTTGTTTATCAGGGGTGCACTTTTGATTTAACTTCACCATATTTGAAATTTTCCGTAGCAGAGTTATTTGAAAAGTATTTGCATTTAAATGCTGATCAGCTTCTAAATCTTGAGTTTTTGCGTCAAAAAGCGCAAAGCTTGGGCTACGATCTTAGTGGTCTTGAGTCATTATCAGCCGATTTAGCTTGGGAAGAACTCTATAATCAATTGTTTTTAAATGAAATTGAAAGTAAATTAGCTGCTTTTAATAAGCCAGTGATTGTTTATGACTATCCTACTCCTCAGGCGGCTTTAGCTAGAAAAAAAGCTAGTGATCCACGTTTTGCCGAACGTTTTGAAGTTTATTTAGCGGGCATGGAACTAGGCAATGCCTTCGGTGAGTTAATTGATCCTAAGGAACAAAAAAAACGTCTTGAAGCAGATATGCTTTTGCGCAAAGAACTAGGCAAAAAAGATCATAAAATCGACCAAGATTTTCTTACTGCACTGGAATTTGGATTGCCAGAATCCAGCGGTATGGCAGTGGGAATAGATCGCCTAATTATGCTTTTTGCAGATGTAAGCAATATCGATCAAACCTTATTTTTCCCAGCCAGCGAAGCATTTCTTGATTAACTAATGTTGTCTGGTGTAGAATATCGCAATCTATGTCAACCATAAAAGCAGGCAACATCAAAAAAGGTATTTATATTTTATATAAAAACCTTCCTCATTATGTAGTGAAGACTCAGTTCGTTTCTCCAGGCAAAGGCTCAGCTTTTACCAGAGTTAAAATGCGCGACATGCGCAATGGTTCTAATTTGGAATTTAATTTTAAATCTCACGATAATGTCGAAGAATTAGATGTTGAAACCAAAGAAATGCAATTTTTATACCATGATGGTAATGAAATTGTTTTTATGGATCCTCGTTCTTACGAACAGATGACAGTGCCGAGAAGTATTTTAGATGACAAAGCCCTAATGTTAACTTCTGACATTAAAGTTTATTTAACTGTTTATGAAGAGGCTGTTATCGGTGTAGTTTTACCACCAAAAGTAAGAATGACTGTTTCCGATGCTCAAGATGCTATTTCTGGAGATCGTCAAACTGCAGGCAAGAAACCAGTTACTATGGAAAGCGGATTGATTGTTCAGGCCCCTCTTTTTATTAAAACTGGCGACACCTTATTGATTGACACTGAAACCGCAGATTATGTTTCTAGAGTTAATGATTAGCTCTTATTTCATACCAGCTCCTTTTTCTTGTTTTGCAAAAAAGGATGGTCTGAAATATAATAACTTGTTTTTAACATGGGTCCGTAGCTCAGTCGGTTAGAGCGACAGCCTTTTAAGCTGTGCGTCGTGGGTTCGAGTCCCACCGGACTCACATATAGAAAAATACGGACATGTCCGTATTTTTTTATAAATTGAGCGCTGGTATGGATGAAAAGTCAAATATCTTCGTTTAAGCTAATTGAGTTGTGTTGATTTTGTGGTCCTCCATCCATCTATGCCAATCTTCAATAAGATAGCCTTCGTTTTGTGGAGAAGTTCTTATATCTGGGTTTTCCATGCCTATAATCCATAATGAGATGAAGTCTGCATTTGCCTCTGCTTCAGAATTAATATAGCTTAAGTAAGTTTCGTCTGTGTAATTGCTTACGTCTATATATGCCTCATTGAACCCACGATTAATATCTTTCTTAAAAATTGATCGGAAAAAATCTTGAGCATCTTTAATATCCTTGTTTTCATCAATATTTTTATTGTATTCATCAACCTGTCGTTTTTTTTCGTTAATTTGTGCTTCAGTCATGCCACTCACATTTTGATCTGCCATAGATACATAATCGGCTAAACCTTGGATTAAATGACCGAGCTCGTGTCCAACAGCAAAATAAAATACTTCATCATCAGTAGGATCTTTTTTATCAAGTCGGATTGCAACTCTTTTTCTTATTTTACGACTTTCTAGTCCTTTCTGAATATTCAGATAAATATCAGGCTGCGCAATTCCATTGCGAATAATAATATTTGAACCAAAACCGTCTTTGGTGGTGAAATAACGAGATTGATTTTTATCTTCTAAATATTTTTCTGCGATTCTAGCAATAAAAGGAGCGCGGGCGAACGGTGATTCTTCGGCTAAAATTGAAGCCAATGTATTACGAAAAACCGAAGCACTTTTTTTGATAGCAAGTGTGTTTTCATTACCATGTGACTCTAATTCCATGTCCATATCTTTAATTGTCTCAGTTTATCATAATTTTATATCAACTTTTTACCCTATTTGCACTCCTAAACTATTCAAGTTATAATTTTGGTATGCCCACAGACACTCGTTTACTTTATATCCTATCTGATTTGGCTTATATCGCTAAATTAATTCCTGGCAAAAAAGCCCATGATTTTGTCTTATCTGATTTTCGCCAGATCAATGGTGAGTTTTTAGATGAGAGCAATTTGTTGGAAGCGAACTTAATTAAATTATTTTCCAAGATAGAAGCTGGTAGCTATAAAATAGTTTTACCAGATTTTCTTTTTACCAGCACTATTGTTAACCTGGAATTAGACAGCGAAGAAGCAGTCAAAGAACATTTAAATAATAAATTACTTCCAGAATTGGGTATTAATAGCGAAGATTATTATTTAGATACGACAGTCTTAAGTAATTACAAGGGAGCTTTTAAAGTTCAACTAACTGCTTTGGAAAAATCAGTAGTTGCTCCTTTGTCTAAAATTCTCGCCGATCATAAAGATATTAAAATTGATTCCATTTCTCCACTTAGTTGGACCAGTAAATCAATTATTAGTCTTGAGCCTTCAGTAGCTATTTTGCAAATGGGCGATCATCTATTTTTGGCTGAACATTATATTGGTGTTGATCAATGTTACGCAGTTCCAGTCGCTGATGGGGAAAATTTTGCTGAAACGGTTAAAACTCTCAAAGGAGCTGAGTCGAGTTTACAGACTGTTTACTTAATGACTAATAGTCTGGTTGATGATGCCATCAAAGAGAAACTCAAGGAAACTCTTCCAGTTCAGCAGTTAGCCGATTTAGCCAGTGAAAACGAGAGTATGCCTTCATATGTGAGACAAATTATTGAAGCAGGTGCTAAAACATTTTCTATTCCTGAGTTTTTATTACCTCAATTTTCTTTGGACAAAGATTATCAAGCTAAAGAATCTTCAGAGAGCAAAAAAGATGAAGAAGATGAAGATCTAAATAATTTAGTTAAACCAGCAATTATTGGTGGCGCTGCTACTTTGCCTTCTCCAATTACTATGCCAGGTGTTAAAGAAGCTAAAATAGCTGTGGAGAGTTTGGATGAAGAGGCTGAGCTAGAGAGCGAGACTGAATCAGAAATTAAAAAAGAAGAAACTTCTGAAAAAATAGAAATTGAAGTCGAAAAAACTAAAAAAATAGAAACAATCGAAAAGGTAACTATGCCAGAAAAACAGACCCAAGTAGAAGAAAAAGAAGTAGATTTTAGTCAATTCGCTAATTTAGCGCTTGACCCTTCAGTTTTTAATAAAGATCAAAAACCTAAATCAGAAGAAAACTTGTCTAAAAATGACAAAGAAATTGCTAAAATGTCAGAAATTCCAGAGAAAAAACTAATTAAGAATCGCAATGATGGCTCATCTGTCACAAAAATGTTTTTCATTGGCTTCTTGAGTTTTGTAGTAACCATTGCTCTAGGCGTTGGGCTTGGCTTGGCTTACCTACAATGGACCAATCGGGGTGAGAATAATAAGCCTGTAGTTGAAGTAGCCACAGAAGTTACCCCTGAGACAACTGCTACCCCCACTCCAGAGCCTTTACCTGAAATTACTAAAGCTGACTATAAACTTTTGGTAGTAAATGCCACCACCAAGGCTGGTTATGCTTCTACCGTTGTTACTCAGGTGAAAGACGCTGAATTTGAAGATGTGAGTGCCAAAAACGCCAAAGGTATTTATGAAGAAGCTGATTATCTTCTAGTTAAGGAAGATAATCCTAGCAATCAAGCCTTGCTCAAGGAGTTAGAAAAAGCTACTTCTTTAACTTTAATACTTAATACTGAGATCGAGAAGGAAGATACTAGCGATCTTTATGACGCCGTCATAGTTCTCGGTCAGTAAATATTCATCTATTGCCAAAGCAGAAAAATTATTTATACTAAGCGACTGTTATGTCAGATACAATTACAATTACTCAGACTGGTTTCGAAGAACTCCAACAGGAATTACTCGAGTTAAAGACGGTTTCAATGCCTAAAGTCATTGATCGTATTTCTAATGCTAGAGAGCAAGGAGATCTTTCTGAAAACGCTGATTATCATAGTGCTAGAGATGAAAGAGATATTTTACAAGCTCGTATTTATGATATTGAAGAGATTTTGTCTAAAGCAGAAGTTAAAACAAGCGCTAAAAATACAGGACTCGTTGCTCTTGGTTCTTTTGTTACTCTTGAAATAGTTGGTAAAAGCAAAAAAATTAGTTACCAGATGAGTGGTGAATATGAATCTGATCCTGCTCTTGGTAAAATTTCCATAGAATCGCCAGTAGGCAAAGCGTTAATGAAGAAGTCTAAGGGAGATAAGGTTGAAGTTGATACCCCGGCGGGCAAAACTACTTATAAAATCTTAGAAATTAAATAGAACAAATTAAAAATAAAAAAAAGCCCCGCCAAAAAGCGGGGTTTTTAGGTTATACTTATCGAGTATATAAATTAGCACTTTAAATCAAGTCACGTTCGACTAAAATTGTTACTTATTCGAGTTAACAATCTTTGTCTCACTCAGTGAAGTCGCTGTTTATGAACATAATTGCTTATTTATGCTTATTAGTCAGCTCCTTCAATGGACTTGATTTAAAGTGCTAATTTATTTATGTTATAGGAAAAATATGTCAGAAAAACAAACAGCACAAAGTAAACATTGGTTAGACAAAGTTGTTGATGGAATCTTAAAGTGGCAAGAAAAAACCGGTATTAAACAATTGCATGTGGATGATATGAAAACTCCATCTGGCAGAGTTCATACTGGTGCCTTGCGTGGTGTTCTACTCCATGATTTAGTTGCTCAGGTTTTACGTGAAAGAGGCATTGAACCAGAGAACACCTATGTTTTTAATGACGTAGATCCTATGGATGGTTTACCTGCCTATTTAGATGAAACTGAATTTGGACAGCACATGGGTAAACCTCTTTATAAAATTCCTAAACCAGCATTAGATAAATGTGGCATTGACCTGTCTCAAACCTCAGAGTCAGAGCTAGAAGATCTGAAAAACGCTAAAAACTTTGCTGAAATTTACGCCGTGGATTTCATGCACGCTTTTCGTTCTCTAGGATGTACTCAAAAAATCATTTGGAGTCATGAGCTTTATGAATCTGGCAAAATGGATGAAATTATTCGTTTAGCCTTGGACAGCGTAACTCCACTTAGAAAAATCTATCAAGATGTGGCTAAATATGAATTACCAGAGCTCTGGTATCCTTTCCAAGTCATTTGTCCAGTTTGTGGAAAAGTTGGCACTACTTTAGTCACTGGTTGGGACGGACAAGAGGTCACTTTTGAGTGTCAAGAGAATAAAGTTACTTGGGCCAAAGGATGTGGACATAAAGGCAAAATAAGCCCATTTGGTGGCAACGGCAAACTGTTATGGAAGGTTGATTGGCCAGCTCACTGGACTGCTATTGGCGTAAATGTAGAAGGTGCTGGTAAAGATCATTCCAGCGCTGGTGGCTCTAGAGATATGGCCAATGCCCAGTGCGAACAAGTTTTCAAAATTCCTGTGCCTTTCAATATTCCTTACGAATGGATTTTGATTCGTGGCGCTAAAATGAGTTCTAGTAAAGGCGTCGGCACCTCTGCTCGTGAATTTACCAAACTTTTTCCTCCTGCTGTGGGACGTTTTTTATTTGCTAGCCGTAATTATTCACAAGTGATTGATTTTGATCCAAGCACCATGGCAATTCCTGATTTATTTGATGAATATGATCAGGGTGCCCGTATTGCTTGGGGCTTAGAAACGGGTGATCAGAGGTTAGCCAGAGCTTTTGAATTAGCTCAAAGTGCTCAAGCTCAACAAACTTCTTTTTTACCTCGCTTTAGAGATGTGGCGATGTGGATGCAGCATCCAGAATTAAATTTGGAAGAAGAATTTGCCAAAATTAAAGGTGAAGCTTTAAATGATTTGGAGAAATCTTTGATTCAAGAGCGCATTCATTATGCAGAAGTCTGGGTTAAAAATTATGCTCCTAGCGAATATCAGCTTAGACCAAAAGCAGAAATGCCAGAAGAGGCTAAGACTTTGAGTGAAGAACAAAAAGTTTTCTTAAAAGAGCTCCAGCTTTTGTTAACTGAGAAAAAAGATTTGGCTCCAGCAGACCTACAGCAAGCAATTTTTGATTTATCTAAAAATAGTATCGGACCAAGAAAAGCTTTTGAAAGTATTTATCTCATGTTACTTGGTAAAAAAGCTGGGCCCAGAGCTGGTTGGTTGTTAAAATCAGTTGATGGCGAATTACTTGATAAAAGATTTAAGGAAATAGCAAACTTATGAATCTACCAAGCAGAGCATCTAGCGAAACCTTACTAAAAACATATATCAAAAATGAAGCTCTCCTCCATCATTGTTATATGGTGGCTCAAGCAATGGAGGCTTATGGCAAAGCTTTAAATCAAGATGTAGAACTTTGGTATGCTACTGGTTTACTTCACGATGTGGATTGGGAGCAATTTCCCGACGAACATCCCATGAAAGCCGTGGCTGAATTTTTTGAAGAATATCCAGAAGAAATGAAACAGGCGATCTTAGCCCATGCTCCAGGACGAACCAATGTTCAAGCTGAAAGCTTGCTGGATAGATATCTTTTTGCTTGTGATGAATTAAGTGGTTTAATGAATGCAGTGTCACTTATGCGACCCAATGGTTTTGCTGATATGCAAACTAAATCAGTCAAGAAGAAAATCAAAGACAAATCTTTTGCAGCTAATGTTAGTCGTGAAGATATTCAACAAGGCTTTTTATTAATTAATAAAACTCCAGATGAGCACATTGAATTTTTAATTAATGTGTTTAGGAGTTAAAGAAAGAAAATATGGGAGAAAAAATCGTAATAACAGACACCAAAGAGGCAGAATCATTATTGCATCAAAATTCAAGTCCAGAGGCTTTAAATGAGCTAGCTTCAAAAGTTGATGCAGAAGCACTACAGTTGTTAGTTAATGCAGCCATTGCCTTGTCTTGGGATGAAAAAAATTCAGCTTTTAGTACTTTTGCAATAACACATAAAAAATAGAAATTTAATAATTAAAGCAAGGAACTATGTTAGACATCAATTTTGTTCGCCAAAATAAAGATCAGGTTAAAGAGGCTTGTCTTAACAAGAACCTTGATCCTTCTATTGTTGATCAGTTATTGGAAGTTGATGAAGAGAGACGTTTGCTTCAGCAAAAAACGGATGGTTTGAAAGCAGAGATTAATAAAAAAACTAAAGAGATACAAGAAATAATTGTCTCAAACCAAAAAAACTTAAAAGACGGAGAAGTTTCTACAGGATTAAATCTTCCAACAAAAGAAGAATCGGATTTTAATGAAAAATTAGAAGAAAGCAAAAATTTAAAAACTAAGCTTAAAGATTTGGAGCCTCAAGATAAAGAAATTAACGAAAAATATTTAGAATTGCTTTCGAGCATTCCCAACATCCCCGCCGCCGATGTGCCAGTTGGCAAAGATGAAAATTCTAACCAAGTAGTCAGACAAGAAGGTCAAAAACGCGAATTCGATTTCACTCCAAAAACTCATGAAATAATCATGAAAGACTTAGATTGGCTAGACACTGAACGTGCTACCAAGATTGCTGGTTTTAGAGCTTATTTCTTGAAGAATGATGCTCTTATGCTCGAGCAAGCCTTAATGCTTTATGCTCTTTCAATCATGAAGAAACATGGCTTTACGCCAATGTCTGTACCCTCTTTAGTCAATAAAGAAGCAATGTTCGGTACTGGCTATTTCCCTTGGGGAGCTGAAGATCATTATTACACTCAAGATGGCCAAATTTTAGCTGGGACAGCCGAAGTAGCTCTAACTTCATATTATGGCGGTGAACTTTTACGTGAAAAGGATCTCCCAATTAAGATTTGTGGTATTTCTCCTTGCTATCGTCGTGAAGTTGGTTCTTATGGCAAAGATACTAAAGGTATTATTCGTGTTCACCAGTTTAACAAGGTTGAACAAGTGGTTCTAACCGTAGCTGACGAAGAAGTCACTAGAGATTGGCACCAAAAAATGTTGGGTTTTTCTGAGGAATTACTGCGTGGCTTGAATTTACCTTATCAAGTTTTATTAATGTGCACTGGCGATATGGGTGCAGGCCAGCGCAAAAAATACGATATCGAAACTTGGTTCCCTGGTCAGAGTAAATATCGCGAAACTCATTCTGCTAGCTATTTTAATGATTTTCAGTCCAGACGTCTTAATATTCGCTATCAAGCTAAAGATGGCAGTACTAAATTTGTTTATACTCTTAATAACACTGTCGCTGCTTCGCCACGTCTATTGGCAGCAGTGATTGAAAATTATCAACAGGCCGATGGTTCCGTAGAGATTCCAGAGGTGTTGCGCCCATTTATGATCTAGAAAATAAATGGTATAAGTAGGATCCTATGTTTAAATTTTTTAAGAATTTATTTGATGAAGAAGCCAAGAAAATTAGGGAATATCAAATAATTGTTGATCAAATTAATGCCTTTGAGCCTCAAATGCAGGAGCTTAGTGATCAGGAATTAGCTGCACAAACAGATAAATTTAAGGCCAGAATTGCTGAAGTAGTTGCTGATGCCAATGCAGAAACTCTCAAGGAAAAAGAACAAGCGGTTTTAGAAGAAATTATGCCTGAGGCATATGCCACGGTGCGTGAAGCCTCACGCCGTATTTTAGGGATGCGACACTTTGATGTGCAACTTTTGGCTGGAGTAGCTCTTCACCGTAGTAACATCACAGAACAAAAAACTGGTGAAGGTAAAACTTTGACCGTGACCTGTCCACTCTACCTCAATGCTCTACTTGGCAAAGGTGTCCAATTAATTACTGTTAATGATTACTTATCTGAAATTGGTTTGGGTTGGATGGGTCCTTTGTATCATTTCTTAGGTCTTAAAGCTGCTGTAATTGTTCATGATCATGCTCGTTTATATAATCCTGATGTTGATAGCGAGGAGCGGGGCGACGAGCGTTTAGAACATTTCGAAGAGATTGCTCGCCAAGATGCTTATCTAGCCGATATTACTTATGGCACTAACAATGAATTTGGTTTTGATTATTTGCGCGATAACATGATTCAGAGTTTGGATCAAATGGTTCAGCGCCAAGATACTCCTCATTATTTTGCCATTGTTGACGAGGCTGATTCCATTTTGATTGATGAAGCGCGTACGCCTTTAATTATTTCAGCCCCGGACAGTGAGCCAACAGATAAATATTTTGAATATGCCAAAATGGTCCATTCTTTGGTAATTGATCAAGATTTCAAATTGGATGAAAAATCCAAAACTGCTACTCTAACAGATTTAGGTGTCAAACGCATTGAAGCTAAATTGGGAGTCAAAAATCTCTACGAAGAAAGTTTTGACACCATCCATCACGTTGAATCTTCACTCAAAGCCTCTACTCTTTATCATCGCGATAAAGAATACATTGTTAAAGATAATCAGGTGGTAATTGTCGACGAGCACACTGGACGTTTAATGTTTGGTCGTCGTTATAGCGATGGCCTTCATCAGGCTATTGAGGCCAAAGAAGGGGTGCCGATTCAGCAAGAATCACGTACGCTAGCCACTGTTTCTTTGCAAAATTATTTCCGCATGTATCAGAAACTTTCTGGTATGACTGGAACAGCCTTGACCGAGTCAGAAGAATTTAACCAAATTTATCACGTGGATGTTTTGGCTATTCCAACTAATCAACCAGTGGTCCGTCAAGATTTGCCAGATCAAGTTTACAAAAATACAGCTGCCAAATATTCAGCCATTGTTAAGGCAGTGGAAGAAATTCATGCTGCTGGTCGTCCAGTTTTAATTGGTACTCGTTCAATTGAACACAATCAAATTGTGGCTAACTTTTTGAAGAGAAAAAATATCCCTCATCAAGTTTTAAATGCTAAGAATCATGAGAAAGAGGCTTTCATTATTGCCGATGCTGGGCGTCGTGGAGCCATTACGGTGGCTACTAATATTGCTGGTCGTGGTGTTGATATTGTCCTTGGTGGAGCCAAACCTGAGCTCAAAGACTTTTTGAAAAAGGAGCGCAGTAAAAAGAAAATTACTTTAGCTAAAAAATATGAGAAGCTTGGCTTACCAACTTCGATTAATCCAGCCAACTATGATTTAGATGCTTACGCTACTGCTTTGGAAAAATGGCAAAAAGATCATGACGATGTAGTGTCTGTAGGTGGTTTGGCAATTGTGGCGACTGAACGTCATGAGTCTCGTCGTATTGATAATCAGCTCCGTGGTCGTTCTGGTCGTCAGGGTGATCCAGGAACTTCGCAATTTTTTGTGGCTCTTGATGATGAAATTATGCGTATTTTTGGTGGTGAGCAAATTGCCAAAGTGATGGATTTTCTCAAGATAGATGAAGATCAGGCCATCGAAAATCCGATGGTTAGCAAAGCCATTGAATCAGCTCAGGTCAAAGTGGAAACTTTCTTTTTTGATCAACGTAAACGCTTGGTTGAATTTGACGATGTGATGAATAAACATCGCGAGATTATTTATAAACGTCGTCGTCGTTTATTAGAAGCTGGCACAATTAAAGCTGAAATAAGTAAAGGCTCTGATGACAAATTAGCAACAGTTTTGCTCGATGAGACAGGTAAAAAAATTACTCTCAAAGACCAAATCATGGATTACTTAAGTAATGAGATCACAAGTCTCGTTTCGCTACGGGCTCCTGAAAATTTCACTGATGAGGAATTTGCAGCAATTACTAAAGAGTTTGTGAGGATTATTCCTTTTGATGATGCTTCGCAGAGTAGATTAGCTAAAAAAATTAGCAAGCTGTCTAACACAGAAGAAATTAGTAATGAACTCATGGATGTAATTAGCAAGACTTATGAATCCAGAGAACAAATTCTTGGTGAAGCCATTATGCGCGAACTAGAAAAATATGTAGTCCTCTCCACCATTGATGAAAAATGGATGGATCACTTGGACGCTGTGGAAGATTTGCGTGAAGGTATTTGGTTGCGTGGCGATAAAAATACCGTTCTGGCAGAATACAAAAAAGAAGCTTTTTTAATGTTTGAGGATTTAATTGCTACTGTCGAAAGTACCATTGCCGCTCGCATTTTCCGTGTCCAGCCAATGATGCAACGTTCTACTATGCCAGCAAAAATTAATTTGCAAGCTCCTTCGGAAGCGACGCCTAGCTTAGGACAGGCAGTTCAAGTGGAAAGAAGACAAGAAAATGCTACTAGCGGAAATAGTAACCGAAAAGGCAACGCTAATGATTTAGCCGTCGCATTAGGTAAAATGGCTGGTGGCCAAAACTCGAGTAGCACTACTACAGGTAGTGGTACTACTGATAAATATGCCAAAGTTGGTCGCAATGACCTTTGTCCTTGTGGTTCGGGACTTAAATATAAAAAATGTGGTTTGATTGGAGCGAAGGAACATAAGGAGTAAATCTATGAAAAATGCCATTATTCTGCACGGAACAGATGGCTATCCAACAGAAAATTGGTTTGATTGGTTGCGTCAAGAATTAGAGAAAAAATCATGGCAAGTCAATTTGCCTCAATTGCCAAATTGTGATCGCCCAAATATTAAAACCTACAATAAATTTTTACTAGAAGAAAAATCTTATCAATTTAATAAAGACAGTATTCTAATCGGTCATTCTTCTGGAGCAGTGGCAATTTTGGGACTACTACAAGTATTGCCAGAGTCAGTTGTGGTTAATAGCTGTTATTTAATTGGTGCTTTTAAAGACAATTTAGATTGGGATGCTTTGGACGGTTTGTTTGAAGAACCATTTGATTTTGCCAAAATAAAAAATAAAGCAAAACATTTTATTTTTATCCACTCGGATAACGATCCTTATTGCCCATTGGAACACGCTGAATTTTTGGCTGAGAAGTTAGGTGGCGAACTTATTGTTAGAAAAGGTCAAAAACATTTCAGCGTTGGCTCGTTTGGTGAAGAATATAAAAAATTTCCATTTTTACTTGAATTAATTAAAAAAAACTAATGCCAGAACTTCCAGAAGTTGAATCTATTCGTCGCAAACTTAATGTAGTTTTAGCGAATCGACAAATTCAACAAATTGAAGTTTTACGTGACAAAAGTTTTCTGGCCTTCCCTATTTTTGGTCAAGAAATTTCAAATCAAACTGTTGTAGAAGTTAAGCGCCGCGCCAAAATTTTACAAATTGTAATCAGTGGTGAGCGCGATCTTTTAATTCACTTAAAAATGACTGGCCAATTAATTTTTGTCGATGTTGATGGCAAAAGAGCCGGCGGCGGTCATCCAACTGCTGATTGGGTCAATGATCTGCCAGCTAAGCACACTAGAGTGATTTTTAATTTTACTGACGGCTCGCGGCTTTTTTTCAACGACATGCGTGTTTTTGGCTGGATCCGCTCGCCGCTTAAAATTGATGTTAGCAAAGAATTTGTGAATTATGGTCCAGATATTGATGACCCAAATTTGACTGCAGATTACTTAATAGACCTTGCTAAAAAGCGTCAAATCCCGATAAAACAATTTATTATGGATAACAAAGTTATTTGTGGAGTAGGAAATATTTATGCTAGTGAATCGCTTTTTGCGGTTAGCCTTAATCCAAAAATTCCTGCCAAAGAAATCAACCCAAAACAAATGAAAAAATTACTCCAGGCCATGCAGAAAATTATTGAACGTTCTACTCAGTTAGGTGGCACGACTTTTGATGGTAAATATGTGGGAGTTGATGGTTTTGCAGGTGGTTTTCAAAACGAATTAAAAGTTTATGGACGAGAAGGTCAGCCTTGTTTAAAGTGTGGCAGCAAAATTATTAGAATTAAACAAGGTGGTCGCGGGACGTTTTATTGTCCAAGCTGTCAGTGTATTTAGAATCTTTTAAATGATATATTTGCTTAATACAATTTATTGAAAGATTTTATGATCATAGCAGAATCAAATTTAGATGGAATGAACAAGCCAATAAATGAAGAAGAAAAACTTTCTCAAGAAGAAATTAATCTTGTTATAGAAGAAATCGATGAAAAATTTTCTGAAATACAAAAGAAAATTATATTGGCTAATTTCAGTGAAGAGAATAAGCCTAGTGAAGAAATAACTAATCAAGTTTTAAATTTAATAAAAATACTTTCAGATTTAGCCGAAAAACCAGAATTACAAGAGAGTTACCTTAATTTAGCAGGTAAATATACATTTCTTGCTAGATTTATTAAGGAATTCACCAGCGAAGAAGTACCATCTTTTCCTGCTTAAAAATAACAATTTTTAATCCTGTGATATTTTATTATTTGATTTGCCAAGAAAGATCACAGCAAAGAAGGTGCTAATTGGCACTGCCAAGATGAGGCCAATACTACCCACTAAAGTGCGAACAATTTCATCGGCAATAATTTCATAGTTGAGGATTTCAGAAAATGGTCTCGCAGCATCATTGAAAAGTAATAAGAGCGGCAAAGAAGCTCCAGCGTAAACCAAAACTAAAGTGTTGACCATTGATGAAATGTGATCATGGCCAACTTGCATGGCTTTTTTGTAAAGCTCAGTAGTTTTCAGATTAGGATCAGCGATTTTGAGTTGTTCAACAATTGAAGCTTGAGAAACAGTTACGTCGTCCAAAACTCCCAAAACACCGATGATTATTCCAGCTAAAAGTAGACCTTTCATATTAAATAAACCTGGATTTATTGTTTGTAAAAAGCCAGCTTCTTCAGATGAGAGACCACTTAACTTAGCGAAATTAATAAAAAAACTTGCTAGAAAACCAGTAACAACTAAAGCGATTAGAGTGCTGAAAACAGCGATGGTAGTTTTACGATTCATTCCATGAGAAGGATAGAAAGTAGCGGGAATAATTAATAAAGAACCAATGATGGCAATTAGAATTGGATCGCCGCCAGTGGCAATTCTTGGCAGAATAAAATAAATAATTACTAAAAAGGAGAAACTCATGCCAAGTAGTGAGCCTAATCCTCTCCATCTAGAAATAAGTAAAACAAAAAAAATAAAAACTAAAAATAGAATAAATAATGCATTGGTACGAACTTGGTCGGCGATAAGAAAGGTTTCTGCATTGGCACGATAAATCATTAGTTTATCTCCAACTTTATATTCAATTCGGGGATCAATATTTTCTAGAGAAATTTTTTCTGATTTTAGCTCTCCTTTACTTGTAACCACTAATTCTAATTTTTGGAACATTTCTCCAGCATTTAGATTAGTTGAATTATTTTTTTCTAGAATTTCAGTAATTGTTGCTTGATAAGTTTTTGTTTCAGACTGTTCTTGAGCTTTGGAATTGACACTAAAAATTTGAAGTAAAATAAAAACGACAAAAATAATTTTAATTATTTTATTCATGAATTTAATTTCTTTTTCTTGATCATTACTGATTTTGCTTTTTTACAAATTCCCAAACAATCTAAGCCATATTTTTTGAGTAGCTCTTCATCTTTGCCGGATTCGCCAAAAGTTTCTGTGCCAAGACTTTCTATGGCAATGACTTTATTCAAAGAATCTCCCTGAGCTTTCACAATTGTTTGAATCACTAAGCTATCTAAGCCAGAAGAAATTTCATGTTCAGCAGCGATAATTGCCGCACCAGTTTTATTAACACTTTTTATAATAGCTTCTTCATCAAGCGGTTTGAGAGTGTGCAAATTAATTACTTCTACAGACAAGCCAAGCTTTTCTAATTCAATACTAGCTTTAAGAGCTTCCTGGACCATTAATCCGCAAGCAAAAATACTCAAATCTTTACCCTCTTTTAAAACTTGCGCTTTGCCAAGCTCAGTTTTAGGAGATTTGATGAAGTCATCAATTGATTCAAGTTTTTTTCTACCAAGTCTTAAGTAGCAAGGACCATTTTGAGTAGCAATTTCTTTAGTTAAGATTTCAGCCTGTTTACTGTCAGCAGGAACGACGACTATCATCTTTGGTAGCGAACAAACAATGCCTAAATCTTCTAAAGCCTGATGGGTGGCGCCATCTTCACCAGTACTAATTCCAGCATGACCGCCAATGACTTTAATATTTAGACCGCTATAAACGGCTACTCTAAGCTGGTCTAAATTACGTCCAGGATTAAAAACGGCAAAACTAGCAATAAAAGGAATTTTTCCAGCCAAAGCTAAGCCCGCACCGACGCTCATCATATTTTGTTCAGCGACACCACATTCGATAAAACGATTGGGAAAGAATTCTTTGAATTTATCAAGTCTCAGAGATTCATTTAAATCGGCGCACAGCACTACTATCTGATCATTTTCTTGACCAAGTTCAAGTATGGCGTTTCCAAAACCATCTCTAGTAGCTTTTAATTCTTGTTTATCCACAATATTTTTCCTTAATCGCTAATTCTTTAATGGCCTGTTGATACTCGCTTTCGCTTGGAGCTTTGCCATGCCATTTATAATCTTTTTCCATGAATGAAACGCCTTTGCCAGGAATGCTTTTGGCAATAATAATGACTGGCTGTTTATTTTCTTTTTTGGCTAGTTCAAATTTGGCAAAAATGTCGGCAAAGTCATGAGCGTCCATTTCTAAAACTTTAAAACCAAAACTCATTAATTTTAATTTTAAATTTCCAAGAGATAGCGTTTCTTTAATTGAGCCGGAAATTTGAATATTATTAAAATCAATAATGCCAATTAAATTATTTAAATGGTGATGGATGATAAATTGATAGGCTTCCCAAATTTGGCCTTCTTGCTGTTCGCCGTCACTCATCATACAAAAAACTTTATTTTTTTTGCCATCCATTTCTAAAGCAATGGCCATGCCAGCTGCCTGTGAAAGACCTTGTCCAAGCGGACCAGAAGTATTCTCTATTCCAGGAAGTTTTTTCTTTTGATCAAAAGTAAAATGTGGATGACCTTGTAGACGAGAGTTAATATGGCGAAAAGTTTTAAGTTCTTCCTCTGGGAAATAGCCATCTTTAGATAAAGTGGCATAAAAAACTGGACTGATGTGACCATTACTAAGAAAAAAATAATCGCGCTTATTCCATTCAGGTCTTTTTGAATCATGGCGTAGAATTTTACCAATAAAAAGAGCTGTAAAGATATCTGCCATGCCAAGAGATCCAGCCGGATGACCACTTTGAGCCTGATAGATCATCTCGATTAAATCGCGACGAATTTGCCAGGCGGTTTTACTGATAGATTGATAATTGGCAGGCATATTTTTAAGTCAAGATTTTTGCAATTTTTATGACTAGCTCATCATTATAATTGACTTTGTATGGTAAAACTATTCGTTCTGGATTGGCACCGTTTGGAATAATAATCACCACTTTTTCATCGCCTAGGTTGGCTTTGAGAAGCGCACCGAGTTCTTTGAGAGTCTCTGGCGAAGTTTTGCGTGGTACAAAAATTTCTTTATAATCATGATCTTTGGAAAATTCAACATCTTCATCTTTAGGAATGACGATTTTTTCGGCGATGATTTTAAACTCCTCTTCCTCATGTTGAACTTTACCTCTCACTAAAACCACTTGATCTTGTTCTAGCTGAAAGCCCAGTTCTCCGTAGGTTCGTGGAAAAATAATTAGTTCAGCTTTACCAGTTTGATCTTCTAGAGTGGCAAAAGCCATTTTTTGACCTTTTTTAGTGGTAATTTCTTTGAAACGACTAAGAAGTCCACCAAAAAGAAAGACTTGGTCTTGGCTAAATTCTGGATCAAGCTCGCCAATTCTCATATTAGCTCTCTTGTTAACCAAATTGAGAGCATCAGCTAAAGGGTGATCAGTTAGATATAGACCCAACAATTCTTTTTCAAAAGATAGTAGTTCAGCCTCTGGATATTCTTTAAGTTTAAGAAAGCTATCCTTAACTTCAGTGCTTTTTTCGCCCACATCAGCAAAGAGATGATCTTGGCCATCTATCTCTGATTGAAATTGACCAGCGGTTTGGCGGATACTTTCAAGATTTTCTAGCATTGAAGCTCTAGTAGCAAAGCGATCCATGGCTCCGACTTTGATTAAACATTCCAGAGTAGTTTTATTAACCTTGCGACTATCAGTAGCTTGAATAAAATGAGTAAAAGAAGTAAATTTATTTTCTTTTTTCCTTGTTTCAAGAATGTTCTCAATAGCGGCTTTACCAACATGTTTAATGGCAGTCAAACCAAAGCGAATGGCCATGTTTTCTTTGGAGGTTTTATCTTCTTCAATGGTAAAGTCTTGGCCAGAAAGATTGATGTCTGGAGCGAGAATTTTAATACCCATTTTGCGACAATTTTCAATGGCGACGGCAATCTTTTCATCACGATTCATCGAGTGAGAATTTGATTCAACACTCATCAGTGAGGTCATGTATTCAACCGGAAAATTGGCTTTAAGCCAAGCAGTTTCGTAGGCAATCATGGCATAAGAAGCTGCGTGGGCTTTATTGAATCCGTAGTTAGCAAAGGCTTCAATAAAGCCCCAAATCTTTTCAACAGTTTCTTTTTTATAGCCTTTTTCCACTGATTGTTTGATGAAACGGCTTTTGTTTTTATCAAGAATTTTCTTTTTCTTTTTACCAATGGCGCGACGAAGCATGTCGGCTTCACCCAAACTATAGCCAGCCATAAAGTGAACAATTTCCAAAATCTGCTCTTGGTAAACCATGATGCCGTAAGTTTGTTCTAGAAATGGTTTGAGAGAATCATGAGGATATTCAATTGATTCTGGATTATGTTTGCCTTCAATAAAACGAGGAATAAGATCCATTGGACCTGGACGATAAAGGGCCACCATAGCAGTAATATCTGAAAAAACACTAGGTTTAAGTGATTTAGCTACACGTCGCATGCCGGCTGATTCAAGCTGAAAAACGCCAGTGGTTTCACCGGAGGCCAAAAGATCAAAAGTTTTTTTATCGTCGGTAGGGATCTTATCAATTTCAATATCTTCATTTTTATATTTTTTAATCAGCTTAAGAGCTTCCTGGATAATGGATAAATTACGCAATCCAAGAAAATCGAATTTAAGTAAACCAATGGCATTGTCATCAATATTGCAGTCCATTGAATACATGTCCAATTGAGTCAAAGTTTTACCTGAGCGAGAATCTTTTTGAATTGGTGTGTAATTATCTAGAGGTTTATCAGCAATAATAATGGCACAAGCATGCATCCCAGAATGTCTAATAGTGCCCTCAACTTTAGAAGCGAGATCAAGCAAGCGTTTAAATTTATCTTGTTTATATAAGCTAGCTAGTTCTGGGATGGTTTCAATGGCTGATTTAATAGAAACTTTTTTACCTGGTTCGTTAGGAATTAATTTAGCTACGCGATCAGGATCTTCATAAGACATACCCAAAACGCGACCAATATCGCGCACCGCTACTCTAGCTTCCATTCTTCCAAAAGTAATGACAGCTGCTACGTGATCCTCACCGTATTTTTTAGCTACATAATTGATAACTTCATCACGTTTAATATCAGCAAAATCAATATCAACGTCAGGAGGTGTGGGACGTTCTGGATTAAGAAATCGTTCAAAAGGTAAGCCGTGCTCTAAAGGATCAAGAGTAGTGATATTAAGTGAATAGGAAACAATTGATCCCGCAGCACTTCCTCTACCCGGTCCAACAGCAATACCCTGATCTTTGGCCCAGTTAACAAAATCTTGAGTGATTAAAAAGTAAGCAGGATAACCTTTGTCATTAATAATGCCAATCTCGTATTCAAGTCTTTTTTTAATTTCTGGAGTAATTTTGCCGTATTTTTTCTTGGCTCCTTCAAAACTTAATTTATATAAATAGGTTTCGTAAGTTTCTCCTTTTGGCAATTCGTAACTTGGAAAAATTAAGTTTCCAGTTGGAATTTCGAAATTACAGCCTTCTGCAATTTTAATGGTATTTTCTATTGCCTCTGGAACATCAGAGAAGAGCTCGATCATTTCCTCGGTTGATTTGAGATAAAAGTCTGGTTTATCAACCATTTTCATTCTTTTTTCATCAGCAATTAGCTTGCGAGTTTGGACACATAGAAGAGCATCCTGAGCCTCAGCATCTTCTTTTTCTAAATAATGGGAGTCATTGGTAGCAACCAGTGGAAGATCTAATTGGCGGGCAACCTGGATCAGCTTCTCACGTAGGGGTTTACTTTCTTCAATGTGGGGAGCATTTTGAATTTCAACATAGAAACGATCTTTAAAGATTTTTTTATATTTTTTAAATATTTCTAAAGCTTTTTCTTCTTTACCCTCCATGAGTAATCGGCTAGTTTGGCTACTCATGCAGCCACTTAGTAAAATAATTCCTTCACTATATTTTTCCAAAATTTCATCATCGATACGAGGCTTGTATGAAAAACCTTCAAAGTTAGCGATGGTCACCATTTTCATCAAATTTTTATAACCAATGTAATTTTGGGCTAACAAAGTCAAATGGAACTGATCACTTCCCATGCGAATCTGTTTGTCAAAGCGGGAGTTTTTAGCTAAATAGATCTCAGTGCCAATGATAGGCTTGATGCCTTCTTTCTTACACTCATTATAAAAAGAAATATTGCCATGCATATTGCCGTGATCGGTAATGGCAACGGCTGATTGATCAAGGCTTTTGACTTTTTTAACTAGATCAACAACCTTCGTCAAACCATCCAACATTGAATATTCAGTGTGAACATGCAGGTGAACAAAATCTTGCTTAGGCATATAAATTTAAGAAAAAACAAATAACTAACCTCTGGAAAAGTCTAGCATTAATGAGGGGATTTGTAAAATTGTTAACTGAGAGTAGCAATTAATTGTTGTTTGACCTGAATAACATCTGCTTTTTTACCCAGTTCTTTCATTACGCAACCAATTAAAAATCCAGTAACAACAGTTTTGCCGGCTTTATATTTAGCTACGGCATCTTTCTCTGCGTTCAGAACTTTATCAATGGCTAGTTGAAGCTCTTTTTCATCAATGTTTTCATTACTGCTGATGGCTTTGAATTTAGCAATGATAACACTAATTTTCTCGTCGAAACTAAATTTAATTTTTCCGTTAAGCAAATTATTAATTAATTTTTGAGGATCGAGATTTTCTTTTTTAGCCTCTTTAAGAATTTTTTCAAAGAAAAGAGCCTGTTCCATATTAATAGCTAGATTTTTAGCACTTTTTTCATTGAGATTATATTCACTCATAAAACGAGTAGTTTTTTCTGCTGGTAATTCTGGAATTTCACTGCGAATTGTTTCAATTTCTTCAGTAGTAAATTCAATAGGTGGAAGATCTGGATCTGGGAAATATCTGTAATCAGCGGCGTCTTCCTTACTGCGTTGTGAAAAAGTTTTGCCAGTAGTTGAATTATAACCACGAGTTTCTTGGATTGGCTGTTCGCCATTTTGTAAAATAGTAGTTTGGCGATCAACTTCAAAATTAATAGCCGCTTCTAAAAATTTAAAAGAATTAATATTTTTACATTCAACTTTATAATCTGGCAATTCATTTTTACCTTCTCTGCGCAAAGAAATATTGGCTTCCAGACGCATGCCACCTTTTTCCATATCGCAATTAGCGATATCTAAATAGCGCATGATCTGACGCAATTTCTGACCGTATTCTTTGGCTTGAGTAGCCGAAATAATATCTGGCTCAGTCACAATTTCCACAAGAGGAACACTACTGCGATTAAAATCAATTAGAGTGACCTTATCTAACTCTCCGTCGCCATCAAAATCAATTTCTTGATGAGAAAGTTTAGCAGTGTCTTCTTCTAAATGAATGCGATGAATGCCAACTCTTCCCTCACTAGTGTCGAGATAACCGTCATGACAGAAAGGAATGTCATACTGGCTAATTTGATAGCCTTTTGGTAAATCTGCGTAGAAATAGTTTTTACGATCGAATTTAGAAAAAAGATTAATTTGGCAGTGTAGTGCCAAGCCTAATTTGATAGTCCATTCGATGGCTTTGCGATTAGCAACTGGTAGTGCGCCAGGCATACCAAGACAAACAGGACAAGTATAAAGATTTGGTTTTGGAGCACCAAAAGGATCATTCTTACAAGAACAAAACATTTTAGATTTGGTTTTTAGTTCAGCGTGAACCTCTAGTCCACAAACGAGTTTGTATGGCATTATTTATTTCTCCATGAATTCCATTTAGTGTTTTTTTCGAAAGCGTCAGCGACTTTGATCACTAAATCTTCTCTCCACATTGGAGCAATAAAATTTGCACCGAGGTAAAGATTGGTTTTTTCGTCACGATAAAAAGGCACATTAATTCCTGGTAATCCAGTGATTGAGCTAGCTTCAAGCAACATATCTTCTAATTCTCCAAACATTGGTGAACTAAAAGAAGCACCGACTTCTTTGGCAAAAGATGGCGAAGTTGGAGAAACCAGAACGTCGTATTTTTTGAATAATTCTTTATAGTCATTAAGATAAAGAGTGCGAACTTTTTGAGCTAAATTGTAATAACGATCTGCATAGCCTTTGGTCAAAGTAAAAGTGCCAAGCATAATACGTCTCTTGGCTTCATCGCCAAAATTAGAGCGATCTCCGCCATAGCGAATACCGTCATAACGAGCCAAATTACTGCTTACTTCAGCTCTCTGCACCACTGTGTAAACACCAATTGCTTGATGAGGATCCATGGCTTGAACGAGTTCGACCGTAGCACCGAGTTCTTTGAGAATCTCTAATTCCTTGAGTAATTTTTGGTTAGTTTCTTTGATTTCTTTAACGTCTTGGTAGATAACACCAATTTTCATACCCTTGATGCTTTGATCAAGAAAACTAGTAAAATCTGGAGCCTTTTCTTTATTACTAGTGCCATCTTTTTCATCTGGGCCAGCAAAAGCATTGAGTAAAATACAAGCGTCTTCAACAGTTTTAGCAATTGGTCCTGGGCTATCAGTAGATGAAGCCATGGCGATGACGCCAAAGCGACTGACTCTGCCATAAGTTGGTTTGAAACCAACAGCTCCACACCAAGCGGCTGGCTGTCTGATAGAGCCAGCAGTTTCACTACCAATGGCCGCTACAGCAAAATCTGCAGCGATGGCAGCTGCGCTACCGCCAGAAGATCCACCTGGTAAATGATCAGAATTTCGAGGATTGAGGGTTCGACCATAATCGCTGGTTTCAGTGGAAGAACCATGAGCCCAAGCGTCCATATTGGTTTTGCCATAAATGACACCACCGCTAGCCTTTAATCTTTCAGTAACAGTGGATTCATATTGAGGTATGAAACCATCAAGTACTTTGGAAGAAGCTGTAGTTACTATACCTTTGGTACAGAAATTATCTTTAACAGCGATTGGTAAGCCACGAAGTGGTTTTTTGCTAGCTTTTTTAGCTTCTATAAGAGCTTTTGAGTTGATACTTAAATAAATATTTAGTTTTTCGTTTTTAGCTTGGCAGGCTTGATCCAGATCTTTATAAATTTCTTCAAGAGTAATCTCTTTTTTATCTAAAGCATCAATGCTCTCTTTGAGCGTTAGTTCATTTAATTTCATCGCTAATTATCCTTGTTTTGTAAAATGTAAGGTACAACAAAATAACCTTTATAAGTAGCTTTGGCATTAGCTAAAGCTTCTTCTTGGGTAAAACTCTGTTCTTCTTTAACAATATCTTCGCGGAAAACGTTTTTAAAACCAGTTACTTGATGAGTAATCTCGGTTTTTTTGACTTCTGCTTTTTTGAGCTGATCAACAATTTTTAGGGTTTCTGTGAAATCATCAGCTAAGTCGATGCTTTCTTCTTCTGTAACGGGAATATTGGCTAATTGGGCAATGTGTTTAACTTGTGTGTTATTAACTGACATCGTTGCTTAGTTTACCACATTTCCTCTGGTTATTTAATACTCATTTGTTTTAATGCGGCAATTCTTTCCTCCATTGGAGGATGAGTATTAAAGAGTTTGGCAAAAGCATGCACAGCACCTTTAGTATTTTTAAGTGGGTTACTGATGTAAAGATGAGCGGTGGCTTTGTTGGCTGATTCAAGAGGTTCTTTATCAGCACTAATTTTTTCTAGAGCCTTAATTAATCCTTCTGGATTTTTACTAATAGCTGCACTTCCAGCGTCAGCTAAAAATTCTCGGCGTCGAGAAATTGCTAGCTGAATTAATTGAGCAATGATTGGTGAAAGAATAGCTAGAATTATTGCCAAGATAGCCATTATGGCTCCAAGTTGATTATTGTCACTATCTCTCTTTTTACCGCCCCAAAAGGACATTCTCATAAACCAGTCAGCTAATAAGGCAATTAAACCAACCAAAACCGAAACAGTAGACATTAATAAAATGTCATAATTTTTAACATGGCTTATTTCATGAGCAACTACCGCTTCAATTTCAGAACGGTTTAAGTGGCCCAGTAATCCTGTAGTAGCGCAAACCACTGCATGTTTTGGATTGCGACCAGTTGCAAAAGCATTCATGGCACTGTCTTCAATGACATAAAGTTTAGGCATGGGCATTTTTTGCCCCATACAAATATTTTCAGTAACAGTGTAGAAATCAAAGAATTCTTTTCTGCTAGCTTCCTTGGCACCAGAGATACCTAAAATAATTTTATCGCTGTAAAAATAACTGAAAAAAGAAGTCACTCCAGAGAAAACCAAAGCCCAAGCGACTATATCTAAAGAATAGCCAAAACCTTTTGCCATTACATAGGAAGCGCCGACTATAAAAGCAATGAATAAAAAAACTATCAGAAAAGAGCGTCGCTTATTTTTTGCAACTAACTGATAATGAGTCATAGATTTTAGAGGTTAACTTTAGGGCTTTTTTCCTCTTCACTGCTGACTTCCATATGAGCTCCAGTAGTTGAAGTAGCAATACCTTTTTCTTCTTTGAAACCGAAGATATTGGCAATAATGTTAGAAGGGAAAACTACTAATTTTTCATTGAAATTCTGAGATAAATCAATCACACTACGACGAGCATAGGTAAGCTTATCTGCAGTATCAGTCAATTCATCCATAAATTTAGTAATAGCTTCGTTAGCTTTTAATTCTGGATTACTTTCCACAACCACTTGAATCTGTGGAATTAAATTTTGAATTTTAGCTACTGCTTGATCAATATCCTTGGCTGAACCAGAGGCATCGGCCTTAGCTACTGATTGGCGAGCTTCGGTGAGCATTTTATAAATACCCTGCTCATGCTTGAGTTGACCTTTGACAGCTACTTCAAGATTTGGGATTAAACCAGCCTGGCGTTTTAATTGATTGCCAATTTCTTGGATACTAGCCTTGATTTGAGTTTTGAGAGTTTGGAGGGAATTATAAATTCCAATCACGTATAAAAAGATTACGGCTAAAATAACAATTAATGCAATCATCATAAGATCCTTTTTTATTTATATTTGAAAATTATTGTAGCATTTCTATGCAAATTTGTCTTCTTTCCGCTATACGTAGAAAAAGCAAAGTAAGTGCTGACAGGAGAGCTTCTATTGGTTATAATAAAGACCTTAAAAGAAGAAACGGCCTCGTGGTGTAGTGGTTAACATGTCTCCCTGTCACGGAGAAGATCGTCGGTTCGATCCCGATCGAGGTCGCAAAATAAAAATTCCAGACTAATGTCTGGATTTTTTATTTTATGATCCCAAAGAGTGATTAAGCTTTTTAGTTCGCGCCGCCAAGCGAACTTGGAATGTTTTCAAATTTTGGAAGTCGAAACGCGTGGCTAGTACCCGTAGGGTGATCCCGATGTCGTCAATGCTTAAATATTCACTAGACAAAGCCCTATAAATTTCAAAGTAAATTTAGCCATCCAAAAATGGTGAGCAGAAACAATCTTTTATCAGCTGGTGTTTCTTTCTCGCAAAATTCTTCAACTTGGTTTCCAGTTAACATCATGTAATTTTTAATTCCAGCTGCTTTAACTACTCTTTGCTGTGCGGCTTTATGATTATTATTGCCAGAGCCATTGGTAATTTCAACATGCATGGAAAGTCGGTTTATAGGTTCAATAATAAAACAGTCTGGTAAAGTTTTAATTTTTCTAATTTTGCCATTTCTATCTTCAACTGCCTGATTAGCTACAATTGGTTTTGGGTTTTCTACTAAAAAACCAGCTATTTTAGCATTTTTTATGAATCTTTTCTCGAATTCAGCAGATGATTTTGCCATAGGATAAGGGTTAAATCTTATAAATTTATTAATGATTCGTCAATGATTAAGATTGATCTATTAATATGCTACAATAATCAATTATGAGCGAACAACTTGATTTAGGAGATAAGAGCAATTGGACAGTAGCAAATGCAGACAAAATAGCTGGCGAGCTAGGTTTTGTTTCAGATGAGGATTTTGCAAATAATTTAGCATTGTTTATTGCAAGCACTGTTGAGCCAGCAAAAATGTCTACATTTTTAAAAGTAGTGGCTATTGGTTTTTTTAACAGTTGTAAGTTAGAAAAGCAGCATTAAAGTTTGCTATAATTTTTTACACTTATCGCAACACCCTGAAGTTCTATCGTAAGATATCTTTATTTCCCCACTCTGGTCTACTTCCTTAATATTGAGAACATAGTCTTTTCTAACGACATGAACAACGGCTCTGGTTTTACATTCTGGACAGTCAGCTCTTATGACATGTTCTAGATTTATATTTAGTGGAGCTACAATAAATCTTGCTTTTCCAAAATGACTTGGAAGTTTATTCTCAAACTTTTCCATTAAGTCTTTTATAGCTGGAGATTTTTCTAATAAATCTGTTGACATCAAACCCATGTATTCTTCCATAAGTCCTTTCTCGTTTTATTCAAATCATACTATATCGTGTTAGATGATTTATCTCAATGAACTTAGTGAAAGCTAAATGCTATAATTTCATCTAAAGTAAGCGACCATGGTTTAGCGGTAGAACGCTAGCTTCCCAAGCTTGAAGTGAGGGTCCGACTCCCTCTGGTCGCTCAGTTGATAAACAAAAATGCCAAAGTAGCTCAGCTGGTAGAGCAACGGTATCGTAAACCGTAGGTCGTGAGTTCGATCCTCACCTTTGGCTCAGAAATGACATACCAAAATTTAAATAAGATTCTTCTTTCCAAAGAAGCTCTTACTCAAAACCACAAAAATCTCCAAGACTTTCATCAAAACGCTAAAGTTTGTCCAGTGCTCAAAAGCAACGCTTATGGACATGGATTAAAGCAACTTGCTCCAATTTTTGATTCCATGCACTGCGAATTTCTGATTGTGGACAGCCTATTTGAAGCCTATGAACTATATAAAATGAGGGTTAAGACTCCAATTCTAATTATGGGTTATACAGACCCAGAAAATTTTAAGCTCAAACGTCTCCCCTTTAGCATTGCGATATTTGACCTTGAATTGGCCAAAATACTTAATGAATATCAACGCGGCTGTAAGGTTCACGTCTTTGTTGATACTGGTATGAGTCGTGAAGGTGTCAATCTTGAAGACTTAGAAAATTTTCTGATGGAACTTAAAAAATTAAAAAACTTAAATATCACTGGTCTTTGCTCTCATCTTGCTGATGCAGATAACCCAAACTCTCAAGACTTTGTAAAAGAACAAATTAAGCAATATAAAAAAGCTCTCCAGATAATGAATAAGCAGCAAATTTTTCCAGAGTGGCGTCATATTTCTGCTTCTGGAGGAGCTTTTAAGGTCAAAAACCAAACATTCAATATGATTAGAGCAGGAATTGCTCACTATGGAATTAGCCCTCTAGTTAAAAGTGATCCTTATAAAAATAAAATTTCTCTACAGCCAGTTTTGGAATTTTCTTCAACACTCGTACAAATTAAAAAAATTAAAAAAGATGCGGTGGTTGGATATGGTTGCACTTTCAAAGCCAGAGCAGATAAAGTTTTAGCTTTATTACCGGCAGGATATTACGAGGGAGTTGATAAACGCCTTTCCAATAAGGGTTTGGTAAAGATAAGAGATCAATATTTCCCAATTGTTGGTAGAGTTTCTATGAATATGACTAGCATTGATATCAGCAAGCTTAAAGATCCTCAAATTGGTGAAAAAGTTATTATCTATTCTTCCAATAAGCCAGATAAAAACTCTATAAGCAATGCTGCTTTAAAAGCTAAAACAATTCCTTATGATCTTTTGGTTCATCTAGCCGAATCAGTTAAAAGAGTGTTAATATAAGTCTATGTTCAATTCAGGTCGCTACTCTTCCATCTATGATAGAAAGAATAGTAAAAAAAATGTTGTTTCTTCTCGTTTAGTCAAAAGAGAAAAAAGTAAAATTCAAAAACAAACTTTTTTATTTGTTTTTTTTGGGATCGTTTTTCTTTTGCTTTTTATATTTTTAATTGTGCCTGGTTTAATTAGAATTTTCTTTTCTATTATTGATAAAGATTCTCCTTTTGAAGAAAAAGATACTGTTCCACCTCAAGTTCCAGTTTTATCTACTATTCCATTTGAGGCAACTTATTCAGCCAATCTCAATTTACGTGGTTTTGCTGAACCAAAAAGCAAAGTCGTCTTCTTGCTTAATTCTGAAAAAAATGCAGAAATAGACGTCGCTGAAGATGGACAATTTGAATATGAAATAAATTTAAACGATGGCGAAAATGAACTATCGATTTTTGGTGTTGATGAGATGGGCAACGAATCTCTCAAGACTCGCTCTTATCTAATTACTCGTGACAGCGAGGCTCCAAGCTTAGAAATTGAGGAGCCAAAAGATGGAGCCAAGATTGAACTCAAAAAAAACCGAACCTTAACTATTAAAGGCAAGACTGAAGCAGAAGCAAAAGTCTTAATTAATGGTCGTTTGGTTTTGGCTGATAAAGAAGGTAACTTTTCAAGTAATTACTACCTTAACGAAGGTAAGAACGAGTTAAAGTTTGAAGTTACAGATAAAGCTAAAAACAAAACCGAGCGCAGCATCGAAGTTGAATTCCAACTCTAATCATCTGATAAAGAAAATCCTAGAAAAATTAAAAGCACAAAACTTTGTGTGAAATTATTGTTAAACATAGCGTGGCTAATCAGACTAGCAAGCAGAGCTAAATTTTCTTTTTTGCTAGATCTCGTAAGTTGCCAAACTAAAATAATAAATAGTGAACTTCCAATAACACCTAAATTACTCAAAAGAAAAACAAGTAAGTTGTCGGCAAAGTGAGAATGGCTAGGAATATTTTCTACTGTTTGCCTGTTTTGATTTGGGATAAATAATCCCTGCCCAAATATCCAATCTGTTTTGTTCATGTTTCGTAGAATCATCTGATCATTACTGATTCTCGCCTCTGCAGAAGTAGTTCTAAGTAGGTTTACTCCATCTCCTCCACTTTGTTTTGGTAAGAATGGCAAGCTAGCAAAAAAGCTAATTAAAACTAGCAGAACTGCTCTCTTACCCAAATCTTTTCTAATAAGCATAAGGATTAAACTACTAAGCAAAAATGCCAAATAAGAAGATCTGGAGTAAGTTAAAAGCAAGCCAATTGCAAATGGAATGATAAAAAACCAATTTTTCTTTTTTTGCCAAAGATAATAATTTAAATTAAAGACAAAAATTAATCCAGTAAATGCAGGATCGAGGATTGTGCTTACCAGTCTATAAAGATGATCGTCGTAGCCTTCATAAATTAAAAAACGCAAATCGGGCAAGAAAAAATATTGTAAGAATCCTAGTAAAAGAATGTTAAAAGAAACTAGCCTCCATAGCCAATTTTTACCTTTTAATTTTTTTTGCAGTAAAAAAACAAAGCAAACATAAGTAATTAAGCGTATTGAATATAAAATGGCTCTAAAATCGAATCTTCCTTCAAAAATAGCCAAGACCCAAGCTAAAAAAACCGTAGCTAAAAACCCCCAAAATATTTTTTTTTGAAGAATATTTATTTTTTTTAACTTTTCAATAATTTTTTTTCTTTGCACGATTGCCGTAAAAAGCTCTTTTAACAAGAAAGCCACAATGAGCGAATCATGCAAATAAAAAGCAATGTTATTTGTAATTTGAATTCTTTGTAATTGACCCAAAGAAAGTAAAAAAACTAAGCTAATTAAGAAAAATTTCATAACTATTCTAGACTCTTCTTTACTCCTAATAGAGCAATAGGCAGAGCTACTGCTCTAGCTAAGACAATGCCAAGAACTGCTCCAACTAAACCATGAATATTGCCAAGGTAAATAATCCCCAAAATCATCAGAACTAAAGAGGCAATCATATGTAGGTTCATGTAAAAATATTGCTTTTTAGCAATGATCAGAGCGTAAGTCATGTTGGCTACAGTGTGGATTAAGCCAGCAAGAGCTAGAAGTGGCAAAATATTAATTGCTTCCAACCATTTTTCACCAAGAATCAAATCAACTAAAAGCTTGGGAAATAAAATTAAAGGCAAAGAAATAAGAGACGCAATTAATAATGTAGAGAACATTGATTTAAAAAAAGCTCTTTTTAAACGAACTCTTTCATTCTCTTGAGCTATCTTAGAAAAAATTGGCATTACTCCATGGTAAGCGGACTTGGATAGCTCATAGTTAGTTTTATGACTGAGAGCATAGGCGTTATGATAAATGCCCAATTGATAGGTGCCAACAATTTTACCAAGTAGAAAGTCATCAATGTTGTCATTTAAGTAGCTAAGCAAGCTGCCAAGACTCAACCATTTGGCGTTTTTAAAAATGGCTTCTCCTCTGCTTTTAATATAGTGGAAGACTGGTCTCTCTTTAAGCATTAAGAATGACAGGGTTACTTCAAAAAGAGCTCCGACGATAACTCCAAGACAAAGTGCCCAAACAGAATGTAATGCTAGAGCTAAAACAATTTGAGCCAGCATCTCAATGGTTACTCTCAAAGAAGAATAGAAACTATCTCTGGCAAATTGAAAGTTTTTTTGCCAACTAATAATGGCCGGATTAATAAAGCCTTTAATAATTGGTACTAAGGCAACGATAGAGATCATTGGAAATAAACTTGGCTCATTGTAATAATTGCTCATTAGGTAACCCATTAAAATCATCAAAGAACCAATTAAAAAACCTCTGATGATGGCGATAACAAAGGCGGTGTCTAGAAAGTATTTAATTGGTTGTTTGGATTGCAACATGGTAATGTTGACGCCTGTCTGAGTAATGCTTTCTGTGACGCCAAGGGCGATCATTACTAGGGAAAACAAACCGAATTGTTCAGGACCAAGTAATCTGGCTAAAATAAAAATTTTCAAAAAACTTAAACCAGTGGTAAGAATCCTTTGCAAAGTTTGCCAAGAAAAACCAGCGATAGCATGTTTTTGATAATTCACGATTACATTGTAAGTTAAAAACAATACTGCTTGCAAGCTCCCTTGCCAAAGTAGTAACATAAAGCTCGTTATGAAAAATACTTTTGAAAAAGTTGGGGCTACTTTCCTCGATCTGATAGAAACTATGGCCATTTCTTTTTCTATTTTTTTAGTTGTTTATTTGTTCTTCTTACAGCCTCATCAGGTTAATGGACAGTCAATGGTGCCGAATTTTCAAAGTGGTGAGCATGTTTTGACTGATAAAGTAACTTTTAAGATGAGAGATCCACAAAGAGGTGAAATCGTGGTCTTTCACGCTCCTCCAGAGGCTAATTGTCCAGAAGGAACTGGTTGTGACTTTATTAAAAGAGTGATTGGTGTACCAGGAGATACGATTGAAGTCAAAGAAAACGCTTATTGGATAAATGGAAACAAATTGCCAGAGCCCTATATTCCTAGTGATTTTTCCATTTTGCCAGGTAATGCCACCAAAAATAAAAGCATTTACTTAGGACCAGATGAATTCTTTGTTTCTGGAGACAATCGTCCTTATTCAAGTGATTCAAGAGCTTGGGGAGCTATTACTAAGGATGAGATTGTTGGTAGAGTTTTTTTCAGATATTGGCCAGTCAGCTCTATAAGCCCAGTTGGTAAAGCTGACTATCCCAGTCCATTTTAATTGCTTTTTTCACGTGAAATTTATCGATTTTATTACGACGCAGTGCAACCACGTGAGCTCCTAGAGCTAGTTTTTTCCCAAGATCGTGAATAAGTGAGCGAATATAAGTTCCACTCGAACATTTGACTAATAGTTCAAAAAAGACTTCTTCTTTTTTTGAATCCTTTTCAAAACTTTTTAAGATAAGTTTTTTTATTTCAATTTGGCGACTGGGTAATTCTACAGTTTCTCCCCTTCTGGCTTTTTGATAAAGCTTTTGACCCTTGACTTTCACGGCAGAAAAAATAGGCACTGTTTGCTCTATTTTGCCTTTAAATTGAGGAAAAATTCTTAGCAGATCAGTTTTTTTGATGTCTTTTAATTCTTGCCAGTTGTCTTTTTTGATAATTTTTCCAGTTTGGTCATAAGTATCGGTTCCAATCCCCAGGCGAGCTCTGACTAAATATTCTTTGTCTTTTTTTAAGTAAAGATCTTGTGTTCTTGTGTATTCTTTACCTACTAAAAGAATCAATAAGCCAGAGGCAAGCGGATCAAGGGTGCCACAATGACCGATCTTTTTAATACCACTTAGTTTTCTGAAGTAATTAACCACCATGTGACTGCTAGGGCCACTTGGTTTGTCAACTAAATATAAACCTTTTTTTATTTCTAACACTCTCGCATTATAAACCTTGCTTTTATTAGCCCCTCTCGTGATAGAATGAAAAAGCTTATGAATTTAGAGCAAATTTTTAGCCAACAATTTCCTGCCTTTGATTTTCTTTTTAATTATCCTCTTTCCTCGAAAAGTTATTTTAAAATTGGTGGTCAGGCAGAAGTTTTTTATAGCGCCAAGACTCGCCAAGAAGCAATAGATTTGTTGGTTTTTTGTAAAAAACAAAAGATCAAGTTTTCTATTCTTGGTGGAGGTAGTAATGTAGTAATTGCAGATGAGGGTCTAAAAGGCCTAACTTTGCATCTAGATTTCAAAGAGCTCGAATTTATTTCTGATACAACTACAGAATTAGTCATTAGAGCAGGCGTAGGTCTTAAAACTTCTCATTTGGTAGCTCAGGTGGCAATGAAAGGCGGAGCAGGTCTAGAAGGTTTTATTGGCGTTCCTGGCACTCTTGGTGGAGCTATTTATAATAATGCTCACTATTTAAAGGATTTAATTGCTGACAATATTAGAGAAGTTGAGGTTTTTGATTTAGAGAAAGAAGCAATTATTACTTTTTCACGTGAAAAATGTGAGTTTGCCTATGAAAAATCTATTTTTCAAACAAACAAAAATCTTCTTATATTCTCCGCTGTTTTTGCGTTAAAAAAAGATTCTACTGATGTAATAAAAGAAAGAATTAGAGCTTCAATCGAAAAAAGAGAGCTGACTCAGCCTCTCCACATGCCAAGCTGTGGCTGTGTTTTCCAAAATCCTGCCAATACTGATGAGCTAAAAAAACTTTTTCCGCAATTTAATGACGCAGAGTTTATTCCAGCCGGGTTTCTGATTGATCAAGCAGGATTGAAAGGAGCTAGAGAAGGAGAGATCCAGGTAAGTGATCAACACGCTGCTTTTTTTGTTAACCTTGGTGAAGGCAAGGCAGAAGATGTCAAAAAATTGATTGAAAAAGTCAAGAAGGTGGTTTTAGAAAAATTTAATGTTATTCTAAAAGAAGAGGTTTTTTATTTAACATAAAATTTTTGCACTTTAAATCAAGTTACGTTCGACAGACTTTCTTTAAAGCACAAAAATTTTATTATAAATTTAAATTAGGAATTATTTTATGAGCAAAGCAAGTTTTATCGTAACCGGTGGTACTCCACTTTATGGTTCGGTTCGAGTTGGTGGAGCCAAGAATGCTTCTTATAAACTGATGATCGCGGCGCTTTTGGGAAGTAAGGAGAGTCGACTTTTAAATTTACCAGATATTTCTGATGTAGATATGGTAGCTGAAATAATCAATGGTTTGGGTGCTAAGGCTTATCGTGCTGGTGAGCGCACTTTTTTTATTGATACTCGTAATTTACGTTTTTCAAAAATAAATCAAGAATATGGTGAAAAATCACGCGCTTCTACTCTTTTTATTCCAGCTCTTTTAGCCAAATTTGGTCAGGCTGAAGTGCCAATGCCAGGAGGAGATAAAATTGGCAAACGCCCTTTAGAGAGACATATGGATGGTTTGGAGTTAATGGGAGTTAAATTTGAGCAAGAAAACGGTATGTTAAGGGCAAGCTGCAAAGAACTTAGAGGATGTAACTATTGTTTTGAGAAAAATACTCACACTGGAACTGAGACTTTAATTATGGCGGCAGTTTTAGCCAAGGGAAAAACAGTTTTAGAGAATGCTGCTGAGGAACCAGAAATAGATGATTTGATTTCTTTTCTCAACCAAATGGGAGCAAAGATTCGTCGTCGTTCTTTTAGAAAAATCGAAATTGATGGTGTAGAGAAATTAGGAGGAGCGATTCATAAAATCATGCCTGATCGAAATGAAGCGGTTAGTTATGCATGTGCCGCGATTGCTAGCAGAGGGGATATTGTTGTAGAAAATGCCAGACAAAAAGATCTCAAGGCTTTTTTAGAAAAACTAGATGAAATTGGGGCTGGTTATGAAATTGGCGATTATGGAATTCGTTTTTATTACAAAGGTCCGATGAGAGCTGCCGATGTAGAAACAGATATTCATCCTGGTTTTATGACTGATTGGCAACCTCTTTTTGCTACTCTACTCTGTCAATGTCATGGTGAAAGCATTATTCATGAGACCGTTATGCAAAACCGTTTTCAATATGTTGAAGATTTAAAAGCAATGGGTGCTAAGATCGAATATTTTAATCCAACTGTTAAAAATCCAGAGGTTCTATATAATTTTAATTGGCAAGATCATAGTGAAAGTGATCGCCACGCCATTAAAATATATGGACCAACAGATTTTAAAGGTGGCGAATTTACCATTCATGATCTAAGAGCTGGAGCAACTATTTTATTAGCGGCCATTGGAGCTAAAGATAAAACTATTTTACATAATATTGAGCAAGTTGAGCGCGGTTATCAAAAAATAGATGAGAAATTAATTATAATGGGAGCTAAGATAGAAAGAATTACAGAATAGAAAGAATCATATGGGATCACTAGCGCTTTTTTTAGGCATTTTAATTTTTTCTTTTACACTAACCAGCACTGCTGTAGTGCCTTTTATTAATTTGCTTTATAAATTACGTTTTCGTCGCCAAGATCAAAAAACTTTAGATGCTTTTGGTGAAAGAACACCTATTTTTGACAAATTTCATGCTAGTAAAGCTGGGGTACCAGTTGGAGGTGGATTGTTAGTGGTAATAATGGTTTCGCTTCTTTTTGCTTTGATGATTCCAGCCCTCAATTATTTTGGAATTGATGTCACCAGCATTCATCGTAATAGCCAAGCTGAGGTTAATGTTTTATTTTTCACTTTCTTATCTTTTGCGATTTTGGGTCTTTATGATGATATTAAGAAGTTTTTCCGCTTTGATGATAGTAAGTTCTTTGGTTTAAGAATGCGTCAAAAGTTAATTTTGCAAATGCTTCTAGCAATAATTATTGCTTGCATGATTTATTTCCAATTAGAAATTTCTATTTTACACATTCCTTTTGTAGGAACAATTCAATTGGGCTATTTCTATATTCCTTTTGCTGCCTTTGTAATTGTCGCTTTTGCCAATGCAGTTAACATTACTGATGGTCTAGATGGTTTAGCTGCTGGTTTACTTTTATTTTCTTTGTTTGGATTGTGGGTTTTATCTTCTACTATTCTAGATGTGCCACTTTCAGTTTTTCTTGCTCTTTGGCTTGGATCTCTAGTTTCCTTTCTTTATTTTAATGTTTTTCCAGCCAGAATTTTTATGGGAGATGTTGGCTCATTAGCTTTTGGAGCAACTCTGGCAGTGGTTGGCTTACTACTTGGAAAAATTTTAGCGCTACTGATTATTGGCTTAATTTTTGTGATAGAAATCGCTAGCACTTTTATTCAATTATTTTCTAAAAAATATTTTAAAAAGAAAATTATGCCTGCCGCCCCATTGCATCTAACCTTCCAAGAAAAAGGTTGGGCAGAGCCAAAAATTGTTCAGAGAGCTTGGCTCTTGCAAATTATGCTGACAATTTTTGGAGTTTGGTTGGCGGTTATTTGAACCTAAATAAACATTCATGCAAACGCCCTCTAAATTTTTTCTTATTCTAATTACTCTTCTTTCTTTAACTGGTCTTTTTTTTGTTTTTGAGGCATCAACTGTTGAGAGCTTTAAATTATTTGGGCATCAATATTATTTTTTTAAACAGCAAGCAATTTGGTTAATCTTGTCTTTTGCAGTTTTATTTTTAGCAAGCAAACTTAAGATTAATTTTTTTAAAAAATTTGCTCTGCATTTTTATGTTTTAGCAATTTTCCTGCTCATTTTAACTTTTATTCCTGGGATTGGTCTTAAATTAAACGGAGCTAGTCGTTGGATAAGTTTGCCTTTTGGGACCCTACAACCGGTAGAGGTTTTTAAATTTGTTTTGATTAATTTTTATGCTTATCTCTTGTCTAAAAAATTAGATCTAAGTAGTTTTTTGTTTTTTCTTTTTGTGCCAATTGTCATAGTTCTACTACAACCAGATTTTGGTTCGATGATGATTTTGGTAGCCACCAGTATTGTGATGTATTTTTTAGCTGGTGGAAAAATAAAATGGCTATCAATTCTTTTAGGAGTTGGTTTTTTCTTAGCTCTAGCAGTGGTTTTGCTTAGTCCTTACAGAAGAGAGCGTTTAACTACTTTTTTAAACCCGAGTGAGAATGTACAAGGAGATTCTTATCATGTTAGACAAATTACTCTAGCTTTAGGTGGTGGTTCTTGGTTTGGCAGAGGAATTGGCAACTCTCAACAGAAATATTCTTATGTGCCAGAGGCCAGCAGTGACTCCATTTTTGCCATTGTTGCTGAAGAAGTTGGTTTTATTGGCTCTTTTTTAATAATCTCTTTATTTGCGCTTTATTTTATTTTAGCTAATTTAATGGTTAAAGACAAAGCACTTAATAAATATGAATATCTGCTTTACTACGGGATTTTAGCTTGGATGGCAATTCAACTCATTTTTAATCTTTCAGCAGTAGTGGTTTTGTTGCCACTAAGTGGTATGCCTTTACCATTTTTTTCTCAAGGTGGCTCATCACTTCTAATGTCTTTTTTTGCAAGTGGGGTTTTACTCTCTATCGCCTCACATGCTAAGATTAAAAAATAAACTTTTTAATTAGATTATGAGAATTTTAATTAGTGGTGCCCATTTAACTCCTGCTTTGGCGATGATAGATTTTATCAAGACCAATCATAAGGAACATCAAATCTATTTTGTAGGTCGTTTATATAGTCAAGAGAAACTTATTCAAAAATCTGTAGAAAAAGAAGAGGTAGAAAAAAGGCAAATAAAGTTTATTCCTTTTTCTGCTTCTAAATTTGTCAATTATTCTTTTTTGGCCAAAATTATTAGCTTTTTAGCTTTTCCTAAAACAGTTTCTAAGGCCAGAAGAATTTTGCTTGAAGAAAAAATTGATCTTTTTCTTTCTTTTGGTTCTTACTTAGCAGTGCCATTTGCTATCGCTGCCAAAAGTTTGGGAATTACAGTAGTGACTCATGAGCAAACGATTGTAATGGGCAAAGCCAACCAATTTATTGCTAGCATTGCCGATAAGGTGGCTATTTCCTACCCAGAAACTAAGCAATATACAAAAAGACAGGATACTGTTCTAACTGGCAATCCAATTAGATTCAGATTGTTTGCCAAAGATTTAAAAAAACCGAACTGGTTGCCTAAAAAAATAGAAAATATCTTGCTAGTAATGGGCGGGAATCAAGGTTCTTTTATCATTAATGATTTAATTAAAGCTAACTTAGAAAAGCTCTTAGAAAATTATTCAATTGTTCATCAGTGTGGTCGAGCTAATAAAATTAAGAATTCGTCTAAAGATCTCGAAGAATTAAAACAAAAACTGCCAAAAGATTTGAGAGAAAAATATTTCATCAAAGAATGGATTGAAGAGGAAGATTTATTTTGGATTTATCAGCACGCTAAGTTTGCCATTTCTAGGTCAGGGGCGAACGCCGTTTTAGAATTGTCTTTGGCACCTTTACCAGCGATTTTAATTCCATTGCCAAATGCCTACCATAATGAGCAAATGGCCAATGCGGAAATGATGCAGAGAAATAATGGGGCTTTGGTTTTAGAGCAAAAATATGTTAGTGCTTCTACTTTATTAGATGGTGTTTCTCATTTAGAAAAAAACTATAAAGAAATGCGTTCAAGTTTGGCAAAAAACCAATTTTACCAAGACGCTAGCGCCAAACTTTATCAGCTTTTATTGATTGCTTATAAAGAAAAAAAACGCTTGTGAAAATTTTACGTTTTGTCATTTTTTTCGTAATCTTATTTTTGTTATTTCGTTTTATTTTTGTTTTAAAAACAGTAGATTGTGTTTTAGAAGATAATTCGCTTGAAAGTGGAGTCTGTGAGAGGCTCAACCAATTTTTTAAAGGCAAATCTTTGTTTTTTACTGATTTTGAAAATGAAGCAATTTGGGATGAACTGATGACAGATCAACAATATGGACAAGCTTATCAATATCAAAAAATTAACAAGCATATTTCTGGAGAAGTTGATTTATTTCTTTTAGCCAAATTACCAGACTACAGACTTGTTATTGGACAAGAGCGCTATCTACTTAATCATGGCAATAAGCTTAAAAATGATCAAGATCGTCTTTCTTTGCCAAGCATTGAATTTCTAGGAGATTCTTCTCTGATTGAGCATGGTTATTTAGAAGAAAATTATCATCAAAAATTTCTTTCTTTAAGCCAAGCATTGAAAAAGTATGAAATTGAAACAAATAAGATTGTTTGGCAAAGCAATCAAGAAATTCACATTTTTCTTAAGGAAATTGAAGTAATTATGGATGACGCTAAAGAATTTGATTATCAGGTGGAGCGTCTTTCATTGGTTTTGAAAGAAGAAGAGCTCAAGGATATTTTGCCTAGCAAAAAGATTCTCGACATGCGCTTTAACTTGCCAGTGTTAAAAGAGTAGACATTAATGGACATTGTCTTTAAAATTTTGTATAGTCTATATGGGAAAGATATGAGTAAAGAACAAATAATTGCAGCCATTGATTTAGGAAGTGATAAGTGTACCACTCTCATTTCGCGAGTAACAGAAACTGAGAAGTTGCAGGTTTTAGGTTTTTCTGTGGTTCCATCAAGAGGAATGAAACGCAGTATGATTATTGATCTCGAGCAGGTTCTAAACACCGTAAGTCAGGGTTTAGACGCTGCAGAACGCATGGCTGGGTTTAGTGTTAAGAGCGCAGTCGTTTCAATTTCTGGAGTACACATTAAATATAAAAATTCTAGAGGTGTTGTAGCTGTAGCCGCCGCTGATCAAGCTATTATCCAAAGTGATGTTGATCGAGTAATTGAAGCGGCCAGAGCTGTTTCAATGCCAACTGATCGAGAAATTATTCACGTGATTCCTAAGGATTTCAAAGTTGATTCTCAAGAAGGCATCAAAGATCCAGTCGGCATGACTGGAGTGCGCTTAGAAGCAGAGGCACATATCATTACTGGTTTGACTACCGCGATGCGCAATTTGGAAAAATGTATTAGCGATATGGGGGTTAAAGTTGACGCTTTTGTTTTTTCTGCCTTGGCCGCTTCACAAATTGCTTTGACTGAAACAGAAAAAGAGCTAGGCGCAGTTTTAATAGATATTGGAGCTGGTACAACTAGTTTGGCCGCTTATGTTGAGGGAGCTCTGGAATTTTCAGCTGTTTTACCAATTGGCGCCAAACACATCACTCAGGACATCGCTTTAGGTTGTCGCATTCCAATGGATGATGCAGAAAAGCTTAAGCTTTATCTGACTGATAATGGTCCTGATGATTTGAGACCAAACCCAGGAGAATCTAAGGTTGACTTTACTAAAAGAAAAAGAAAATTAGATACAGTTGATCCAGAAAAAGTTGGGATTGCTCACAATGATTTCCTATCTAAAAAAACATTGGTAGGTGGCATTATGGAGCCTAGAATTAGAGAAATTTTTAATTTAGTGATGCAAGAATTAGATAGAGCTGACCTTTTGTCTGGAAATAAAGTACCAGCTGGTTTAGTTTTGACAGGCGGTGGAGCGATGACTACCGGATTAGTAGAGGTAGCCAAGAAAGTTAGTAATTTACCTGTGCGTTTAGCCTTTCCAGAAGACATTGAGGGTTTGACCGAAGATATTAAAAAACCAAATTTTGCGGTGTCTGTTGGTCTGTTAGATTTTGCTCTCAAGCAAGGCAATGTGACCAGCGTCAGTGAAGATTTCAATTGGCAGGCTATTTTACCAAAAGATTTATTTAAAAAGCTTTTTGACAAAATTAAAAAAACTAGCAAGTCAATCTTGCCTTAAATTAAAAGCTAATTCAATTATTGCCAGTTTACTTTTAGGCAAAAATCAGCTAATTTATGTTGTAGTTTGATATCTTAAGAAAGATCAAAAATATGGGACTTGTTAAACCTTCAAATACCACTTTCGCTAAAATTAAAGTTATCGGTATCGGTGGCGGAGGAGGTAACGCAGTAAACTCAATGATTCTTTCCAAGCAGATCAATGGAGTTGAATTTATCACTGTTAATACAGATGCTCAAGCACTTCTAGTTTCTAAAGCAGAAACTAAAATGCAGATTGGTAGCAATTTCACACGTGGACTTGGAGCTGGTGCAGATCCAGAAGTGGGTCGTACCGCAGCTGAAGAAAGTCGTGAAAAGCTCAAGGATTTGCTTTTCGACACTGATATGGTTTTTATTACTGCAGGCATGGGTGGTGGCACTGGAACTGGTGCGGCTCCAATTGTTGCCGAGATAGCCAAAGAAGCTGGTGCCTTGACGGTGGCTGTGGTCACCAAACCTTTTGCTTTTGAGGGTATTCGTCGCATGCAGACCGCTGATGAAGGCATTGAGGCTTTAGGCGATACTGTTGACACTTTAATTGTGATTCCAAATCAGCGTTTACTTGAAGTAGTGGATAAAAAAATGACTTTTATCGATGCTTTTCGTTTAGCTGACAACGTTCTTGGTCAAGGGGTCAAAGGTATTTCCGATTTAATTACTGTTCCAGGCATGATTAATGTTGATTTTGCTGATGTGAAGACGATCATGATTGATTCTGGCTCAGCATTAATGGGTATTGGTGAAGCTTCCGGTGAAGACCGCGCAGTGGTGGCTGCTCGTATGGCTGTTTCTTCTCCACTACTCGAAGTTTCTATCGATGGTGCTAAGGGTATTCTTTATAATATTACTGGTGGTCCAGATATGACTATGAGCGAGATCTCTGATGCTTCAGCAGTAATTGCTGATAGTGCAGATCCAGATGCTAATATAATTTTTGGAGCCACCATTGATGATAATATGGGTTCCAAGATTAAAATTAGTGTGATCGCTACTGGTTTTGGCGATAGCTACTCTGGTTCTGGTCCAAGAGCAATGTTTGGAGCTTACGGTAGAGAATCTCGTCGCAAGATGACTGGTCCAACCGCTGTTTACAAGAAACAAGAAGATCAAGAAGAAGAAAAAATTGATCGTACTCCAAGTGGTTTTACTCAACCTCAGATTATCCCTACTAAACCGAAGAAAGAAGAAGAGGAAGAAAGTCGCAATCCATTTGTGCGCAGTGCCCTTTTCAATTTGAAGAAAAAAGATGAACATAAAAGAGACGATCAGAGCGACAAAAAAGAAGAAGTCGAGACTGACGATGAATTTGCTGATTTTGATGTACCAGCTTTTTTGAGAGATAGATAAAACCGTGCTATAATTTCCTAGTATTCAAAACCTTTTTAGCCGCTATCCACGGCGAGGTGTCTGCAGAAAGCTTTTTTGAAATTGAAATAAAAAAGTGAGTAAATCAGATCGGCTGAGTCCGTAATCACTCTAAATTAAGTAAAGATTTGCACATTGGCAAATCTAAAAAGCGGCTGGTACCTTTATCTTGAATTAGATAAGCCTGCTTAGAAACGATCTTTTCGTTTTTAGGCAGGCTTTTTTTATTAATTAAAACAAACTAGAATTAAGCAACGAGGAAACTATGAAAATAAAAGATTTTAGACAAGTACCAAATTTCCCAGAGCTCGAGCAAGAGATTCTAGAATTTTGGGACAAGGATCAAACCTTTCAAAAATCAGTTGACCAAAGAGATGAAAATAATTCTTTCTCTTTTTATGATGGACCTCCTTTTGCTACTGGTCTACCTCATTATGGTCATTTAATGCAGTCAATGATTAAGGATCTGATTCCCCGTTATCAAACTATGCTAGGCAAAAGAGTTCGTCGCGTTTGGGGTTGGGATTGTCACGGTTTACCTGTCGAAAATATTATTGAAAAAGAACTCAATCTTGATAGTAAAAAAGATATTGAGGGTTATGGAGTAGATAAATTTAATGAAGCTTGTCGTCAAACTGTTTTAACTTATGCAGAAGAATGGAAGAAGACCATTCGTCGCATTGGACGTTGGATTGATATGGATCATGCTTATAAAACTATGGATAAAGAATTCATGGAAACCGTGTGGTGGGTTTTCAATGAATTGTGGAAAAAGGATTTGATCTACAAAAGTCATAAATCCATGCACATCTGTCCTCGTTGTGGAACTCCGCTCTCAAACTTTGAAGTTACCCAGGGTTACAAAGATGTCAAGGATATTTCTGTTTTTGCTAAATTTGAATTGCAGGATGCTACTGTAAAACTAGGTGTCGAAACTGATGAAAAAATTTATGCGGTTGCTTGGACTACTACTCCTTGGACGTTGCCAGGCAATGTTCTTTTGGCAGTTGGAGCTGATTTGGATTATGTTTTAGTCAGAGTTGAAGATCATGAAGGGCTGTTTATTTTAGCCAAAGAACTTCTAGAAGAAGTCATGACTGATAAAAAATTCGAATTAGTTGGCCAAAGTTTTAAAGGCAGTGAATTAGTTGGTCTAACTTACACTCCTCCTTTTTCTTATTTTGCTGATTGGGCCAAATCTTTTAGAATAGTTGCTGCTGACTTTGTTAGTACAGAAGAAGGCACTGGAGTTGTACATATTGCTCCGGCTTTTGGTGAAGATGATTACAATATCGGTAAAGCTGAGGGCATCGAGCTTTTGCAGCATGTGACCATGGAGGGCCGTTTTACTAAGGAAGTCACTGATTTTGCAGACATGGAAGTCAAAGCAAAAGATAATCCTCAGGCTACCGACATTGAAATTATTAAGTATTTAGCGGCTCATGGCACACTTTTTGCCAAGAAAAAAATCGAACATAGTTATCCACATTGCTGGCGCTGTGACACTCCTCTACTTAATTACGCTACTGATAGTTGGTATGTTAGAGTGAGTTCTTTCAAAGATCAGCTATTGGCCAATAATGAAAAGGTTAATTGGCAGCCAGATCATATCAAGCACGGTCGCTTTGGCAAATGGCTTGAAGGTGCTAGAGATTGGGCAATTTCCCGTAATCGTTATTGGGGTACGCCTTTACCAATTTGGGAAAGCGAAGAGGGTGACTTTTTATGCGTAGGTTCGGTTGAAGAATTAGAAAAACTTTCTGGTCAAAAGGTTAGCGATTTGCACAAGCACATTGTTGATAAGATTGAAATTAAAAAAGATGGCAAAACTTATCGTCATATTCCAGAGGTTTTAGATTGTTGGTTCGAGTCTGGCTCAATGCCTTATGGTGAATTACATTATCCATTTGATAATAAAGAAGCTTTTGAGCATGCTTTCCCCGCTGATTTTATTTCTGAGGGTCAGGATCAAACTCGCGGTTGGTTTTATACTTTGCATGTTTTGGCTACAGCTCTAACTTTAGGTAGTGAGAAAGAAAACGGTGCTTTTAAAAATGTGATGTGCACTGGCTTAATTATGGCTGAAGATGGTAAAAAAATGAGCAAGCGTCTTAAAAATTATCCAGAGCCAGGAGCAATTTTGGATAAATATGGGGCTGATGCTCTTCGTCTTTATTTAATGTCTTCTCCCGCGGTCAAAGCCGAAACACTTAATTTTTCGCAATCAGATGTTTCCAATTTGCGTCGCCGAGTTTTTGTGATTTGGTGGAATGTTTTGGCTTTTTATAAGAGTTTTGCTGATCAGGATGCTGGCTTTTTTGATCTCAGTGCCGATAAGTTGCCAAGTAATTTACTTGATCGTTGGATTTTGAGTCGCTTAGAAAATCTGATCAAAGAAATGAGACAATATTTAGATTCTTATGATGTAATGAGAGCTAGTCGCTTGTTAGCACCTTTCATTGATGAGTTATCAACTTGGTATTTGCGTCTTTCCAGAGAAAGAATCAAAGCAACTGATAATAAAGAAGTTAGTCAGGTTTTTGCGACTGTGATTTATGAATTAGCTAAAGTTGTTGCCCCAATAGTGCCATTTTTTGCTGAATTAGTTCATCACAGTATGTTTGATGAAGAGAGCTCAATTCATTTGGAGTTATTCCCTGAATATAAGGAGCAATTCTTTGATCGAAAATTAGAAAGATCGATGGATTCAATTCGCAAAATTGTAGAAGCGGCACATGCTTTACGTAAAGAAAAGCAGGTTAAAGCTCGTCAGCCTTTAGCAAGTTTAAAAGTGAGTGGTTTTGGAGAGATTTCTGACAGAGCTGAACTAGAGGAAGTATTAAAACTCGAGCTGAATGTCAAAAAAATAGAATGGCTAGAGCAAACTGGCGATTTAATGGTTGATTATGATTTTGAATTAACACCGGAACTTATAGCTGAAGGTGAAGCTCGGGCTCTGATTCGTCAAATTCAGGATTTACGCAAAGAAGCCTTATTAGATATGAATGAGCTTGTTGAAGTAGAGTTGCCGTCTTGGCCAGAGTTTTTTCAAAAAGAAATCGAAGAAAAGACCAATACTAAAATTAAAAAAGGCGAAGAAACAAAACTTAATTTATAAATCCTTATGCGCAAATATTTTTTGCTGGGAGTACTCTTTCTTTTTACTGTTTTATCGTTGACGACTTTGCGTAGTATTGTTCCAGAATTACTTTACAAGCAAGCTATTTCTTTTGGCTTAGCTTTTTTAGTCTTTTTTGTTACATACAAATTACCCTTCGCTTTTCATTTAAAAATATCCAAGTGGCTTTATTTGCTACTCAACTTATCGCTACTTTTTTTACTGATTTACGGCTCTATTACTAGAGGAATTTCTGCTTGGATTGTTTTGCCTTTCGGTTTTAAATTTCAACCATCACAGTTGGCAATTCCCATTACTACCTTATATTTGCTTAATTCTTTTGCTAGTGAAAGAAAGTTTGATTGGTTTTTGCTGTTTAAAACTTTACTAATTATTGCTTTGCCAGCGATTTTGATTTTGCTCGAACCAGATTTTGGAACGGTTTTGGTTTTTGTTAGCGCGCTTTCAGTTTTTCTAATTTTTAATCGATTAAATTTTAAGCAAGTTTTATTTTTAATCTCAGGAGCTTTTTTGATTTTAATGTCTTTATGGTTTTTAGTTTTTAAAGATTATCAGAAAAATAGAATTCTCAGTTTTTTAAATTTAAATGAGCCAACAATCAGCCAAGAATTCACAAATCAAGAAAGTAGTAGCGCCTATAATGCTCGTCAGGCTCTGATTGCCGTGGGAAGCGGTAGATTTTGGGGAAGAGGGATTGGTCAGGGTGTGCAATCTCATTTGCGCTTTTTACCCGAGCGCCAAACTGATTTTATTTTTGCTTCTTTTGCTGAAGAATGGGGTTTTGTAGGAGCTGCATTTCTTTTGGCTTTATATTTTTCTTTACTCTTTTTTCTACTTTATTTAGCTTATCAAGTTAATAATTTTCCAGAGAAAATTTATCTCTTGGTTTTGTTTGTGATGTTTTTAGTACAAACGTTTATTAATATAGGTATGAACTTGGCTATTTTACCAATTACTGGTATTACCCTTCCCCTTCTTTCTTATGGAGGAAGTAGTGTTATTTCTCTGTTCTTCGCTTTAGGCATTGCACAGTCGATTGCAACTGATTTTAAGAAAAAAGCTATTTATAATTTTTATTAGAGGTGTTTCCATTTTTATTTTTCAATAAGTCTGATATAATTCAAGTTCGTTATGTCAAAGTATGCAGTCATTCAATTACAAGGTAAACAATTTCAAGTCCAAGAGGGCGATGAATTTTTGGTAGATCAACTAGGTAGAGAAGCCGGTGAGAAATTTGAAGTCACCGACGTTTTGTTAGTTGTTAATGATCAAGATCGCAAAATTGGACAGCCTCTAGTCGAGAAAGCCAAGGTTTCTTGTGAACTCGTTTCTAATCAAAAAGGCGAAAAAATTCGTGTTGCCAAATACAAGTCGAAATCCAGATACAGAAAAGTGATTGGTCATCGTCAGTACCAAAGCACTGTTAAAGTTCTGAAGATTGTTTAAACAGATAAAAACTGGCTTCACAGCTATGCCTAAATTCCTAATTCTTTTTGGTAATACGACTCTTCTATCTAAGTTAGAGTTTGAAGCCACTTATCCAAATTGTTCTTTAGAACAATTAGACGAGCATCTCTTCATGTTCGAAAGTGAAGCTACTCTTGCTAGTGAAATGATTGAGGTCCTTGGTGGAACTGTCAAGTTATTTGAAGTAATCAAAGAATTAGACAGTGATATCAAAGATACTACTTTAGTTGAAGAAATAGTTGCTTTATTACTTTCTCAAAGTGAAGAGCCATATTTTACTTTTACCCAAATTGGTAAAGGACAACATTCAATTAGCAATGCTGATATCAAAGATTTAATTAAAGAAAATGGTAAGAAGGCTCGCTATTTCTCTAGTAATCCTAGCGAAAGCGCACTTCTTTCTCACAAAAGCAAAGCCACTGAGCTTTTAGCTTTTAACCAAATTGAAGACGGCAAACTTTTATTGGCTCAAATCAGAGGTGTCCAAGACATTGATGATTGGACTAATCGCGATCGTTCCAAGCCTTATGCAGATCGTAAAAAAGGCATGTTGCCTCCAAAAGTGGCTCGCATGATGGTCAACATCGCTTTAGGTCTCTGGCAACAAAAAAATACTGCCAAACCTTTACTCTATGATCCATTTTGTGGAACTGGTACCGTTTTACTTGAAGCAGGCATGAGAAAGCTTGATGTTTATGGCTCAGATATCGATCAGCAAGCTGTTTTTGGTACTCGAGATAACTTGGAATGGTTTAAAAAAGAATACGAAATTAATATAAGTAGTAAAGTTTTTTACATGGATGCAAGTCACATTAATCCAGAAGAATTTACTAGCAAGATTGACCTTCTAGTCACAGAGCCTTTCTTAGGCAAACAAACTCCTAAAGATATAGAACTAGCCAATGTTTTCAAAGGTCTAGAAAAAATGTATCTAGGTTCATTTAAATCTTTTAGCAATGTTTTAAATAATGGTGCCATTGTGGCAATTGTTTTCCCAAGAGTGCAAACTGATAAAAGAATTTACTCACTTGATAGTTTAATTGACAAATTAAAGGCAAAAGGATACAATCTTTTGGTCGATCCGGTCATCTATGCTCGAGAAGGAGCAAGAGTTGCTAGACAGATTTGTTTGTTCAGCTTCGATCGTCAAATTTAGTATTTACAGAAAAAGGATATATGGCACACGTTAAAGGTTCAGGTAGCGTTAATCAACACAAGCAAGGCGCACGTCACGGTAAACGTTTTGGCGTAAAGAAATTTGCTGGTGAAAAAATTACTATTGGTCAGATTATTGTTCGCCAAAAAGGCGCTAAATACAAAGTTGGCAAGGGTGTCAAATTTGGTCACGATTGGACAGTTTTTTCCATGATCGACGGCGTAGTCAAATTCAGCAAAAAATTTGGCAAAACTGTTGTCAATGTAGTTAAAGCTTAATTATTTTCTAAAAATAATTAATAAACATTTTCTCTTTGACTTTAGCTAAGGTTTCTTTAGCAATCATTCTTGCTTTTTTTGTGCCTTCAATAAGTATTTCCTCAACTATCTTTGGATTTTGGTCATAGTAAGCTCTTTTTTCTTGAATTGGCTTGAGTTTTTCTATAATTGCTTGCGCCAAGAAAGGTTTTAGCTCTGAGTACTTAATAGTTCCCTCTTTAAATTCTTGATTAAATTTCTCGACCATCTTTTGCTCATCTGAGAATTGTTCCAGAAGACTAAGTAGATTCTTGGCTCCGACTTCATTGGTTAAGGCTCCTTTGATTTTATTTCTAATTTCCTCATCCGAATCAGTAAAAGTGATCGAATTGTCTAGACTTTTACTCATTTTACGACCATCCATACCCAAGACTCTTGGAACATCTCCGACTTTAGCTCGTGGTTCCTTAAGCGTTTCTCCATAGATACTGTTAAATTTACGAACAATCTCTCTGGTTTGCTCAATCATAGGCAATTGATCCTCGCCCACTGGAACCAGATCAGCTTGAAAAGCAGTAATATCTGCTGCTTGGCTGACTGGATAACCTAAGAAACCGAAAGTAACATCATCCTTAAATAAGGCATGTTTTTGTTTAATTTCATCTTTAACAGTAGGGTTTCTTTTAAGTCGATTAATGGTAACCAAATTAGAGAAAAAAATTGTCAGCTCCGCAATTTCTGGAACCATTGATTGAATAAAAATGGTGGTTTTTTGAGGATCAATACCAACAGCCAGATTATCCTTTGCGACTTCAAAGACATTTTTTCTAACTTTTTCTGGGTCATTAAAATTGTCAGTCAAAGCTTGGACATCAGCAATCATCACGTAGGTGTTGTATTCGTCTTGCAAAGCAACACGATTTTTAAGAGCACCGCAATAATGACCAATGTGTAGTTGGCCAGTGGGACGATCACCAGTTAAAATGTTTTTTTTCATAATTTTTCCTATTTATTTTTATTATTCATTAATTTTTAATAACTTGCCAACGTAATCGAGGTCTTTATCTCCGCGGCCAGAGAGATTGACAAGGATGACCTTATTTTTAGCCAAAGTCGGTGCTAATTTCATGGCATAAGCAATGGCATGAGCACTTTCTAAAGCCGGAATAATGCCTTCGATTTTACTTAAAAACAAAAAGGCTTCCAAGGCTTCTTTATCATTAATAGTAACATATTTTGCTCTGGTTTGATCTTTTAAATAAGCGTGCTGTGGTCCAACTCCAGGATAATCTAGGCCAGAAGCAATGGAATGAACCCTCGATGGTTTTCCTTTTTTATCTTGTAGTAAATAAGTGAACATGCCGTGCAAAGTGCCTGGTTTGCCCAATGTTAAAGTTGCAGCATGATCACCTGGCTTAAAGCTTTTGCCAGCTGGTTCAACACCAATCATTTGTACTTGTTTATCATTTAAAAAAGCGTGGAATAAACCCATGGCATTAGAACCACCGCCAACACAGGCCACCAAATAATCTGGTAGTTTATTTTCTTTAAGCAAAATTTGTTTATGAGCTTCCTTTCCTACCACTGATTGAAAATCTCTGACCATCATTGGATATGGATGCGGACCAACTATTGAACCAATCCCAAAGAAAGTGTTTTTATAATCATTCAGATAGGCAGCAAAAGCACTGTCGACCGCGTCTTTAAGACATCTGCCGCCACTTTTTACTGTAATCACTTTGGCACCAAGTAATTGCATGCGTAAAACATTTGGATATTGTTTAACGACATCAATTTCACCCATGTGAATCTCGCATTCTAACCCCATGAGCGTAGCGGCAGTAGCCAAAGCTACGCCGTGCTGACCAGCGCCAGTTTCAGCAATGAGTTTTTTCTTGCCCATTTTTTTAGCCAAAAGTGCTTCGCCTAAACAGTGATTAATTTTGTGTGCACCAGTGTGATTAAGATCTTCTCTCTTTAGATAAATCTTAGCTCCACCTAACTTTTCAGTTAGATTTTTGGCAAAGAAAAGTGGCGATGGACGACCGACGTAGTCTGTCAAAAGAGTCTGATATTCTTTTTGAAAATCAGGATCTCTTTTTGCTATTTCGTAAGCAGCCGTCACTTCTTCCAGTGCTTTTTTTAATTGTGGTGGCACAAATTGTCCACCGTATTCACCAAAGAAACCTGCTTTATTTGGTAAATTTTGATAATGTTTTTTTTGTAATTTTATTTTTTTCATATAATTTTTTAATTTTTCTTAATACTTGATAATTTATTTTTTGTGGAGGAGTTCGTCCTCCGTCTACACTTCGGACATTCCCTCGCAAAGCTCGGTCATAAAAAAACCGCCTGTTTGGCGGTGTCTTAATCAATTTAAATATAGAAAGAACTACCGCCAAAGAGAGGTAGTCCACCAGTTGAAGCTAATTTGCATTAAAGTTAATCGCATTGACGAGCATATTAGCAAAGAAAATTGTTCGTGTCAAATTTCTATAAAAATTAATAATAAATAATGTCTGTGAAAATTTCCTTGTGAAAATTTTGATCTATTGTGTTATATATAAAGCATGACACAAAATGTACAAAAACTCGCCGTCAATTATTTACAGCCAAATCCGTTTCAACCTCGAGACAAAGTTAAGAAAGAAGATATTGAAGAGTTGGTAGAATCAATTCGTATTCATGGTGTTTTGGAGCCACTAGTTGTTGCAGAAACTCCAGCTGGTTATCAGATTATTGCAGGAGAGCGACGTTGGCGAGCAGCTAAGACTCTTGGGTTAGAAGAAGTGCCGGTTTTTATCAAAAAAACGAGTCCTCAGGGTATGTTAGAGATGGCTATCGTTGAAAATGTCCAGCGCTACGATCTCAATCCAATTGAGCGAGCTCAATCTTTTCAACGTTTGCAAAGAGAATTTAATTTGCAAACTAGCGAAGTAGCTAAAAGAATTGGTAAATCTCCAGCCTATATTAGCAACAGTCTTAAGCTATTGAGTCTGCCAGATGCAGTTAGTGACGGCTTACTTAGTGGGCAAATTAGTGAAGGTCATGCTCGAGCTTTGGCTAGTATTTCTTCACAAGAAATGATGATTGCTTGCTACAAGATAGTGCTTAAAGAAACTGCTTCTGTGCGTCGTACAGAGGAGTTGGTTAGACGTTTCAAAAATAATGAGCTGACTACTAGTAAAAAAGATGAGGGTCGCGGTCGTCCACTTAATCAAGATGAACAACAGGTGGCGGTTTGGGAAAACAAGTTGCAGGAATATTTCAAAAACAAATCTACGCTCAAGGTGATTCGCTCCCGTAAACAAACCAAAGTAACCATTACTCTCAATGGACCTCCAGATAAAACTCAAGAAGACTTGCAAAGATTAATGAAAATTGCCGAAAAATAAAAGATTATTTATCTGGGGTAATGTTCAGTAGAATCATCAACTTATCAGCGACTTTGTACCAAAGTGGTGCGGCTGTTTCAGCTGCCCAAGGACTGGATTTAGTATTTTCTAGTTTTACCAACATAGTAAAACGAGGATTGCTGGCAGGAGCAAAACCAATAAAACTAGCAATAGTTTCGTCTTCTTTATAACCACCATTTGGATCTGGAACTTGTGAGGTACCTGTTTTAGCGGCAACGGTGTATTTATCAGAAGCAATCCATTGAGCCTCGCCATGGAGAGCAGCTTCGATCATCATCTCTGTCACAGTTTTGGCAGACTCTTTAGAAATAACTTGTTCACCTTCTTTGATTTGCGAAGCAATTTCTTTTTGATTTTGCTTGTCAAAAACTTTTTCCACAATAATTGGTTCGAGCATTTTTCCTTGATTAGCGACGGTGTTGACAGCACGAAGTAATTCTAAACTGTTTGTGCTAATTCCTTGTCCAAAGGAAATTGTGGCAGTTTCCACTGGGCCAATTTTTTGAGGAAAAGGAGTTCGTGTGTCATCTTGTAGATCAATATCAATGTTGCGGCCAATTCCAAATTTTTTAAGGTAATCAACCAGACGATCGGTTCCTAATAAGTCACTAATAAAAATCATCGCTGTGTTGTCAGACTTAGCGTAGCCATCAACCATTGAAATGTTGGGATTATAAACATCATTCCAAGTTCTAATGGAATAGCCAGCTATTTGTCGTGGACCAGAGCATTTTGTGCAAGTAGTGTCTTTAGTAATGACTCCGCTGTCAATACCAGCTGAGATAGTTAAAGTTTTAAAAGTTGAGCCTGGTTCATAAAGGCGAGTTAAACTAGGATTTTTGAGAACTTCACCAGAATATTTAAAATATTGCCATTGTTTATAGCTGGGCCAAGCTGCTAGGGCTAGAATTTTGCCAGTTTTACTATCAAGAATAATAACTTCACCTCTGTCTGCCTCATAGTGTTCAATTCCCCATTCAAGACTTTGTTCGGCTAAATTTTGGACGTCACGGCGAATAGTCAGAGTAATATCACGACCATCGAGATTTTCGCTTTCATATTTTTGTCCAGCAAGAAGAAAACCAAGTGCATCCATTTTAAAGAGATTTTTTTCAGATCTTGCCTTCAACTCATCTTCAAGAGCTCCTTCAATCCCATAACGACCAATCTCATTAGCATTTTCATCGCGACCTACAAAACCAGTTAAGTGGGCAGCCATAGAGGCTTCTGGATAGAAGCGTTGATAATCTTCATCAAAGAATAAATAAGGATTATTGAGGGTTTCAATTTTTTCCCTGCTTTCTTTACTTAGATTATCTGCTAATTTTGGCCAGTTGCCTCTGCTCTCAAACTTCCCTAAAATTTCTGTCTCAATTTCCTTTTCAAGCTCTGTTTTAATAGCTTTAATGTCAACGTTGCTTAATTGGGCAGCACTAGTTGCATTTGCCAAGTTTTCTTTTTGTTGAGATTCAAGAGCATCTTGATATTGCCAATTATCTTCAACAGCAATCTCTGCCAATTTGTGAGCCAAATAACTTGAGTCACCTTCAAAATTTTTCTTATCTAATTTAAGATCATAGACGCGCTGATTTCCTACAAGAAGATAATCATCGTTGGTAAAGATTTGTCCTCTTAAGCCTTTATTCTCTAATTTACGTAAAGTTTGAGACTCACCCTCCTCTTTGAGTTGTTTGCCCATGATAATTTGCCAGTAAAATAATCTGATTGCTACTACAGCTAAAATTAAATAGAAAAACAGAAAAAAGATATTTTTTCGAGAGTGATTGATTTCTGGTTCTTGTTCTCGCATTAATGTTTGTCCAGAACACTCTTATTTAAGTGCTAGGCTTGAAGAATCTCTATTAATTAAACTAATTTCTGAGATAGCGATAAAATCGTTACTTTCTCTTTGCTCTAGTTCTCTGATGGCACTTTTTTGGGCTAATTCAGTTCTAAGCTGGTTAGTCTGAATTTGGAGAGTGTTGCTTTTATTTTCCAAAAAGCTAATTTTTTGGCCATAGCCAATATTTTGACTCAGACTAAAAACAGTAATGATGGTTTGTGCCAAAACTGCAGCGATTAGTAATCCGTAGTAAGTTGTTAGGTTTTTTTTCATTTTTTCTTAAACAGCCAAGACTCTAAGCTTGGCACTTCTGGAGCGAGGATTTTCTAGAATCTCTTGCTCGGAAGCTTGAATAGGTTTCTTGTTAATAATTTTGCCGAGGTTTTTTGCCTCAATATCTTTAAAAAAAGTTTTAACCAAACGATCTTCTCCTTCATGGAAAGCGATGCTGACAATTTTTTTATCAATTGCTTTACTCTCTCTTAAAATCTCCAAAGCCATTGGCAAGGCTTCTTCGATATTAGTCAATTCATCGTTGACGATAATGCGTAGGGCCTGAAAGGTTTTAGTGGCGACGTGAAGTTTTTGTCTTTGACCTCGGCCTTTGACTTCTTCAATGATGTCGACTAAAGTGCCAACTTTGTCGAGACTATTGGGATCTTTTTTGCGCAGAGCGACGACTTTCTTAGCAATTGCTCTAGCATCATTTTCCCCACCATATTCAAAAAGCATTTTGCCTAATTGCTTTTCATCGAGCAATTTAAGCAGATCGCAGGCTTTAACTCCTAAGCGATCATCCATGCGCATGTCGAGAATTTCATCATGGGCTTCAAAGCTGAAGCCTCTATCCTTAGACATGAGTTGATCGGTAGAAGTGCCAAAATCAAAAAGAATGCCACTGATTTCTAGGTTTAAACTTTTTTTAAGGTTCGACAGGCTGGACTTCATTTTGTTAAAGTTTTCTCTAAGCAAAATAAGTTGTTGACTGTCAATCTCTTTACTAAAAAGCTCTTTAGCTCTTTCGATACTTTGCTGATCGAAATCAAAAGCAATGACTTTGGCGCCTCTCTTCAAAATTTCTCTGCTATGTCCACCTCTGCCAAAAGTGGCATCAATGTAATAGTGATCTTTTTGTGGATTGAGAGCTTCAATCACTTCTTTCACTAAGACGGCTTGGTGTTCTTGACTGTTTTTAATCATTTTCTTTAATCGATTCAGCAATTGTTTCGGCCTGATCTTCAATCTGATCAATATAGGCGTGATATTTGTTTTGATCCCAAATCTCTAAATGATTGAGACTGCCGACAACAACTACATTTTTTTCTAAGTGCGCAAAATTAATCAAGTAATCGGGCAGATTTACTCGACCGTTTTCGTCAGTCCTAACTTCCATAGCCTCATTGGTCATTAATCTGACCAAATCGCGGTTAGCTTTTCTTGTAAAAGAGCTTTGAGCAATTTTTTCTAGTTCTTTTTTAAAGTTGCTCTCTTGTAATAAAAATAGGCAGCCATCCAAACCTCTAGTCACAATCCAGTCTTTGCTAATTTCTCGAAATTTGGCTGGCAAAGATAAACGTCCTTTGTCTTCCAAATGATGATAATATTTTCCAATTAGCATTTTGTTAATCTTATTAAGCCTATCTACCATTTATTACCACAATCAAGTTTATAAAAGAAAAAAGCTCTTGTAAACAGGCAGTTTGGTTTTAGTTCTAAATAGAAAAAATAAAAGCCTATAGTTTTAAATAAGTAAGGGAAAACAAATAATCTTTTCTCATCTTCTTGACAATATCAAAATAGATCAAAATAGATCTTGATATATCAATCTAAAAAAATCAGGAGTGAAATTAGCAGAGTCAATGATTGACTGCTAAGTTTAGCTTTTGGTTAAGACGTAAACGTCCATCAATGCTCCGCTGGCTTTAACTATGCCATCTTCATGAGTACTGTCCATTTTTTGCCACTTGGAACCGTCATAGCCCATAATTTGTCCAGCTTCGCTAGAGCGGAAGCTAACAGTAAAATTACTGCTAATAGTCTTTAGAGATTTTTCGGCAGTGACCACATAAGGATCTGATAATAGTTCAGACTTTAATTCTCCAGGATAGCCGGGTGAATTGTAGATAATCACGTAAGAGTAGTTAGCTAGGCTAGCATTACTGATGGTGAATTTAGTATCTTGAGAAGTAAATTCAGTTGCTTTGAGATTATTTTGGAAATAACGCCAAGCTGATTTGACGGCATAACTTTCGCTGCCACTAAATTCAGCCAAGAAGTTGCCACCCTTAATATCTTCATGATAAGTAATAGCTCCCCCAGCTGATTGAGATCCAAAAAGTTTTTTTTCAGAAATTGGTAATTTACCCAAACTGATTAAGCCACCAAAACCCTGCAACATTGAGCCAGTTTGATATTCCATTTCATAATTTAGCTCTTTGGCAGTTTTTTTGACTTCTTCAATGACAATAGTAATGTAATGACCATTGGCATTTGGTTCTAAGCGCATGTAAGGTCGCTCTGAAACAGCAATGACGTTGACGGGACTAGAGATTTTCTTTTTGGTGCTGACTTGTGCTGGTTGTTCAGTAGTTTTTTTGTTTTTATTAATGATGGCCACGGCTCCAACGATCAACAATAAAACAATTGGTAAAATAATGAGAAGTTTCTTTTTTAGATTTTTCTGCATAAGCTTTAGGCTAACATATCTGTTAAATATTTTTCAAGATCCTTTAATTTAATTCTCTCTTGTGAGGCATTGTCTCGCTGACGAACAGTAATGCTATCGTCTTCTAAAGTTTCAAAATCAATAGTTAGACAATAAGGTGTCCCCAATTCATCCTGAGAAAGATAGCGTTTGCCGATATTGCCACGCTCATCCCAAGAAACACGATATTTTTTGCCGAGTTGTTCAAAAATTTCTCTAGCTTTTTTAACAAGTTCTTCCTTATTCTTAAGTAAAGGGAAAACTGCCAACTGGTAAGGAGCTAATTTCTGATCTAATTTAAGCACTAGGCGATTTTTAGTTTCGTCTTTTTGATAAGCATCACAAAGCACCATTAAGAACAGGCGATTGACGCCAACTGCTGGCTCAATGACGTGAGGGACAAATTTCTTCATGGTGAAAGGATCAGTGTATTCAAGACTTTTAGCAGAAAACTTCATATGTTGTTTGAGATCATAATCAGTGCGGTAAGCAATACCCCAGACTTCTTTCCAACCAAATGGATAGAGATATTCTAGATCGTAGGTGTCTTTGCTATAAAAACTACGTTCAGCATCATCATGACGACGCCAACGTAAGCGACTAGCATCGATACCAAGAATTTCAGTGGCGAAATACCACATTTTATCTTGCCAATCTTTAAAAAGAGCTTCCCAATTACTGGTTTCAGGATCAAAGAAATATTCAATTTCGGCCTGTTCAAATTCCAAGGTGCGGAAAACAAACTGACCAGTGGTGATTTCATTGCGAAAACTTTTACCAATTTGACCAACGCCAAAAGGCAACTTAACACGGTTGCTATCAAGAATTTGCTTGAAGTTGGAGAAAATACCCTGAGCAGTTTCGCCACGCAGATAAACCTTGTTGCTTTCATCAGCGATCACACCAATGGAAGTTTCAAAGAGCAAGTTGAAATTTTTAACTTCACTAATTTCGTTACTGTCTGGAGATTTGACTTTATTCTCTTTGAGAAAATTAGCCATATCTTCAAGTTTCATGGCTTCAACGACTGGAGGATTAGCAATTTTGTTTTTTTCTAGCCATTCTTCAATCAAGTGATCAGCGCGATATCTTTTATGAGTGATTTTATCTTCAACCATGGGATCGGCAAAAGAATTGACGTGACCAGAAGCTTCCCAAGTTTTAGGATGTAAGATAATTTGGCTATCGAGTCCCAGCATGTCTTCTCTCTTGCTAATGAAAAAATCCCACCATAGGTTTTTGATCTTACGCAAAACTTCTACTCCAGCTGGACCATATTCATAAGAGTTAGCCAAACCACCATAGATTTCCGAAGTTTGGTAAACAAAACCGCGACGCTTGGATAAGGAAGTAATTTCTTCAAGAGTAGTTGTGGGCTTGATGTCTGACATAAGATTTTTTATTATACACTGGAGAACTGGGGTTAATCTAGTTAACTTTTAAGTAGTCAAAACTTTTCATTTTTTTCTCAGTAATTTCTGAGACGTAATCTAAGATATTTTGATGAGGAGTAGCTGAGAAGTCTTGGTAGCCAAGTTTCTGAATCAGTTCACTTAGTAAAGTTTTGAGTTTATCGTTTCTTTTATTTTCACTCAGGAGTTCTTTATGAATAGCGAAAGCGAGCAAGCTAGTATCTTGGTCAATGAAATCTTCAACAAACAAACGATCAAAAATTTCTAGGATTTGGGAGAGTTGAGAAATGCCGGCTAGAGATTTGCGAACTAGAGTCGCCTCGTTGATTAATTTAGTTTGAGTAAGGATTGGCAAAGACTTGGTTTCAATTAAAAAAACTTGAACGAGATTCCCTGGTTCAAGAGCAGCGCGATTGCTAGATTTAAGTTTACGAATGCCTTTGGCAACACAAACAATTTTGCCACGATCTTTAGAGAGCAGAGTCACAATGCGGTCTGTTTCACCAGTATTAGCTCTTTTGAGAATCAGAGCTTCTGTTTTAAATGAATGAGTCATAAATACTAAAAGATGGTGCTGTAATCAAGATCTTTATCTAGGGTTAGCTGTTCTTCTCCACCTGTGACGTCCATCAGAACTGGGACGGCGTCAATACCGCCTTGTTTCCACATTTTAAGATTGTAATTAACAGTATCGGTATAAGGAACGCTGTAGCTTAATTTGATTTTTGCTAAACCCATTGGTTCGAGATTGAAATAGCCATCAATGACAGTTAGACCTGCTTCTTCATAAACACTAGCCTCATTGCTAATACCCTGAATTTCGATTAGTTCAGAGCCTTGTGGCAAATAAATACGTAGCCAGTCGTTAAGAGTAGAATTTAAACAAAGCAGTCCGGCTTCTAAATTACAGTTATCAGCTTTACGAGTATTTTTATAAGTAATTTCTACAGTTTTTTCTAAGCGACCATCAATTGGAGCGGCAACTGTTTGCTTGACTTCATAATTGGTAAAAAGATTGGATTTAGCTCCGCCTAGATTGGCGTCAACAATTGCTAAGAAGTCCATGTTCTCTCCCATCTGCCATCCCTTAAGATTGTTTTTCAGCTCATACATTCGACCAGCAGCATTGATTTGCTCAGCGGCTTTTTGAGTATTTTCATCCATGAAATACATTTGCACATGGCGACCCTCAATACTGGTCATAGCGACATTAAATAACTCTGGGAATCTAGCTTTGTCTAAATCATAGGTTTTAGCCAAAATAGATTTCATCAGCGGTCCAAGGACACCTTTACGATCTTCACGTAAATAAGGAGTAGGCTTGGTAATAATTTCAGACAGAGCATAAACTACTTGAGGGCAATCGCATTTAATATTGTTTTCAGCAGAAAAAGTTCCATAGCCAGCTACTTCAATTGGGCCAATGACGCGTAATAATTCACTCAAGACATAAGTATCAACTGCAATGATGCCATCGATGTCGTCTGGTTCACCTCTGACAGTAATGTAGTTGCTATAAAATTCTTCCATAGAAGTTTTAAAGTCTGGAGAAATGTTCATATCACGCAGGTGGTAATACTTTTCAGTAGTTAAATATTTACCAAGTACTTCAGGAATAGCAATTTTCTTAGTGAACTTCTGATCCAACTCATAAATATCATCAGATTTTTCTGAGGTAACAACACCTTTATCAATGTTGATGATGGCGTAAGCAGTTAAAAATCCACCAGTTGGGCGCAACTCATTGTCGTTTTGGAATAAAACTAGATATTTTTGAGCTTCTTCTGCTCCGGCCATTTTGCCAAGTGAAGCAATGACTGGTTTGTAGTCGGAAAAAGTTTGGCTAAAAAGACTGGCAGTTTTTTGAGCTGAGATTAGTTGACTTCTAATTTCTTTGCCAGCAATTTTTTCTGGGTAGCGATTGACATTAATGCTGTTAACGATGGAAACGATAGTTTTAGTTTCACTATCAATTTCATCAATGGTTGGCTGGATTTCTTTAAGTGTTTCTAGAATCAAAACAATACGGTCTTGAGTGGTGCCACCAGTGAAGGTTCCTTCGCCTTGGAAGCCCAAGAGGTCTACGTAAGGAATTAAAGCAGTGGTGCCCTTTTCAGCAATATTAAAACCATGATCGGCTACTTCAAAAAGTTTTTGACCATCCTTATAATAATTGCCTAAAAATGGAAGCTTGCCATAAAAAGCCAATTTTTGATATTTGCCTTGGATTTTTTCTTTGCTGCTTTTGAGTTGAAAGATCTTTTCTGGCAAAGCCATTATATTTTGACTGGCAAGCAAAGTTTTCGCCTCAAAAGCTATTGGAGTGGCTAGATCAATTTCTTTTTTGATATCTCTAATAATGAAAGCGGTATAGCTAGCTACGCTGACAAACAAGGCAAGAATAACTAAAAGAGAAATAAATAATCTTTTTTGCCAAGGTTTGAGAGGAAGTCTTAACTTCTTTTTTTTTGGTTCTGCTTGAATTTCTTGCTCCAAAAGTGAACTGTCTTCTTGAGCATATTTATCAGCAGTATGAGAAAATTTATTGAGAATTTGTTCTTGTTCTATATCCATAAGATTTTAGTATAGCAGACTCAAACTGAGACGACTACTACGATGGCTACCATTTTGAGAGCATGGCTTTTGGAGTGCGTAGGAGAATAAGCAAATCGCTTTCAATTTCTTTCTTTGAAGCATATTCAGCATCCATTTTGGCTCTTTGAGCAAAAGGAATTTCATTGCGACCGCTTGTTTGCCACGGACCAGTAACTCCAGGTTTAACTGAGAGAATGTGAGGAATATATTTTTTAGTTTCTGGATATTTTTTACTTTGCTCTTCGAGCTCTTTGCGGACATAAGCTCTAGGACCAACCATGCTCATTTCTCCCTTGAGTACATTAAAAAGTTGAGGAAATTCATCAACGGTAAAAGAACGCAAAAATCTGCCTAGTGGGGTAATGCGAGGGTCATCTTTGGCAGCAATTTTCCAGTCACCATTTTTGAATTGTTCCAATAACTTGTGGTTTTTTTGGTGAAGAATCTCGTCAGCATTTAGAACCATGGAACGAAATTTAAAAAGTTCAAAATCAATTCCATCTTTACCAACTCTACGATGAGTGAAAATAACTGGCCAACCAGAATCAAAGAAAATCAAAAGAGGAACAATTATCCAGAATGGCAAAAAAGCGATGATTAAAACGCTGGCCACCACTAAATCCATAATTCTTTTTTGTTGATCGTAAGTCATAGCTTTAGAGATATTCTTTTTTATGTTCTTCTTTGAGTCGTTCTACTAATTTTTTAACATCTTGACTTTTTCCCTTAGGACAAATCATTAGAATTTCATCTGTATCTATAACAATTAAATCATCAATTCCAGAAATAGCCACCAGTCGCCCATCTGTGTGAATGAGATTCCTGTGCGAATTAACTGAGAGGGTGCGAATTTCCTTTTCATCACCAATGGTAACATTACCGGAAAGATCTTTTTTGCCTAGATCATAGACAACTTTCCAATCGCCGACATCATTCCAACCAAAATCTCCAGGGATAAGAACTAGATTCTCGGCTTTTTCACTAATGGCGTAATCTATAGAAATACTTTCAATTTCTTTATAAACATTTGGCAAAGCTTTATGAAAATCTTTGCTGTTTAGTTGGTCAAGATCTTTGCAAACTTCAAGCATATCTGGCATGAACTTAGCAAAGGCAGCTTTAAGTTCTTTAGCTGACCAGACATACATATTGGCATTCCAGAAATAAGCCCCTGTAGAAATAAAGGCAATTGCCGTGGCGAGATTTGGTTTTTCGGTAAAGCTATCGACCTTAAAGAGCATTAGATCTCTTTTAATTTTTTTAATATCGAGACCGACTTTAATGTAGCCAAAAGCACTGGTCGGGAAAGAAGGAGTGATGCCGACGGTTACTAGATAAGGATTTTGCTCAGCTGTCTCAACAGCGGCGCTCATAACCTTAATGAATTCAGGCATATCTTCAACAATGTGATCAGAAGCAGCATTGATGACGATGGCATTTTCATCTTTGCTCTTGGCATACAGAGCGCCTACCAACATGGCGGGAGCAGTATCTCTTTTTTCTGGTTCAGCAATGATGTTCTCAACTTTTATTTCTGGTAATTGCCTCTTTACCTCTTCTAGATAAATTTTATTAGTAACGACAATGATATTTTCCCAGTCAACTAATTTATTAATACGAGAGGCAGCGATTTGCATCATCGTTTCTGGACCAGTTAATTTGAGAAATTGTTTAGGAGTTTGAGTTCTTGATTTAGGCCAAAGTCTAGTTCCGCCACCTCCAGCTAGAAGTACGGCGTAGATGTGTTTTTTATCGGTCATAATCTTCCTTCCATTTTTGCATTATAAGCTTTTTTGAGAGCTTGGTCGAAATTAAAAGCGAATTTATTTGTATCATATTTCAATGCATTTTTGCTGAGTGTTTTTTGATCAAAGTGATTTTTTTCTAGTTTTTTAATACTTTTAATTAAATTTTCTGTAATGGTTTCCATCTGGTCATTTTCTTCATATAACAAATGAATACCATGTAGATTGTCTTTAATTAATTCAGCGGCGCCAGAGAGCTGATTAATAATAATGGCTTTGCCAAAAAGGTTGGCTTCCAAAGCCGCAATACCAAAGTCATCCAAACCTGGACTGAGGACAGCTTGGCAGTTTTGATATAAATTAGCCAGTTCTTCTTTATTAAGTTTTTTACGAAAAATGGTCAATCTGTTAGCAATTTGCTTAAGCTTTTTTTCTTCTGGACCTTCACCAACAATAACTAATTTATAGCCCAATTTTTGGCAGGCCAAAATGGCTGGAGCAACATTTTTATAAGGAACCAGACGACTGACGAGGAGAAAGTATTTTTCTTTGTCCGAGTTTTTTTCATTGGAGTTTCTAAAATTAAGTAAAGAAGAATCAATTGGTGGATAAATTACTTCTTCAAGCTTGAGATTTTTATAATATTTCTCTGCTCTTTTTTTGACAACTTCAGCAATTGGAATAATTAAATCAGGGCGATAAATGGCAGTTTGATCCCATTTTTTAAGATAAGAAAGAGCTTTTTTTGCCAAATGATTAATAACTGGCAAGCGCAATAAATGATTTTGTCTTAGGTATTCATTTTGGTAATGATAAAGATAACGTGGTGGACTAAGTAAATAACAAAGGTGTAGCTGATCTCTTCGAGTGATTACGCCTTTAGCTTCAGCACTGGTAACGGAAATGACGATGTCATAACTCGACAAATCAAGAGTTTCAAAAGCAAGTGGCATTAGGGCTGCTAAATATCGATGTAAATTTTTAGCAAAGGGAATTTTTTGTAGGAAGGAACTTTTGATAATAAATTTTTTAGTCCACTTGGCTTTTTTAGAATCATAAACTGAACTAAAAAGAACAATTTCTGGATAAAGAGACTTAAGTGCTAAAAGCACTTGCTCTGCCCCGCCGTAAGCAGTGTTAGCTCGATCATAAATCAGGGCAATTTTGCTTTTCATAATTGTTTGAGAAACTCTGACCAGATTTCTTTAGCCATTTTCTCAAAACTATATTGACTGGCTATTTTTAAACCGCGCTCAATAGTTTTTTTACGATTAGCTAGCTCCAAATTTTCCAGAGAATTGACAAAATCTTCTGAAGATTTTGGATTGAAAAAGAAAGCTGCATCTTGATAAATTTCTCTAAAAACTTTTATGTCTGAAGCTAAAACTGGTAAATGGCTAGCCATAGCTTCAATACCTGTTAACCCAAAACCTTCTGAGAGAGATGGTTGAACTAATGCCATTGACTCTTGATAAAGTTCAATTAATTTTTTGTCAGGAACATAGCCTAGAAAAACCACCTGCTTTTTGACTTTATAATTAGAAATTAAAGTTTTAATTTGATCTATAAAGATATTACGAGAAGAAATAATTAGGAGTTTATACTTAGGTATTTTGCTGAGACTTTTAATAACAATTTCTAAATTCTTATGAGGATATAGCGAACCAGTGTAGATTAATTGCTTTTTAATTCTTTGTTTTATTTCTATTTTTTGTTTTAAGGTAATTTGATAGTCTGGAGCAATTCCTTCTTTGCTAACAATGATTTTATTTTTAGCAAAAGGATAGTAATGAGTCACAGTTTCTTTAACGGTTTCTGTAGGCACAAAAATAAGAAGAGCTCTTTGGACGGCTTTTCTACTGACATATTTATGGGCAAGATATTTTATGAAATAAAGCCAGGGCTTGAGCGTTGTAGCTTGGGTGCCTTTTTGTTCATACCAAAGTAAATCATGAATAGTAAGAATGAGCTTACCTTCGTAAAGAAAAGGCACATTCCAATGTGGTACATAAAGTAAATCTAATTTAGCTTTTTTATAAATTTTAGGAAGAATAATCTGTTCTCTAAAACCATAATGTTTGATGCTAGTGATCACAATTTCAACATTTTCATTTTCAAAAAAATCACCTAAGACTTCTTTGGCTTGCTCCATGTCAAAGAAAAATAAAATAAATTTAACTGCTGTTTTATTATTCTTCTCTGAAGAAATTTCAATTAAGTTTTTGATTAGATTTTCACTATAGCGACCAATACCAGCGTGTCTTTGACCGGCTAACCTGGCATCAATGCCTATTCTGTAAGTTTTTTTATCGTACATCTGTTTTAATTAGAACGAAATACTCCACAATTTTTCTGACAAATTTAGGATATTTATTTTTGTAATGCTTGTCGTAATATTGCAACATGGTTTTATAAAAATGTTGCTGAGTAAATGAAGCAGTTTTTTTATTGCTACTTTTAATACCTGATTTGTATTTGTGATGAATAATTTTAATTTTTGGATAAAAGACAATCTTATAGCCAGCATCGCGAAAACGTTTACACCAATCTAAGTCTTCGGCATACATAAAGAAAATTTCATCTAGCATGCCAACTTTTTTAATAGCACTATTGCGTACAATCATAGCGGCGCCAGTACAAGCGTCGACTTCATGGATAGTTTTTAAGTCTTTGTAACTTTGATGATATCCAGAAAAAAACTTAATTTTTGGAAATAATTTTTCCAAACCAGTAAAATAAGCAAAACTTGTCCAAGGAGTTGGTTCTCCACGATGACAAGCTGGATCAAGACTGCCGTCACTTAATTCAACTCTGGGAGAAACCATAGCAACTTCTTTATTTTGATCCATATATTCAATAATTTGATCAAGATCTGATTGCTTATTATTTAAAAATTCAGTGTCGCTATTAAGTAACATTACATAACGAGCTTGATTGCCTTTAATGGCGACATTATTGCCAAAAGCAAAACCACCATTGCGACCAGATTCAATTGTAGTAGCCCATTTAAAATTTTTACGCATTAATTTAACACTGTCATCGGTGCTAGCATTATCAACAACGATTAGCTCAACCTGATATTTAGTCTTATCAAGATAGTTCTTCTTGAGAGTTGGAAGCAATTTTTTAAGCCAAAACTGACCATTATAATTCAAAATAATAATACTTAGATCTATTTTAATTTTATTTTTTTGCATAATTTCCTATTTCTTGATAAATCCTATCTAATTTTTGTGAAATTAATTCCCAGTCATAATTGAGTGCAACAAATTCTTTACCATTTTTGGAAAGTGTTTGCCAGAGATTTTTATCATTAAGTACTCTGACTGTCAAATCTGCTAAGACAGAAGCACTATTGCTGGTTAAAACATGCTGACCATCTTCAATTTTTAAACCTTCTACGGCTATTTTACTTGCAACCACTGGAGTTCCGCTAGCCATAGCTTCTAGAATTTTATAGCGTGTTCCTTTGCCACTAAAAACTGGAGCCAGGAGAACATGGGCATTTTGGAAAGCATCACGAATATCTTCTACTCTGCCAGCAACTTTGATCTGTGGATCATTTTCTCCGTAAGCAATGACTTTGGTAGTCGGCGCATTGCCAACAATCAGCAATTCTGCAGTAGGCATTTTAATTTTGATTAAAGGCCAAATTTTATTGACTAAAAAATCAACAGCTTCAATATTTGGCAGCCACTTAAAAGTGCCAACAGAAAGAACAGTTGGCTTATTAACTATTTGGCGTTTCTTTTCTGTAAACCATTTGGTATCAACGCCATTAGCAACTACGTCAATTTTTTCTTTATCTAAATCTTTGGCAATAAATTGACGATCTTCTTCGCTCATGACAATGAGACGCTCAGCTTTTTGCCAGTAATATTTCTCCCAACGACGAATCTTTTTGACATCGATATTAAAAAATGGCTTTAAGTAAAATTTGGCTTTTTTAACGTAACTCTCATAACCCAGATATTCAATCGTTTGTTCAACTAGAATAATTGGGATTCTACACTTTGGAATATGAGGCATCATGTAAAAAGTTTCTGCATGAATTAAATCATATTTTTCTCTGGCAATTTCTTTTTCTACAGCCTCTAAGCTCCCCTCAGCTTGATTGCGAATGACTAAAAATGGAAAACTAGAAAAAACAGTTTTAAAAATATTTTTCAAAGTAAAAGGTTTTTCAGTGCGTTTAAAAACTCTGACTTTATAACAGTACTTTTCCAGTTCACCTACATATTGTTTTTCTTCTTCACTCTTAATCAAGGCAAAAAGCGTAATTTGGTGCTTTTTACTTAATTTTTTAAGTAAGTTGTAAGTACGAATTTGTCCACCAGAAAGGAGTGGATAGGGCAGATAAGGAGTGAGCATTAAAATTTTCATTATTGCTTGGCTTTCAGATCAATAATAATGTAATTGTCATTTTTAGCAATCACTTGATATTTTTTTTCTAAATCTTTAGCTTCAAAATCATAATCAGTTGAAACATAGACAGAGGCCCCTTTATTGATTTTGTCTTCTATTTCAAAACCAATCGGCCAACCACGACGATTGGTCTGAAAAAGAAACTGAGTGTCACCCATGGCTGGCGCGATGACCAAGGCTTGTGGGTCAACTAACTGATCGACTGCTTTGCCAGCCTCAATATATTCCCAGTGATTAACATTAAAGTAGCCACTAATTTGTTTGCTAGCAAAAAACCAACTAAGAGCAAAAAGTGAAATAACAGTGGCTAGGGCGATTTTTTTATTTAACTTTTCATAAAGAATTATCATTCCTCGTGCTACAGAGATGGCAACAATTGGTAAGATGAAATTTTGGTAATAATCATGCTGGACATTACCTGAGGCAATGACGATAAAATAAAGTAAAACACTCAGCCACCAAGCTCCGTAAAGATAGAACCCTTTGCCTTTTTTGAATAAATTACTCACTAAAAAAGTCAAGCCAAAGTAACCTAAAAATAATTTAGTTAATCTTTCATAAAAAAGCCAGCGAAACCAAGCTGGTCGCAAACGAATGCCATTGCCATTAAAAAGCCAATCAGAAACTGGGATTCCAGTTGGAAAATCCTTAATCCACTCGCGCCAGATTAAAAGTGGAGTAAAAGCTAAAATTGGTAATAAGTAAACTCTTGGATCGAGCAAAATCCTATTGTGACGGAATTGCCATAAAATCATCAAATAAACCGGGGCTAAGAAAATAACAAAAGGCTTGAGCAAGGCAGCCAAGAGCAGTCCTAATAATGCTAGGAAATAATTTGAGAATTTTTTTGTCTTAGCAAATAAATAAAACTGCCAGATTGATAAAGTTGAAAAAAATAAAAAATAAGGCTCTGGCAGAATAGCTCTAGAATAAAAAACACTGTAAGGCAAAACAGCATAAACAAAAGCACTCAGCAGAGCTGTTTTCTTGCCAGATACTTCTCTGACTAGTTTATAAAGCACTAAAATTGTTAAGAGAGAAATAGAAACTGAAGCAAGACGACTAAACAAGACTAGGTCAAGACCTTTAAAGGTTTTTAGGATAAGAGCAAGAAAAGCATTAATGAAGGGAAATTCGACCATTCTATAGCCCTCTAAGTTATCAAAACCCGATTGAATGTTGGAAAGATCTTGATAATGCGGTCTAAGTAAGTCAATTTTGTCTGCCTTAACATATTCTCTAGTGACAGAAGCAGTGTCAGCTTGACGAAAAGCATGCCAATCAGCGACTGGATTATTGATCCGATAAAGTCGCAGGGAAAAAGCTAGTAATAAGATCAAAGCAAGCTGAAAAAACTCTTGCTTAAAGACCTTTTTTATTTTTTTTAACATGATTATTGTAGGCCAAGATTGCTCCAGCCAAAGCCCAATAAGTGAAGGCTACTTTGGATGAAGCAAAAACGTCGATATAGGAGGCATTAAGCAGTAGGCCAATTGAAGCCGCAATGAAGGCAATGTTGATAATTTTCAGCTGTTTACTCTGCTCTTTTTGGTTTTTATAAAGAATAATTAGGAGCGTAACAACTGCTCCGTAAAAACTGAGAAAGCCAAGTAAGCCAGTTTCTCCTAAAGTGCGTAAGAAGTTATTATCTGTGCTTTCTGCTTCAGTAAATTGGTAATATTCTTTTTTGTTTAAAGTTGCATAACCAGATCCAAGCAAAGGACTCTTTATAAAGCCTTTGATGGCGTTTGGCCACAGCTCATCAAGACGAATAGCAAATGAAAGACCATACTTAAGAGCGTTGTCTGACCAAACACGAGGCTGTTCTGTGTAGGTAACTACACCGCCAGATTCACTAGCAACTTGATCGGGAATATCTTCATAAACATCAATTGGTCTAGTGCTAACTGGCTGCTGATCAGTTGCAGTTAGGACACTATCAAGGTTAGTATTATCAAAAGCGATACCATTTTGAGGTTTTTTGGACTCTCTCATTTCTTTAATTTTGGCTATTGGATCGCTAATAAACTCGGCTTGTTTGGCAATAAAGTCTTGAGTTTTTTGGTAAGGTTCATAAACATTTGGATAAGCTTGTAAAACTTGCTCAAAACGTTCGCGCATGTCAGCTCCAAAAGCGTACATCATCACTGCTACCATTAAAATATAAAGCGAACTTTTTTTGAAAAAATAACCTACTTTATTAATGAATTTGGGTTTGGTCAGTGAAAAAAAGAATAAACCAGCCAAAACAGCTCCTATATAAGCAAGGAAAGAAGTGCGAGAAGCACTCATGACTAAAAGCCAGAGACCAAGCAAGTGAACGAGATGAAGACCACGACGTTGCCATTTGTTTTTGATATTGATAGCTAATAGATAAAAAATTGGCAAGACAATGACTAAATAGGCTGCTAGGTCATAATGGCCGCCAAAAGTTGATTGCACTCTGGCGTGCTCAGTTAAATAGAGAACCATTCCTTTACTAAACTCGCGGTTCATAGTCGAAAAAACTGGCCAATACCAATATCTTTGACCATAGCCATAAACAGTGATTGAGAGAACAGTAAAAATTAAGCTATAAAAAATAACCTTGATATCCTTGGTTTTTTTAATAGAAGAGAACATGATAAAAAACAAAGCAAAGTATTCGGTGTATCTGAATAAATGTAAAACAGATTTTCCAACGTGAATTAGTTCTGGTGGAATAGTTTTAATTAGAAAAACAGCCGATAAAATAGATAAACTGGCAATACAGAGGTAAGCAAATATCCAAGGTGTAATTTGATTTTTAAAACTGACTTTTTTTCTGATTAATTGAATCAAATAATATGAAAAAGCTAAAAGTATCAAAATATCTTCTAGTCTTACTCGGACAATATAACCAGGCAAAATATCAAAAAGGGGAATTTTTGGATAAAGCGGAATAAAAGCTAAAAGAAAACTAGCGATGATGAGTAAAAAATTCATAATCTTATTTAAGCAGAGCTCTAGCCTCTTTGTAAATGGAAGCAGGGACTTCCTTACCTCTGATGGCGTAAATCATTTGACGTAAAAAAGCACCCAACCAGAGGATGGATTTGAGAATTGGTAATTGCCAAGTGGGCATGTGTTTTTTCCAAATATAGAGATAGCCCTTCATTTCCCCGTGGATAGCATTTTTTGATGAAGAACTGGCGCAGCCAAAATGAGTGATTTTTGCTTTGGGATGAATCACGACATCCCAGTGATGGTTACGAGCGCGCATGCAGTATTCTTGGTCTTCGCCATACATAAAAATATTGCCATCTAGCATACCAATGTCATCAATTAATTCACGGCGAATCATCATGGCAGTGCCAGCCACCCAATCTTTAAAAATCAATTTTGGAGTGTTTTCGTCATAGCTAGCAAAAGCAAAATCGCTCATGCCGGTGTGTTGAGTGGATGGAAAAAATCTTCCTAAGAAAGGAATGTCATCCAAAAACAACATTTGTGAAGCAACAGTCCCTAAACTTGGCAAAGAACCACCTTGATTCTGGATGCTGCCGTCAGGATTAAGTAAGGTTGGAACGATGATGCCAATTTTGTCTAATGGGTTGCTATTTTTTGAATTAGCAGTTTCCTCTGAAATACCACCTCGCTCCATTGCTTCAACCAGTAAACTTAAACCACCTTTGTGAGTAATAGTGTCAGAGTTGAGTAAAATAATGTATTTCCCTTTAGCGACTTCAGTGGCTTGGTTATTAGCGCGAGCAAAACCCAAATTTTCTTTGTTAGCGAAAACTTTGTAATGAGGGAATTTGAGTTTTTTCAGCAGTTCTTCGCAGGCTTTTGGTGAACCATCCTTAGAATCATTATCGACCACAAAAATTTCTGTTTGATCTTTAAGAATTTTGGAAGAATTGATTTCCTTGATAGCAGTTTCTAGAGTTTGGAGAGTGAGTTCTTTGGTGTTGTAGGAAACGGTAATAAGAGAGAGATTCATTTGAGTCCTTTAATTGCTTGTAATTTACTGGAAGAGTCTTGGGCGACCTAATTTGTAATTTAGATTTTTACTTTGACGCTCACCAATTTCTTTGGCTGGAACACCAGCAACGATTTTCATTTCTGCAACGTCTTTAGTGACTACGGCTCCACCAGCAACAATGGCGCCTTTGCCGATTGTTACTCCTGGCATAATGATAGAGCGAGGACCGATGAAAACATAATCGCCAATAGTAACTTTTTCTTCGATGGTAGCCATATTTTCACTGTGAATATCATGCTGACTGGTCCAAATCATGACATCAGAAGCAATATCAACATGATTGCCGATTTTGAGACCGCCTTTGGAGTTTTTGAGTTGTTTGCGACCATCAAGAGTGGCTTTTTCACCAATCAAAGTGTCCTCTCCAATTTCAATCCCACTTGGGTAATAAATACGAGCCCCCATGTGAATAGTAGATTTGCTACCAATTTTCATCCCAGAGAGTTTATAGAAGAATCTGCGGAAATGATGAGATGGAATATAGCCCACCAACCACCAAAGCAAACCGGTAACTAATTCCAGATGAATAGTTTTAATGCGAATTAAAACTTTTTCAATAACTTGTGAAGCGGAAAGTTGGTTACCGTCCTTGTCTGTAATTGCCATATTTATTAGTATACATCAGCTGGAGCTTTTACTCCAAAATGAATGTAAGCCTGTTTGCTTAATACTCTACCAGATGGACTGCGCTTAATAAAACCAATTTGAATCAAATACGGTTCTAAGACTTCTTCGATAGTGCCAGGATCTTCATTAATGGAGGCAGAAAGAGTTTTGAGGCCAACTGGCCCACCATTATGTTTTTCAATCATCGCCATAATGAGGCGACGATCATTTTCATCTAAACCTAATTCGTCAATTTCAAAGATACTCAAAGCTTGATGGACGAGATCCAAATTAATGGCTTTTTTTTCAAGAACTTGAGCGAAGTCGCGAACTCTTTTGAGAAGTTTAAGTGAAATACGTGGTGTGCCTCTGGAGCGTTGGGCAATGGCGACAGCAGCTTTTTCATCCAAGCTGGCTCCTAGTTTCTTACTAGCTGCTTGTAAGATTTTCCCTAACTCAAGCGGTTTATAAAATTCAACACGATGAATCAAACCAAAACGATCTCTAAAAGGTCCAGTTAATAAGCCAAAACGAGTAGTGGCGCCAACCAGAGTAAATTTAGCCAGATCTAAACGCACTGTGCGGGCTGAGGGACCTTTGCCAATGACAATATCCAGAGCGAAATCTTCCATGGCTGGATAAAGAGTTTCTTCAACTGCTTTTGGTAAACGGTGAATTTCATCGATAAATAGAACATCGCCGTCTTCAAGATTAGTGAGAATAGCGGCTAGATCGCCAGCTTTAGAAAGAGCTGTGCCAGAAGTGACTTTAAAATTACTACCCATTTCTTTAGCGATTAATTGTGAAAGAGTGGTTTTGCCAAGTCCTGGAGGGCCATAAAACAAAATATGGTCAACCGCCTCATGACGCTGTTTGGCAGCTTTGATAGCAATTTGGAGAGACTTCTTGATGTTGTCTTGACCGGTAAATTCTTGCCAGTCTTGAGCGCGCAAAGAAGTAAAGAGCATTTCTTCATCATTGATTGAGACTAGAGGATTATTTAGATCGTTTTTTATCATTATTTATTATTGTTGCTACTGGTTTTAATAATGGTTTTGATGGCCACCTGCAAATCCATACTCTCAATATCAATCTCTGCCATGATATTTTGAATATCATTTTCCTCAAAACCAAGACCAAGCAAAGCATCCATCACATCTTGAGCTTTTGGACTAAGAGTACTGAGGTTGAGTTCTTTTAAACTGCCCAATTTAGTTTTAAGTTCAATAATAATTTTTTGGGCTAATTTCTTGCCAACTCGAGGAACATTGGTAAAAAAACTAGTCTGAGCTTGTCTAACAGCTTCAATTAGCTTATCAGTGCCGGCATCAGCTAAAGAGAGCGCAGTCTTAGGACCGACTCCAGAAATAGCAATGAGCATTTTAAAAATGCCTAATTCTTCTTCAGTCTGGAAGCCATAGAGTTCAAAACGGTCTTCTTTAATATGACTATAAATGTAGAGAGCAATTAATTCTCCATTCTGTCTTGAGAGCAACCTCGAACCGACGAAAACCAGATAGCCAACGCCACCTGTTAAAACAATCAGGTGATCTTTTTTGACTAAAGCTTGTCCCTCTAAATATGCAATCATAATTTCAACTTTCTGGAGCACTCATGACAAATCATAGTAGCCAGGGCGTCGATGGTGTCGTCAATAATCTTACCCTCAAGAGTTAATTCCATCCTCACCATCTTTTCTACCGCTTTTTTATCGGCTCGTCCATAGCCAGTTAGACTTTGTTTGATCTGCAAAGGCGTATATTCAGAGATTTTTATCCCTTGTCTAAGTAAGGTGGCGATGATAATTCCTCTGGCTTCGCTAACGTCGAGAGCTGTGCTTTTATTTTTAAACCAAAAAAGCGATTCAATGCCTGCCTCAGTGACTTTGTATTTGAGGATTAGCTTTTCTAATTCTTCAGCAATTTGCGCATAGCGAGCAAAGAGATGAGCTTTTTTATCAGTTTGAATGCAAGCGTGAGCCATAATTTGCCAGTTTTGGCCATCTTTTTGACCAATGGCGAGGCCAACCCGATCGTAGCCAGGATCAATGCCAATGATGATGGGGTTATTTTTCATTTTCTAAGGTTTTTAGAACTATCTTGGCTGACTGCTGCCAAGAAAACTTTTTAGCTTGGCGACGCATAGCAGTTTTATATTTCAATAATTCTTTATAAGGCATTTGATAGGCCTTCATCATGGCAGTGCTAATCTCGTGAGGATTATTGGCTTTGACCAAGAAACCAGCTTTGTCTACTACTTCTGGCAAACTAGAGTCATCGGAAACAATAGGAATCGTCCCAGTTTGCATTGATTCAAGGGCTGGAATACCAAAACCTTCATAAAGTGAAACAAGAAGACTGGCTATAGCGTTTTGATAAAGAGCGCGCTTAAATTTATCTTCAACAAAGCCAGTGAGAATAATTTTTTCTTTGACAGGCGAATCCTCAATCCGTTTAAGAATATCTTCAGCTAGCCAACCAATTTTGCCGGCGATGACTAAATTAGGTTCGCCAATTTGCTTTTGGCTTTTGTTTTTGCTTTTTAAATTATAAGCAGCGGATTTTCGTAAGAATTCCTCATAAGCAGTAATCAAAGTGGTGATATTTTTACGTGGCTGAAGAGTGCCCAGATAAAGAAAATATTTATTTTTAATGCCTTTCTCTTTGAAAAAAGCCTTAACTTCTTCAAGCGGAGCGGAATGAACAAATTGAAAAGAGGGATTAGCAACAATAATGTCTTTGCTCAAACGATGATAATGAGTCTGAATTTCTTTTTTGGAGAATTTACTAATGGTAATAATTTTGCGAGCGTTTTTAACACTGTATTTAGTCCAGTTTTTAAGCTGCAATAGGTCATTGGCGCGAAATTGTTTGGGATAGTGCAAGTAAGCTAGATCCATAACGCTACTGACGTAAGGAACACTAGAAATTCTTGGAGCGTAATGAGAAGGAGTGAAAAAGATTTGATAATCTTTTTGATGAAGAAATAAATGAATCGGTAGAGCCCACTGTGTCCAAAACTTCTTTGGACCAAGGACCATGTAGCGCCAATTATTTCTTTTTGCTGGTAAATCAGCTAATTTTTCACTAGATAGAAGGATGGTGACATCAATGTTTTTGCGATTAGCAGTTAATTTATAAATTTCAGAAATAATCATAAAAGCGTAGGTGTTGCTCCCGACGCGATTTTGGACATTGGCTTCATTACCATCAATGGCGATTTTAAGCATATTTAGTTTCCAAAATTATCAATAGCTCGCTGATAAACACTCATGGTTTGGCGAGCGGTTTTTTGCCAATTAAAAAGTTGTAGACGAATAATCATTTTTTTAATACGATTTTCACTGTCGGTTTTTTTCTCATTTAAAATCTTTTCCATCGATTGACGGATGGATGTTTCATCCAAAGGATTGGCTAATTCTGCCGCATTACCAGCCACTTCTCTAATGGCAGGAATATCTGAGCTAACGACTGGCACACCATAAGCAAAAGCCTCTAGAACTGGCAGACCAAAGCCCTCATAAAGACTTGGATAAACGAATAACTCGGCGTTATGGTACAAAACTGCTAATTCAGAATCACTCACTCTGCCCATAAATCTAAGATTAGGGTTTTTACTAATTTGTTCACTACCATCCCAAGACTGTTCACCGGCAATAATTAATTGATAATCTTTGGCTAGTGGTAGCCAGGCTTGAATAAGACGAGCCAAGTTCTTACGAGGTTCTCTAGTGCCAACAAAAAATAAATAAGGCTTATTAAGATTAAGTCTTTTTTTAATAGTTAAAACTAAATCTGGATTGTCATTCAATTTTTGACCAATCTCCCCGATTTGAGTTGGTAAAGCCTCATGAACAACAGTCACTTGTTGACTGGGAATTTCTAAGTAGCGCAAAATATCACTTTTGGTGGCTTCTGAAACAGCAATAATTTGAGCTTTGCGTTCACGCAAAATTTGCCAAGAATCTTGATGCATTTTTAGGACTTTTGGATGAGCTACCTCTGGAAAGCGAATAATAGCTAGATCGTGAATAGTTGAAACGAGAGGCAGATCCTTGTCTGGAGGTTGCAACCAATCCCAACTATGAAAGACATCTATTTGAGGAAATTGTTTTTTAATGGGATTGAGACCCAAGCTCCAAGCCTTAGCTAAAAGTGAAGGCGGAAAATGTTGCAATTTGAGATCATAGCGATCTGGGGTGACACTACGTAAAACCTTACGCAGTTCTGCTTTGAGTAATTTTTGTTGACGCAGTGAAGTGCCATAGAGAAATAATTCAGCGTTTTGTTCTTTAGCCAGAGCCTTGACTAAATCACCAGTGTAACGGGAAACACCGCGTTGATAAGTTAAGCTGGAAACGTCGATACCAATTTTCATTTTTTACTTTGCCTTCGCAATAATAATATTATCTAAGGTGTAAATGCGCACAAAACCAATATTAGGATAGTCTAGCACGCCAACCTCCTTGAAACCTAGATCACGAACGGTTTTAAGCAAGACATCTTCTGGATCGGTCAGATCTCGCAGATAATCAAAAACTAGGACATAAGAATAATCACTTAAAGCTTTGAAGGTTTCCGCAGGATTTTCCAAATCACTGGTGTAATAAACTCCAGAACTAAAAGTGTTAAAACATGTTTGATCGTAAAATTCCCAAGGAGCAAAAGGAGCGTTGAAGGAAAAGACGACTGCGGTCTCATTTTTAGGAAATTTGGCAGTAATTTCTTGAGTTAGAGCACGCCAATTCTCTCTTTGTAAATTTGCTTTAGTCCAATAAGCTACAGTTGAAAAAAGATTGATGATTAAAATTGCCGAGACTAAGATTTTGACTAAATGAGGTTTTTGTTTGTAATAAGTCATGATTAGAAAAGCTTCTAGCATGGCGAAGATTGGTAAAAGAAACAAAACTCTTTTGGCTTGCAGCACTGGGACAAAAAAGGACACTACCCAACTCAGTAATAAAGGTAAAAATAAAATACAAAAGAAGAAGTTCAAGTGTTTTTGTTTTTGACCTAGACTTAAAAAAAGTAAATAAGCTAATGGAACGAAGACGATTAAGGCTAAAAATGCATAAGACAAATTTATTTCCAAATTACTGATGCCGAAGACGAACTTGAGTGGCAGAATCAGGGCAGTTTTAAAGATTGGTAGACTGACAGTTTCTGACCAGCCAGGCATACTTGAGCGCAGCGCTTGACCAGCCTGCAATTGTTCTAAAAACTTTGGCAACCAAGGTAAAAAGCCAGCCACAATCAATCCACCGGTGATAAGAATTTTGGAGAAAGACAATTTTTCTTTAAGTAAATAAATAAATTGGCCAATCAGTAAAAATGGATAGAGGTAAGATGAATAAAGTCCAAGGATAGAAAAGATGATGAATAAAACGAGGGGTTTTTTGGTTTTACTTTTTAGTATTAGCAACATTTGCCAAGTAGCTAAAATAGCCCATAGTGCGGGTAAACTGTAAGGACGCAATTCCTGAGAATAAAAAATATGGAAAGAAGAAGTAGCCACAAAAAGACTGCTAAGAAGGGAAATTTTGCGATTGGTAAGCTTAAGTGCCAGATAGTAAAGTGCCCAAATAGTCAGAACTCCCGGAATTAAACTAGGAACTAAGCGTAGCCACCACTCTGTTTGACCTAAGCCAAATAAATTACCCAAACGAATACTGAAAAAAGTGAGCAAATGCATCAGTGGTGGTTGAAAATCGTCCACAATATTTAGCTGCTGTGACAAGGGTCTAGCACTTTCTAAGAATTGGGCGGCCTCATCTAGCCAAAAAGAACCATTGAGAAGAGGCAAACGTAAGACAATGGCTAAAAGCAGAATCAGATAAATCATGATTAACTCATTATGCCGTGATTTGTGTTGAAAGCCAAGAGGATAACGTAAAAAGCGACCCATTGGAGGGTCGCTTTTTGTTCTTGCAAATTTGCGTTAAAAAACGAGCGGAAATTCTTTTAAAAACTTGTTTCCTTGGTAGCACTTCACTACATGAGTGGAGCCATTATCCATTCTATCCGATTTGGCCACATATATTGGCCTATCAAAAAGAACCTGGATAGTTGGATCGAACACTCTACTCGGCTCGATCCTGTTGATTCCTTCTTGGTTAGCTAAAAACAGCATCACTGCTGTTTTTTCACTAACAATAGCTATGTCTCCCTCGATAGAATTTAAAAATGTTTTTTCTACCGAAAAGATATTCGATGTTTCAAGCTTTAACATCCCATCGGCTATATTGCCGATGAGACTTGATGAAACCGCGTTGTGGTTAATGTACCGTTCATTGTTTATAACCAGACCTGCTGTTTGGAAAATCTGAAACGCAGTCAGATTATCCATTCTTAACAAAATAAAATCTTGTCCATACCTGATTGAATTTATTTTTCCACTTATGTCACTCATTGCTTCTCCTTTATATTGTCTAGTGTTTTTTCACGGGCTCTGAAAACAAAGAGCACTCTAAATAGAAGTTTTTCTATTCAAAATGCTCTTTGCTTAATAACCTGTCTTTTCGCAAATTTTTAAAGAACAATTAAAGAAATAAGATTTAAAAATAGGGATAGCAATTATCTCAATTTATCGTCTTATACAGATCGAATTATATAGGAATATATCAAAAATAGCAAAGTTATAAGACGTTACTTGAAGTACTCGATCATCTTAGCTAGGCCAGTGCGAAAATCTACTTCTGGCTGCCAGTTAAGTAGCTCGATGGCTTTGCTAATATCTGGTTTGCGGCGAGTTGGGTCGTCGGCTGGGAGGTTTTTAAAGATAATATTTTCTTGAGTGACGCTGTCATTAATGATTTTTTGCACCAAGACGGCGGTTTCTAAGACAGTGTATTCATCTGGATTGCCTAAGTTGATGGTTTGACCCGCCAAGCCCTCTTTACTAAGCATGAGCAAAATGCCTTTGACTAAGTCGCTAACATAGCAGTAAGAACGAGTTTGCTTGCCATCGCCATAAACAGTCAAAGCTTCTTTTTGCAGAGCCTGATTAATAAAAGTTGGCAAAATGCGACCGTCATCATCACGCATTCTGGGACCATAGGTATTAAAGATACGAATAATACGGACGTCCAACTGGAACTTACGAGTAAAGACGCCACAAATGGTCTCTCCAAGGCGTTTAGCCTCGTCATAACAGGAGCGCTCTCCATTTGGGTTAACATTGCCCCAGTAATCTTCTTTTTGAGGATGAATGGCTGGATCGCCATAGACTTCAGAAGTACTAGCAAAAAGAAAGCGAGCCTCTGGATAATTTTTTTCTAAATAAGTTAAAAGATTATGTGTGCCGAGTGAATTGACCAGATATGTCTCTACAGGATATTCCTGATAAACAGGTGGACTAGCTGGAGAAGCAAAATGCATGATAGCGTCAATCTTGGCTTTTTCTGGAGCAGTGGCGCGCATTTGATCAAGAAAAACATCTAAATAATCCGCGGTAGGAATACTAACGTCAGCTTCGACTAAGTGAAAATTTTCTTGTTCTTCTAAATGGGCAATGTTCTCTCTTCTACCAGTGATGAAATTATCGACTGCTATGACCGTCGCTCCAGCTTCTAGAAGGGCATCACAAATGTGTGAAGCCACAAAGCCAGCACCGCCAGTTACTAAAATTGTTTTGCCATTTAAGTATTCAAACATAAGTATGCTGATTTTAGCAAAGATCTGAGAAGGATGGGAGAGGAAGTTATAGATTGTCACACTTCTTGAAAAGTTAGACTTAGATAATAAAGGTATGGGCCGGAGCACTGATGTGCGATTATGTCTACGAAACATGGTTTGGGGGTTTGATTCCCCTCCGGTCCACCAAGTTTTTGAGCTTGAAAAATTTAAATAAAAATGTATACTAAAAATAGTTTCGTAGGCATGGTCGGGGAAAACCCCAAATCATTCAAAACCACTTTTTATAAGTGGTTTTTTATTTTCTTGTTAAGTCTGTTTTCTTTTGATACACTCTTCCAAGTAGCAATAAATTAAATAGGATTAAAAATGGAAAAAGAACAAACACAGACTTTTGATGGAATTCGCAGCTTATTTGAAAGATCTATCAAAGGAATAGAAATAAGAGGAAAAATTACTCCTCTTTCAAGTGAAAATGATCTTGGAGAAGGTTTTGAATTGAAGATTGGTAAAGAAAACGTAGAAGGAGTTTATCTCTCTGCTGGAGGGATTTTGCTTTATGATGCGAGTGAAGCCGTGGTAAGAATGGTCAACGATGTTTTAGGTGCACCTAACTTCATTTATAACTTGCAAAGAAAAGACAAAAATAAAGTAATGGCTATTCTCTTAGGAAAATATGACTCAGAAGTTTATGCTTGGTTAAATGCGAAACACGCTCCAGCATTTAAAGCAATGATTTCAAGACAAACAGAAGGAGGTGAGGTAAGCAGTATAAGAGAGATGATCGAGACTCCTAAAGAAGATGATTCTCCTTTGGAAACAAGCTAACTAGCTTATTTTTTAAATTCTCGCCTGTAGTTTATCCACAACATTAGCCAAGTAAAGACCAACAAGGCTATGCGAGCAATCAAACGAGTATAGACACTGGCAGTGAGCCCGAGTTTTGGGACAAAATAAAAATTTCCAACAAGAACAATAACTAATTGCAGTATGGCGCTGAGTGAGAAATAGAGATTGCTTTTGAAAGCGTAAAAAGTGGCGATGAAAGGCATTAAAGCAATACTAATAAAACCAGCTGCTAAGAGAACAACTAAGATTTCACTACCACCTGCGTAAGCGGGGCCAATAGTCCAATGAATGAGTAAAGGAGCAAAGGGTAAACTCAAAAAGAAAGCAAAAACAGCTAAGGCAGTGATGCCCCAAGCCTTTTTGAGAAATGAATCAAAATTAGCACGGTTTTTATAAGTTGCTGCTCGAGGATTTAAGACATTGGCGAGAGCGTATGCTACTACATATAGTAGCATGGCAATACGGTTGACCCCTGCCAGTAGACCAGCCTCATAGGAAGACAAATAATGTTTGGCAAAAAGAACATCCATATTTTCGATAATGCCAGCAGCAATGATGGCAAAAGCCGAGTGCTTGAGCAACTGGAGAACTTTGCCTTGCTCTTTTTTGAATTTTTGACCAAGCTCATATTTAATCCACTTAGGCTTAAGAAATTCAGCGATTAGTAAGCTTGGTAAAGTACTGAGCAAATAAATAACTAGAATTAATTGAACATCTGTAATTTTTAGTAAAAAGATAATTAAGGCTAAGCTAAATTTAATGAAAGAAGGCAGTAAATAGTTGTAGGCAGCGATCTTAAACTTTCCCAGACTTTGTAAAGTAATTTGAGCAGATTCGAAATAAGTGACGGAGAGACTGAAAAGAAAAGTTAGAGGAATGAGGACTTGATTGCTAATTTGTAGATAATTTGAAATTGCGCCTGAAAAAACCAAGCCGAGTAAAATTAACAAAATGGAAATAACCAGACGATACTTCAAAATTAAAGACAAGTAAGCATTGATTTTGGGACGGCGCCACTCTCCTCCAACGATTTTTTGAATCACCATGGAGAGACCAAAGTCATTGAGGCGATTGAGAATCAGAGACAATGAAAAAGCCACTGAAAAATCAGCAAAACTAGTTGGCCCAAGTAAGCGCGAAATTAAAATAACAGCCAAAGCAGAAAAAGCAGAGGCCAAACCATAAGAGAAAATAGTCAAAACTGAATGTTTTAAGCCTTCTGATTGGCGTAATTTGCTAATTATAGCGAACATAAGATTATGATAGAGAGTTTGAAGAGATAAAACAAGATTGGGCAAGTCTTTAACGATCACACTTAAAGCAACCTTAAATTGAGATAATGAATATTATGGATACAAAACTTGACGGAGTATTGACAAATTCATTACATTTGCATTACAATCAAGAAATTATGAATAATGCAGTCATTCAAATTCGTACTGATCAAGAACTTAAAGAATCGGCGCAAAAAGTTGCCGAAGAACTAGGTTTCTCCCTTAGTTCCTTAATTAAGGCATTTCTTAAAAATGTTACTCGTACTAAGACAGTGGCCTTCTCAACAGGCGAAGCTCCTTCAGCTTGGTTGCTTGAGCAAATGCAACAGGCCCAAAAAGACCTAAAAACTGGTGATTATTATAAATTTGCCTCCAAAGAACAATCTTTAGATTTTCTGAAAAAGCAAAGTAATGATCGTTAATTACAACAAAAACTTCATTAAACAATTTAAAAAATCTCCACAAAAAATCAAAACTCAGTTAATTAAAAGAATAGAAATTTTTAGTCAAAATCCTCTAGACCCTTCACTCCGCAATCATTCGCTAGTTGGTGAATATACTGACTATTACAGTATTAATATTACTGGTGATTGGCGAGCAATTTATGCACCAATTAGTGACAATGAAGTTTTATTTATCGCTCTTGGAACACACAATCAGCTTTATAAATGAAATATTTTTACACCTCCATCCACTTCAAGTCATGACTAGGCGCCACTTGTTTTACAGTATATTTAACTGGCAAAGTCGGTAAAAATTTCAATCCTAAATCTTTTCTTACAAAAAAAGCATTGTGGCCAAAACTGTTGAGGGCGACTAAGCGATACCCTTTTTGCTTGGCGAGTTTGACCATGGCAGCGAGTGAGGCACCAAAGTAACTAGGATTTTTTTGGCGTAATTTTAGGAAAGCATCTAAGTCGTTTTGATAAGGAATAGTGACGGCGTCTTTACTTTGCCAGAACTGGTTAAATTCTAAGACTAAGACCCGAGGCTTAATAACTTCAAGGGTTTGAAAAAGCCAATAATCATTACTGTCAACGTCGAGAGAAAAAAGATCGATTTCGCCAGTGAAACCAGCTTTTTTGATCAGGTGATTGATGTTTTGGCGATTAACCAAGGCTTGCAGTAAAACAGGCGGCTTATAAGTGGTGCTTTTGCAGTTGCGAAAGAATCTTTTGAGCTTTTTGATGTTTCTCTTGGAAGCATCGATGATCAGACCCTGCCAATCATGATTAACCAGCAGATTAGTGGTATTGCTTTCTGGAAATTGAAAAAAATCACTCTCACAATCAGCCCCAATTTCCACAGCTAGACGATTGCTGCTACCAATAATGCTGAAGATGTAGAGCAAGATACCGTCTTCATCGAATTGGGAAAAAGCTCGCCAGCCAACTTGGCTGATGGGTAAAGGCAAAAGCCCGGCCTTACGCATGGATAGATATTGATTGAGGATTTGTTTTTGCGAAAGTTGATCAGAGCTACTGTTGGCGTTAAAAAGCGGATGCGTTAGGTAAGCAAAATCACGCAGTGGCCAGTAAAGCAAGCGACGCAATTGATAAAGAAAACGTTTTAGCATTTGTTTATTGTAGCAGTTGGCTCAATATCTATAATGATCAGCTTTAAATGGCCCTTTTTGTTTTACTCCAAGATATTCTGCCTGTTCTTTACTAAGCTTGCTCAAGTGTACGCCAATGGCTTCCAAGTGCAGGGCAGCTACTTTTTCATCTAGTTCCTTAGGCAAACGATAAACTCCAACTTCATGTGGTTTATTGAATAGTTCGATTTGAGCTAAAACTTGATTGCTGAAAGAATTAGACATCACAAAAGAAGGATGTCCCATGGCACAACCTAAATTAACCAAGCGACCCTCTGCTAACAAAATCAAGCGATGCCCATCTGGAAAAGTATATAAATCTACCTGAGGTTTGATCTGAGTTTTTTTAATGCCCTTGTATTTATTCAAAGCATCAACTTGAATTTCAATATCAAAGTGTCCAATATTACAGACAATAGCGGTATCCTTCATTTTAGACAGATGTTCGATGCGAATGACATCTTTACAACCAGTGGCAGTGACAAAAATATCCACTTCATCAAGAACTTCTTCAATACGTTTGACCTCATAGCCTTCCATGGCGGCTTGGAGAGCGCAGATAGGATCAATTTCGCCAACAATCACTCGAGCGCCATTGTTGCGCAAAGATTGAGCGCTACCTTTACCAACATCGCCAAAACCGGCCACAAAAGCAACTTTACCAGCAATCATAACGTCAGTGGCACGACGAATGCCGTCAACTAGAGACTCGCGGCAGCCGTATAAATTGTCAAATTTAGATTTAGTGACGCTGTCATTAACGTTGATAGCAGGGATACGCAGGGTTTTGTCTTGAAGCATTTGATAGAGATGATGCACTCCCGTAGTGGTTTCTTCTGAAACACCTTTAATTTCTTTCAATAGTTCCGGAAACTTTTTGTGAACTAAGCCAGTTAAGTCTCCACCATCATCCAAAATCATATTTGGTCCAATTAATTTACTCTTATTATCCTTAAATTGAAGAGTCTGTTCAGTGGTCCACCAATATTCTTCTTCTGTTTCACCTTTCCAAGCAAAAACTGGGATGCCGTCAGTAGCAATGGCGGCAGCGGCGTGATCTTGAGTAGAAAAAATATTACAAGAAGCCCAACGGACTTCTGCTCCCAAAGCAACCAAGGTTTCAATAAGCACGGCAGTTTGAATGGTCATGTGCAATGAACCGGCAATGCGAGCCCCCTTGAGAGGTTGCTGCGCCTGATATTCTTGGCGAATGGCCATAAGACCAGGCATTTCTTTTTCTGCCAAAGTGATTTCTCTTCGTCCCCACTCCGCCAACTTTATATCTTTAATTTTGTAATCAGTTTGGACATTTTTCGCCATAAGTTTCCTTGTATCTTTGTTTAATAATTGGCCATTTAAGTTGATGATTTTGAGTGCCATATTGCTCTGCTGCAAATGAAGCCACTACGTTAGCCAATTGTATCGCGTTTTTAATTGACCAAGAATGCAAATAAGCATAAATGAAGCCAGCACGAAAAGCATCACCAGCACCAGTTGGATCGAGAACTTCTTTAAGTAAAACAGCTTTAGTCAAGTGTTTTTGATGACCATCTAATCTTTGGTAGAAGAAGGCACCTTCTTTACCCAAAGTGATAATACAAAGTGGCAATCTTTGAATAATCTCTTCTTTAGACATTTCGAGCTTTTGACAAAGCAGACCCATTTCATAATCGTTAACGATGAGTATTTCAGCGGTGTCGATGGCTTGCTCGAGGTCTTTTTTGTCAAGAATTAAACTTTGTTGACCAGGGTCATAAAGCAACTTCTTATGAAGTTTTCGACAATCTAAGACTTGCTTAGCCATTTGCCCTGGATCATGAGCAGAGACAACCATTAACACATCATCATTGGCAAAAGCTTTTAAATTAAGAGAAGAGGCGTCACTCATGGCTCCTGGATAAAAACCTCCCACTTGACAGTTATTGCTGTCGGTTAAGACACTGAAGGTGGCTGTAGGCAATTGGCTGAGGTGCATGTGTTCTAGATTAACGCCAATTTTTTCTAAGTTAGAGAGATAATCTGTAGCGTCTGAGCCAGCACTAGCGAGTAAAATAGGTTTTTCACCAAGCAAAGCTAATGAATAAGCAATGTTGCCTGCTATGCCACCACGTGTTCTTGTCATTTTTTTAACCAAGGGAGAAATGGAAAGAACGTGAAGTTTATCTGGCTGGATTAAATCAGCATAACTCCCATCAAAACTCATGATTTGGTCAATAGCAATAGAACCACTAAGTACGGCTTTCATTGAAGCAATTGTAGCAGTTCTTGAAATATAGAGGAGAGATAATTATTTTGCGGGCAACCCTAAAAGCAAAGCAAAAAGACCACTTTAAAAGGTGGCTTTTTTGTTTCTTGGTGGGATGGCAATCACTACAATTAAAGCTAATAAATTTATGCCCAATAAACTCAGCCAAAAAATCCAAAACTTTTTCTGATTTTGCCACTTAGTTAGCAAGTCACTTTTGATGATTTGTAAAATTTCTCTCATGCTACCCTCTTTGGAGACAATGTAGCTATGATCATAAATATAGAGTGGATAATTGCCTGCAGTAACTAATTCAACTTCATAGACATACTTCTTGCCAAGTGCATCGCTGATAGAAGGAAAGCCAAAAGGATAAAAGGCGTTATTGTAAAAATCGGCTATATTATAGCGATTTTGGTAATACCAATCATCCTCGCCTTCTTCCTTAAGTCTAAAAATTAAATATTTTTGTTCTGTACTGCGCGAAGTATCGAATTTGAGATCTAAAGCGCCAAAATGATCACTGTTAGAAACAAAAGAGTTCTGATAAGCAGCGCCTGGTTCTAAAAGAATTTTTTCTTGACCATCTTGTTCTAAGACGGGGACTTTAGCGGCTTGAACTGGCTTAGCAAAAACTAAAGGCAAAAAAGCCAATAAAAAAAGACCAATTTTTAAGCTATTCTTCCAAGTTTGTTTAAAATTCATATCTTTGACTAAATATTTAAGAGCGAGATAGCTTGACCAGAGTAATCCGCCACTAAAAACTAGTCGACCGAGATTAAAAATCAGAGCTTGATGTGGAACAAGATAAGCCAATTGAGGAGTATTAAAAATAACTGGCGAAACAGGCAAAAAGAGATTTTGATTAATGGCAAAATTGCCAGGATCGACCAGTCCCATCACTCCCCAACCCAGAATAGAAAGCAAATAAGCACAGACAAATTGTTTACTGAATAAAGCACTGACGCTGGCAAATAAAGAAAGCCAGACAAAATAGTGAGGGGAAAAATCATTAATGAAAAAATATACCGACATACTGATATATAAAATTAAATTTAACTGTAGAAAGGCTTCTTGAGGATTTTTGGCTTTTTTGAGGAAAAGATAGAGGAGATTGAGAAAGGCATAAACACCGCTAAAAATGAGTAATTTGTTCATGGAACTACGCCCTCCAACGGAGGTGGCTAATTCAAAAGGTTTACTAATGATTTGGCTGATTAAATTTGTTTCAGGTGGAGTTTGTACTGTTTCTATTTGATGATCAATGCCTTTAATTTGATCAAATAAAGCTTGGTCGAAAGGTAGATTCTTCTCAATTAGAATAATAGCCAAGATAGCTAGACTAGTTAATAATAAATTGGCAATAAGTTTTTTAATAGGAAAATTTCGCCATAAATGAATCAAAAATAAGGGCAAATAAAGTATGGGCTGAAAGCGAATTTGAACAGCCGCGAAGAAAGCTAAGAGAGCTGGAAAGATTTTTTCTTTGGCTAAAAATAGCGTAGCAAGTAACAGCGCCAATAAAGTTAAAGAGTCATGGCGAGCAAAAACATAAAAAGCATAAATATTAACAGGATTAAACCACCATAAGCTCAAAATTAGATTACGTTTTTTATTTTTTGATAAAAATTTAGCTAAAATCAAAAAAATGGCAATATCTGCTAGAAGATGGGGAATTTTAAGAGCAAAAATGAAAGCATTAATTTGAGGATTTGAAACGAAATTAAGCCAATCCCCTACGCTGCTGGTGGTAGAACTAGGAGACATGCCATGAGAAGCAGAAAAAAAATGTTGTAAATTGCCAAAAAAAGGCTCAATTAGTTTTAAATTCAAAGCATAGACGTAGTGACCAAAAATCTGGTTATTATCTTGATTCCATAAATCATAGTTGCTCATCAAATTTGATCTATAGGTCATAGATAACAAGTCAGCCTGCATAGCCCAAGGCATAACAACTAGACGAAATAATAAGCCAAAAAAGAAAATAAGAAAAAGATTTTTTCTATGCACACTTTAGTATAGCAAGAAAATGAGTTTTTATGGCATAATTGTAATTTGTATATTATGAAAAAACAAAATAATAAAATATTAATGATCGCTACTACACCATTTTTTGCTGACAGAGGTTGCTCAATAAGAGTTTTAGATAGTTATCTAAGATTGAAGAAAGAAAATAATAAGATACAGCTATTAACTTATAATTTAGGAAGAGATATAGATGGATTAAATATAAGCAGAACCATTCGTATTCCGTTTTATAAAAATACTTCTCCTGGATTTAATATTTTTAAGCCAATTGCGGATTTTTTTATACTCATTAATACTATTAGGCTTTGTAAAAGAAATGTCTTTGATTATATATACGCTCACACATTTGAAGCGGCTTTAATAGGTTTAGTTGCCAAAAAATTTTTTAAATTACCAGTAGTCTTCGATGCACAGGGTTCACTTGTTGGTGAATTAGCTAGTCATGGAACAATAAAAGGAGGAAGTTTTATATCTTCTATTTTAGAAAAAATAGAGAAATATATAGTACTCAATTGTGATGAGATAGTAACCTCTACAGAAGGACTAAAAGATTTTTTTGCTAAAAAATTTGGAAGGGTTAATAAAATTACCGCTATAAAGGATTTTCCGAACAAAACTCTTTTTAATTCTAAAGTTAAAAAAATAAAATTAGATATGCCAGATAACAAAATAATTGTTGGTTATTTGGGTGGTTTACAACCATATAAAGGTGTTGATTATTTATTGGATGCTATTCCATACATTGATAATAAGTTTCATTTTTTAATCATGGGATATCCTTTGGAGCACGTGGAGAAAAGACTTAAAGAATTAAAAGTTGAAGATAGAGTTACTCTGACAGGTAAAGTTCCTTATGAAAAAGCAGGTGGTTATTTAAAAAATTTAGACGTTGCGGTTTCCCCAAAGTTGCTAGGTGCCAGTGGTGAGGCCAACGCAAAACTTTATATATATAAATACTTAGAGCTAAAAAACATTGTTTGTTTTGATATAGAAGAAAATAGAAAAATACTTGGCAAAAATGGTATTTTTGTTTCTGAGCAGACTCCAGAATCTTTAGCTAAAGCAATAAATAATGTTAAGAAATAATTTTTCTAAAAAAATTAGGGTTGGAATTGATGCTAGAACCTTGTCTGAAAGAGGTGGAGTGAAAAATTATGTTATTAATTTAGTAAAACAAATTAAAAAAGATAAGGATATTGAGTTGATTATTTTTTATAACAACAAAAAATTAAAAGGAAGTTTTAAAGAAGTTAAAGAAGTTTGTTTATTTCCAAAATGGAAATTTTTACTTCCAATATATGATTTAATCGTTTTACCACTTGGTGCTTTTTTTTATAGAATTGATGTCCTGCACTTACCAAAAAGCACATCCAATTTTTTTCCATTTATTAAAAAAGTAACCACATTGCATGACTTAATTCCTATTACCCATCCAGAAACAGAAAATTTTCTAAATTATTTATATTGGAAGTTAAACTTTTTTCTTTCAATTTCATTTTCAAATATTTTAATTACAGATTCTAAATTTTCTAAAAAAGAAATTTTGAATTACTATAAAAAAAAGATTAAACGAAATATAGAAGTTATACACTTGGGAATTGATAAAAATATTTTTAAGCCATCTACTAAAAAAGAAATTAATGAAATTAAGAGAAAATATTCATTGCCAGATAGATTTTTATTGTCTGTTGGAACTATACAACCTAGAAAAAACATTTTGAGATATATAGAAGCAATTGGAGAACTTAATATTAATAGAAAAATAAAAATTCCTTTGGTTCTAGTCGGAAGAATTGGATGGAAAATAAATTTTTATAATAATAACAATAATAATCTTATACATTTAGACTCCGTAAGTAACAAAGATTTATCCAAATTGTACTCTGCATCTACAATTGTTCTATTTGCCTCTCTGATTGAAGGGTTTGGTTTTCCGGTTTTAGAAGCCCAATCTTGTGGTACTTCAGTTATTACTTCTAAAAATAGTTCAATGTCGGAGCTAACTAATGATTCTGCATACCTCGTAAATCCAAAATCAACAAAAGATATACTAAGTGGTATAAAGATTCTTTTATATAACAAAGATAAAAGAGATTTATTTTCTAAAAAAGGCATCATTAACGCAAAAAAATATGATTGGGAAAAATCTGTGTTAAAACTATCTAAAATATATAAATTAATAGCAAACAAAGAATGACAAAGAATAGTAAAATTAATGGGCTTTTTTTTGCATTAGTAGTTTGGGACTATTATTTTGCTAGAGAGCAGTCTTTAGTTATTTCTTTATGTAAAAATAACATTAAATTTACATATGTAGAACCAGTGGAGTATTCTGGTAAAAATAAGTCCCTGAGAATCAAAAGAGTGTCTAAAAATTTAATTCCAAAAGACATAGACGTCGTTAGTAAAAAGATTAATTTGAATCAAGGCTTATTATTGTTGTTTTTAGAGAACCTTAGAAATTTATATATTTTAATTAAGATAAAACCAGATTTTGTTGTTGTAGATAATTATTTCAATACAGTATTGGTTTGCTTGTATTGTTATTTTAAAAAAGTTACTTTTATTTTTGACTTAATAGACGACTGGGAACTAGTCGAGAAAAAACCCACTCATAAATTTTTTTGGAAGTATATTTCAAAACCAATTTTTGTTAAATATTCCAGTGCGATCACAACAACTAGTACAAAGCAATATTTATTATTCAAGAAGATTAAGAAATCAGTTTTTTATATGCCAAACGGCAAGCTTATTAACAATAAAAATAAAAAAAACACACTAAAAAGCGAAGAGATTAAACAAATAAACTTTATAGGAACATTGAGAGATTGGTTTGACTTTGATCTTCTTTTTGAAGTTATGAAAGAATTTCCAAATATAAAATTAGACATATATGGAGATGGAAATTTAAAAGATTATTTGATAAAAAAATCATTATCTATAAAAAATATATTTATACATGAAAGTGTTAATAGTAACACTGCATCTAGATTAATTGCGAAATCAGATATTGGAATAATTCCATTAAAAAAAATTCCTTTAAATGACACCACCAATCCAGTTAAGCTTTATGATTATTGGTCTGAAAAAAAAGCAGTTATAGCTACTCCAACTTTCGAATTAAAAAAAATTGCTAATGGTAGTATTATTTTTGCCTCAACTAAACAAGATTATATTAATGCTATCAAAAAGTTGCAAAATTCTCCAAATTTTAAAAACTATCTAGGAAACAAAGGATTTGATAAAGTAAAAAATAAATTTAATTATGAGAAAATCGGTAAAAAATATGCTGATATTATTAGAAAAATTATACAGCAACCATAGAACAACAGTTTCCAATTACTTTTGGAGATTTCTTCAAATATTAAGCAAACAAGGGACATCGTTTGCAATATTTTATATATCATCTTATCATTTGGAAGCTAAAATTTTTGGAGAATATAATTATTTTATTGCAATGGTTTTTTTAATTATTTCATTTTGTGATTTTGGTATTTCATCGAGTGTTAGTAAGCTTATCGTTGAACAGAATCTAGTTAGTAAAAAAAATGTAAAAATATTGGTTTTTAATGCTTTCTTTATTATTACATTGCTCTCCTCAATATTTTCAATTTTAACATTTTTTTATTTTGGAAGATTTTTTCCAGAATTTGAAAAATATTTATTATTTGTAATATTTTTAATATATTTAATACCAATATCTTCAGTTTTAGACGGAATTTATAGAGGTTTAAATAAATTTAAATCTTTATCACTAATAATTTTTATATCAAGTTTAATCACATTGATTGCATCTCTTGCTCTAATAAGTTTATATGGAATTGCTGGGTCTATTTTTTCCCAGGTGATTCTCTATTCTGTTATTTCATTTTTATTGTTGCTTTTTAATATTAAACCAACATTTTATTTTGATTTTATTATGATTAGAAATATTATTAAATATGCAGCCGTAATAGGTCTTGGAGGCATTGCTTACTTTTTTTATAGTAGGATAGACGTGTTTTTTCTAGGTAAATATCATTATTTTAATGAGCTTAATTATTTTGAAATAATTAATAAAATAAATAGCATAATAATTATTCCAGTATACATATTGGCTCAAGTTATTTCTCCAACCATAACTGCTCATGCTTCAAAAAATGATTATAAAATAATATTAAATAAATTAAAAAAATTCATTGTTTACTCTTTGTTATTTTCAGTTCTTATTACTATAATTGTTTTATTTGTAGGTCCAGAAATTATTGATTTGTTTTTTTCAAAATATAGTAATGATGATTTTTATTCTATATTTTATATATTGTTAATTGTCCTCTGCATATCGTTATTTAATGGAATTTTCCCACAAGGTTTTATAGTGGGAACCGGTGATTTTGATATTGTTAGTAAAAACCTTATCTTTTTTGGTTTTGTTAATGTTATTTTAGATTATATTTTTATTACAAACTTTGGTTTCATTGGAATAGCATATTCGAGTTTGATTGTTATAACAATTTCAAATATTATTATTATTACTACTTATTTTTTTAGGATTAAATCAAGATATGAAAATAAAAAATTATAGAAAAATTTTATCTATTTTAAAAGAAAACGACAAGGTGCTGGATATAGGAGGATGGGAAAGACCATTTAATAGAGCCACTCACGTTCTAGATATTTTACCATTTCATTCTAGAAAAAAAATAAATTCTTTTCCGAAAGAAATGAAAGAGCATTTTAATAAAAACACCTGGATAATGCACGATATTAAAAATAAACTTCCTTTTAATGATAAAGAGTTCGATTTTGTTATATGCGGTCATGTTTTAGAAGATATAAAGGACCCAGCTTTTTTAGCAGAAGAAATAAAACGTATTTCCAAATCTGGTTATTTTGAATTTCCAAATAGAGCTTATGAAATGAAAAATAATGTTGATCCCTTTTTAAACTCAGATAGGTATGTGGGCTTTTGTCATCACCGGTGGATGGTTGAAGCAAGGAATGGTGTATTAATATTTACTCCAAAAACATTAATACACTCAGCTTATAAAGAACTTCGTTGTGTCAAAGTTAAAGAAAAGTACACCGGTTTTTTTTGGAAGAATAGTTTTAAATTAAAAGAAATATTTTTTTCTTCACAAAAAGAGATAATTGATGATGCACTTAAATTTAGATCGATAGCTGATAATATACCAATGCATTTAATGAAAAAAATAAATAAAGTAAACAGAGCTATTTCAATTATTAGATATTGTTTTAATTTTCCAATTTTGATAAATCGTTTCATAAACAAAAAAATTAAAGACTAAATTATGTCCATAGATAAAAATATATATAATTATAATTATTACAAAATATCTGGTGAAAGTAGTAGCGATATCTCTAATAATTATGGCCTGAAAATTATTAGTGAAATTGCTAAAAATTCAAAATTAATTCTCGAATGTGGGTGTGGGGAAGGATCAAAGCTTTTCAGAATATGTGGCAATAGAAAAAATTGTTACGGTGTGGATTATAGTAAAATAGGAATAAAAATTGCTCAATCAAAATATCGGAATATAAATTTTTCCATTGGAAATATTGAATATTTGGATTTTCCAGATAGTAAATTTGATCTTATATATTCAGCATTTGTAATAGAACACACAGAAAATCCATTAAAAATTATAAATGAAATGATTCGTGTCACAAAAAAAAATGGGAAGATTGCTATTGTTTGTCCAAACTTTGGATCAATGTGCTATAGGTCTCCATGTAATAAGGAATCTATTCTAATTAGATCTGTCAAAATTTTATTTCAAGATTTATTTATGTTTCTTTTACCCAAGAACCAATTACGTTGGAATTTTGTCAAACCAATTGCAACGAATACAATTTACAAACCAGATTGGGATACCACAGTTGAACCAAGATTAACATCGCTTGTGCATTATCTTTCTGGAAAAAATAATGTAACTATAGAAAAGGCAGAGTCAATATGGGGTATTAAAAAGGATTGGATGCCTAAAAAAAATAAATTTTATAAGATTTATTTTTTTATAACAGTACTATGCAAATTTCTTAATAGACTAGGAATTTACCCATTTAAATTTTATGGTCCCCAGTTACTAATTATTTTAAAAAAAAATAGTAATGATTAAAATACTCTGCATCTCTGATTCTTTAGGAATGGGTGGAACTGAGAAGTCGATGTTTGTTTTTGCCAAATATTTATTAAAAAACAAAAATTTTAAAGTATCGATATGTGGATTTTTTGAGGGCGGTAAAATTATTGAAGAAGCAAAAGAAGTAGGTTTAAAAACATTTGTTTGCAATGGAAATTTTCATAAATTAAAAAAAATTATTTTAAATGAAAAAACTGATATTGTGCATTTGAATAGATCCAGTAATAAAATGTTTGAATTAATACGCTTTCTTAAAAAAGAAACAAAAGTTTTGCTAGTTGAAACCAACCATTTCGGTAAAATAACAGGCAACTCAGAAGAAAAGCTCGTTGATTTAAGAATTTTCGTTAGTAAGTTTGTTGCAATGAGATATATAGAACATAAAAAGATGTCTCTTGATGAATTTAAAATTAATAATTTGGTAATTTATAACCCTTTAGATACTAAGCGAATAATCAACTTTTCTAAATTCAAAATAAATTCTTTTAGAAAAAGCATTGGTCTAAAAAACAATGACTTTGTATTACTGAAATATGGAAGAAAAGATGAGCTTAAGTTTAGTCCTTTGCTTATTAAGTCAATGTCAATTTTATCTAAAAAAAATGATAAATTTAAATTAATATTGATAGGTGCCCCAGACTATATTAGAAAAATGGTTTTTGTGAAAAAAATACAAAAATCAGTTATATTTTTTGATAATATTCTTGACGAAGAATTGCTTTCTTTGGTCTTGAATAGTGTTGATGTATTAGCTCATACTTCATTGATTGGTGAAACATTTGGCTATGTGTATGTAGAATCAATGTTAAGTGGAAAACCAATTATAACAAATTCAACCCCCCTTTTTGACAATGCTCAAGTTGAATTAATAGATAATAATATTAATGGTTTTATTAGAAATGAGCCTTTAACTTTTTCTTCAATAATTGAAGATTTATCAAAAAAAAAGTTTTTATATGAGTTAATAAGCAAAAATGCACTAATTAGAGCTAACAAGTTTGACGTAAATCTATTAGGCACTGATCTGATAAATGCATATGAATATTTAATAGGGAAAACCCCCAGCTTGTCACCTAAAACAACTACTCATGATATGCTTTTTAGTTATATAAATAGTTATTCTCTCAATAAAAGAGGTAAACAAAAAAATACCTTTCGCTCAATTCTTAGTGAAATTGAGGATTTTATTTTAAAAAAATATTACTCTTTGTTAAAGAAATAGACTTTTGTATTATTATCTAATCCCGTGTACACAGGATTTATTTTAGAATGATGTATGTATTTAGAAATTTCTGGAATAGATATATGTTCATGCCTTCTTCCTATATAGTCGGCTGATGAAACAAACCAAACTCTGTTATGATTGTTAATTAATTCAATAAATTCATTTAAGCTATTAATAAAAATTGGTCCATTAATTGTTTGTTTTACAGCATCTCCTTCAAAAATTAATTTATACTGTGGAAATTTTATTAGAAATTCTTTTCCACTCCATTCGCTTATAAAATAATTACTTTTACTTTCATTTAGAGTTTCAAAATAAATATCGTGCATCCAGTAATCGGTAATCACAATGTCTTTGTTTTTCATGTGATTTATAACATATAGAACAGGAGTTTTATCATCAACGCTATAGTCTTCCGTGCTAGTTGGTGAAATTAGAAGATTTCTTGATAAATTTGATCCAAAATTTCTTTCTAAAATTTGATAAGAACCTATAAATGATGGAAAAAAGATGGTTATAAAAGATAAAAAACCAATTATCTTGTTATCTTTAAAAAGTAATTCCAACTCTTCAGATACGACAATGTATGCAAAAGGCAGCATCCACCACAAATATTTTGTTTCAAATTGAGAATCATATATTAAAATAATAAATATTGAGAAATATATAAACCCATGAATTAGGTTTTTTTGAGAAAAGTTAAGGTTGATGCATTTTTTATATAGGAAATATATTAACATCACTAAAACTAATGGAAGATAATTATAAATGTCATAAATAATAGAAAGATTTGGCGATTGCAATCTCTTCAAAAACCAAAAATTATCAACGTTAGCGGTACTATCTCTAAAAACATCATTGTATCCAAGATATTTATTAGAATAAGTTATTCCTGGAAATTTAATTAATAAAACAAAAACTGTTATAAAAATAAAAATTGAATAAGCTAAATGTTTTTTAGATGAGAAATCTTTAATATTGCCGGTAATAATCGGTCCTATTATTAAATATAACAGTAACATCCCAAACTGATGGGTTATTATGGCCAAAAACGAAGAGATGAACAGTGGTGCTAAATACTTATTTTTCTTTTTAAAAAAAGTTTTTATATAAAAATAAAAAGTTGCTATAACAAAAAAGAACAGTGCTGAATACATTCTGGCATATCTAGAGAATTCTAAACTCCAATCCGAAAACATAATCAAAAACAAAGATAAATATATTGTTTTTTTATTGAAATTTAAATCTTTTAAAACAAGGTAAAAAATAAAAAATCCAGCCAAAGAAAATATTAATCCTGATAATCTAACGGTAAGTTCGTTTACTGAAAAAATAGCAGTTATAAGGGAGGTAAAATACAAATAAGGCAACCCCCTCAAATAACAAATTTCATCTAAGCATGGAGTTAAATTTTTATTTATTGCGTATGAGTATTTTGCTGTTGATCCTTCATCTGTGACGTAAGACCCAGACCCAAGATTGTGTGTTCTTAGAATTATCGCTAAAAAAAACAATAAAAATAAAAAGTATTTGTTTACTGCATTTGTTTTATTTATTTTATGTTGACGTATTTTAAAGTTAGAGAACAAGAGTGTTAAAAGCGCAAATAGAAAAATTAAATTTTTTTGGCTCAATAGTTGATCAAAAAATTCAGAATATGATATATAGTTGTTCTCGATATTTATTAAAAAAATTAAAATTATTGAAATTGAATATAATAGAATATTAGCTAATTGTTTTTTTTTAAATATTTTTTTAAAAAATATCAATGAAAAACAATAAAACATTGTAATATTAAAAGAATAAAATAATTTTGTGTTTAAATAATTAGCATATTTTTCATAAAAAAAAGGAGAAATCTCTTTAAAATTAAAAAGATCATTTTTTGAATACACATATCTTGGAAAAACAGAAACAAAGTCGGATCCGTTTTTTAATTTAAAATATATTTTATATGGAGATTGTTCAACAGATAAATTTACTATGTATTTAATATTTTTAGAATCTATTTGTTTCGGGAAACCAAATGGAAAAATAAAAACATTATTATCAAGAATTATATCGTAGACATTCGTATAAAATGATTCTTCATCTCCATCTTTTCTAATTGAAAATTTTATTTTAATTTTATTTATTTCGCCATCAAGTATTGCGTTTTCAGCACTATCTATTTCCAGTGGAACTGAAATACTTCCGAGATTATTTAATTTTGAAACAAATTCACTTTCGTAAACTAGATTTGATTCTATAGCTATTTTTTTATTTTCAGTATTACTTCTTTCATCAAATGAAAATATAGAATCGCTGCTAGATATAAAAGAATATACATTTATAAAAATAAAAACCAATATAAAAGAAAGAAATAAAAATAAAGTGTTTTTTTCTTTATAAATGAATTTTATATTTTTTAAAAAAAACAAAAATAATAATATATATAAAATATTATTTAAAAAAAATACTGATGCTTCTTGATTTATTAAAAAAAATATGCTTTTAAAAAACAATAAAGTTAAAAGGCTATTGTTAAACAATTTGTTTAAATAATTTTTCATTTTAAAACCTCATCTACACTTTTTAGGTTAAACATTGTCTTAAATTGGAAATATTGTTTCTGCTCTTTATTGAATATATTAAATATCTTCAATTGTTGATTTCCTTCCATTACATAGACTGGTATCTCAAAAATAACCTCCTTATCTTCCCATTTTTTAATAGTCATCTCTGTTTCACCCAAGTAAACTTTTCCTGGTTGCCAGGCTGCTCCAAAGTTTCTACCTGTTACTTTTACCCAGCTACCAGGTATACCCCAATCTTTACTGATGCTTTTAATTTTGGGGTAAGTTTGAAGCTCATTATAAAAGTTGGTGTAGAATTTATGTCCAATTAAAGTGATTACGAAAAGAAGAGCAATCATTCCCTGCCTTAGATATTTTTTGGTTAATAGCTTTCTCAAATCAATAAAAGAAAAAAGCAAAATTAGTAATATTAGATATATAGTTGTGTAGTTATAATTTAAACTATCAAACTTCCACCAAAGCTCAGTAAATAAATATTGATAAAGATCTACTGTAATAAGATAAAAAGAAATTATAGTTAAGCTCAATAAGAGTTCTGGAAAAATTCTATCCCAAGCTTTATTGATTGTCTTTTTCGTCTTTGATTTCATAAAACTTTGGGTTGTAGCTTCTAATAATCAAATCCATAATCAGACCACTCACAAAAATTTGTACACCGAAAAGCATTAGAAAAACTGCGATCAGTGGCCACATTCTACTGCTAATTCCTTGCCCTAAAAATACTTTCTCAATGAACATCCAAACACCAATTAAAAAGCCTATGAAACTACTAATAATACCAATAGCTCCCAGCATGTGTAGTGGTCTTGAGGCAAATTTATGAAAAAACCATAGCGTTAAAATGTCCATTAAGCCTTTTGCTGTTCTGGTGAGAGTGTATTTACTTTGACCATGAATTCTGGCGCGATGATTAACTTTTATTTCACCAATTTTAAAACCTCTCCAAGATAGAAGAGCTGGAATGAAGCGATGCATTTCTCCACGCAGAGTCATACCGCTAAAACATTCTTTTTTATAAACTCTTAGGGTACAACCAGCATCATGAACATGATCTCTGATAAATATTTCTCGTAAGGCTTTAGCACCTTTGGAAATGAATTTTTTAGAAAAGCTATCTTTTCTATCTTTGCGCCAACCACAAACTACGTCTAAATTATTTTCACTTAAATACTCGAGCATAGCTGGCACATTGGCTGGGTCATTTTGTAAATCGCCATCTAGAGAGACAATGAGCTCGCCCTTAGCAGCCTTAAAACCGGCATCAAGGGCAGCTGTCTGACCAGAGTTACGTCTCAGAGTAATAATTCTAACTGGTTTTAGAGTTTTCATAATCTCTGGAGTTTTATCTCTTGAGCCATCATCAACCAGAATGATTTCAAAATCTTTTTTCAGCGCTTTGGCCACTTTGAGAATCTCTTCGTGAAGTTTCTTCACATTACCTTCTTCATTAAAAATTGGGACAACAAAGGAAATATACATGAGTCTGATTGTAGCTGATTTCCTAGAGGAGCTCAAGCTAAGCTTACAAGAAGTGTGATTAGAAGCGATTTGCTCTATACCACTCTACAAATTTTCTCATTCCTGCTTCAAAGCTGGTCTTGGCTTCATAGCCAAGTAGTTTTTTAGCTTTAGCAACATCAGCAAAGGTTTGATCGACATCTCCAGGCTGCATGGGCAATCGCTCAATTTGCATTTTCTTGCCAGTGATTTTTTCTAGAATCTCAATAAATTCATTGAGGGTGATAGGGTTACTATTGCCAAGATTGATAATTTCAAATTTCCTGTCCAGATCAATCGCGGCTACTACTCCAGAGACAATGTCGTCGACATAGGTGTAGTCGCGACGGGTCTGACCATCACCAAATTTTTTGATGGTTTTACCCTCCAGAATAGCCTTGGTGAACATGTATGGTGCCATATCTGGTCTGCCATTTGGGCCATAAACAGTAAAAAAACGCAAACAAATACAGTTGATGTCGTAAAGATGGGCATAAGTGTGACAGAACATTTCGCCAGCTTTTTTCGAGGCAGCATATGGACTAATCGGCTCATTAACAGGATCAGTTTCAGAAAAAGGAACTTTGCTCTGATTACCATAAACAGAAGAAGAAGAAGCAAAAACGAATTGTTTGATTTGATTTTCTTTAGCAATTTCAAGCAAATTAATCGTGCCTTTAATATTAACTTCCTCATAAAGTAGCGGATCAGCAATCGAAGGCCTCACTCCAGCTCGAGCAGCTAAATGAACAATGGCATCTATTTTGTACTTAGAGAGCTGTTCTCTAAGATCGCTTAAATTTCTGATATCCAACTTCAGAAAGTTAAAATTGTTATTTTCTTTGAGTTTGGCTAAATTCGCTTCTTTCCATTCTGGATTGTAGTAATCATTAATCTCATCAAGTCCAATGACTTGATAACCCTTTTCTAGTAAAAGTTTGGAGGTGTGAAAGCCAATAAATCCGACTGCTCCGGTAACGAGAATTGTTTTCATTTTATTGTTAATTAGTATAACTTGGGGAGCCTGTCTAATCAACGGGGTTAGTATTTTTTTAAATTCACCCTGTATAATCAAGTCATGTCTCGCATTCTAATCATCGGTGCTGGTTTGTCTGGAGCGACACTCGCCGAGCGCTTTGCTAGTAGCGGTGATTCTGTCTTAGTCATTGATAAAAGGGCTCATTTAGCGGGCAATTGTTTCGATCACTTGGACAAACAAACTGGCATTCGCGTCTCCAATTATGGTGCTCATTTATTTCACACCAACAGTCAAGAAGTTTGGGACTATCTGAGAGCCTTTTCCAAGTGGCAGGGTTACGAGCATCAGGTTTTAGTCAAAGTTAAAAATCAATTGCTCAATTTACCGATTAACTTGAATACCATCAATCAATTTTTCCATCAGAAACTCAGTAGTGCGGAAGAAATGCGGGCTTTTTTGGCTAAGAAAACTAAAAAGCTCAAGGACGTGGCTAATAGCGAAGATTATGTTTTGTCTCAAGTGGGCAGTGAACTTTATGAAGCGATTTTTCAAAATTACAGTCTCAAACAGTGGGCGCTAGATCCTAGTGAGCTAGATGCGGCCGTGATTAAGCGCAATCCTTTGCGTTTTGATGCCGATAATCGTTATTTCACCGATCGCTATCAGGCTTTACCAGTCAATGGCTTCGAGGGTTTAGTCTCCAAAATGTTATCGCATCAAAATATTGAGTTGCGTCTCAAAACTGATTTTTTTGTTTTTCGCGAACAAAACGATCTCAGCAAGTTTGATCAAGTTTTTTATACTGGTGCCATCGATCAATATTTTGATTACGCTTATGGTCATTTAGAATATCGCTCCTTGGATTTTCACTTCGAAGAACACGACCAAGAATTTTACCAAAGCAATTCTGCCGTCAACTACCCTTCCCTAGACTACCCTTTCACTCGCGTTATCGAATACAAATATTTTTATCCACCAAAAAAAGCTCTCGCTAAAACCATCATCTCCAAAGAATATCCCACTTGGGATGGCGAGCCCTATTATCCAGTGCCTCGAGAACGCAATCATTTATTGCTAAAGAAATATCTACGTGAGGCTAAGAAATTAGAAGCTCAAGGCATCTATTTTGTGGGTCGTCTTGGCACCTATCGCTACCTAAATATGGATCAGGCCGTGGCTGAGGCCTTGAAGTTGTTTGAGAAGGTGAAAAAGAGTTAGTCTTTGTAGATTTGACTGTGAAACCCCAGATCAAAAAATAAATATTCTCCATTTTTAATATAAACTAGACGAAAAGATCTGTCGACTGAGATGCTAAAAACATTCTTAAGTTTCCCTTTTAATTGATGGGTGCGCAAAGAAGGATGTTTGGGATTTTCTTTGAAAAGAGAAAGTTGTTTGTGAACTTTTAAATAAAGAGTTAGATTCTGATTTTTAAGTTTTTTTAATTTATTGATGAAATTTTGATCAAATTTAATCGGCTTCATAAATTAGTAAAAAATTTATCTAAGTTGTCTATTTTTTTAGCTGACTTTTTATTTTTGATAGCCGATTCATAGCTTTTCTCAATTTTTTGACTGGCTATTTTGCTTGGGAAGTCGTTTTTTTTTATGTCTTCAATGATTAAATTTTTAACATAAGCAGCCATACTTAAACCAAGATTTTCTGCTTGATTTTTAAGCAAGATTTGCAAACGATTTGAGATAGTGACTTTTAGCTGAACTGTGGACATATTGTGGACTATTTTAGTCCATTCTAATGCCAAATTCAAGTTTTGGTCATCATTTGTTTTAGTATTTAACACAATGTCATTATATATGCCTAGGGTTGCAGGAAGTGTGACTATAAACGCAAAAGCGCCCCCGGTTGTTACCGAAGGCGCGTTTTGATCCTGCTTTTATTCAATTTTGATGTTTTTTTCAAACATCAAGATTCTAAATTTTCCTCCCATGCCAGAGAGACCGGGAGCAATACTATCATCAACAATTTTGATTGAGGATAAAACGATGTCAAAAACTTTTACATCTTTGACAACTATGACATTTACTGCCTCTTGCTCTTTTACTGCCCATTTCCAATCTTTGTCTCTTGGGATAGTCCCAAGCTCAAAAGCTCCAAGGGACAGCAATGCGCCTAGATTTGAATTACAATCGAAAAAGATTCCTCTGGCGAGGTCATCGCCAATAACAACATGATCTTCTCCATTGTAATTAGATCCACGCAGCCAATCATAAAATTCTCCTGCAAAGTAATAGCGATTTCGCTCATAAGTCTTGCCGCAGGAGGTTTCTGAAAAACCATTCCCATTTATTAGCACAGATTTCATTCCAAATGCTTGATAGATCTTTTCTGAAAAACTTAATTCACCAATTTGATTCATAATTTCCTCCGGAAATTTATTTTTGCCACCGATTCAATAGGTAGCTTGCTCAAAGCCTTGATATGGACTCTGGGTAAGCTACCTATTCTAAATAGAATAATTGAATATTTTAAAGAACAGGATCGATATCATATCGACACCAGTCAAGGACAGCGATTGTCCATTAATAATGCCAATACAAGGCTTGAATTCTATCATTTTGACCTATTTTAGTCAATTATAGGACGTTAAATATACTCCTTCTGAAATCTTTGTTATAATCTAGTTATTAATGTTTAAAATCCGTAATCTTTATCTCGCTGCTTTTGCTCTAATTTTAATTTTTCTCTTTACTAGATTGTATAAAATTGAAACTTCTCTCTTATTCTTTAATGATATCGGTCGTGATTTTTTGACTCTTTTTAAATGGCAAGAAACTGGTAAACCACCGCTACTTGGCCCGCAAACCAGTGCTTTGCCATTCAATCAAAGTGCGATTTATTTTTATTTACTTTATCCTTTTTACTTAATTACAGGGCACTCACCTTATGCTAGCTTGATTGCCTATGCTAGTTTTTATATTATTAGTTTCATCACTGGGCTATATTTTTTACGTAAATATCCGCGTTTGGAAAAATCCCTGCTTTTAGTTTTTCTACTCATCATTGTTCATCCGCAATATATTATTCAGGGACGTTTTATCTGGAATCCTTCTTTTGTCACGCCTTGCATTTTGGTAGCTTTTTATAGTCTGATCGTTTATCTAGAGCAGAAAAACCCCAAAAAGATTTTGTTAATTGCTAGTGCTTTCGGTATTTCCTTGGCAACAGCCTTTTCTTATTCAGCGGTCCCAACTTTAATAGCCTTTGTTGTTTTAATGCTTTATCGCAAACCAAAAAAAACCTTGCAATATTACTTATACATTGCCATTTCTCTGCTTATGACTAATTTGCCAACCATAGTTTTTGAACTTAGACATAATTTTCTCTTGAGTAAAATGATGCTTTTTGGGGATAAAATTGATCAAGGTAAGAATTTTTTATCAGCTCGTATTTCTAGTCTTAGTGAGTTCACCTTTGCCACTACTTGGCCTTGGGTTCTATTATATTTAGTTTTTATAATCTTGTTTTTTTATTTTAATAGAGTAAAGAAAAGAAACAACTTCTTTGAAAATAGTTTCTTTTTATTTTTCTTTACTCTCGCTTTGACTATTCTTATGCCTATTTCTATTCATTCTCATTATGTTTTTGGGGTTTTGCCACTTTTATTTCTGACGGTTAGTTTTTTGCGCATTAAATATATTTATTTAAGTGCCATTTTCTTTTATATTATCTTTATCAAAGCAGCTTTGCGTGAAAACTATTTTGCTCCAGCTAGACACAATTTAGCTGAGTTGCAAAGTTGCGCTAAGAGTTTTTGTGAGCAACAAGAGAAACCGCTCTACATTGGCAATCAGTCTAGTCATCATCCTTATCATAATGCTATGGAATTCCAGTACTTGATGAGCGAAGCTGGTTGCGAAGTTAGAGATATTAATACAGAAAATGGCCAAGCCACAGAAATGGCAGTGGTTCTAGATGACGATGTTTATGAACATGGCAAAACTAGCTACAACGAACTAACACTATTTGGAGAGTCAAAGGAAAAAACCCGCTTTGTCTGCAGCGATAGTTTAGAGGTAGTTATTCTTGAGAAAACCAAGTAATTTATCTATTCTTATACCAAGCTACAACTCTCCTCACGCCTTCATCAAAATTGACTCTTGGTTCCCAGCCAAGAACTTCCTTGGCCTTGGAATAATTCAGAGAACTAGTCACTTGTTCGCCTGGTCTTTCTGCAGAGTGTTTTTCTTCAATTTCAGCACCCATTTCAGTGGCAACTTTTCTAAAGACTTCGTTGGTAGAAATTTCCGTTTCTGTGCCAATATTTAATTCGCCGACAAAGTCACTGTTTAGAGCCAATACATTAGCTCTAGCCACATCTTCTACGTAGACGTAATCGCGAGTGTGAGTGCCGTCGCCATTTATCACTGGAGCTTTACCTTCAGCCATCATTTCAGCAAAAATAGCAATCACTCCTGATTCGCCATGAGCATTCTGGCGTGGGCCATAGACATTGGAGTAACGCAAGGAAATAAAAGGAATTTGATAGAGCTCATGATAATAATTTAGATAAAGCTCGCCAGCTCTTTTGGAAATACCATAAGGAGAAAGTGGCTCAGCTTTCATTTCTTCATTAAATGGAGTGACTTTATTGCCATACATCGCTCCGCCAGTGGCAGCCATGATCACTTTTTTGATTGGAATCTCTTTGGCAGCTTCCATGATGTTTAATAAACCGATAATGTTGTTTTCAGCATCAAATTGAGGGTTCTTGACACTATAACCAACCTGAATGTGAGCGGCGTGATGATTGATCACATCTGGGCGTTCTTTTCTAATAATTTCTTGAATTTTTTTCTTATCAGTAATATCAGCTTTGATGAATTTGGCCTTAGGATTGAGATTTTTCTTTTCACCGGTAGAAAGGTTATCAACAATGACCACTTCATGACCAATCTCAAGATAAGCATCAGCGACGTGAGAAGCAATAAAGCCTGCACCTCCAGTAATTAAAATTTTCATGAGCGAACCTTTCTATTTTTAATCTATTTTCAAGCTACCCAATATCCCTCTGTGAAGAGAATTAAGTTGATTATAAGGAAAATCAGGCTAATTGTCAGGTAGATAAATTTAAGTTGCTTTCTTTTCTCTAGAAAGACGGCTAAATAAATGAATAAAGGAAAACAGGCTAAAACATAGCGTGGCATGCTAGAAAAATTACCAGTCAAAGGTGGTAAAAAATAGGCTAAAAAAGCAAATAACAGATAAGACCAGTCTATTTTGTTTTTATTTTTTTTGAAAAAATTTTTCAAACTGGCCGCAACTAGGACTCCCAAAGCAAATAAAGAAACTAAAAACTCTTGTACATAGGCATAATATTTCAGATCAATCGGTCTTACGGTCATAAAGATTTTGAAATAACGATAAATTACTTGAGGGTAAAGAACTAATTGAGTTTGACGGCTAGCCCCAAATTTTTCTTGAACATGAAAGAAGTAAAGATAATCGCCAAACTGCCACTTAAGGTAAATCATATAAATCAAAAGCCCTAGTATGCTTGGGATAGCTACTGCAAAGTAAGCATGCCATTTTTTTCGATCATGGAGAAAAATCAAAAGTAATAAACTTGGAAAAATAAAAATCCCCACAATTCTAGTCGCACTGGCTAAACCACCTAAAACTCCAGCCAATAAATATTTTTTCTTACGAGTAGCAATAAAACTAGAAAAAATGAGTGTTAAAAAGAGCGACTCATTGTAGAGACTTCTTAAATAGAAACTGCTAATAAAAGTCGCAAAAATGATTAGTGCTAACCAAGCAGTCTTTTTATCATGATCCATCTTAACTAAATAATAAAAACTGTAAAAACTAAACAAAGCAAATAAATGACTAAGCACTACACCACTAAGTAAATAGTTTTGAATAATGTTATTTGCTAATCTCATTGAAAGCGGATAAAGAGGAAAAAAAGCTTGAATAAAATCAGTTCCGATATAGCCTTTCCTAGCAATGGTTAGATAATGCACTCCGTCAAAGTTCGCAAGACTACTTAAATATTTTGGCAAACCATATTTTGGCAATTCTTTGAAATAAGGAAAGCTTGGTTTGTAAGGCAGAACTTTATCAGCCAAAATAATAATTAGACTTAAAAAAAGTACCCAAAAAATAAATAGATTAAGAATTCTTAGAACTTCTTTGGTCTTCATTTTTTCAAAACTTCTTTGTAAACAGCGGCAGTAGCTTTGGCAGTCTTGAGCCAGGTAAATTTCTTAGCATGGGCAGCTGCTAATTTAATAAAATTTTCTCTTTCAGTTTTATTCCAAGCCAAAATTTCTTCCACAGCAAGAGCAAAGTTCTCAGCTTTTGCCTCTTCAACCATAATGGCCTTATTAAGAGCAACCTCTGGTAAGGAAGAGTTATTGGCACAGATAACTGGAGTTTGGCAAGTCATGGCTTCTAAAACTGGCAAGCCAAAACCTTCATAAAAAGAAGGCTGAACATAAGCTAGAGCGCCACTATAAATAGCGGCTAAATCAGCACTTCCTTCGCCACTAATATCTGTTAGAAATTTAACTCTCTCCACAACATTGCTCAAAGCTAGTTGTGTTTCAATGGCTTGCCATTCAGGAATATTTTGTGGGCGGAAATTTTTACCGACACAAACCAATTTAATATCTTTGGGCAAAAACTTAATGGTCTTAATTAATTGCGGAATATTTTTATTGTAATTAATATCGCCAACATAAAGTATATATTTTTTGGGGAGTTTATATTTTCTAATCACACTAGCAATTTCTTGTTGACTGGCAAGTTCTAACTCTGGATTAGGAGCCAAATAGATAACCTGAATTTTTTCCAAAGGAAATCTGAGGTATTTGGCAATATCTGTTTTAGAATTTTCTGAATCTGTAATAACTGCGTCAACATTGCGCAAAGCTAATTTCTGTCTGATAAGAGCTAAAATTCCCTTTTTACCAACTAAATAATGTTTTGGATAAAGTAAAGGAATGACGTCATGAATAGTCACTATAGTTCTAGTTCTTTTGATCAAGGGTAGAGTAGAAAAGAAGAGGTCAAAAAAAGGATAATGAATAATTTCTGCCTTAAAATCAGTTCTTTTTTCTCTTGCTAGAGCAAGATCAATATTTTTATCTTTCTTCAAAAACTGAGCTAAAAATCTAGTGTAAGCCCCTACTCCTCTGATGGCATTGCCATCTGTCATTGGTGAATCGTCTATTAAAACTTTAATTGGCATATTTGATCTTTAAAAATTTTAAATAAGCTACTGCGTGATGAAGACCGCTGTAAAAAGCAAAAACGAATCCTTGCCAACCATCGACAAAACCTTTATGGCGAAGGTAAATCATGAAAAAAGTAATAATCGGTTTAAGCAAAACAAAATTCAAAAAAGTAATTGGATTTACCTTAGTATTTGCTTCTTTTAACTGTTTAGCTTTAAAAGAAGTGTAGGTCTCAAATTTATGTAGATAATCAGCAAAAGTGGGATTACTGTAATGAAGTAAGTGTCCTTCAGCGTAAGCAGTTTCGCCATCAGCCTCCATTTGCTCGTGAACATCTTTGGCAGGCAAATGAGCTTTACCATTAACGTAAAGACGAATGACTGGATCTGGATATTGACCACCTTTACTCAAAAAGCGCCCACAGAAAAAATTCTTGCGTCTAATCCACCAAGCCACTGCTTCAATCTTTTCTTTATTTTGAATGGAGTTTTCTAATTTTTTAATAAACTCTCTGAGTTCCTCGTCAACTAATTCATCAGCGTCTAACTGTAAAACCAATTTTTCTTTAGCCTTATCCATTGCCATTTGTTTATTAATGTGAAAATTTTGTTTATTAGTGGTTTGGAAAACCTTAGCCCCAAAGCTTTCGGCAATTTTTCTAGTTTGATCAGTTGAATCTCCATCAACGACAATAATTTCGTCGGCCAAACCCTTAACTGATTCTAAACATTTAGCGAGATTCTTTTCTTCATTGTGAGTAGCCAAAACCACTGAGAGCATATTTTTATTATATCCTAATCGCTTACATTTTTTCTAAAGTTTTAATCCCAAGCAAAGCAAGACCTTTACTCAGGGTAATTGATACCGCCTCAACTAATTGAAGACGGAATTGACGCTCTAGTGAGCTGTTCAAGATGGGGTATTTATTGTAAAAACTATTAAAAAGCTGTGCTAAGTCGAACAAATAGGTACATAAGTAATGAGGCGAAAATTCACTAGCACTACGAGCGACTACTTTGGAAAATTCATCCAAAGAACTAAGCAATGATTTTTCTAAAGGACTAATTTCAAAATTAGAGGATTCGTTTTGCTTTGTTTCATTTTCACTAGCTTTACGCAAAATGCTTTTGGCTCTCGCATAGGCATAGAGCATATAAGGTCCAGAATTACCTTGGAGATTAATAATTTCTTCCCAATCAAAATTAATATTAATTTCTGATTTTCTTTTTAGGTCATTCCATTTTAGAGCGGCGATGCTAACGGTTTCTGCAATGGCTTCATCTTTGGTGAAGGCCATGGCTTTTTCTTTAGCTTTATTGAGAACTTCTTCGAGCCAAATAACGTTACCCTTACGAGTTGACATTTTTCCCTCTTTGAAACGATAAAGTCCGTGTTTGACATGAACTCTTTGGCCCTTTTCATACCAGCCCAAAAGTTCTTCGGCTCTATAAATTTGTTGGAAATAGAATGTTTGTTCACCGCCAACTTCATTGATAACTAAAGGAGCACTGCCGTCTGCATTCTGATAAAGAGGATTTTCCCTGCGCCATTTATCAGTCGCCAAATCTCTAGTGGCGTAAAGAGTGCTACCGTCTTTTTTAGCAATCATGAGAGGAGATAATTCATCATTTGGATAAAAAATTAGCACTGCGCCTTCTTCACCTGTTTTAGCGATACCTTGTTTTTTGAGTTCTTCAATTAGTGGCTGAAGCATTTCTTCAAAAAAAGATTCTCCATAGCCACGGCCATTATTTTCAGTGAAACTTACTCCTAGAGCCTGATAAATTTTAGCGAATTCTATAAATGACCAGTCAATGCATTTCTGCCAAAGAGCACGAGCTTCTTCATCGCCATTTTCAAGTTTTTTAAACCAAGCTCTGGCTTCATCTTCTAATTCCGGATTTTTTTCTGCCTCCTCATGAAACTTGACGTAAAGAGCTACTAATTTTTCGACTGGATTAGCTGACTGACTAATTTCTTCTTCATTGCCCCATTTTTTAATAGCTACAATTTGTTTACCGAATTGAGTACCCCAATCTCCCAAATGATTATCTCTAAAAACTTCATGACCGCTGGCCTCTAATAAATTGGCTACGCTGTCACCAATAATGGTAGAGCGTAAATGACCAATGGTGAAAGGTTTGGCAATGTTTGGTGAAGAATATTCGACAATGGCTTTTTTGCCTTGACCAAAATTCTTTAGTTCAAGATTTTTATTTTGAATGATTTGCTTGAGATTTTCTAAAAGATAACTGTCATTTAATTTAAAATTAATAAAGCCTGGGCCAGCAACACTGATCTCTTCAATAATTTTTGCTAGATCGTTTGCTTTAATTTTTTGAACTAAACTAAGGGCAAAATCTCTTGGAGAATTAAATTCTTCTTTGACTTGTTCATAGGCTGACATCGCTAAATTACTTGATAAATCACCAAATTTCTCATCAGCTGGCTTTTCTAATTTAATGGAAACGTTTAAACCAAGATCACTAAGAGTTTTCTCTAAAATTTCTTTAAGTGCTAATTCTTTGTCCATGAGATCTATTATAGCGGTAAGTAGATAAAAAATCTGCCCTGACCATCGCTACCCTTAATAACCTTGTCTGCTTGGCGATCACCCATATTGTCGAACTTACTAGCTACAACAATAGTGTTTTCTTTAGCCAAATCGCTAGCGTCAACCTTATCTGTAAAAAAGAATAAATTAAGAATTCCGCCCTGATAAGCAATAGGGTTCACTTCAAAAGCAAAAAGAGTATAAATGTAAGCCTGCTGGTAATCATTAGTAAAAACAATTTGCTTAATATTGGAACGATCTAAATTACGCAGATAAGTCATGGTCTCTAAATAACCGTCCATAAAATCGTCATTATTTCTCTGTTTATAATTTTGATAATAATTTTTTTGATAAGCTCCTAAAATAAATAAATAGAGGCTTACTAAAATGATTAAAAAGAGTTTTTTTTTATTTTTTAATTTATTAAAAATTTGTTCAATGGCCAGAATCACCAAAAGAATTACTCCTGGTAAAGCCAAAAAACTACGCAAGCTACTACTTTGTCCTTGAGAAATAACTGCAGGCAATAAACCAAGGAAAATCATTATAAGCGATAATGAAAAAAGATTTTTTTCTTGTTTTTTGGAAAATAAATAAGTAATGATTAATGCTAGAGAAACTGGTTCTATGATTCCAAATTTACCATCGCCATGTCTAAAATTGCCCATGTTCTTACCAAAAATTAAATAATCTAGTGAAAAATAACTCAAGAAATTACTCAGTATATTTTTAATTAATTCAAAAAAATCGTAGCCCTGAGAAAAAATAGTTGAAGATGCTCGAGCCAGACCGTTCGCCATAAAGGCATCCCACAGAAATGGAGCCAAAAGTGCTAGGGTCATGATTGCAGCAATAATTAGATCCTTAATTTTCTTTTTGAAAAAAGACAAATTAGTTAAAAGTAAAAATAGAAACAAAAGTGGTACGGTGACTTTACTGCTGTGATAGGCATAGATTGTTGCCACCGCCAAAATAACACTTAAAAATAAGTTGCTATTTTTTTCTAAACGTAAGTAACGATAGAAGAAATATAGCGCCCAGACCATCATGCTCAGGGAAATTCCAGATTCAAAAGCCATGCGAGAATAATGAATATGCCAAGGAGAAGTAGCTAAGATGAAGGCAGCTAAAAGCGCCCATTTTTCTCTATTTTCATGCTTATAGAACAATTCTTTAAATAGCAAATAAGTAGCTAAAACCGCCAAAACGCCATAAATGGCAAAAGGCAATCTGACCGCCCAAAGATTCATACCAAAAAGCGCCGTAAAAATACCACTTTCGTAGATGGCAAAAGGAGCTTTGTAATCACCAAAAGAACGAAAAGTAATTGGCAATTTTTGTAGCCATTCATCTCTTCTGGTATTGAAAATTGCAAAGCCATTATAAGCAATGGCCACCTCATCCCAAGCCATGCCATGGGGCACTTCCGCCAATTTGTAAAATCTTAGTACAAAAGCTAAGAGTAAAATTAGAAATAGAGGCCAAATTTTTTTTAACATTCTAACTAACGCATTTTAATAAACCAATATGGTTGCCACAGTAAGAAACTGATTTTTTGCCAAAGATTAGCATTTTTCCAGGTAAACTTCTTGGCATTGTTCCAACTCATGTCGCGCATTTTTTTCTCACCAAAAACTGATTTATTGGTCGTCTCGTGATTGTGGTCAACTTCAGCTCTTGGCTCAAAAAGAACCGAATAACCAAGCTTGCGAGCTTGAAAAGAAAGATCAATGTCTTCCCAATAAGCTGGGTAATAAAGTTTATCAAAACCTCCAATCTTTTCAAAAATAGACTTCCTGAACATGGCACTACCGCCACTCGCCCAAGCTGTTTCTCCAGCGGATAAATCTTTATAGCGACTATGCAAAAACATGCCTCTTTCAAACCATAATTTATTACGTCCCCCAATTTCATTGACATGCTTTTCATGTTCTAGGCATCCAACTGCAAAAACATTTTCATTCTCAAAATGTGGAATTAAATATTTTAAACAATCTTTATATGGAGCAACATCATTGTTAATTAAGAAAACTAAATCATATTTGGAAGCAGCAAAACCACGATTGGAAGAAGCCCCAAAACGTTGATTGCTCTGATTAACTAGCAACACAATGCGCAGTGTTTTATCCGCTGTTTTGTATTCACCTAAAAAAAGATCTGTGCCCTCAACAGGACTTGCTGAAGTAAGCTTAATATTGAATTTTTTCTCAAACCAGCTGATGGTATCATCTTCTGGGCCACTGGCGTCATCAACTACGACTAATTCGTCCTTGTCTCTCATGCAATCTAAAACTGACTGCAAATTTTTTTCATAAAGATGGACTCCCTTATAACTTGGGATGACGATTGAAACATTTTTCATTTTTTTCCTATCATGGTTAACAAAATATCTCTAAATTTCTCTTTTGAAAAAAGCAGGCTTCGTTGATGAGCTAGCTCTGCAAAATTTTCTCTTTTTATTTGATCTTTAATCAAATCTAAAGTTTTTCTAAGGCAAGTTTCTTCATCATCCCACAAAAAGAAGGATAAATTTTCACCTAAAATTTCTTTTTGACCGCCCTTATTGATCACAATTGGAACTGCTCTAGCAGCCATTGCTTCCAAAGTAGAAATACCAAAATGTTCAACTTTTTCTGGTTCTGCTTCTTCATTTATTTCAAATCCTGAAGCATGCCAATAAATACTAGCTTGTTGATAAAGTTTTACTAATTCTAAACGATTGGCGTCGTGGATGATCTCTACCTTCAAGTCGCCAACCAAACCAGCTACCTTTTCTGCAAAAGCCGGATCTTCTTTTTTACCCACTAGCACCAATCTCCAATCTTTCAAAACTTGCGGATCCAAAGCGACTAAATCTTTAAAAAAGTTAATTAAAATATCTTGGCGTTTGCTGTGCAATTGACAAAAAAATCTACCCACAGAAAGAATAATCTTTTCTTTTTTATCTTGCCAATTATTTGGAGAACTAAGTTCTTCCGCATTAACGTATGGCTGATGTATAAAATCAATTTTAGTTTGCCAAAATCTTTCGATGTATTTTTTAGTGAATTCAGAATTGGTGTTTTTAATTTGCCAATTGGCCAATTTCATTTTTTCTAAGAAAGATGACTTATCTAATTTAAGAGGAATCTGAATATGTAAAATATTTCTTTTGGCTAAAGAGAAAAATAAACTACCATCAGTTTGATAATACAAAACATCAAATTTAGCCGTCCACAAAAGTTTCTTTAAAAAACTAGCTCCAGTAAAAAGTGGCGAGGCAATAAAATTTATGCCTTCTAGCGAATAATTAAGAAAATTCTCGTATTTTTTTCTGGTCTCTGCTATCTCTAAATCAGACAAAGCCTTTTCCGAACTTATCGCAATCGAAACATCCAAGCCTTCTTCTTGCAAAATTTTGGCGCAATCAAAAAGATATTTTTCGCCGCCGCCGGTATGTTTAGGTAAATAAGGGGAATAAAGAGCAATTTTCATAACTCAATCTTGCCTTCTTTGCGCCAAAGATTCTTAATTTCTTCCTCTTCTTTTTCGTAATTATTTTTAATGGAAGGTTTTTGTTGTAACTCCCAAACTTGAATATAAACAATCATGCGATTAATACCTTGGACTAAGGCTTCTACAATCCCTGCCATGCCATCTTTATAGCCTTGATGCTTAATGGCTCGGCGATAAAATTCCATCATACCTTTGCGCAGAATGACGACAAGATTCACTTTTTTAACTGAAGCATCTGCTAGAGCCGTAGCTTCTTTAATCGTCCACTCAGCGCTTTTACGAAGATTGTCTTGCGTACTACGATGAGTTAAGTGAACTAGCTCATGTTGCAAGGTTAAATTAAGACCTTTAAAAATTGGGCTTTCATGGATTTCTCCTTGCCAAGAAAGTAGATTTTCTTTCTTAAAAACTCTAGTCACAAAATCATCTTGCCAGCCACCAAAAGCAAATTTCTTACCATAACAAACATTTTGACGATGTATGGTCATCACTTGGCAATCATTTTTCTCTATATGTAAAAGAATCTCTTTAGCAAGAGCAGGAGTGACTCTTTCGTCAGCATCTACATAAAAAAGCCAGTCCGTTTCCACAAGATCACGAGCTTTTTCACGTAGCTTAGAGAAAGAATCGTGAGCAAAACTGATTACCTGACAATTGTAGTTTTCAGCGATGCTGGCTGTCTGATCAGTAGAGCCATCATCTAAAACAATAATTTTTTGACAAAAAGAAAGAGTCTCAAGACAAGCTTGAAGCATTTTTTCTTCGTTCTTAGCAATCACTAAAGCAGTAATATTTGATTTCATATTTTTAAATAAAAGCCTGTTTACCCATGCGACCAAGAACTAAATCAAGGATAGCTTTACGTTCACTCTTATTTCCTCTGCGTAAAATGTCAAAAATCAAATGTAAAGCCGTCAACTTGCTACGCATTGGAGCGTGTCTAAATGTAAGAAATAAACGATTTCTGGTCTGGTAATATTGCTGCAATGGAGAACCAGCCCCTCCAGTAGAACGACCGATTTTATGATAAATGACTGAACTTGGGCAATACATCACTTTGAGACCAGCCTCACGAACGCGCAGACTAAAATCAACATCTTCGCTATAAAGGAAAAAACGATCATCTAAGCGACCAACTCTTTCAATTACTTCTCTACTGATCATCATTACACAACCAGTGGCATAATCGGTTTCAGTCTCGTTGTTAAAATGTCCACGATCAACTTCGTCAATACCAATGTGATAAGACAATAAATTTGTCCAATCAATTCTGCCACCCACATACCAGAGAACATGATGCTTTTCTGCTTCAGTGTAAGAATTTTCAAAATATTCATAACCCCTATGAAAATAGACTTTAGAAGCAGCCAATCCAATTCTAGGATCAGACTTCATCATTTTGACGAGCTCTTGCAAAAAATCTTTCGTAACAATCGTGTCTGAATTAAGCAATAAATAATAATCACTATCATAATGATCAATGGCATGTTGAATACCCAGGTTATTGCCACCTGAAAAACCAAGGTTGCTCTCGCTACGTAATAAATCAACTTTAGGGTTGTTCTTAAGGAAGACCTTATTAAAACTCAAGGGCTCTTTAGAACCATTATCAACAACGATCACGCGATAATCAAACCCATTGTGAGCAATGTCAGCTAAAGACTGAATAGTGGCCTTGGTGTCCTCAGGAGTGTTATAATTAACAGTAATAATTGAAACGTGATTTTTCATAGACCGAGCTTTCTTTTTAGCACAATGACTAGTTTAGTCAAACCATTTTTCTCTTTAATTTCCATATCATTTATCCAATAGTTTAACTCTTTTTGAAAATGGCGCAAATCTTTGATTAAAAGTTGGCGACTATCTTTTTCTAAACTATTTTTATTGCCAAGCAGATCGAAAGTTTTCATTTGAGTGGTCATCTGGTATGCAGCCTGCATTAAACTTAAATAAAAGCCACGAACTCCATCTTTGTAACCCTGTTTATCAAAGAATCTTCTAAACCAATCATCACTGAAAGCTTTCAACATGCCTGATTGTGAAATAGAAAAATTGTCTTTGAGTTCTTCTGCTTTTTGTTCTGCTTCAATATCGGTATAGCGATCAAAACGAGCTAAATAATCTTTAGTATCTTTATAATTGTGGTGTAAGATTGCTAAATCTTCTTTGGCTTCCAGAATAACAACTCTAGAACCAGCTTTAATTTCTGGTTTAGCATGAATTTTAGTTCCCCAAGAAACCAAACCATTTTTGAAAAATCGCAATTGATAGTCCGGCCACCAACCAGTATTTTGCATCCAATAATTGCTCACGATGTTTTTACGAGACAAATGATAGACATCTCCCAAATCTTTTTGATCGATTTCTTGAAGTTTTAAAGCCAAGGCTTCTTTGATTTCTTCATCGGCATCTAAAACCAAGATCCAATCTTTTGTTGCCTTGGAAAAAGCAAAATTGCGCACTGGCTCTACAAACCTTGAATCTTCTTTATAGTCATAGATCTTGGTGCAATATTTTTCTGCTATTTGCCTGGTCTCATCTGTACTTTTTATATCAACCAAAATTACTTCATCGGCAAATTGCACAGATTTCAAACTTCTAGTGATAATATTCTCGGCATTTTTAGCAATAACGACTACTGAAATGGACATAATAATAGTATGATAGCAGTTGTCATGAAAAAACTTAAGTCTCTATCTGTTTTTTTTCCAGTTTATAACGAAGAATCTAATCTAGAAATTTTAATCGAACAAGCTCTCAGAATCATTCCTTCTCTAGCTAGCAGATATGAATTGCTAATTATTAATGATGGTAGCACTGACGACAGTCTCAAAATTGCTAATAAATTAGCAAACAAACATGAACAAGTAAAAGTTTTATCTCATGAAACCAACAAAGGTTATGGCGAAGTCCTTAAAACTGGCATTAAAAACAGTCAATATGAGTGGATTTTCTGGACTGACAGCGACCTGCAGTTTGATTTGTCTGAATTGGCTAATTTTGTCAAAGAAACTGATGAAAACAAAGTTATTCTCGGTTATAGAAAAAAACGAGCCGAGGGTTTTAGAAGACACCTTAACGCCAGTCTTTTTGGCATTTATATAGATCTGCTTTTCCGTATTCATGTCAAAGATATTGACTGTGCTTTTAAACTAATCCAGACTGATCTACTTAAAAATTTAAAACTTACTTCGGGGAGTGCTTTTACTAGTGCTGAAATCCTTTATCGTCTAAAGAAGAAGAAACTCAAATTTAAAGAAATTGCTGTTAATCACTATCCTAGAATTTATGGGCAGGCTACGGGAGCTAATCTGAAGGTTATTATCAAAGCTTGTTATGAAGCCTTGCGTACTTATTTACAAATTAAATTTACTTTAAATTAAGATGTTTAGATTTGCCAAAAAAATCCTCGTTAATTATTTCACTGTTTTCTTTTTATTTGCCATTTTTGTAGCTAGCACTTATTATTTTTTTCAAAGAGATTTTTTTCGAGTTCACGATTATACAATTGGTGTAAAAGTTGTTGAGATGGCTTCTGCTTTGAAATCTTGGCACTATCCAGTTCGTTGGAGTGCTGATCTTGGTTATGGCTTTGGCATGCCACTTTTTAATTTCTATGCGCCTTTACCTTATTTTATTGGAGCTATTTTCTATTTATTTGGATTCAGCTTGGTGAGCAGTATTAAATTGCTTTATTTATTAATTACTTTCATCACTTTATTAGGATCTTTCAAATTAGGTAAAAAACTTTCTGGAAATTGGGGGGGAATTATTTTAGCGGCTGCTCTTACTTTAGCTCCTTATCGTGCTTTAAACATTTTTGTTCGCGGAGCTCTGAGTGAAGTTTTTGCGATTGCCTTTTTCCCGTGGGTAATTTTAGCTCTTTATAAAAAGAACTATCTTTTATTATTTATTAGTTTAGTGGCAATTATCCTATCTCACAACTTAAGTGCCTTAATGTTTATTCCCCTTGCTGCTTTATGGGCTTTATTTATTCTTAAGAAGAAGGAACTTTGGTCAATAATAAAAGTATTCGCCTTAGCTTTTTTTACCACTGTTTTTTATACTCTGCCATCTTTTTTAGAAAAAGATTTGACAAAGATAAATACAATTCTAACTGGCTATTTTGATTATCATCTTCATTTTTTATACATTCGCCAATTTTTTCAAAATAATTGGGGTTATGGTGGTTCTGCTTGGGGAGCTAATGATGACATTTCTTTCTTTTTGGGTTATGGACAACTATTTGCTTTACTTTTTTTTCTTATTTTATTTTTTATTCAATTTTTACAAGCTTGGCGCGGAAAAGCTTTAAATAAATTTTTAAAGAAAAATAAAAAACTTATTTTGGTCGGTTCTATTACTGTTTTTTGTTTATTTTTATCCATTGGCAAAAGCCTGCAATTATGGGAGAGCCTAGAAATTCTAGCCTTCATCCAATTTCCATGGCGCTGGTTGGGCTCTGCTAGCTTTTTCTTAGCAATGTTTTTGGCCATTGGCTCTGGTCTATTAAAAAATAATTTGTGGCGAAAACTGACTTTAGGATTCTTGTTTATAATATTTTTCTTTAACACTGGTTTTTTTAAAGCAGAAAAAACCATTGTCGATAGCAACGTCTTTTATTATAGTGATCCTCAATTAATTAGGTCAGAGATGAGTGAAACTTTACCTGATTATATTCCAGTGCAAATGGCTAATGAAGAAATTTTAAAAGAATACAATAAAAAATATCCAGAACCGTCGGTTTGGTTGAATAATGACTTGGCTGATGGCCAGACTTTTACAAACCAACTTCTAAAATCGAATAATCAAAGCCAAACTTGGAAAATTAATTCTAGTCAAGAAAATTTACTTAATTTTAAAATTGCCAACTTTACTGGTTGGACAGCTTACTTAGATAATCAAAAAATTGAAATTCTTGAGAATTCAGAGCTAGGGAATGTTCAATTGTTAGTTCCAAAGGGAGAGCATTTAATCAAATTAAGCTTCAGAGAAAATAAACTGCGTCTTTTAAGCAATTACGTTAGCTTAACCGCCTTAACAATTTTTGTTTTATGGCAAATTACTTTAAAGAATAGAGCGACCAATTAAGCACTTCTTCTTTTTGACTGAGGTATTTCTTATCTATAAATTCAACAATGTCTTTATTTGTACACAAAATATAGTTAATTTTTTCTCGATTAATTAATGATTCTAATTCTGCCAAATGTTTCTTAGAAAAGATTGTTTTCAGTTCAGTAATTGGTTCTAAATCGGCTTCTACTAGACTCATCTGTCCTTCGTCAGAAAGATAAATATTAGCCTCAGCGTAAGCGTTTACAAAAGCACTCTTAAACAATAAGCTCTCTTCAGGACAAATTAGTATCTTGTCGCTAGCATCAAAATTAGCTAAAAGATTAATTTGGACTAAAGGAAAAGCATGAAAGCCATCTAATTTGCCAGACATCGTTTTCATAAAAGCTGGAATACTTAGTGAAATAAAAATAGCTAAAAACAAATATTTTAGCGGTAATTTCAAGTGATTTAATATTCCATTAATTGCCAAGGCTGCCAAAATATTGGCAAAAATGAGTGCGTAATACCAAAATTGAATCGAGTTCCAAACTGTGCCAGTTTGTAAAAATAATAAAGGAAAAACGGAACTAAAAATAAAACCTAGTAAACAGAGCCAGATAATCTTTCTCTGTTTCAGATAAGATTCTTTTAAAGAAATGAGTGGTAAAAAAATAAAAATCGCTCTTGTACCTAAATTACCAAAGTAAAAAATAAATAACTCTTTGGCTCTTAGCCAAATAATTCTCAGTGTATCCTTTTTCATGATGTAATGATCAAGTAAAAAACTCCAGCGGATGTTGTTGACTCGATCTTGAGCTTCAATCATGCTATCTAAATACCAAAGTGGTTGCCAAAAAAAACTTCCTGATTTTAAGCCGGTGATCAAATAGAAAAAAGGCAGAACTAAAACAATATAAATTAAACCAAATACTATATTAATTAATTTTCTTCTAAACAAAAGTTCTGTTAATAAATCAAAAGCATATAAAAGACTCATAATCATCCAACCATAAGTTTTGAAACCAATGCTAGTAGCAATTAGTGGAATTAATAAATAATGCCTGGATTTTTTGCTTAAAAAATCCGGAGTCATTAATAAAAGAACTAAAAATAAAGTTACAAAAGAAAAGATTAACTGAGGATTAATCATCATTGAAAAAGTTTGGCTTACCCAAAAACTTGATTCAGTCCAAGGATGATCTTTTAAAAATAAAGGAATCAAATAGCCAAAATTACCAGCAAAAACAATTAAGGTGCTTAGAACAATACCTAAATTTCTATTTTTAAGACGTTTGCCAAAAGCATAAGCACTTAAGATTAATAAACCTGTAATTATTAGCTGAGAAACCTTGTAATTAAGAGTAACAAAAGAAACGTGACTATAGAAATACAAAGAGGCAATAAAAACATCATAAAAATAATGATAATTCTTCAAGACTAAATCAGAACTAGAGGGATGGTGAGGTGGAAAGCTTTTTAAAACTTCTTGTTCAAGGGCAATGTGCCAATTGGTATCATAAAGATCTTGTAGATAAATTTGTCCATCTTTTACATAGCCACTAAAAAACATCCCGCTGGTTAATATCAAAATTCCAACTAGTAATGAAAGCGTAATCTTCCACCTTTTTTTGGCACTTTTGAAAAGTTCTTGCCAAATTTTCAAATTATTCTTAAAAGCTAAAAGACCAATCAGGCCGCTTAAAATTAAAATCAAATAACTTTTATCAGCTAAAAAATGTCCAAGAAAAACAATTAAACTTACTAAGGCAGAGATGCTTAAAACACTGGCTATTAAAATACTTTCTAGAGATGTTAATTTTATTTTGATCTTTCTAACTAAAAATAAACCAAAATTCAAATAGGCAAAAAATAAAATGAGTAAAAGAAAAAAGAAATTTAACATAATGTAAGAACAAGCTAATAATAAACTAAGAAATAGTTCAAATAAACTAGTATAATAATTTTAATGATAAAAAAACGAAGAATTTGGCTAGCTTATTTTATATTGGGAATTCTTGCCCTTAGCTTAAGATTATGGAAAATCGACCATCTTCCTTCAGTAATTAGTCACGATGAAATTTTTTATCCCACCCAAGCTAAAACACTGGCCGTCAGCGGTCATGGAGTTAATGGAAAGTGGCAACCATTCGACTTTACCCCAGAAACAGAACTTTACGCCGAATTTCCTGGCTTAGTAATGATGCCTGCTGCTAAATTATTTCCTAACCAAGCAATCTTGGCAACCAGAATTACTCATGTTTTGCTTGGTACAGCCTTGATTTTTATCTTAGCTGCATTAGCTTATCAATTAAGTAAAAGTCATAGAGTGGCATTTTTGACTGCTTTTTTAGCTTGTTTTAATCCTTGGTTATTTCAGTTCTCTAGGATGGGTTTTGATTCTATGTTTAGCTTATTCTTCTATTCGACTGGAATTTTGATTTTTCTTAAAGCAAAATCTTGGAAAAAATTAACAGCTTTAGCATTTTTTCTAATGGGGTTTTTTCAATACCAAGGTTTAAAAATTGTTTTTTTACCGATAGTTCTATTAACTGGTATTTTTAATTTATCTAGAGAAAATTTTTCTCTAAACAAATTTAAGAAAAATTGGAAAAAAGAACTTCCTACTTTAACTGTTATGGTTTTAGCAGGCTTAATATTTATCGTCTATTTATTCAATGTTCGTTCTCAAAGCGCTGGCGAGCGTTTAAATTTTCTAGTATGGAGCGACAAAGAATACTTAGAACAAAACATTGTTGTTAGCCGTCAACAAGGTTTTAACTCAACTTTAAATGAAATTTACCCAAATAAAGTTACTGTTATTTTTGAAAAACTAGCTGAACAATACTTTAATAGTTTAGATTTAAAACAATGGTTTTTTAATTTAGAAGTAGTACGCAATCCTTTTGCTGTTTATCAGCATGGTCTTTTTTATTGGCTGGACCTGCCACTAATTATTTTAGGTTTAATTGTTATATTCAGTAAAAATAAATTTAGAACGGTTGCGTTTTTTCTTTTAGGGCTCTTGTTAATTGCTCCACTTCCATCAGCCGTAGTTAGTACCGGAAGCTGGCTTGTTTTCAGAGCTAGTTTTCTTGTACCAATTTTTTTAATTTTAATGGGGTTTGCCGCAGCTCATTTATCGAAGAAAACCAATAAATATTTTTTTGCTTTTCTTGTGCTTGCCTATCTTGCTTTGATTGGACGTTTTTTTTATCAGTATTTTTATATTTATCCAATTTCAGGCACTCGTGATCAATATTTTGCTGAAAGATTAGTTGCTCAATACATTAAAAGAAATCCTGATAAAAAAATCCTTGTTTCTGCACCAGAGCCAATCTTTGTTTTTCAAGAAATTTTAATTTACAACAATTTAATTAATAAAGAAAATATTAGCAATATTAATCAAGCTTTCCAAAGTGAAGATTACAAACTAGCCAATTTTGAAGTTTTTGGGGAGCGCTGCGTTCCAGAAACAATTCCTGATAACACCATCTACATTAGTCATAGCAATTCTAGACCATGTGATGGCTCCGATTCTCCACTCAGATACACTCAAATTCCTTCTCTGATCGATGGAGGTGGAATTTATAGAATTTATAATGACCGAAGCTGTGGAGATTTTAGTTTAAACCGTTTTTTGAGCATTAGAGAAGACCTTTTTGACCTGGATAAACTCAACAATCAAGAATTTTGTCAAAACTTTATTGTTCGTAATTAACAAGCTGCCAAATTATTTGGCCAGACTTATCGCTAATCTCTTTAATAATTGTTTTTTGACCATTTAAACCTTCAATCCATTTTGGAGAGCCCGCTACAATTCCAGCACCTTGAACTTCAGAATTCTTATCAATAAAAACCCAATTGTGATAAGTTAAAAATTCACCCTGATCTTTAAGCTCTGTTGTATTGGCGGCTTGCACCAATGAAGGATTAGTCCTATTAAAAAACCAGCTATAAATAGACGGTCGACCTTGTTCACGACTAACATAAATCGTTTTTTTAGTATCGTCTTCCTTAGCCAAGGTTAGCATTAGTTCTTGATAGCCGTCCTGCCAAGAATTGGCCGACCTTTGAGGGTAAATAGTTAAATAATATTGCCAAAAATTTAATAATCCTGCTAAGTAAGAAGCGAAAATAATAATAACTATTATCTCTCGCTGTCTTGACTTTTTAAAAAAAATAATACTCTGCCAAACACCGACTGACACAAGTATTAAAAACATCGGCATTACTGACAAAGTGCGAAGCGAGTGAGGAGTATCTGTGGCAAGAGAACTTGGAAGTAATGCAATTAAAATGTAAAGAAGAATAAAATTAAAATAAGGATTCCTTTTTTTAATTAGATAAATAATAGCCAAAATTAAAAAAATGAAATCTAAACGATAAAGTTGCCCAGTGACTTGGCTATTGTGTCTCAAGTTTCCATCACCCGTTAAAAACAAATATTTGAAACTAAAATTATCAGCTAAATTTAAAATAATTTCCTTAGTAAATAAGAGGTAACGATGATAGTAGATTCTAGCCCACCAAGCATTTTCATATTCCGCTCTTTTCTGATTACTATATTCAATTACCTTTATATCACTAAAAATACTAGTTTCCTTGAAGCGTTGTTGACCAGTTGAAGTTTGACTACTTATTAGGAGTGGCAAGAAAAGCAAAGCAGCTAAAAAAACAGTTGCCAAAATATTTTTCAATTCAAAACTTTTAAACTTTTCTTTATTTTTAAATCGATTAATTAAGTAAAAAGAAGACATTGAAACAGCAACTAAAGGTGCAATTATTTTATTTGCATGATAGGTATAACTAGATAAGATAAATAATAAAGCAGCCAAAGGTAAAAAATAAAACTTTCGAGTACTTTTTTGCCAAAAAAAGAAGAGGTTGATTGCCCAAATTAAAAAAGCCGTCGCCAAATTACTCTCCCAAGCTGCGCGAGAAAAATTAATAGCCCATGGTGAAATAGCCGTCAAAAACAAAGTAATTAAAAATAAGAACTTTTTTTCTTTAAAAGATTTCTCTTTTTTTATTAAATTAATAGCCAAAATAGCTGTCCCAAAAACAATCGCTAAACCAGCTAAGGCACTGGGTAAACGCACTGACAATGCATTTAAGCCAAAAACTTTAATAAATGGAATTAAAACATAAAAATAAAAACTAGCTTTATAGTCACCAAAGGATTCCATTGCAGCAATTGGTAAAAAATTGCCATGAAAATCACGCCCCGTCTTTAATAAAGAATAACTATCATAAGCAAGAGCAGCTTCTTCCCAGTAAAGACTAGTCAAATTAGACAAACGATAAAAACGCAGATAAATTGCTAAAGCAATAATTACTAAAACTGCTGAAACGAAGATCTTTTTTTTAGACATCATTTTTATTTACTTTGGATTTTGACGATAAATTATTAGTTGTGAATTATTCTTTAGCTTAGATAAATCTTTTTCTTGATCTAAGTTAAATTTTCCCCACCAAGCCTGCTGATAATCTGGCATTGCTGTTGGTTCAACAATAAAATAATTTAGCTGGGCAGGTTCACCTGAGTGATTAAAATAGTTTAACAATTCATTTTTCTGGACAATATAAATTATTTCTTTAGGCTGATAAGAAAAATCAGCTGGCAATTTTTCTCCACGAAGGGCTTGCCAAAAATAAATGTATTGATAGGAAAAATCATAAATATCTGGAGCATATTGATATGAATTGAAATCTCGACCAGCACTATCTTTACGAATTATGTCTATTGCTTCAATTTTGGCTGGTAAGAAATTGCTGACTTTACTTAACTTATCTTTATCAATTTGTTCAAAATAAAAGAGTTTTGTAAAAAGAGAAATTACTAATAATGAAATAAAAATAAATTTTAAATATTTATTGCTAGCTCGCAAAATATCTCCCGTAATCATTGCCATTAAAGGAGCTAAAGCCAACAAATACCAAACGTTGTAATGAAGAAGTACAAAAAGTAAAAAGGACAAACCAAACCAAAATAAATATTCAGCCGGCATTTTAAAAACTTGCCTCTTCTTTTTCAAAAATATTAAAAAAATCATTAGGATAAAAAGACCAATAGCTGAATAGTTCAAAAATTTGAATTCTGAATAATAAAAATCTGGCAAAACAGTAATTTTAAATTGACCAATTAAGCCATCAAAAACCATTTTTATTTTCTCTAGACCAAAACTATGCGCTTCTCCTACTTTGAAATAAGCAATTACTGCTCTTGTCTCTAAAAAATTATGAGTTAATTCAAACAATAATTGTGGAGAAAAAGGAAGAGCATAGGCAAAAATGGCTAAACAAATTTCTTTAAAATTTAATTTAAATTTATTTATAAAAAAGGAAAAAAGAATTAATAAAGGATAAAGAACTGCAAAGGCAGTCGAAAAATGGCAACCTAAACTAGCGGTAAAAAATAATAAAAATAATTGTTGCCTAGTAAACTTTTTCTTTTCTTTGATAATTTTTAAAATTATCAAAATAATAAGTGAAACAAAAGTCATTGGGAATGGGTTCCAAGCACTAGTAGAAATCATTAACCACATTGGTGCAGTCGCCATAATAAAGGCTTCTTCTTTACCTAAATAACGATAGGCTAAATAAATTTGTACCAAAAGTAATAAAACCATCAACCAAACTGCAGAGACTGGATTCCAAGCCCCAATTAGAAAAGCTGGCAAGAGTAAATAATACCAAGCTGGACCAAAATACAAACCAGGAATACTCGTCCACGGACCGATTAATTTGGGGTTTTTATTTAACCACATGTCCATGACTGCTAGAGAATCTTTACCATGATCAAATTGAAAAGGAATAACCCCATCTTTTAAAAGAAAAAAATGACTAAACAAGACAAGAAAAAAAATTAAATAAAGCAAAAAATTCTTCTTCATAAATTTTTTCTTAAACTTTTAATTTCCTCTAAAAACCTATTCTTAGATAAGACAAAAAACACCACAGCATAAAGTAAAAATGAAGCAAAACCACCAAAAAAGAAATTACGATAACTTAAGCCCCAATATTTGATTCCTAAAAATCCAAAAACAGCCATAAAAAGACTTGCTACTAATTGTGGCCAAATATTTCTCATCACTTCTATAGCTACATATTTTTTGGTCATGAATACTGAAAAAATAGAAGTAAAAGATATTAAAAAAGCAGCAATAGCTACGCCATTAAAACCAAATTTCCAAACTAAGACTGGAGTTAAAACCCAAGTTAAAACAGTCCACATGGTCATTAATTTCAAAGTTTGGTTAATCTTGCCAATCGCATTTAGACTATTAATAAGTGGAGTTGAAATTGCCGACCAAGCCACACTAAGTGAGAATAAAACAAAAGAAAAGATCGCTGGCTGCCATTTAGTGTATTTATCCACCAGCTCAGTTAAAGGATAAATAAAGATAGACATGCCAATTAAGATTGGAAAAATAAATAAAGAAATAAAATAAAGTGATTTCTCAATGGCTTTTTTAAGTAAATCTTTATGATTTTGTAATCTCGAAAAAGTTGGAAAAGTAATTGACATGACATTCTGCACAGTTAAATTATATGGATACATAGACCAATTTTTTGACCACTGCATGTAGCCAAAATCTTTAAGTGGCAAGAATGCTCCTAGAACCAAGAAATAAAGCTGATCTTTGATGCGGGCTAAAAAATCATTGAGTTGAAATTTGAAACCAAAACTAAGTAAACCTTTGAGTGACTGCCTATCAATTTTAATTTTTGGAAACCAAGGTTGCAAAATTTGAATCACTATTAAACCAATGACGCTACGAAATAAAATAGCATAAAAATAAGAAGCTACGCCATAACCTTTCCAGGCCATAACTATTAAAATTGAATGAAAAACCACTTGCTCAAAAATTTGTGGCAAAACTAATTTATTAAAGTCTAATTTTCTCTCAAGAATAATTGAAGGAATGGTTTTGAAAGTTGCCAAAGGAAAAGAAATTGCCAAGGCTAAAAGTACTAGAATTCCTTCGTTGCCAATTTTTACATTTAAAAAACCTAATTTAATAATTGCCAGAACAATAAAGAAAATTGTCCAAGCCAAAATTAATTGCACTGTGAAAGCCGTTTTATAGTCATCTTCCGTAGGCTCAGCTTTTTTTTGAATTAGAGCTGCTGCTAATCCGATGTCAGAAAAGAAAACAAGCAAAGCAATAATTTGCGTAACAATCCCAAAAATACCAAAATCTTCTGGAGATAGAAAAGCACTTAATATGAAGGCTGAAACCAAACCAACTCCTTGCAAAATTATGGTTCGTGCGAAAAAAGAGACAACACCCTTGACGGATTTTTTCTTAATTTCTGCAATTTCCTCACCACTCAACTCACTTGTCAGGTCATCAGTTGGTAAAATTTCGTGTTCATCCATATTAACTTTCATTCTATTCGACTTTTTTCTCTTTGAAAATAAGCGACTTTTCCAATATACTCAAGTTTAATGAAACAAGATTTAACTGTTACTCTCGAGTATAAGAAGCCAAGTCTTATTTTTAAATTGATACTTTGGTTCTTTGGACTCTTATTTTTAAGTTTTATTTCACTTTTTATCTACTTTAGCATCAAAACTAACAAAATCATTAAAGACTTCGCCAAGGCAGCTGAACTTAGCAAAGAAGAAGTTCTTGATACCGCTTCGATTTCTCTAAATCAATTTCAAGATAATTTAAATAATGTCTCGGAATTAGCTCAAAAATATAATTTTTTAATCCTAGGAACCGATAAGCTCAGTGGCAGAGATGGAGATCCAGAACTAACTGACACAGTCATGCTTTTACAAGCAGACTTTAAAAATGGCAAAATCAAAACTCTTTCCTTGCCAAGAGATTTATACGTAGAAAATTATCAGACTAAAATTAACGCTTTATATTTTTATGGCAAAGATAGATATCCAGAAACTCCAGAGAAATTCCCAGAAGAAGTCATTGCTGAAATTAGCAATTTTAAGGCAGATCACACCATTGTCATGGGCATTGAAGATTTAGAAAAAATGATTGATATCCTTGGTGGAGTAGAAATTGACGTGCCAATTGCTTTTACCGATCCTCTTTTCCCAATTCAAGATGTAGATGTTAGTGAAATTACTGATCCTAAATTACTTTATGAAGAGGTTAGTTTTAAGACTGGCTTTCAAGAAATGGATAGCAGTCTGGCTTTGAAATACATGCGTAGTCGCCACAGCGAGGGAGATGAGGGCACTGATGAAGCAAGAGCTCAAAGACAGCAATTAGTTTTAGAAGCTATTTTTGATAAAATCTTAAAAACTAGAAACCCAGAAGTATTTGGGCAGCTCTATCGTTTTTATCTAGATCGTTTCGCTAAAAATATTAGTACTGAAGAAATTATCCAAATTGGAACTGTTTTTATTGATTATATAAGTAAAAATACTTCTACAGAGATTTCTTTTGAAAAGCATCAATTAAGCATTTATCCAGATGATGAAAACGGAGTCATCTTCAATCCTCCGCTCTGGCAGAGTAAACAACAATGGATCTATCAAATAAAAGATCAAATTAAATTTACAGAAAGTATCAATGCCATCTTCAACTAAAAATCTTATTCGTCTGATGCTGGTTGCAATTATCGTCTTAGCTTTTATGGCAGGTTTTTATCAGTCTTCTCTGAGTGTGGAAAAGAAAAAATACAAACTTTTAGAAAACAAGCTAGAAAAACTAGAAACTAAAATAGAAGAAATGGATTTTTAATTATGCAAAGTCAAACTTTACTCATCACTGGTGGTGCTGGTTTTATCGGTTCCAACTTCGTTCATTATTATCTCCAGAATCATCCTGAAGATAAAATTATTAATCTAGATTTATTGACCTATGCCGGCAACCTCAGCACTTTAAAGGATATTGAAAACAATCCTCAATATAAATTTATTCAAGGTGACATTAGAGATGGTCAGCTCGTCAATAAAATTATGGAAGACGTAGACGTGGTTGTTCATTTTGCTGCCGAATCTCACGTCGATCGTTCCATCATGGAACCTGCTATTTTCCTTGAAACTAATATTCTCGGCACACAGGTTTTACTAGACGCCGCTCTCAAACACAAAGTCAAACGTTTTCATCATATTTCGACTGATGAAGTTTTTGGAGCTTTAGAACTTGGCTCTAATGAAAAATTCAATGAAGAAACAGCTTATAATCCTCATAGTCCTTATTCTGCCTCAAAAGCCGCTTCTGATCATCTGGTGCGCGCTTATGGCGACACCTATGGTCTACCATTTACTTTAAGCAACTGCTCTAATAATTATGGCGAATATCATTTCCCAGAAAAAATGATTCCCCTAGCCATCACCAATTTAATTGATGATAAAAAAGTCCCTATTTATGGTGATGGACTTTATGTGCGGGACTGGCTTTATGTTCAAGATCACTGTAAAGGCATCGATCTAATCTTACAAAATGGCGAAAATGCCAAAACTTATCTTTTCGGTGGACTTTATAAAGATGTTAATAATCTTGATCTGATCAAAATGATTATTAAGATTATGGGTAAAGACGAAAATGCCATCGAGTATATCAAAGATCGTCCTGGTCACGATCGTCGTTATAGTGTTGATTTTACAAAAACCCAAGAAGCTTTGGGTTGGCAACCTAGCGTGAGTTTGGAAGAAGGCTTAAAAAAAACTGTGGCTTGGTATCAAAATAATCAAAATTGGTGGAGACCACTCAAAACAAACAATCAAGCTTATTTTAATAAACAATACGACACATAAGAAAGGTTTCATCATGGATAATAAAATTCCTCTTCTCGGTACTGGTTTAAACGGACTAGTTGGCTCTAGATTTGTCAAAGATTTTGCAGATAAATATGAATTTGATAATTTAGATCTACGCAACGAATCTAGACCAATTGACATTACCAACGAAAAACAAGTCATGTCTGTTTTATCTACTTCAGATTCTAAATTCGTAGTTCATATGGCAGCTTACACTGATGTCACCGGAGCTTGGCAACAAACTGGAGATGTAAATGGAGTTTGTTATGCGGTTAACGTGAGAGGTACGGAAAACTTAGTTAAAGCTTGTGCAGAAACAGGCAAACATCTGATTCACCTTTCCACTGCTTATGTTTTTGACGGTGAAAAAAAAGAAATGTATGTCGAAACTGACAAAACTAACCCAATTGAATGGTATGGCAAAACTAAAGCTTTGGCTGAGGAAGCCATTACCAATAGTAATATTGATTGGACAATTTTGCGTATCGACCAACCTTTCAGAAGTGATGCTTTTGAAAAAGTTGACACCTTGCACAGAATTATAGACGGCATGAAAAATAACAAACTTTATCCACAGTTTAGTGATCATTACTTCGGACCAACTTATATTAATGATTTCGTTAAAATTATCGACTTTGTAATTAATAAAAAAATGACCGGAATTTATCACGCTACATCTGGTGAATCCTGGACAGACTTTGAGTTTGCCAAGCTTATTAATGAAAAGTTTGCTCTTAATTTTGATCTTAAAGCAGGTTCTTTGGCTAAATATTTAGAGACAAGCAACCGTCCTTATCAAAAAAATACTGCTTTAAATATTGATAAAATCAAAAATATTTTAGATTTTAAGCAAAAAACTATCAAAGAAGTAATTAGTGAGTGCGCCAATCTTTAATTTTTTGATGATTTCCAGAAAGTAAAACTTCTGGCACATTCCAACCCTTGTATTCAACTGGTTTGGTAAACTGTGGATGAGCCATTTTACCAGGCTGGCTATGTGATTCGTCTTGATTACTTAGCTCGTTGCCTAAAACACCTGGAATTAGCCTTGTTACGGCGTCAGCAATAACTAAAGAAGCTGTTTCACCACCGGTTAAAACATAGTCACCAATCCTGATTTCTGCATCTATTAAGTACAAAGCAACTCTTTCATCAACTCCTTCATAATGACCACAAATTAAGGTTAATTCATCTAAAGAAGAAAAATCTCTGGCTACTTCTTGAGTAAATAAATTACCTTTGGCAGAAGTTAAAAGAATTCTTTTATTTTTTTGACCCTTACTAAGACCTAAAGACTGCAAAGCCTTATCAATAGGCTCAATCATCATGACCATGCCTGGACCACCACCAAAAGGTCGCTGATCGGTAGTTTGATGTTTACCCTCCGCAAAATCACGCAAATTTATAATCTTAAACTCAATCGCTTCTTTAGCCAAAGCACGCTTTAAGATCGAAGTTTCAAGAGGAGTCTTAAAGAAATCTGGAAAAATAGTTAAAATATTAATTTTCATAAAATCGTGATAAATTAGATATGTTCTCTGCTATTATACAAGATAAACAAAATAGAAAGTTAATTTATGAAAGTAACAGTTATTGGCACTGGTTTCGTAGGGGTTGTCTCAGCTGCAGTCTACGCCTCTTTCGGAAACCAAGTCATTGGTTTAGATATTGATGAAAATAAAATTAAACTCTTAGAAAAAGGCCAAGTGCCTTTCTATGAACCAGATTTGCAGGAATTATTGCTAGAACAGCAAGCTAAAGGAAAATTACGTTTTACCACTTCTTATCAAGAAGCCATCAATGAGGCAGAAATCATCATTATCGCTGTTGGAACTCCATCGGCTTCAGACGGCACAGCTGACTTAAAATACGTCTTAGCTAGTGCAGAATCGCTTGCTCCCTATCTTAAAGAAAATGCCATTGTAGTCATTAAATCAACTGTTCCTCCAGGAACTTTAGAAAAAGTGATCTCTGTCATCAAGGAAAAAATATCAACTAAATTCTATGGTGCTTCTTTACCAGAATTCTTAAGAGAAGGCTCAGCTGTTTTTGACACTCTTAATCCTGACAGAATTGTCATTGGTGCTGAAGATGACTTCGTCTTTACAAAATTAGAAGAATTGCACAAAACGCTTAAAGCTCCAGTTGTTCATTGTAAAGTCGCTTCGGCACAAATGGCCAAATACACTGCCAACTCTTATTTGGCTACTCGTATTACTTTTATTAATGAAGTTGCTAATCTTTGTGAAAAAAATGGCGCTGATATTGAAGAAGTCATTAAGGCTATTGGTTACGATAAAAGAATTGGCCAACACTACTGGTATCCAGGTTTAGGCTATGGGGGTTCTTGCTTCCCTAAAGATGTTAAGGAATTGGCCGCTTATTCACGCACTGTTGGGGAAAGTGGTAATTTACTCAATCGCGTTGATGAAATCAATAAAGATCGCATCTTCAGACTTCTAAAGAAATTTGCTGAAGAGTCGGGTGGCTTCAAAGACAAAACTATTGCCATCTTGGGTTTATCTTTTAAACCTAACACTGACGATATGAGAGAAGCTCCGTCGACAAAAATTATTCCATTTTTAAGCGATAAAAAAGCTAAAGTCAGAAGCTACGATCCAATGGCTAAATATAATCCTCTAGCAACCGACAATCATCAACAATTTTCCTCGATTGAAGAAGCTTGTGAAAATGCTGACATCATTATGGCAGTAGTTGAATGGCCAGAGATTATTAGTTTTGATTTTTCTAAAGTTAAAAATAACAAAAAACAAACTTTCATTGACTGTCGTAATCAATTTAATCCAGAAAGAGTTAAAAATTGGCAATATCAATATTTGGGCATTGGTAAAAGATAAAGGAAAATGGATTCAATATGAAAACTATTTTAATCACTGGCGGCACTGGCTTTGTAGCCTCGCATTTAGTTGAAGAGCTTTATAAAAGAGGTGAAAGAAACATTCATTTAACTTCTTATCGAGATGAGGGTGAGTTTGTCAAACAATTCGTCGATGAAAAAAATATTTACCAAATTAATTTAACTGACTATCAAGCCACTCAAGATTTAATTGCAGCAGTGAAACCAGATGAAATCTATCATTTAGCCTCACTAGCAAGTGTTGGAGATAGTTTCGAAAAACGTAAGTTCATTTTGGAAATGAACACCAATCTTCAACTAAATCTGCTTGAAGCCATTAAGGCTCACGCTCCACAAGCCAAACTACTTCATGTTAGCACTGCTCTTGTTTATGCTGCTAATGACAATGATCAAGCCATTGATGAAAAAGCTACTCTTGGTCCAGATAATCCATACGCTTTATCTAAATTGATTCAAGATATGATGGCTTATTCTTTTGTCAAAAGCGAAGGACTTAATATTGTTAGAGTAAGACCTTTTAATCATATTGGCGAAAGACAGACCCTTGGTTTTGTCGTTGCTGATCTTGCAGCCGCGGTGGTTAAAGTCGAAAAAGGTGAAGCAGATTCCGTCAAAGTTGGCAATCTTGATAGTATTAGAGATTTTTCCGATGTTAAAGATGTCGTTAATGCCTACATCTTAATTATGGAAAAGGGTCAAAACAATGAAGTTTATAATATTGGTTCTGGTCAAGGGCACAGCATCCGAGAAGTTCTAGATTTATTGATTAACTTAGCTAAGGCAGAAATTAAGGTTGAAATAGATCCAAATAAAATTCGCCCAGTTGACCTTCATAGCCTTGTTTGCGACAATGAAAAGATTGTAAATTTAGGTTGGCAACAAAATCACCAATTAAAAGAAACTTTAGAAAGAATTTTAAATTATTGGAGAGAAAACATATGAAAAAAGCTTTTATCACGGGCATTACTGGACAAGACGGTTCTTATTTAGCCGAGCTTTTGCTTGAAAAAGGTTATAAAGTTTATGGCCTAACCCGTCGCACTAGTACTCAAAATTTCGATCGCATTAAATCTATTATTCACAATCCAAACCTTGAACTTATTTCTGGAGATTTAATTGATCAACATTCTTTAACTTTTGCTTTGCAAGATATCCAGCCAGATGAAATTTATAATTTAGCTGCTCAGTCTTTTGTTAAAGCTTCTTGGGAGCAGCCGGTTTTAACTGGAGAATTTACCGCTATTGGCGTAACCAGAGTTTTAGATGCTATGAGATTGGCTTGTCCAAAAGCTAAATTCTATCAAGCTAGCTCAAGTGAAATGTTTGGCAAAGTTAGAGAAGTTCCTCAAAATGAGAATACTCCCTTTTACCCCCGCTCACCTTATGGCGTAGCCAAAGTCTATGGACATTGGATTACGGTTAACTATCGAGAATCATACGATATGTTTGCTGTTTCTGGTATTCTTTTCAATCATGAATCGCCTCGTCGCGGACTAGAATTCGTAACACGTAAGATTAGTAATGCTGTGGCTCGCATTAAACTAGGTAAACAAGACTTTATTGAGTTGGGCAATTTAGATGCAAAGAGAGATTGGGGCTATGCCAAAGATTACGTCAAAGCCATGTGGTTAATGTTACAGCAAGATAAAGCCGATGATTTTGTGATTGCTACTGGTGAAACTCATAGTGTCAGAGAATTCTTGGAAATTGCTTTCAGAGTTGCAGGTCTAGGAGATTATCAAAAATACGTTAAACATAATAAAAAATATGATCGTCCAGCCGAAGTTGATTTATTAATTGGCAATCCAGAAAAAGCTAAAAAGATTCTTAAGTGGGAGCCTTCAGTTAGTTTTGAAGAATTGGTTACTTTGATGGTGACGCAAGATATAGAATTTGAAAGTAAAAATCCTAACTAAGATGAAAAAAGCCGTTGTCATTATTCCCACTTATAATGAAAAAGGTAATATTGCAGAGACCATCCAGTCTCTTGCTGAAATTTTTAAAAGCATTAAAAATTGGCAAATGCAAATCTTAGTAGTTGACGATAGTTCTCCAGATGGCACAGCAATCCTCGTGAAAAGTTTACAAAAAAAGTTTAGATTTCTTGAATTATTAATCAATAAAAAAAAATCTGGCTTAGGTGGGGCTTATTTGATTGGCATGAATCATGCTTTTGCTAAATTAAAAGCAGACTTAGTTTTTGAGTTTGATGCCGATCTCTCTCATGATCCTAAAAAAATTCCTGCTTTTTTAAAAAAGATTGATCAGGGCTACGACCTTGTTTTAGGATCTAGATACATTAAGGGTGGCTCTATTCCTAAAAACTGGGGCATACATCGTAAATTTTTAAGCATAGTCGGAAACGCTTTTATTAATTTTTTGATGCTGGACTTCTCAATCAGAGATTGGACGACAGGCTTTCGAGCAATCAAAAAGGAAGTATACCTATCTATAGAAGATGAATTGCATGATGATCGTTTTTCAGGTTATACTTTTCAGATAGGTTTTTTACATAAAACCTTGCGTAAAAATTTCAAAATTGCAGAAGTGCCTTTTGAATTTAAAGATCGAGTAGTAGGTAATAGTAAAATAGGGCCAGAGTATATCAAAAATACTTTGTTATATCTTATGAAGGTTAGAATAAAAGAAATTTTAGAGATGAGAGTGGTGAAATTTGCCATTGTTGGAGGGTTTGGAGCCTTGGTTCAACTAATCGCCTTATCTTTATGGAGAATACCATTTTCATCAGAAAAAAGCTTCGTGATTGCTAATTTTTTATCCATTGAAACAGCTATCGTCTCGAATTTTATTTGGAGCAATCTTTGGACTTTTAAGGATCGTAAGTTAAAAGCCAGTCAGATTCCAATGAGTTTTCTCACTTTTAATTTATCTTCTGGTGGCTCAATCTTAATTCAGAGTGCCATTGCTTACTTTACTTCTGCTACCATTGGTCTTAAACCTGTATTTACTCTACCAATTGTTAACTACATAATTGATACGGGCGTTATATCTGCAGTGGTGGGTATTCTAGTTGGTATGTTCTGGAATTTTTTCGCTTACAGCACTTTTGTTTGGAAAAAGAAGAAATAAAACCATGTTTGACTCTATTAGAAAAATAAAAAAAGAATACTTATTTTTATTTTTTATCTTAGCTTTAGCCATATTCTTACGTTTCTTTAATCTCAAAAACACTTTTATGTTTCAAGGAGATCAGGGAAGAGATGCTTTAGTAGTTTCACAAATTTTTAAAGAAAAAGATCCTGTTTTTATTGGTCCAGTAACTAGTATTGGCAACATGTATTTAGGACCTTTTTATTATTATTTTATGTTGCCATTTTTGTTCTTGTCTTACCCAAATCCAATTGGGCCAGTTTATGCCGTGGCTGGCTTAAGTGTTCTAACAGTTTTTTTGCTCTTCAAAATTACTAAAAAACTTTTTAACAAAAAAACTGCTTATATATCGACAATTTTTTTCACTTTGTCGGCCGGCGTGGTTAATCTTGCCCGTTTTAGTTGGAACCCAAACATCGCCCCATTTTTTAGTTTATTGATGTTTTATTTCACTTTTTTAGCTTGGAAAAAAAATACAAAATATTGGCTTTTGGTTTCACTTTGTTTTAGCCTGTTAATTCAATTGCACTATGTAACTCTGCTCTCTTTATCAGGAGCAGGAATTGTATTCTTAATCCAACTCATTGCTAAAATTAAAAATAACAAAAAACATTTCTTTGTCGAAGAAAAAAGGTTTTTTAAACATGTTGCGCTAGCAGTTCTTATTTTCATAATTTCTCTAACTCCCCTCATGCTTTTTGATTACAAGCATGACTTCACAAATGCCAAATCTTTCACAAAGATTTTAGTTAAGGAAGAGAGCTTTGACTTACAAAGAAAAAAGGGTCGAGAAGGTTTTGGCGCAATTACTAAATTTGTAACAATCGATCTGAAAAATCGCGCTTCACAAATTCTTTTTGAACCAAGCTTTGCAGCTAACAAAATAAATTATCCACTTTTATATCTTCTTTTGCTTTCAAGCGTATTTTATTTAGTTAAAAATAAAAATAAAATCAAAGATAGCGAGATCGTATTATTAGCTTATTTGTTACCTGGCATAATTGGCATTAGTCTTTACCAGCATGAGGTTTATGAACACTACATCGCCTATCTATTTCCTTTTGTTTATATTCTTTACGGCCTTTTCTTTGCTAAATTTAAAAATAAATGGTTAATGTTGGCAATTATTTTGCCATTTTTAGCATTTTTTATTTCAAGTAATATAAGTAGATATTCAATTAAAGACGCTGGCTGGAAACCAGGAGACATGAGTAAAACTAGCGATGAGATTTATAGAAGAGTTAATAAAGATGAAAAATATAATATTGTTCTCTTTTCCCCATCTAAAGATTCTTATGGCATGAGTTATCGATATTTTCTAAGTACTAAAGAAAACAAAATAGTCAAACTTGAAGATCATCAATTAGCCACTAAACTTTTTATTATTAATGATGAAAAAGAAGTTAGAAATGATATTTTCGATACATCTCTCTATGAAGTAGTTGTTTTTCCAAGTAGAACTATTGACGAAGTTTTTCAAATGGAAAATGGTCCAGAAATTAGTGTTTTAACTAGTTATAATAAATAAATTTTATGAAACCATATTTGTCGGTTGTACTCCCCTCCTACAATGAAATGAAAAATATTAGACGTGGTATTCTTGAAGAAGTTTACCAATTTCTGAGGGACTATCAAAAATCTTGGGAGCTAATTCTGACTGATGATGGTAGTACTGATGGAACCATCAGAGCTCTAGAAGAATTTAGTCGAAAAGATGAGCGTATTAAACTAATTTTGAATCAACACAAAGGTAAAGGTCCAACTGTTAAGTCTGGTATGCTCAAAGCCAATGGTGCTTGGCGCTTATTCTCTGATTTTGATCAATCAACTCCGCTTCGAGAAGTTCGTAAATTGCTTAAATATAATAGCGAATATGAAGTCATTTTTGGCTCTAGAGAAATAATTGGCGCCAAAAGAGAAAAAGAGCCTTTTTATCGCCATCTGATGGGCAGAGGCTTTAACTATCTCGTTCAGCTATTGGCTCTTTCCGGCATTCAAGATAGTCAGTGTGGCTTTAAGCTTTTTTCAGAGAGAACTACTGAAAAACTGTTTAATAATCTATACATTTACTCTGGTAAAAATGAACGCCAAGATGCTTTTACTGGTGCCTTTGATGTAGAGCTACTCTATTTAGCTAAAAAATATGGGTTTGCAATGAAGGAGGTACCAATTTTATGGAAACACTTCCAAAGTAATAGAGTTAGTCCGGTGAGAGATTCCATTTTGATGTTTGCTGATATTTTGCGAATCAGAATGGCTGAATTAAATGGCAAGTATCCAAAAAAATGAAAAGTTTTTTACTTAAAAGTTATTTTTTTTTATTTGTTGTTTTTGCGATTTTTTCTTTTGTTTTGACCGATCCTAATCTGACTTTGCTGAATCTTAATTTTTTTGTTTCTCTTCAAACTTATCTTTGGCAACATGTTTTACCATTACAAAATTTTAGAACTATTTTCTATGGCGTTCTAATCACTTTGATCTTCATTAATTATTTGCTTATCCTTAAAAATTGGCATGGCTTAAAACTTGATGTTCGCCAAAATTTTTGGAAGTTTCTAATCATTGTCAGTTTGCCCCTAATTTTTTCTTACAACGCCCTCTCTCACGATCTTTTTAATTATATTTTTAATGCAAAAATGATCATCGAGTATGGGGCTAATCCACATGTTCAAACTGCCATTAATTTTCCTAATGATCCGATGTTGCGTTTCATGAACAACATTCACACCCCGGCTCCATATGGTTATGGTTGGACTACTTTGTCACTGTTGCCATATCTAGCTGGACTGGGGAAATTTCTTTCCACCTTTATCGTTTTTAAACTATTTGCTTTTCTTTCCTTAATTCTAGCTCTGCTGATTAGTGAAAAGTTTTTCAAGAAAGCTAACTATTTTAAATTAGCTTTATTCTTTTTAAATCCATTACTTTTAATTGAAATTCTCAGCAGTGCTCATAATGATCTATGGATGCTGGCTCCAGCTTTATTAGCTGTTTATCTAGCGACTAATTTACAAAAGAAAAAAATTTTCAAGATTATCTTAATTGCTGTTTTGCTTACTGTATCAATTTCTATTAAATTTGCCACAATTGTTTTGTTACCTCTAATAATTTATTTAGCACTCAAAAATAGGCTAGGAAGACTAGGCAAATTCCCTACCTACGATTTAATGGCTTTAGCAATGTTCGCTCCATTGCTAACTGAAAGATCCAAACAGTTTTTACCTTGGTATTTACTTTGGTCTCTAATCTTTTTACCTTTAATCAAAAATAAATTTCTCAGAAATTTATTAATCGTTTTTTCCTTTTCTTCATTGCTACGCTATTTACCTTGGATGTACTATCTGCCTTGGATGAGTTTTCACTTGGATTCAAGTAGTTTGGAAAGCCTGCAAAAAGCCATTACTTGGCTAATCCCTAGCTTCTACCTCTTGCTTAGTGCTACCTTTTTCCTATTTAATAGAAGAAGTGAAAAATAAAACTCTTTTTTTCTTTTTAGCTTTGCTTGTTTTATACTTTGCCTTGCATCTTTTTCATTTAACTTCTTTACCAGTTTTTGCTGATGAATCAATCTATATTCGCTGGTCACAACTGATTATTGATGATTTTAATCGCTATCTTTTTTATCCAATGAATGATGGTAAAACCCCTCTACTGATGTGGCTGATGTTGCCTTTTTTGAAATTAATTACTGACCAGCTTTTCGCGGCTAGGTTATTAGCGGTTTTAGTCGGAGGAGTAAGTGTTTCAATGATTTTCTTAATCATGAGAAAAATCAAGGAAAAGAAGGCTGCTCATCTGGCCATGTTCTTAGCAATTATTAGTCCTTTTACTTTTTTCTATAATCGCATGGCTTTAACTGATGGGCTCTTATTTGCCAATCTGATTATTTCTTATTATTTTGCTCTCTTAATAATTAGAAATAAAAAGATCTGGCCAATTTTGCCTTTTGCTTTCTTTTTCTTACTAAGCATTATGAGTAAAACCCCAGCTCTTCTCTTCATGCCAGTCTTTTACTTAGCGATTTTTTTTGAAGAAAAATTGAATTTAAAATTAATCATTAATAAAAGCATTAAAATTAGTGTAGGCTTGCTTTTGGCTGGATTGGCTTTTTATAGCTTTAGAATAATACCGCTTTTCAGTCAATTATTTGCTGTTGGAGGGAATTTTTTGCAACCTCGCTCTGTGATTTTGTCCACTGAAATTTTTACGATTTTTTGGCAAAACAGTCAGTTCTTCTACGAACAACTCATTTATTATCTGGGACCAGTGATTTTGCTCTTAGCCTTGCCGCTTTCAGCTAAAACCAGACGTAAACAAGTGGTTCTGTTTTTATCTGGTTTAATTTTTATTTTCCCTTTGGCTTTGCTCGGAAGAATTATTTACCCTCGCTACATCCTACCCAGTAGTTTATTTTTTATTGCTTCAGCAACTATTTCTCTACAAAATTTCAACAAGAAAATCTTCAAGTATCTATTTTTGCTTTTAATTATCTTACCATCGATTTTATTTATCTCCACATCTTACTTCAAAGTCGATCAGCTACAACTAAGCAGAGTCGATCGAGAACAGTTTCTCGAAAGCTGGGCTTCAGGACATGGCATCAAAGAATCGGTCTCCTATATCCAAGAGCTAGCCGAAACACAAAGGGTAGCCGTCGCCACCGAGGGCTATTTTGGCACTCTCCCAGATGGTATCTTGCTCAATCTCCATAATCAAAACGTTGAAAATATTTACGTCGAAGGCATCGGTCAACCAGTTAGAGAAATTCCCGCTGAGTTTTGGCAAAAAGCCAGAGATTTTGACAACAAATTATTAATAGTTAATTCTCATCGCCTAGAAATGAAACTCCCCGAAGCAGACCTCCTCAAGAGCTTCTGCCGACCAAACGGAGCACCTTGTTTAGAGATTTGGGAGATAAAAGAAGAGAATTTTAAATAAATTTTAAGTTGAAGTTTTAAAATTTCTCCATCATGAAAAATGTTGGAGAAATAATTATAAAAACCACCAACATTTTACGTATCAAGCAAAAGAAGTTTGTTTACATTTTGAAAATTGATCTTCCTAATGAAATTAGAATTCCTGGCAAAAAATATATTTTTGAAGAATTACTAAACAAACTAATAAAGAATGCAGAACAAGCTTATCCAAATAGCAATTCAGAAAATAAAGTAATTCTAATTACTAGCAATATCGAAAGTTCAAAAAAACTTTCAATAAGTATAACGGGTGGAGGAATTGGCCTGTCTTTTTTAGAAAAAGCACTAGTCAAACAAAAAGGGTTTTTATTTAGAGAAAAAAACTCCAATTCAAATATGTTCCAAATTAATGAAATTTTAGAAAAGGAATTTAAAGCTAAATTAGAAATTATTTCTAAAAAAAATAAAGGTGCCACTTTTAGAATTATTTTTCCTTTAAATTAATAAATCTATATCCTCTATTTTTAATTGTTTCTATCTTAAAATTATTTGGAAGCTTTATTCTTATTCTTCTAATATAAACACTAATTGTTTTTTTAAGAGGAATTGTTTCTTTATAGCCCCAAACATAAGAGGATATGGTTTCATACGAAATAACAAAATTTCTATGCTTAGAGAAACATTCTAAAATTTTTAATTCTTGAGGACGAAAATGATTTACTTTATCAGTAAAAAAACTATCTTCTTTAAGCGAGAGAAATGAATTTTCAAAAAAATCTTGATCTCTTATTTTTTCTAAACATAAGATATTCTTTATTTTTAAAGTTAATTCCGTAAAATTAAATGGTTTGGCTATAAAATCATCTGCTAATTTTAATGTAGCAATCCGATCTACTAAAGATTTTTTAGAACTAAAAACTAAAACTCTCGTAAAAAGCTTTCTTTCTTTCATTTTTTCTAATAAATCTAAAGTATCTCCATCTGGCAAAACCCTTTCGCATAAAAATAAATCAAAGGTCTTTTTTTTGAGTAATTCTTCAGCTCTTTTTATAGATTGAGAACAATAAGATAAATGTCCCTTCTTTTTTAAAAAATCGCTTAAAGAAGATAAAAGAGTCCAGTCATTTTCTAAAATTAATATTTTTTTCATATTTATCCTCTGTAGAACAAAAAACTGCTTTTGTTATATAATCAGAGAATAAAAAAATCTTAAAATTTACCCTCCCGGGTAGTGAAATGGCATCACAATTGACTCTGAATCAATTATTCTAGGTTCAAATCCTGGCCCGGGATCAAGTTTATTGAATCACCGTAACAGCAGTACTTTGCCTACTCGCACTAAAAACAGTAGTCTCAAAAGCTCTCTCAACAGTATTAACTAAATCTCCACCAATCTTTTTGAAAACACTTATTAAAGATTCTTTCTTATCTTTTAGTTTTTCCAGCTTTGAAGCAAATTGATTCTCCACAGCTCCCACCGTTTCTGATAAACCAGAGACTCCGTCGGCTTCTTTCTTTGATTCACTCAAAGCACTCTGATGAGCTTTTTCTTCATCTTCGACCAAATTGATTTGCTCTGCTAAGAAAAGTTGAACCATATATAAAACTCTGTTATTAATTTGTTCCCAAATTTGAGAGGTCATCATGGCTTCTTTTTTCAAATCAATTTTCGCTGCCAATTCCATTCCTGCCAACTCTACAAAAACAGGCATTGCTAGCAATGAAAGTGGAACACCAAACATTTTTCTTAACTCAATGGCAGTTGTTTGCTCAATTACTTTATTTTGTATTTCAAATATCTTTTTATCCAAACCATCAATCACCCAAGAACCAGCTTGAGAAAGCAATTTTTGCCACTGACGATCTTCTATGCCTGCTTCCTTACCTGCATTCTCTAATATTGAAGAAGAATCAATGCTTTGAAGAGAAGTCCATTCTGAATTTATTTGGCTTAGCTCAATTCCAATACTGCCTGCCATTTCGATAGCTTTTGTGTTCATAAAAACCTTTCTTACTTCGCAGAAATTAACCACGAAGATAACTATTAATAATATTAATAGCCGTGGTTCTTTGAACAAAAAAGCTCCCCTTTAGGGAGCATCGACAGTAAAATATACAGCCTCGATGCTCGTCAAGATTTCTCTTTTGCTGAAGATCGGACTAATCCTTAAAAAGGAATTACCGTTGCGGCACAGTCATAGATTTTCACTATGTTCCACAGCAATAATTAAAGTAGCAAGAATTGAGAATCAGCGCAAGCGGTAATTTTATAAAAATATTTTACTTAGCTTTATTTTCATCTAAGACAAATTTACTTTTAATAAACAAGGTGAAAGTTGAGCCAAATTTATCTTTACTCTCAACTTTAATCTTTGTGCCATATCCTTTTGCCATTGCTTCTTGACCAACATAAAGCCCAAAACCAAGTGCCTCTTCTTTAATTTTAGAAGAAAAATTTGGCTCAAATATTAAAGATAAATTTTCTTTTTTTATTCCAACGCCATAGTCTTTAATTTTAATAAGTAAATTTCTTGGTTTTCTAATTAATTTAATAAATATGTCTTTATCACTTTTTTCTAAATTTTCATAAGATTCCAATGCATTTAAAATTAAATTAGCCAAAACTTGATTTAATTTTTTTCTATCTGCATAAAGCTCATAATCTCTACTGGGCTTGAAAATAATCTTTACTTTTTTCGTTCTAGATTTGTATTCAAATAAACTGATTAGCTTATTAATTTCTAAGTTTAAATTGAAAACTTCAAGTTCTGATTCGTTAAAAAGTATGCAGGCACTCATTTTTGAAAGATCATCAATCTTATCAATTGCTAAAAAGGCCTGGTCCAAGTTAGAAATTATGTTTTTATTTCTTTTAGCGTCTTGCAAAATTAGACTCAATACTGACAATGGCTGTCTAATATCATGCACTAGTCCAGCAGTTAATTTTCCCAAATCTATCAATGGAGCTATTTTAGTTAATTTTTTTAATTGCAATAACCTGAGTTCATTTGTTCTTCTTTCAACTGTCAATTTAATGAAATTAAGGAGATAACTATTTCTTTTTTTATCTTTTAAACAAGTATTCTCAAAAACTGATAGTTTGTTTGCCAATTTCATCTAATTTCTTCTCCAACCTTCCAAACAGCTTTTCCTTAAATGAAATTTCATTAAAAAATGCTTGGGTAGGGCTGAGGGAAAAGTTTTCTTTACCAAAAATAATCTGGCGATAAAGTTTTTGGATTATAAACATAAATCGATTGAATAGCGAAAAAGACATTCCTCTTTTATATCTGCCAAACTTAAAATTATCATAAAAAAAGAGATGTTTTTTTAACCATTGATTGGCATTGAGGAAAAGTTGCTCGTAAGAACCGCGATCAAAAATAAATTTCATTTGTAAAATTTCATAAGCTTCATAAAGACTTCTTCTCTGTTTTCCCATCGCCAAATCATTTTCATCTAACCAAAGATTGAGGCACCAAGAACTGCTTTCCTGAATACCAGGTCTTTTGTTTTTTAATTTGGTTAAAATAACTAATAAAAATCTTGTAATCCATAAAGTATTATTTTGACAAATAATCATAAAATCTAAATCATCGTTCTTGCCTGCATTGCCAACAGCTGTTGAACCGGTCAAAACAATTGCTTTGACAAAAGGAACCCTTTGAGCTAGTTTAACAAATTCTTTAGCGTCAGCTTTTTTACTTTCTACAAATTTAGCTTTACTTTTTCTATTTAACAAATTATTTGCTTCTAAATAAAAATATTGGCCATCACTTTGAATTAAAGATTGCTCTAGCAATTTTTTTAAAGATACCTTTATTTTATTTCTAGAAAAGAACAATTTTTTTTCGCCTTTCACTAAGCGTCTTGCCACCTCATTCTCACTTAAAGCAAAGTTGAAACAACTGCTGTAAGTAAGAGTTAATAAAACTAAGTGATCAAATTGATTCATAACACAGGCTCAAATATACGCTATAATTTCGATATTATGAAGATTTATTCTTGGAATGTGAATGGCATTAGAGCAATTGCTAAAAAAGGCTTTTTTGCTTGGATGAAAAGCAATCAAGCTGACATCGTTTGTTTGCAAGAAAGCAAGGCTTCTCCTGATCAGCTAGGTTTTGAATTGACTGAATTAGAAAACTTTCATAGTCATTTCGCTTGGGCAGAAAGAAAAGGTTACAGTGGAGTAATAACTTACAGTAAAAAAGAACCCTACGAAGTCAAAATTGGTCTCAACAATGAAAAATTTGACCGCGAAGGTCGAACCTTAATTACTAAATTTGAAAATTTTATTCTCTTCAATATTTATTTTCCCAATGGCAAAGCCTCTTCTGAGCGCCTCGCCTACAAAATGGCTTATTATGATTTCTTACTAGATTATCTAAAGGAATTACTTAAAACCGAAAAAAACATTGTCATTTGCGGTGATGTTAACACTGCTCATCGAGAAATCGATCTAGCTAGACCAAAGGAAAATAGCCAGATTTCTGGCTTTCTCAAAGAAGAAAGAGCTTGGATAGATAAATTACTAGGCATTGGATTTATAGATAGTTTCCGCGCTCTCCATCCTGATCTAAAAGATCAATATTCTTGGTGGAGCCAACGATCTGGAGCTAGACAACGCAACGTTGGCTGGAGAATCGATTATTTCTTTATTAGTCCAAATTTACGTAAAAAACTTAAAAAAGCAGAAATTCATCAAGATATTCTTGGTTCAGACCACTGCCCCATTTCTATAGAACTAAGCTAGTGCTAAAATGCAAGCATGCTAGATGAAAAATTTATTATTTTGGGAGCTTTAATATCTTTTTACGGTGGTCTTACTTATCTCATTGATACCATCAAAGGCAAAACTAAGCCTAATCGAGTTAGTTGGTTTTTGTGGACCTTAGCCCCAATGATTGCTTTTGCTGCTGAAATAGACAAAGGAGTTGGATTAACTTCATTAATGACTTTTATGACTGGCTTTAATCCTCTTTTAATTATCATTGCTTCTTTTGTTAACAAAAAATCATACTGGAAATTAAATAAAATGGACTACGTCTATGGCTCTATTTCTCTTTTTGCAATTCTTATTTGGCAGTTAACTGGTGAAGGGAATTTAGCCATCTTCTTTGCTATTTTGGCTGATGGTTTTGCTTCTATTCCAACTGTTGTTAAATCTTACCGTCAACCAGAATCAGAAAGCTACAAAATTTTTCTTTTTGGCATGATTAATGCCGGAATAACTCTCTTGACAATTAAATCTTGGACTTTTGCTCATTGGGGATTCCCCGTTTATATTTTTCTTATCTGTGTAACGATTTATTCTTTAGTGAGATTCAAGCTAGGTGTTCTAATTGATGCCAAAATAAAGCAAAAGCTCATTTAATAGTTTTTTCATTTCTTCACCAGTAACATTTTTCTTATTCAAAGTCCAAAGTTTACCTTGCTTGCTCATCTCAATTTCTTTTTGCAAATTCTTTTTCTTATTAGCAAAATCATACTGACTTTTTAATCTTCTTTTAATTTGCTCTTTGTTTAATCCTCTTTCTAGAAGTCGCTCTTGCTGAGTTTTTTCATCCACACCGAGCAAAATCGTGTTGTAATTAGAAAGCTGGCTCATTTGTGCCTCAACTAGTAAAGCTGCGTTAAGAAAAATTAAACCTTTCTTATTTTTTAGCTCTCTACGTAAACGCACTAAAATTGGAGTCTCCATAATTTCATTGAGTTTATCTAATTTTTTTTGATTGGCAAAAACAATTTCACCCAAAATCTTACGGTTAATACTGCCATCATTATTGGCAATTTCTGCACCAAAAGTATCAATAATTTTTTTTCTGACTACTTCATATTTTTCTTCTTTAAGATCTGACTGAATTTGCCAAGACAAATGATCTAACTCAATGTTATGTGCTTCTAAACCCATTTTTTGAGCCAAAGCTACCATTTTTTGCCCAAGATAAGATTTCCCAACTCCAATCTCACCAGTTAGACCAACAATGAATTGCTCACTCAACTTGGCTTCGACGCATTGTTTAACATAGCTTGGCACATAATCTTGAATTAAGCCTTGTTCTTGCTGAATTTCTTTGACCGCGCTTGAACTAATATGTGCCAATGACGGTTTAGCAAAAAGAATAAAAGTATCTATTCCAAGTTTCTGGCTTTCACCTAAGCTGTGTAAGCTTTGCTCATACTCAAAATCCTGAGCACTTCTAACTCCTTTGACAATCACATCAATATTATTTTCATAAGCAAAATCCACCAACATTCCTTGAAAAGATTTCACTTCTACATTTTTAAGAGTCAAAAGGGATCTACGCGCCATTTCAGTGCGTTTTTCTTGAGAAAAAAGATATTTTTTAGCAGGATTAAGACCAATCGCTACCACCAAGCGATCAAAAACTGCTGCTGCACGCTGAATAACATCAAGATGACCGAAGGTAATTGGATCGCCAGAAAAAGCATAAATAGCTGATTTCATTTAAAGAATATTATAACACCAGATGGCTTTAGCTTATTCAATCACCACTCTTGCATCTAAAACTTTAGTGCCTTCAGCATTAACCAATAAAGGGTTGATGTCTAATTCAACAATTTCTGGAAAATCATTTACCAATTGAGACAAGCGACCAATAGCTTCAATAATTTTTTCTTTATCAACTGCCTTTTCGCCTCTGGCTCCTTCTAATAATTTACTACAATGTAAACCATTTATCATACTTAAAGCATCAGCTCTGGTTAGCGGAGCAAAAGCAAATTTCACATCTTTAAATATCTCTACATAAATACCACCCAAACCAAACATTAGCATTGTGCCTAAAGAATTTTTATTAATACCCAAAATTAACTCTGTGCCTTTTTTTGCCATTTGTAATAATAAAACACCCTCTAATTTTGCTTCAGGTTTATTTTGCGCAACTCTTTTTATCATTGCTTGATATTCAGTAACTACAGTCTCTGCAGTAACCCCCAAACTAACTCCGCCAACATCGCTTTTGTGCAAAATATCTGGAGAAACAATTTTCATTGCCACTTCGCAATTAAATTCTTGCATCATTCTTAAAGCTTCTTTGGCATTTTTAACTACAGCAGATTTCATTAGCGGAAATTTATAAGCCCTCATGATCTCCATTGCCTCTGCTTCTGGAAAAGAAGTTTGCCCCTTACTCTTGGCCTCCGTGAAAATTGTAGCCACCTTAGCTTTATCAACATCATCATAACTTAAAGCTAACTCATTCTTTTCTTTACTCCATTCACTAAATTTAGCAAATTTGGCCAAAGCTGTTGCGGCTGGCTCTGGAAAAGTAGTTGAAGCAATTTTATTTTCTTTTAAAACTTCTACCCCTTCAGCTACCAAAGCTCGGCCCATTAAACTCACTACCACTGGTTTTTTGCTAGTTTTACGCATTTTTACCACTGCTTCAGCAGTTTTAACTGGCTCAGTCATTGATTGAGGTGTCAAAAGAAGAATAATGGCATCGGTGCCTGGATCTTTAGCTAAAACACTAATTGTCTTTTCATAGACCTCTCCTACTGCATCACCCAAAACATCAACTGGATTGTGAGTGCTAGCAGCAGCAGGTAAAAAAGAATGCAATTTAGCAACTGTCTTAGGATCTAATTCAGCCATTTCCAAACCACTCTCTACAACTGCATCAGTAGTCAAAACACCTGGACCGCCAGCATTAGTGATGATAGTTACTTTTTTAACTTTTTGGAGCTCATTCATCGAAAAAACCTGAGCTAAATCAAAAAGTTCGCTGATGCTATTGGCACGAATAATCCCTGCCTGAGCAAAAAGAGCTTCGTAAGCACTATCTCCACTGCTTAAAGAACCAGTATGTGAAGCAATTGCTCCAGCACCAGCACTAGTCTTACCAGATTTAAGCACAATAATTGGTTTAGGATTTTCCCCTCTATTCAGTTCACGTAAAACCTTGATAAATTCTGGAGCATTTTCAAGAGATTCGGCATAAAGACAAATGACTTTGGTTTTTGGATCTTCATGCAAATATTTAATTAAATCTAGCTCATCTAAAGCAGCTTTATTGCCAATACTCACAAACTTAGAGAAACCAATGCCCATATCTTTGGCATAATCCAAAACTGCAGTGCATAGAGCACCACTTTGAGAGAAGAAAGCTACATCTCCGACTGGTGGCATGATGGCAGCGAAAGAAGCATTCATGCTATGCTCAGCATTAATTGCACCCAAACAATTTGGGCCGATTAAGGTAATTTCAAGCTCATTGCAAGTTTCAGCCAGTTCTTTTTCTAGTTCTAGATTGCCAGCTTCTTTGAAGCCAGCTGAAATAACAATCACAGCCTTAGTGCCTTTTTCGGCAGACTTACGAATTTCTTCGGCCACAAATTTAGCTGGAATAGCCACCACTAATAAATCAATTTTATCTGCAATTTTTTCAATACTCTCATAAACCTTCAAATCATAGAGCCTATTAATTTTCGGATTAATTGGATAAATTTTACCCTCATAGCCCTGTCTAACAAGGTTTTTAACCACGTCATTACCAACTGTTTTCTCTCTACTAGATGCACCAACAATAGCGATCGACTTTGGATAAAAAAGGGCTTCAAAATTCATAATTTACTTTCTATTCATTGAGATGACTTAAACCACCACAACTTTATTACCTAAATACTTTATAAAAATTTCTGCTGCTTTAGCAATCTCAGTTTTTGTCGGGGGCTCAACTCCATCGAGTTCATATTTACGACCCAAAGCCTCATACTTAAAAACTCCTAATTTATGATAAGGAATTAATTCTACTCTTTTAAGAGTTTTATAATTTGCAAAATACTTAGCCCATGTTTCCAGATGTTCTTCTTGATCGGTCCAACCGGGCACCAAAACATAGCGCAACCACAATTCTTTGCCTGTTTTTTCTCGATAAGCAGCGTTTTTAAGAGTATTAGCATTGCTCATCCCAGTTAATTTTTGGTGCCAGCCATCATCAATGTGTTTAACATCAAGCATGACTAAATCAGCTAAATCATAAAGCTCTTGCACTTCTCGGCTATAAATTGCTCCACAAGTATCGAGACAGGTATTAAAAGCTCTTTTTTTGCATTCTTTGAAAAGTTCAATTAACCCAGTGGCTTGTAGTGTTGGCTCACCACCAGAAATCGTTAAGCCACCAGTTTTGCCAAAATAGGTTCTTTGCTTTTCTAAAAGTTCAAGAATTTCTTTAATTTTAATCGTTTTGGTTTTATCAGTTTCCAAAGCTTGTGTGTCTGGGTTGTGACAATAAAGACAGCGAAAAAGACAGCCCTGTGCAAAAATTACCAAACGAATACCTGGACCATCATGAGTCCCAAAGGTTTCAATCGAATGGATTTTCAGATTACATGCTTTCATGAAAGGTTCTAGCAATGACTTCTCGTTGATGAGCCTCACTCAGTCTGACAAAGTTAACCGCATATCCAGAAACACGAATGGTTAATTGTGGATATTTCTCTGGATGCTTCATAGCATCTTCCAAAGTTTCACGATTCAAAACATTAACGTTTAGGTGATGAGCGTTTTTGTTAAAGTAACCATCAAGCATTGCCAAAAGATTGTTGACCTGAGTTTCCTTATTTTCACCTAAGGTTTTTGGCACGATTGAAAAAGTGTTAGAAACACCATCTCTAGCATCATGATAATCAATCTTGGCCACTGAATTTAGTGAGGCAATTGCACCTGAATGATCACGACCATGCATTGGATTCGCTCCTGGAGCAAAAGGTTCACCTTTTTTACGTCCGTCTGGGGTAGAACCAGTTTTCTTGCCATAAACAACGTTAGAAGTGATGGTTAAAATCGACAAAGTTGGAGTTGCATCACGATAAATGTGTTGCTTAGCCAATTCTTTATTAAAATCGCTAACCAAGCTCTGAGCGATTGTATCAACGCGATCATCATCATTGCCATACATTGGGAATTCACCTTCTGTCTCAAAACCAGTCGTCAAACCTTCTTCATTGCGAATTGGTGTAACTTTGGCAAATTTAATCGCTGAAATAGAATCTGCCACTACGCTTAATCCTGCCATACCAAAAGCCATATTTCTTTTAACCTCGGTATCCATCAAGGCCATTTGAGCTTTTTCATAATAATATTTGTCATGCATATAATGAATGACGTCCATGGTATTAACGTAAGCTTTAGCTAAATAAGCTACAGTTTGCTTAAATCTCTTAATAAATTCTTCATATTTAATTGGGCCAGCTGGCATTTTTTCAATTCCAGTCACCACTAGCTCACCACTGATTTCATCACGACCCTCATTAAGAGCCATTAGCAAAGCTTTAGCTAAATTGCAGCGTGCTCCAAAAAATTGCATTTCTTTGCCGGTTTCCATCATCGAAACACAACAAGCAATACAATAATCATCACAATTGCCTGCCTCACGCATCAGGCTGTCATTTTCATATTGCAGTGAAGAAGTGTCAATCGAAACCTGAGCAGCAAACTTCTTGAAACCCTTTGGAAGCTTATCTGACCATAAAATAGTTAAGTTTGGCTCTGGAGCTGGACCAATATTATATAAACTTTGTAAAAATCTAAAACTAGTCTTGGTAATTTTGTGTTGACCATTAGAGAAAAAGCCACCAATTGCTTCCGTAATCCAGGTTGGATCTCCAGCAAAAAGCTCATTATAAGCATCCATGCGCAAATGACGAATGAGACGACATTTCATGATGAAATGATCAACTAATTCTTGAGCCTCAACTTCAGTTAAATTGCCATTTTTTAGATCTCTTTCGATATAAACATCAAAAAAAGTACTGACATTGCCCAAACTCATGGCTGCACCATCTTGTTCCTTTAGAGCGGCTAAGAAACCAAACCAAGTCCATTGAATGGCTTCTTGAGCATTTTTGGCTGGTTTAGAAATATCAAAGCCATAGCTAAGAGCCATTTCCTTCATTTCTCCTAAAGCTTTAATTTGTTCACTGATTTCTTCACGGAGTCTGATTAAATCATCAGTCATTACGCCATCCAAAGTCTCTTTATCTGCTTTTTTGGCCTCAACTAAACGATCGATACCATATAAAGCCACACGACGATAATCACCAATAATTCTGCCACGAGCATAATTGTCTGGTAAACCAGTCAAAATACCAGTTGAACGTAGTTGACGCATAGTTTTAGTATAAACATCAAAAACACCATCATTATGAGATTTACGATATTTATTAAAAATTTCAGAAACTGCCGGATCAACTTTGTAGCCATTTTCTTCACAAGCAGCCTCAACCACTCTAATACCTCCATAAGGCTTCATGGCTCTTTTTAGTGGAGCGTCTGTTTGAAAACCAACAATCTTTTCAATTTTCTTATCTAAATATCCAGGTTTATGGCTGGTTATTGAAGAGATGGTTTTGGTATCAATATCTAAAATACCACCATTTTTCATCTCTTTTTGTAAAAGTTCGCTAGATTTTTGCCAAAGTTCTTTGGTCGCTTCGGTGGGACCTTTTAGAAAAGAATTATCGCCATCGTAGGGAGTAAAATTATTTAAAATAAAATCCCTAGTGTTAATTTCTTCTTGCCACTTACCAGATCTAAAAGACATTAAAAACCTTTCTATTTTTAAATTTTTTGATTTTGAATGCGTCAAGTATAACATCAACAAAATTCTTTTGCTTGAGTTAGTTAAAAAGAAAAGCTAGAATATAAAAATGACAAAAGACCATAAACTCAACTTAGAAAAACACGACACTATTTATGATGTCAGTAATTGGATGGTTATGAGGAAAAATTTTTTGGCTGGAATGGCTCGTAGCGCAGGAGCTTGGTTTTTTAACATCATTGTCCTATTAGTTTTAGTCAATATTTTAATTCCTATTTTTAGACCATTTTTTGAAAAAATATCAGATATGTTGCCAGAAAATCTAAATGGAATCATCGTTCAAACCGAAAAAAATAACTATTAACTTTTTCCTTCAAAGTAAAGATTTCGGCGGAGCAGAACAATTCGCCAAAGATTTATTGCTTGAATTGGCTAAAAAGGGCAATTTTGTATATCTTTACACCAGCAATGACTTTCTATTAAAAAACTTAACTAACAAAAAAAATCTACAAGTTAAAAAAACTCCTCTTTATTTAGATTTTGCCAGCAATCGGAGAGGTTTACTAAAAAGTATTTTACTAAGCCCTTTTGCCATAATTTATTATTTCAAAGTCTTCTCAGAGATTAAAAAAAGATCTTCAAAACAAGTTGTTATTTACTCTGGTTTTTCAGAAAAAATTATTCCCGGACCTTTATCTAAGTTGTTTAATTTGCCCACTTTTTTCATAGAGTATGGTCCACTGGAACCACTTTTTGTAAAACTCAGAGGAATTCCAAAATTCCTTTATTTCCTAACTAAAAATATTGCTTCTAAAATTATTGTTCCATCAAATAACACTTAATTTGCCCTCAAAAAAGTCTTTGCCAAAGAAAAAATGATTATTATTCCTTGTGGAAGTTTTATTCCCTCATTAAAAAGACAAAAAACAATTAAAAAACGAACTATTACTGTTATCTCTAGACTTGAAAAAGGTAAAGGACAAGATTTAGCAATTAAAGCTTTTGCCTTAGTCAAAAAAGAATTTAAAGATGCCGAGCTCCTAATTATCGGTCAAGGAAATTTTGAAAAAGAACTTAAATTGATGGCTAAAAATGATCAACAAATTAAATTTCTTCAATATGTTAAAAATAAACAAAAAGCTATCGAAGAGAGTGAGCTGATTGTCTGCCCCTCAGTTTGGTCTCTAGAGGGTTTTGGTTTAACCATTATTGAAGCCATGGCCTTTGCTAAACCAATTGTTGCCTTTGATCGTGCCCCTGGAAACGAAATCCTCAGCAACGAAAAAAATTCTTTATTAGCTAAAAATAAAGATTACATTGATTTATCAAATAAAATCATTGAATTACTTAAAGATAAAAATTTACAAAAAAAACTAGCTAAGAATGCCCAACAAAACTTTATAAAAAAATATCAAATAGAAAAAGTCGCAGAGCAATACCTAAATCTTCTGAAGAATTAAAAAACGCTGTCTATTAAATTGATCTTTGGATTCTCTAATTGAAAAATTTTGAAAGATTTTAGGGAACTTCTCTTTAATAAATTGAATGTTGTGATTTTCATAGACCTCTAAAAAAATTTGACCTTTTTCACTCAATAATTCTTTATCTAAAACTTGTTCTAGCATTTTGTTAATCAATTCAAAACCGCTCTCTCCTCCATTAAGAGCTAAAATTGGTTCATAATCTTTGACGCTTAAGTCTAAATTTGCCATTTTGCCAGAAGGAACATATGGGAGATTAGCAACAATTAAATTAAACTTTTGCTCTGAAAATCCACTCAACAAATCATTTTCTAAAAATTGAATTTTTGAAAGAGATCCTGTTCCAAATAATCTAGAAAAATTTTCTTTAGCTATTTTTAAGGCAGCTGTAGAAAGATCAGTTAAAATAAATTTTTCCAAAAGTAAATTTTTTTGTCTTGATAAAAAATCAAAAAGAGCAAGACTGATTGCTCCGCTTCCCGTACCTACTTCTAAACAAGAAAGTGGCGCTCTAATAGAATCAATAAAATTAGTTATTAAATCAATTAATTCTTCAGTTTCTACCCTAGGAATTAAAACATTTTGATTAACTTTTATTTCTAAATTTTTGAAGTTTACAAAGCCAGTCAAATATTCGACAGGCATTTCAGCTCTAGCTAAAAGATCATCTTCCTTTAAACCATATCTAAGCAATTGATTTTTTTCGTAAATACTAAGCTGTCTTGATTTAGTCATAATATTCTGCTTGTAAAATTCTTTCTAATAAGGCATATTGTAATCTACTTTTATTATATTTTTTAGGAAAGGCCTTATGGCAAAAAAAATTCAACAAAAAGAAGCTCCACAGCTTGTGGTAAGCAAATTTTCTTTAAAAGCTTTTAGCGATTTTGTAAACGCTAATTTTTCTATCATTATTTTATTAATTATGGCATTCCTTTTGGGATTTTTAACTGGTTCTCTATGGAGAGAAAATAAAATACTCAAAAGCGGAATTGGCGCTGGTGGAACCGCAGTTGCTGACACGACTGTCGCTGAAGCCGCTGCCCAAAAAAAATTAGAAAGTTTACCAGCTTTTGATGCAAAAACTGATCATATTCGTGGCAATAAGAATGCTAAAGTCGTTTTGGTCGAATATTCAGATTACGAGTGTCCTTACTGTAATAAATTTCACCCAACTATGACCAGCTTAATGGATAAATATGGCGACCAAATTGCTTGGGTTTACAGACATTTCCCACTTTCTTTCCATCCAAATGCTCAGCCTCTTGCTGAAGCAAGTGAATGTGTAGCTACTTACGGTAGCGAAGATGCTTTCTGGAAATTCTCTGACAGCGTTTACGAAAAAATGGCTGATGGCTCAATCTTTGGTACTGATGCTACTAATAAAATAGTTAGTGAAGAAATGATTCTCTCTCTAGCTACTGCTGCAGGTGCCGATACTAATAAAGTTAAAGCTTGTATTGATAGTAACGAAATGGCACAAAGCGTCAAAGATGACCAAGTTGGTGGCTCAAAAGCTGGCATTACTGGTACTCCAGGAACAGTCATCGTTAGTAAAAAGGGTGGTTTTGAGCTAATTCCTGGTGCTCTGCCAATTGAACAGGTAGAAGCATTATTGGAAAAACATCTTTAATTTATAAATTAATTTAAAAAATAGAAACCGCAGGCTGCAAAGTTTGCGGTTTTTTATTTTTAACTAACTTTTTGAAGATCTCTAAGAGCAAATTGCAATTTGTCTCTCCCTCTGAAACTATTAATTTCTAAAGAAACAGCTAAATCAAATCGTTCTTCCAATTTGAGGGTATTAAGCAAGCTTGCTCTTCCCCAGGCTAAAACATCGTACTCTGAGTTATCTTCTCCGATTGAAATCGATAATTTTAAATGCTGCTGTTCTTTACCGAGTAATTTATAGTTTTTAAGTAAAACGTTTTTTATAAGAAAAACTGGCTTGGTATTAGCCAAACCAAAAGGAGCAAAGCTATTAACTAACCCTACTGTCTCGGTATTCAAAAGGTTCACTGGCATAATTGCTTCCAATTCTAAAGTTTTCTCTAAATTCGTATCTGCCAAAAGCTCTTTTGCTTTAGCTTGCATGGCTTTTTTGACTTCTTCAATCTTCGAAGTTTTTAAAGCAAAGCCAGCTGCTAAAGGATGACCGCCAACTTCTAATAAATCCTTTTTAAATAAGCGAATAAATTCAGTAATATTAAAACCAGGTAAAGAACGGGCTGACGCCTTGGCCACGTCTAAACCAGCACTAATGACAATACTTGGCTTAGAAAATTTCTCAGTCATTCTGCCAGCAATTAAACCAATAATACCTTCATGATAATCAGCAGAACTCAAAATGATGATTTTTTCATCTTTTTCTTTGGTGACTATTTCTTCTGCTTGTTTGGTTAAATCTAAAGTTAAATTTTGTCGATCTTCATTGGTACTATAAAGAAGATTACTGAGAGCAACTGCTTTTTTCTTATCCTTAGTACAAAGCAAACGCAGAGCATCCATACCCTCAGCCAAACGCCCCATGGCGTTAATGCGTGGACCTATCTGAAAACCCAGGGTATAAGCATCAATATTTTCTGGATCGATCTTAGCTTTAAGCAAAAGCTGTTCCAAACCAAGATTATTATTAGCTCTAAGAACTGCCAAGCCGTACATCAATAAATAACGGTTATATGAAAGCAAAGGCATCAGATCTGTGACAGTAGCAATTGCCACCAAAGCTAATAAATTAGTTAAAAGCTTTCGATCAGAATTAGTACTCAACTCTCTAGCTAAAAACCAAGCTACTGCACAACCACAAACCTTAGTTGAATGAAAAACTGCTAAAGCATCTAGTTTTTCTTCATCTCGCTGATGATGATCACTGATAATAACGTCAATTTTTTTCTCTTTAAGTAACTTAAGAGCAGGATGAGCCACGATGCCATTGTCGACAGTAATGATTAATGCAGTGTCAGCTTGATCTTTTAACAAGTCATCAAGGGCTCTAACAGATAAACCGTAGCCATGTTTAAGGCGATTGGGAATAAATGGTAAAACATTATATTTCTCTGCATGAAGAACCTGCCAAAGCACTGCACTGGCGCTAATTCCATCGGCATCATAATCCCCAAAAATGATGATTTTCTCTTGTTTGGCCTTGGCTTTTTTAAGGCGATGCTTAATTTTATCCAACTCGCTACGTTCAATTCCTAGATCTTCAAGACTAATCTTAAATGGAGAGATCCCCTTAAAAAATGTTTTTTCATCTTCTATCTCTCTATTGGCAAGGAGAATTTTACCTAGTTCTTCAAGGTCTTTAGGAATGATCGCTGATTGAATATGCCATTTCATTGTGTTTAGAATTATAATAAAGCCATGCGCTTAAATTTACCATTTGAAGTTTTGTATATACTCCATCGTTTTAATGAAGCAGGTTTTTCAAGTTTCTTGGTAGGCGGAGCTGTTCGTGATCTAATTATGAACTTTAAACCTGATTCTATTAAGGACTATGATTTTACCAGTAATGCCGTTCCAGAAGAAATCCAAAAAATCTTTGCGGAAAATTTTTATGAAAATAAATTTGGCACGGTCAGCGTAACTCATGAAAATCTAATTGTTGAAATGAGCAAGAAATATCAACTCCCAGACAAAAATTTGATCGCAATGATTCAAAAAGAAGAAGTTAAAACCAATAGAATTATTGATCTCAAAAAAGCCAAGAAAATTCATGCCTCATTAAAAGATAAAGCCTCCTCCGCTGATCAAGAACCAGAAAGAGAAATCAAAACTGTTCCTCCTTTCGAGATGACTACTTTTCGTAGTGATGGAGAATATTTAGATCATCGTCGACCAGAAAGCGTGGATTTCGGTAAAAGCATTGAAGAAGATTTGGAAAGAAGAGATTTTACCATCAACGCTCTTGCTATTAGCGTTAACGAAAAGTATCTAAAAAATATCTTTACTCAGAAAGAAATTAAAACTTCCTATGAACTTGAGTTAGCTGATTTTGACTTAATAGATTTGCATGATGGCAAAACTGATATCAGTAAAAGAATTATTCGCACTGTTGGCAAAGCGGATCAAAGATTTATTGAGGACGCCTTGCGTATGCTACGCGCCATTCGCTTAGCAGTGCAACTCAACATGGACATAGATACTGAAACTTATTACGCCATCAGATTTCATAAAGATTTATTAAAATTTATTAGTTTTGAAAGAATTAGAGATGAGTTTTTAAAAATCTTGGCCAGTGATAATCCAGCTAAAGGCATAGAAATGCTTGATGAATCTGGACTTTTAGAGCAAATTATTCCAGAACTTTACCAAGGAATAAACATGCAGCAACGCGGGCACCACACCACCGATGTCTGGACACATAGCATTGATAGCTTAAGACACTGCCCTTCCAAAGATCCAATTGTTAGATTAGCTGCCCTTCTTCATGATATAGGTAAACCACCTTCTTATAGAGAAGAAAATGAAGAAATTACCTTTTATAATCATGATATTTTAGGTTCTCGCATAGCTAGCAAAATTGCTTTGAGACTAAGAATGTCAAAGAAAGATGCTCAAAGAGTTTTTATTCTTGTTAGATATCACATGTTTCATTATCAAGAACATCATTCTGATTCCTCTATTCGTCGTTTCATTCGTCGAGTTGGTTTTGAAAACATTGATGACATTCTCGATTTGCGAGAAGGCGATCGTCTTGGCAGTGGCGCTAAAAAAACCAGCTGGCGACTAGAGGAAATGAAAAACAGAATTATCGAGCAACTCAATCAACCCATGGGCTTAGATGATCTTGCCATTAATGGAAATGATTTGATGAAAGAATTATCTCTTAAACCAGGACCAATTCTTGGCGAAATACTTGATAAATTGCTTGAAAAGATTTTAGAGAATCCAGAACTAAATACAAGAGAAGAACTATTAAAAGAAGCTAAAAAACTTATTTAATTTTCTTTTTTCCAACAACTAAAAGTAAAGGTACAGCAGTAAAAGTACTCGAATAGGTCCCCGTAATTGCACCAATTAATAAGGCAATTACAAACCAACGAATGCTATCTCCTCCTAAAATTGCCAAGCTTAATAACATGATAATAATCGTCATTGAGTTATTAATTGATCTACTCAAAGTTTCTAGAACAGCGGCACTAGTAATTTCTTCAAATGAAAAACGAGTGTGTTTTCTTTTAAGCTCTCTAATCCGGTCATAAACAACAATTGTATCGTGAACAGAAAAGGATAGTGTTGTTAATAAAGCTGTTACAAATAGAACATCAACTTCAACATTGAAAAAATGCCCTAATAGGCTGAATGCGCCAATTAAAATAAGCGAATCGTGCAACATAGCTAGAACAGCACAAACGCCGTATTTGAGTTCATCAAATTGCTTCCAAACATAAAAAGTGATAATCCCAGAAACTAAGAAAACAGCTGCCAGAGTTTTTTTCAAAAGCTCGGCACCTAAAACTGGTCCAACTGTTTCAAAGCGTAAAACTTCTACTTGTCCATATACCTGATTAAGTTGGCTGACGATTTCATCTTTTTCTTGATTAGTAATTTCTTTACCTTTAACAATCATCTTATTGTCTCCTGAACTCTGGACCACGTTTGCTTCATATAAGCTAGCAATACTATCTTTGAAATTAGCCTCTGAATAATTGGAGTTTTCTCCTTGATCTAAAAATTGCAATTCAAGTAAAGAGCCCCCAGTAAAATCAATAGCTGGCTTCAAACCAAATAAAAACAAGGAAATCATTCCTGGAATTAAAAAGAATAAAGAAATCGCAAAATATATTTTTTTAAACCTCATTAATTTCATGATTTAGATTCCTTGCCTATTCGTTTTTCTCGATTAAAAAGAGGCAGAAAAGCCCTAAGCAACAAACGACTAACTAAAACTCCAGTAAATAAGCTGAGTAAAGTACCGAGTAAAAAAGTCAGACCAAAACCCTTGACTAAACCACTTGTATTAAGAAAAGAAAAATTAAGTGGATTAATGAGGACTAAAGCCGTGAAAATAGAGGCTAAATTGGCATCTTTAATACTGTCCCAAGCACGACCAAAACCAAGCTCCATTGCTCGAGCATAAGGATGACCAATTCTTATTTCCTCCTTCATTCTTTCAAAAATTAAAATATTAGAATCAACAGCCATGCCAATAGTTAAAATTAAACCAGCGATCCCAGGCAATGTCAGAACTACTCCAAAAATTTTATAAAGAGCGATGGTTAGAATTGCATAAATTATCAGAGAAATATCAGCCACAAAACCCAACCAACCGTAATAAAGAATCATAAATAAAAGAACCATAGCTAAACCAATCAGGCCTGCTTTGACACTTTTTTGAATTGATTCATCGCCCAAACTAGCTCCTATGGTTTTTTGCTCTAAAACTTTAATGTTAACTGGCAGCGCACCCGCATTAAGCTGAATAGCTAAATTTTTGGCCTCATCAATTGTAAAATTACCACTAATAATTGCTTTGCCATCAAGAATTGCTGTAGAAATCACTGGTGTCATAATTGGCACGCCATCAATAAAAATGGCTAGAACCTGATCAACATTATTTTTTGTGATATCGGCAAATAGTTCTCTACCATCATCATTCATTTCTAAAGAAATTACTGGCTTTGAAGTTTGCGGGTCTAGTTGAGCTTGAGATCTTTTGAGCTGCTTACCAGTTAGACCAGTATCAACAAAAGAGTTGAGCCAAATTTGTGGAGAAACTGTTGCCTCATTCATTTCTTCATCTGTTAATTCTCTCTGCAATTTAAATTCTAATAAAGCGGTTCTACCAACTAACTCCAAAGCCTCTGCTGGATCAGAAATTCCAGGCAATTCAATGATTAAACGATTCTTACCTTCTGCTTTGGAGGTCTGAATTGAAGATTCGCTAATACCATAAAGATCAACTCTTTTGGCAATAATTTCCCTAGACGCCTCCAAGGCAGTAGCCCTGTCTTCTTCAGAAATTTGCTCCATTTCTGCTTCAAGAGTAACCTGCATCCCACCCTGAATATCCAAGCCCTTTCGCAATTGATAATCTTTATAAACATGCTTACCTAGTATATAAAAGTCAATTTTTGGCTTAGTAAAATCACCAATTTTATCTGGTAAAGCAATAAAGGCAGCAAAAACAGTTAGGAAAAAAATTAAAAATAAAGATTTAGCCAAAGATTGCTTTTTCATAAAGACTTTACCGTGACAGCTCACTCTAGCAAAAAATAATAAATTAGACAACTAGATTGTTGGCAATTCGCGATGACAAAATTCAAGTTCATCTCCAATAATCATTACTCTGGCACCATACATTACTTCCATGATGAAAGGATCTCGACGAGCCTTGCGAAATTCAAATTCTTCAGTTTCTAAAACTGCGTAATTGATCTCTCGACCAAAACTTTTTTCCTCAGTTTTTATCAAATCTTCTATTTCTGGCAAAACAACTTCTCCAACAATTAAAATATCCAATTCGTCTTTATTTAGCTTCTCTTGATTTAAAAAGGCTCCAGTAAAAGCCACATAACTCAAGTTGCCTAATTTACGTCTAAATTTGCGAATTTTTTTGCCAAGACCAGTTGTTTTGATTACAATTCTCTGCAATTCTTGGAAATATAAATATTTTTTATTGAGAAAATAATAGAGACGATTGGCTCGTTGCTCGCTTTTCAGCAAACCACACTCTAGCATTCTGTCTAATTCACGACGAACGGCATTAATCTCTTCTTTAACTAAACGAGTAATCTCTCTAACGTAATACATTTCACTCGGCTTTTCAAAGAAAAGTGAAAGCATTTTTACTCTAACTTTTGAAACTAATAAATCGCTTAGATCTGCCATGGCTACTCCTTATATTGAAATCAATTTGTACTCAATTTCAATATTAACAAAAAATAGCAAAAAAGCAAACTAGTTTTAATAGACAACTTCAGAGCCAGTCGCTAAGACAGAAATCCAAACCTGACCTCTGGCTAATTCAACTGCTTTACCTCTGACATCTACGAATTCTAGCTCTGACTCGCGATCTGCTTTAACCCAATTGGCTTCAATTGGAGCCTGACCATGTTTAAAAATGAGAGCGCTACCGCGACCAGTAGTGCCATAAAGCATATGCTTCTTCTCATTAATTGGTCCTTTTTCTGTGGTTAATAAAACAATCATGGTCTTGCTAGCAACTTGTTCGTCGTTATTTATGTCAGTGAATGCTTCCCCAGCATTAACTCTTTTATAAGAATCAGTGGCGCTATCATAATTCCATTCGACCGAATAATCATTATAGCCAGTCCAAAAATCGTAAGAAACTTTGCTAACTGAACCAGCAGGAACCTTATCGCTTTCGAAAGTCCAACTTTTGTATGCACTTTGCCAAGAAGCGGCGGGAACTGCTTTTTTAGCCACTGTTCTGGCTGGAGTTAGGTTGGTCCAATCACGATCAGCAGCTACTTCCCAAAGACCTTCAGTGGTTGTTTCCATGGTATGCTCGGTAGCAATTTCTTTGCCAGGAATACGATTGTAGTTGCGCACAAAAGTTGGATAACCCACTGAGAATTGATTAATGTCGTTTTCACCCTCCCAACCATAATCGCCAATTTGTCCAAGCGCATCAGTTGGTCCAGAAACATTAGCTCCACCTACGTGTACATACATCGGTAAATTAAAACCAGATGCCCAATCAACAAAATATGTTCTAGCACTGCGAATAGGAGCCAAAGTTAGATCTTGATACTGAGCAGCACAATAAAACAAAGCTCCAAAACGAGTTACCCCGCCCTCCGCAACAGCTTCAAAAACCACATCAGCACGACTTAAACCAGCCTGAGGACGAGAATCTGGAGTATTTTCAATCATTACAAAAAGAGGGCGCCTTTGCTCCCAAGCAGTTTTTTCAGTTTGAGTGTAATAGGCACCGTTTAGTGGACAAACCTGATCTTTAGCTTCATTTGGATCTATATCTAATAGACTGCTTAGCAAGGTCTGACTTGGGTCCTCAGCTTGCTTATTAGCAACTGAGTTAGCCAAGGAATCTTTGGAGAGATAAGAGAAGGCAGCAAAAGATAAACTTGCACTGACTACATATAAAACTAAGGCAACTATTAAATTCTTTTTCGGCATTAAAACCCTTTCTTAAATTTAAACTAAGTCTCAAGTATATAACAAAGCAATTGCTAACAAAACAAGTAAAATAATGATCACTACTATAAAAGTTTTCTTTAAATCTTTAACAATTAAGCTAGAATCATAGGCAAAAATTTTTTCTAAATAATTCTCCTCTGCGGAAGATTTTTCAGGTGTTTGTTCTCTTTTAGGAACAGAAGATGATTTTAATTTAACTTTTGTGAGACGATGTGCCTCAGCACGAAGACGATCTTTCTTACTTCTTTTTTTTGCCATAGTTTATTTAAAAATGTTTCTTATATCATTAAAGGAAACAATGATCATTAGAGCAAGTAGGGAAATATAACCAAAATAATTTAGATAATGCGCAATTTTATCAATGTGTTTTCTCTTGAAAAATTTTTCTAAAATTATCAAAATTGCTCTTCCTCCATCTAGCGCAGGAATTGGCAATAAATTCATAATTCCTAAATTAATAGACAATAATGCTGCAAAATTGAGAATGCTCAAAAAACCGCCCTCAAAAAACCCATAAGTGTTAGCTTGATCAATGATTCCAATTGGACCAGCTACTTCTTGCTGAACACCTCTTCCTGCAAATAAATCTACAACTAACTGCCAAAGAGATTGCAATATTAATACTGCTAAAGCGATTGATTGCTTAAAAGCATGGAAGATAGTCATGAAAGGCATTAAGTACCAAGGATAACTTTTGAAAATCGTATCGCTAAAAGCAATTCCCATCGCACCTTCATTAGTCGGTGTTTCCTCAACTGTTCTTAAATAAATAGAGCTCTCTCTATATTCATCGGTACAAAATTCCTGGTCACAAAGTAAAGAAGTTCTAATTTCAAGTGTTTCGCCCAGATGAGCCGCACTAAAATCTTGAACTTCAGAAATGCTATTCATTTCTACCCACTGATCGACAGTTTTAAAAGCCAAAATATTAGTATTTGACACTAAACCAGCCACCATCGCTGGAGAATTGTCAGCTATATCCTGAATTCTTGCTTGGCCATCTAAAGCCGTAGGAATACCTAAGCGATAAAAAACAATGGCAAAAGCTATAATTCCAAAAATAAAGTTAACAGTCACTCCTGCTAAAATAACTTGCAAGCGAGCTCTGATTGATTTCTCATAAAAAGAATCTGCAGAATTATTTTCATCTCCCTCTGGACCATTTTCACCATCCATCTGCACAAAACCACCAAAAGGAATTAAATTAAGTGAAAAAAGAGTCCCCCTCCAATAAAATAATTTTAAAATTCTGGGTGGATAGCCTAAACCAAATTCTCTGACTTTAATATGATTTTTTCTGGCAAAAAGAAAATGTCCAGCCTCATGAATGATCACTAAAAAAGACAAAATAAGAATAAAAATCAAAGCTGCCATAAAAACCTAAGCTAAATGTTTAGAAGCTCTTTTTCTTTTTGTTTAGAAATTTCTTCTAGATTAGTAATGTATTCTTTAACAGTCTCGTCCAATTCTATAACTTCAGATTTAATATCATCTTCGCTAACGCCCGCTTCCCCTTCTTGTTTCTCTATATCTTTGCGTATTTCAGCTCGCACACTACGGAACATCACTTTAGCCTCTTCTTCTTTTTGACTAAGAATTTTGACCATTTCTTGTCTTCTTTCCTGAGTGAGGGAAGGCACAGCAATTCTAATAATATCTCCATCAATAATTGGATTTAAATTTAATTGAGCTTGCTGAATTGCTTTTTCTATGGCTGGAAAAAGATTTTTATCCCAAGGCTTAACCACTAAGAGCTGAGTGTCTGGAGCAGAGATGGAAGCTACTTCATGCAAAGCCATTCTAGATCCATAGGCTTCAACAAAAATACTATCTAAAAGCTGTGCGCTGGCTCTGCCAGTGCGCAAAGTAGCAAAACCATCTTGAGCGTGGTTTAGTGTTTTTTCAAATTTTTCTAAGTATGAGTCTTTATGTATTGGCATAGTTTACTTTTTTTGGCATTCTAATTGATATTAAATTCTAAATCAACCTGGGGAAATGGTAGGGTTTGCTTAGTTGGATCATGATCTTTGAGATTTGCTCTTAACTCATTAGCTCGCAAACTGAGCGGATCTAATTCAATTTTTTCTTCAACTTTTTTTATCATTTCTGCCTCTGGTGTCTGCTTGTTGCCAATTATTTTAATAATCATTAATAAAAAGAAGAAGAATAGGACAGCAATTAAGATATAAAAAGGTAACAAATTCTTATTATTCTTTAAGTCTCTTAAGTTGAATTTTTTATGTGCAGAGCTTTCTATGAAAGCTCCATCTTCGACGAATTCAGTTTGACTGGTTTGATTAAATTCTTTTCTTGAAAACATATTTTTAAATACTTAGTAATTCACTTAAATAAGAAATTGACTGTGAAAGATTGACATAAATAGGATTTAAAGTTTTTGGTAATTGATCATAAAATTTAGCTAAATACCAATTGCTAGTTCTATGCTCGATAACATCAGTCCAAAAAGTGTCTAGCTTCAACTTGGCAGAATCTAAACTACGATTCGTTTCATAACTAGCTCGATCTATGGATGGTAAAGTTGAAGTGCCTTTTTGTTCTAAATAAAGATCAATTTCTCCCTTAAGAACCACTGATTTATCATAAATCACCTGTAAGTTGCCAACTGATAATAAAACTAGAACTTCATTTGCTAAATTATTGAGATTTTTTTGATCAGTCGTAAAAGTCATCAAGGAAGCCACAACCTGATCTCTATCATTAATGTTCTTTAAATTTTCTTGATGGATACCTATGTAATCAAGTGTCGTTTCTAATTTAGCCAAAGATTCATTCTTAAGGGAAAGTTCAATCCCCTCAGTGGCAATTAAATTTAGCCTCAATAAATTTAAATAACTAATTAAAACTTCATCTCTATAAATTCCTAAGCTTTTGGCTTTTTGGGTTAGGTCTTCTATAGAAGATAAAGTTTGTAATTCCTGATGTTGATCGTAGGCAATTCTATATAGTTTATCTTGATAGAGATAATTTTCTAATTGAGATTGATAACTTGCTTTTAAAGTAGAAATTTCTTCATCAAGACGTTCTTTTTGCCAAATTCCATCAGTCTTTAGACTAGAGCTGTCAGTTGACCCAACTTCTTGAGCACGAGCAGGTGAAAGCAATAGAAAAAAAGACAAGAAAAAAAAGACCAATCTTTTCATAAAATTATTTTACAGTGAGCGAGCTTCTTTGGCTAGGTGGCGATCTCTCGCAAAAGTAATAGCCTCATGCATCGATTCAAAAGTTCCAGTATCAAACCACTTGCCTTTAACAAAGGCTACATCGAGCTTATCTTCTTTGAGATAGAGATTATTGAGATCTGTAATTTCCAGCTCACCTCTGTCTGAAAAAGAAAGACTCTTAATTTTTTCAATTACAGTTGAATCATAAATATAAAGACCAGTTACTGAATATTCAGATTTTGGATGCTTTGGCTTTTCTTCAATTGAGATTGCTTTATTATTTTCATTGAACTCAACTACACCAAAACGCTGTGGGTCAACAACTTTTTTGGCAAAAATACGCCCGCCACTCTTAAAAGTTTTGATTGCTTCCGAGAAATCGTCTTCATAGAGATTATCACCTAAAATCAAAGTAACATTGTCGTGATCAATAAAATCTTGACCAATTAAAAAAGCTTGAGCAATTCCCTCTGGTTTATCTTGAATTTCATAAGTGAAATGGCAACCATATTCTTTTCCACTGCCCAAACATTTGAGAAAATCACCAGCGTGATCTGGAGCAACAATAATCAAAATATCTTTGATTCCCGCTCTTATTAAAGTCTCAAGCGGATATTGGATCATTGGTTTGTTATAAACTGGTAATAGTTGTTTGCTAGTTACTTTGGTTAACGGATAAAGACGAGTTCCTGCTCCACCGGCCAAAATAATCCCCTTCATTTCTTTACTTGCCATAATAAACAACCTTTCTTTTTTACTAGTCAAAACTAACACGAGCCTTTTTCAAAAGCAAGCCATTATTATAAAGTAATCAAAACGATTACAAGTATAGCCAGCATAGAAACTGATAAATACTCAAAAACAATTTCGCTATTAATTCTTTTACTCTTGGTATGAGTAATTACTCCCCAAAAAAAGTAAATAACTCCAAAAGCAATCGCAATATAACGTTGCATTTGTCCATTTGGCCAAGCTCTCATAAATAAATAAATAAAAGCTACCAATAAAATCATGAGAAAAAGATAAGCAATTTGATTTTTTTTCAGAAAACTTTTCATGGCAAAACCGAACCTCCCTTGAATAAAACTAATAAGAAAGCAACGGTAACAAAAAGAGCAACATGGGCAAAGTTTTGTCCAACTAGACGCTGATACTTTCTACTAGAAGCTATCAAAGCATCATAGATTAAGGTTAAAATAATCAAAAGAACTACTAATAAGAAAAAAGTTTTTGTAAAATTAAGCGAGGAAAAAACTATTTCCTTATTGGCAGTTTTTTCGCCAGCCACTAGCTCATTTTCGTGAAAAGTTGCTTCAGCAGCCTTTGGTAAATAAAAATCACTACCGGCCTGATCTTTCATCGCCACAGATGAGGGCACAGCAAATAATTGCACAACCAAAGTCGTATTGAAACCCTTAAGATTACCGTTAACAATCGCTAAACCCATCTGGGTAAAATCTTTATTAGTCAAATTTTCATAATGAGAGGGAGAAGCTATCCAAGCCTCAACTACTTCATCGCTAGTATTAAAATCTCTGGCTAAGTTTTCTCCAGCATATTTATAAGAATAATCTGTTTCTTTGATAAAATCCCAGGCCTGCTTGCCATCTGGAGCAACATGAGCCCAATACTGATCATTGAACATATCTTGAGCTTTAGCCAAAGCCGCTTGATTGAGCTCTTCATTTAAAACGAGCTTAGATAGGCCTAGTCTTTGGCGTTCTTGATTGGTCTTATCAAGCAAATCACTAGTACTAATGTTTGAGCTAAAACCTAAAACTTTATCTGTTAAATTAGGAAAAAACCTAACCGCATTAAAAAGAGCAAAAAATGCCAATAAAATAAAGGATGTCACCAACATCGACTGAGGATGAAGGAGTTTCGAACGATATCTGTTCGAAGCTTGTGGTCTAAAGAAATGACTCAATTTAAACCAAAAGTTTCTTTTACTTTTACTTTTTCTTATTTTTGCCATTAATGAATTTAATTATGACAAAAAAAGCTATGACAAACAAGATCGACAATAAATAGAAAAACAAAAAAACTTGTGGGAGATTCTGTTTCACCTCCGCACTAGAACTAGCAGATAAAACCACTCCCTTAGTAAATTCTTGCGTTTCTATTTCTAGTTCATTAGCTTCATTAGGCAATTCCTCTAATTTACTTGGCTCATGGCAAACAAAATCAAGCAACAAGTCAAAATTAACTGAAAATTGTTCTTCATTGGTTATTAAATTTAGAAAATCTAAATAAAAATAATATGTTTTTGAAGATTGAGCCCTAATCGAGCTCAGGTTTATTTTTTGCTTAAAAAACTGGTCCAAATTATCTCGAAAAAATAATTCATTTTGACTAGAAATTAAAAGCTCAACTTGACCAAAAAAACTATCTTCATTGAAATTCTTTGTTGATAAATTAAGCTCACAATCCTTATTGCCATGGTTTGCAATTTGCAAAGAAAATTCCTGATCTGTTGGATCATTGATTACAAAATTTTCAAGAGAAGAAGAATTTATACATAATTCATTCGAAGAAAAACAATTTAATTTAATTTCCTTCATAAGTCCTCCACTCTGATAATTGAAGTTTTATCTGACTGAATAGAAAAGTCAGTAAGTACATAAACAAGCCCAGAGCATTCGAGCTTATCCAAGTGAAAAATAAATTCATTTTTTTTATTAGAAAAAGAATTTGTAAAAAAAAAGTCAGACCAAAGAAAGTCGTCATTCTTAAATAATTTATTTGAGTTTGTAACTTCGCCTCCTTCATCAAGACAAATCAGCTGAAAAGAATGTTGTCTTTTTTCTGTTTCTTCTAGAGAAAAAATAATGCTAAGAGATTGATCTAATTCTCTAATGACGCTTAGGTCTTTAATTATTGAAGTTTTATCCTTATTAAGAATTGGCTCTTCAATAAAAATTAAATTTTCCAATGTGAGCTTAAAACCATCTAAATAATTGCTTTGATAAAAAACTGGTATTCGATCATTTCGATTGGTTAAATTTATTTCTACCTGGTGAAATAAACTATCTGCCAAGCTGGAATCGACTGAAAAAAGCACTTCTTTATCAAAAGCAACAATAAATAAAGGAAGATCTGAGGGCAAATCATTTTGTTTTTCCAACTTATATTCAAAAGAGAGAAAATTTTTTGGCTTTTGCTCTTCTAAATTTAATTCTAACTTTTTTAAAAAATCTAAATCAATTGAATTATTTGCCAAAATAAATTGATAAGAAAAACTCTGTGCCTCAATTTGTCTAACAGAAAAAAATAAAGTTAAGAAAAATAAAATAATTATCATTAACTTATTATCACTGAACCAAATTACAAGAAGTGTAGCGTTTACAAAATCAAGGCAAATTTGGTATAATCTCTGGATCGGCCCCATCGTCTAGTGGTTAGGACACAAGGTTCTCATCCTTGTAACCGCAGTTCGATTCTGCGTGGGGTCACAAATAAACATCCTTAAATTAATTTTTATCTAAATTATGAGCGAAAGTGAGCCACTAGAAAATTATCAACAAATTGAGCGGGCACAAAAATTTTCCGATCTGTTGCCAATTTATGCGGGAATTAAAGAAAGTTCTTATCTTCTTTTAGAAGAATTTGAAGAAAAAATCTTAGATAAGGTTTTAGAACTTCTCTCTGATCAAAAAGAACAACACTGGTGCAGCCATGATGAATTTGCTTTTCTAATAAATGGTCTAAACTCTAAGTTGAGTGCTAAATACCAAGAAGCTTTGATTCTTGCAACAAATATGGGCATGTCTGATTTCCAAATTTTCGACCACACTTTAGATAAATTTTTTCAAGAACATAAAGATAAAATTGAGTATTTTAATCAAGGCACTGATGCTGTCTCACCTTTATTAAAAGATGCTGCTACTCAATCTCGAATTAATGGAATTAGAGGATCAATTAATCAAGAAGAATTTGATCCAAAAAACGAAACTGATAAAAAAAGAAAAAGGAAGGGAACTCCGGAGCAGGCCATTCCAAAAATTGACGATCTCCCTTTCAAAAAAATTATTAGCAATCTTTATCGGCTTTCTTCAGAAATTTTAAAATGTAAAGATCGCGAAAAACAATTAATAATTTTAGAAACATTTGAGGACTTAGGTTACGACAAAATAGAAAACTCCTATAATTTGTTCGACGCTCTTAGTTTTACACGGCTCCATCACCCTGACTATAAAATGCGTTGTCAGGCTCAGTATGTTCTGGAAACATTTGACGCCCTGAGTGCTTATGTAGCAGTAGATAGTCGTGGAAAATATGATGAAAACGGAAAATTAACGATTACTCATGTCAGCTCTAGAAGAAAAGAGAGACAAGCCCAAATGAGGGTTAATCTCAAAAAATCAAAAGCCAAAGAAATAATTTTAAGAAAAGTTTTTGAATGTCCTCCTATTTCTTTAGCTGATGACCGCATTTTTAACAAAAACGTAAGATCGGCTGGTTTAGATTCTTTTGCCAAAATGACAGGGTCAGAACAAAATCTGACAGCATTTTGTGAAAAATCTGACAATTTTACTCATGATCCCTTGGCAAATAAGCTGATTGAATTCATTATGGAAGAAGAATTGCTTCTAATAAAAAAAGAAGGCAATTTTGGTGGTTTTGTACTCCCCTCAAAAACTGTTAATAATCAAGAAAATATTCTTCTGACTTGGAGAGGAAATATTACTCTAGATAATTTAGACGAATTAGATCCATCTTCGCTTGCAGAATTTAGAACCAATCTTCCTCATTTACTTAATTTATCTAACAAACCATTAGAAGTAACCGAAGTTGCAGCTGTTTTAGCTTTTCTTCGTCCTGAATTAAATTTAAATGAAACCACTCCGCTAACAGAACTCAAAGACCAAGCTAGGGGTGGAATGTTCCCTGTTTCCAAAAGAGGTATTAGTGTAAACCTTGATCAGTCTCAGGGTCAGGACAAATTATTGTTTCAAGTTGGCTTGAAACAACTTACTTTCAAGCGCACTGTCAGCCCTCACAATTTACAAGTTTCTTTGCAACTAGGCAAAAGAGTGTTTACTTTTGGAATCAATGAACAGATGGAAACTCCAACCTTATCTAAATTAGCTCCTACTGAAAAAGCTTGGATAGAAAGAGTAGTTTTTTCATATCTATTAGCAATTAAAAATCGCGATCTTTATCAAAACTCGACTATTGCAGCTAAGCCAATTGCAGAAAATAGAACAACAGAAATAGAACAGATGGAAGACTATCAACGAAAAGAAGTTACTAATAGCTCCCATCTTTATGTCTTACCATATTCATATCAACCAAAAGACTGGGACAACCCAAGTTCGAGTATCAACTCAGAAGTTGAAGAAGAATTTGGTTATTCTCTATTAAAACTTAACAAACATTTTTATTTAGCTCAGCAAGATCTTAAATATTTGGATACTCTTGAAGATAAAACCCTTAAACGTATTATCCTGTCTTCTCTCAAAAGACTTGAAGGCAAGATTAATCCTGGAAACTGGGATGAATCCAGAGTCAAAACCATTAAAACGCAAATTAGAGAAACTATGCTGGGAATTGATAATACAGTGAACCCCATGAATGAAAAAGATAACAGCTCAGAAAACATTGCTTTAATTGGTTTTAAACATGAGCCTATTGATCCATCTGGTCCTCCGCTACAAATTAAATTAAGCGAAGTTTCTGATCAACTTTTTAATCAAATTTCTTAGAAATCTCCTCTAACTTTTCTAAAAAGAGCTTATTTATTTTTTCATCCCTAACGCTGACTCTAAAAAACGCATCATTAAATCCTTCAAAACTGCTCCCCATCACCAAAAAAACTCCATTGCAAGACAAAAATGACCTCTTGTGATATATTATTCCTTTATGTCTTCTCAAGAAGAAAAAAGTAGCAACAACAGATTGAACTTAGAAATAAAGAAGGGAACAATTAAATCCCCTTATTCTTCAGATAATGGAAAATATCCTCATAAACTAGCTGATGATGAAAAAAATAAGATTGAGCAACAAGTTAAAGAACTTCTTGACGAAGACAGATGGTTTGCTCCTTTAATTCCAGAATTTATTCTCAACGAATCAATTAATTGGTACATTCAAATCTTTATTAATGAAATATCTGATGGAGAAGAAGATCTAACTCTTGAAGAGTTTAGGCAAAAAGCAGAACAATCTCTCATTATTTACAATCTAGAGGGTGCCAAATGGTTTAAAGAAAAATTTGAAGAAAAATGTCTTATTTTATTAAAAAAACAATTTGGAGATAAAATAAATTCACTTGAAGATACTGGTCTTAATTCAATGCCAGTTAGAGCTACAAGCTCAAGCGGTGAGACAACTTTTAGTGAAGAGGTCAAATTTGAAATTTGGAACGCAGCTAAAATAAAAGATAAAAAAATTTATTCTCTCGAAGATCTTGGTGACACCGGACGAACTCAAGAAGCCATGAAAAAACGAGCGCTATTGGATGGAGCGACTAGTTTTGTCTCTATTAATATGCTCGAAAAAAATGTCACAGATGACGTTGACGAGAAACATCAAAAAATAAGTAGTCCAGATTTTTATCTTCTATTAATTGCAAATTATTTTTTGATAGGAGCTGGTCTTGATGGTAAAAACGAAAAAAGCAGATCTCTTGCAATTCCTGGAGCTCAATATTCGTCTGAGGCTGAAATCCCAGAAGAATTACTTGCCTTCCAAGGCGGATTATCCGTTGCAGTATAAAGCTCGATTATCTTTTGGAATAAATAACTTTTATTTTCTTGTATATTTCCATAAAAATAAAACCAAAACTGGACCAAGCTAGGAGCCATAAAAGATCTGTTGTACTGATGCTCATGGTTCCTAGAAAACCCTGGAAAAGGGGGTTATAAATAGCTAAAAACTGCAGAACAAAAGACAGTAAAACTGAAACAATTAAAAATTTATTAGAAAAAATACCCATCTTAAAAGCACTCAATTCTGATCTAATAGAAAAAACTAAAAATAGCTCAAAGAAAACCATAGCTGAAAAACTCATTGTGCGAGCATAAACCTCACCACTCTCTCTGAAATAAATCATGTATAGGAATGTAGAGAAGGTAATTAAAAAGCCAAAAAATCCAGCTATGGATGCATAAGAAATTACTCCACGAAGAACTTCTTTTCTAGCCACATAAGGCTTTTTATCCATCAAAGATGGATCTCCCACATCATTACTTAAAGCTAAAGCTGGAAAAGAATCAGTTACTAAATTGAGCCAAAGAATCTGAATTGGGATAAATGGCAATGGAAGACCCATAAAGATTGAGGCTCCTACGCAGAGAATTTCATCAAAGTTTGCGCTAAGTAAGAACCTAACAAATTTCTTGATATTAAAGAAAATATGACGTCCCTCTTCGATGCCATCTACAATATTAGTAAAATCATCACTAAGTAAAATTACATCAGCCACATCCTTACTTAAAGCAGTTCCTGAACCAACAGCAATGCCCACATCGGCTTTTTTAAGAGCTGGAGCATCATTAACCCCATCTCCAGTCATTGCTACCTGCAATCCCTGGCCTTGTAGAGCTTCTAAAATTTGTACTTTGTTTTGTGGAGAGACTCTAGCAAAAACAGAACATTTTTTAAGCACCTCAATTAACTCTCGACGATTTAATTTGTCTAGCTCTAAACCTGTGTAGGCTATTTCTGCATTTATTCCAACTTCCTTTGCCACGGTTATAGCTGTATTTTTATGATCTCCTGTAATCATAATGACCCTCACCCCTGCTTTCTGACATTTCATAATCGAAGCTGCCACTTGTTCTCTTGGAGGATCTTGGAGTGCTAAAAGACCAGAAAAATTATAGTTCTCTAAAGAAAACAAATTCTTTTGCTTAGTAACTGATTTTGAAACCACAGCTAAAACTCTCAAGCCATTTTTAGTAAAGTCTTCATTAGCTTTTAAAATTTTTTCTTTATCTTCATCGCTGAGATTGCAAAACTCCAAAACAATTTCTGGTGCGCCTTTAATTATTTCTTTACTTTTACTATCACTCTCTACTGCTACTGCCATATATTTATATTCACTAGAAAAAGGTACTTCAGCGATTCTTTTATAAGTTTCAAGACTTTCATTTTGATCTTGATATTTCTTCAAAAAGTTAAGCAAAGCCCGCTCCGTCGGATCCCCGTGGTCAGCCTTAGCATCACTACATAAAACTGCTTCGAGAGCAATATCGCTAGCTGAAAAATCTAACATGAAAAGATCAATTACTTCCATTTGATTTTTAGTGATTGTGCCAGTTTTGTCAGAACAAATAACGTCAATTCCCCCCAAAGATTCAACGGCAGGCAGTTTTTTAGTTAAAACATTTGATTTGGCCATTCTTTTAACACCTAGCGCTAAAGCTACTGTAACTACAATTGGCAAACCCTCAGGAATACTGGAGACTGCTAAAGAAACACCCATCATTAAAGTTTCAAAAAGATCTCCACCTTTAAACCAAACTATTAATAAAACAGGAATGGATAAAAGAATAGCTAAAATAGCAATTTTTTTACCTAATTCATCAAGGGTTTTTTGTAGAGGAGTTAGCTCTTCCTTCACATCCTGAATTTGTGTGGCAATTTGACCTATTTGTGTATTCATCCCTGTTTCAATTACCACTGCTTTAGCTTTACCTTTAGTAATTAGACAGGAAGAATAAAGAATGTTTTTTCTATCTTGAATGCTAAGATTCTCAGATAACTTATTAGAAACTTTGAGCACTGGCATTGACTCTCCAGTTAACATTGACTCATCTGTTTCCAAAGACAAATTTTCCAAAATTCTACAATCTGCTGGAATTTTTTCACCCTCACCTAAGAGAATCACATCACCTTTAACCAAAAAGTCTGCATTAATATATTTCTCAACACCATCACGCAAAACCACTGCCTTCAAAGTCTCCATTTTCCTTAGTTCATTAATAGATTTTTCAGCTTTGTATTCTTCAACAAAACCAAGGATCGCATTTAGAATTATTACTACAAAAATCGCCAAAGCATCAATATTCTCTTTTAAGAGAATAGATAGAATCATTGCTGCAATTAAAATAAAAATCAGCAAACTTTTAAATTGATTGGCAATGATTTTGAAAACCAAAAACTGGCTCGTTTGTTTAAGACGATTCTTGCCATATTTTTCCAATCTGGAAAGAGCTTCATTTTCACTTAATCCTTCTTGATTAGTATTTAGAGCTTCTAAGCTTTCTTTGATAGATAGGCTGTGAAATGATTCTTTCATCGTGCATTCATCTTAACATTTATGCTAATATGAAATCATGCAGAAAATTTTATCTCTTTTCTCCCATCCATTAGTTAAAAAGCTTGACAGAGAGCTAGAAAAAGTCTTCAGTGGCGTACCCCATTTACCTAAAAAAGCCACGGAGATTTTAGTAAAAATTGCTCCATATCTAGTTCTTGTTTCCGGTTTATTTATGATTACTGGCGGTTTGCGTAGTATTTTTGGCGCAGAAGATTTTCACCGTATATTTAATTTGTGGAGAACTGTTCCTTCTGTTTATTTTTATATAACAGGTCTACTTCAAATTTTAGCTGGCGCAATTTCTTTGATGGCCTACAAACCACTTATGAATAGAAAGATTGAAGGTTGGTACATTCTATTCTGCCTAAGCATCTTAGAGTTGGTTATGAACTTAGTTAGTGTCATCTTCTTTAGAAACGGACTCTTTGGCTTATTGTTTAGTCTCTTAATAAGCTTCTATGTTCTTTATGAAGTAAAATCTGAATATGCTGTGGCTAAAATAATTAGCAAAAATAAAAGTAAAGCTAAGAAAAAATGATTTATCAAGATATAATTGATTTACTTGGTAGTGAAGCACGCTATCTTATGGCTCATCAGTGCCAATTATTGCCAAAGGAATTAATTGAATTCCCTAAAAGTAATCATGTACAAAACGTTTTTGCTAATTCCGATCGTAATGAAAAAGTAATTCGCAATCTTGAGCGACTTTATGGACATGGTCGTCTAACTAATACAGGATATTTATCTATTCTACCGGTTGATCAAGATATTGAGCACAATGCTTCTTATTCTTTTTATAAAAACCCTATTTATTTTGATCCAGAGAACGTAGTTAAACTTGCCATGGAAGCCGAATGTAATGGCGTTGCTTCTACTTTAGGAGCTTTAGGGCTAGTCAGTAAAAAATATGCTGACAAAATTCCTTTCATCGTCAAAATTAACCACAATGAACTCTTAACTTATCCAAATAAATGGGATCAAGTCTTATTTGCCCAAGTTAAACAGGCTTATGACATGGGAGCTGTGGCGATTGGAGCGACCATATATTTTGGTTCTAAGGAATCCAATCGCCAAATAGTAGAAATTTCCAAAGCTTTCTATGAAGCTCATCAATTAGGTTTAGCTACTATACTTTGGTGCTACCCTCGAAATTCAGCTTGGGAAGATAAAGATGGCAATTACGAAAATGCTGCTGATATCACTTCTTATGCTAATCGTCTTGGAGTAACTATTGAAGCAGATATCATTAAACAAAAAATGCCAGATATTGACGGTGGTTTTCGCAAATTTAAATTTGGTAAACAAAGCAAAGAAATGTATGAGGCTCTAAGCACAGAAAATCCAATCGACATGGTACGCTTACAAGTTATGAACTGCTATGCCGGTAAAATTAGTTTGATTAATTCAGGTGGTGAAAGTAGCGAAGATGGAGATTTAGAAAAAGACCTTAAAGCAGCTGTCAAAACGGCCGTGATTAATAAAAGAGCTGGTGGAGCTGGATTAATCATGGGTCGCAAAGCTTTTAAAAGACCAATGGAAGAAGGCATCAAGATTATTCAGGCTGTTCAAGATGTTTATCTTGAAGAACATATCGGTTTAGCTTAGCCAAAGCTTTTCTGCGATGAGAAATGGTGTTTTTAAACTCTGCGCCTAGTTCTGCAAAACTTTTGTCAAAACCTTCTGGAATAAAGATCGGATCGTAACCAAAACCTTCAATCTTACTACCTTTTGGCTCAAGAGCTATTTGCCCTTTAATTTCTCCATCAAAAAAATTTGCTTCGTTATTAGCCGGATCAAAATAACAAATTACGCTATAAAATCTGGCTTGGCGATTCTTTTTATCTTTAAGTAAATCTAATAAAGCTAGGTTTCTTTCACCGACTGTACCATCAAACCAACGATTGGAGTTAACTGAAGGAAATCCATCCAAAACCTCTACCTCTAAACCAGAATCATCAGCAATAACAGGCATCTTGGTTAGATCAGCATAGGCTTTAGCCTTAAGAAGAGCGTTATCCTGGAAAGTTTTACCGTCTTCAATAACATCAAAATCTTGATCGATTGATAAGCCCAACCTATTTAATTGCTCTGTATCTAAAATACTGAGTAAATTGAGAGAATTATTAGCAAGAATTGCTTTAATTTCTTTAATTTTGCCGTCATTAGCACTAGCAATAAATATATTCATCACTGAAACTTATTTGCCCATCAGAGAGCCTAAACCACCCGTCATACTTTGAAGTTTCTTGGCTGCTACCTCTTGAGATTTTTTAATTGCTTCATTTAAAGTTTTGACTAATTCATCGCTATGAATACCTTGGACAGAGATGTCTTTGACTTCCTGACCCCCAGTAATTTTAACTACGATGTCACCACGCTCAACAGTGATCTCTTCAGCTGCCAATTCTTGCTGCATTTGCTTAGCTTGCTTACGCAATTTATTTAAATCTCCCAATTGGTTCATGAAATTTCCTGCCATACTATTACGTAATAATATAATTTTTTCCTCAGCATCTCTCGAGTAAAGACGTTTACTCGGGTAATGTAATGCATCAAAAATTAAATTATTCCTTTCTTTTTTAATTTATAAAGTTAGCACTCAAAACTAACCCTGATTATAACAAAGAATCCTTAGCTGCAAGCATTAATTCTGAATCCTGAATCTGATTGCTGGCTACCACTGTTTCATTTTGCAAAACAAAGTCAAACTGCATATCGAGTCCTAGGACTTCTCTAGCAGCTTTATTTAACAATTCTTTATTTTTAATTTGCTCCAGTTGTTCTTTATGAAAAGGATAATAAACAAAGATTCTAGCTAGCTCTTCGCTTATAGTGTCTAGCTTACAAGATTTAAGAAGGGTGAGTAAAGAAAAATTATCTGCAGAAAAGGTTTCTATTAATTTTTGCCAAAGATCTTGCCCAACTAGATCAGTTTTTTGAATTTTTTTTTTGGAGTCTGCTGGTTCTTTTTTGTTCTCTTTGGTTTTCAACTCAATTTTTTCAGTTTTTTTTTCTGAGCCTGAATTAGTTGGTGGATTTTTAGGTGGCAAATTTGGAGTATTTTTCTTAGAACGCTCAATAATGTCTAAGAGTTTTAATTCTAAAACTAAGAAAGGAATGGGTGTATCTTGATTTAGATCGAGAGATAAAACTTCCTTAAGAAAAAATTGATCAATTTTAATAGAATAATGAGCTACTCCATCAATAACTCCTAAATTCATTAATAAATCTTTATGTAAAAACTCAAAAAGATCTTTGTAAAAATCTCGTTGGTTGCAATTATTATCGCGTAATTCCCCAAAAATTTTTAACAACTCCTGCTCATCTTTTTGCACAACTGCTTCAAGTAAATTTTTAATGTGAGACTCATTATCACTAGCAAGAAGATCTTTGATACTTTCTAAATCTAATTTACCATCTTTACAAGCCATCTCTAAAATTTTAACTCCATCTCTAAAACTACCATCAGCTCTGAGAGAGATTTTCTCTAGATCCTCATCAGCAAATTTTATTTTTTCTGCTTTCAGAACTCGCTCTAAAGCCTCTTTTAGCTCTTTACCGCTAGCTTTTCTGAAATTAATTAGACTGCAACGAGAAACAATTGTTGCTGGGATTTTATGTAATTCTGTAGTGGCTAGAATAAAAACCACGTGAGCTGGTGGTTCCTCAAGAATTTTCAACAAAGCATTAAAAGCTTCATTGGTTAACATGTGAACTTCGTCTAAGATATAAACCATCATTTTGCCATCACTAGGAGGCAAATTGATTCTTTCTCTAAGCAAACGAATATCATCAATACGACGATTAGAAGCTGCATCTAATTCCTGAACAACAAAAGAGTGTCCATCATAAACTCTTTTAGCAAACTCACTTTCTTCATTTGGCTCTACAAAAGCCAACTTTTTAGGAGCAACTTTTTTGAAAAAAAGATAATCAACTAAATCAGCATTGGCTGGATCATTGAGCATGGCACCTAAAATACGTGAGGCAGAAGTTTTACCCGTGCCCTTTGGGCCGGCAAATAACAAAGATTGAGGAATTTTCCCAGCCGCCATCATTCTCTCTAGAGATTCTCTAACAGAGCTAATGTTTAGATCTTGAATTTTTTTAGGACGATAAGAACGATACCAAGCCATAGTTAGAGTCTAACATAAATTAATAAATTTGAATCAACTTCTAATGATCGTCATGATGGTAACCGAGCAGGTGTAATAAGGCGTGTTCTAAATAAAAACAAATTTGCTGGTCAACCATCTTACCAAATCTTTTGGCCATTCTGACTGCTTCTGGAAAACTAATTACTATATCTCCCAAATGAACTACTTCTCCTTCTGGCATGGGAACGTCTTCCAATTGTCCTTTATCGTGTTGTGGAAAAGATAAAACATCTGTTGGACCCTGATGTTTTAAGTATTTCTCATTTAAAGTAGTAATTTTTCTGGCTCCTACAATTGAAACGTCAACTTGAGCACTGCTTATGTTGTGCTCAATCAAAATTTTTTCTACAGTTTCTTTAATTTTATGTCGATTAACAGGATAGCGAGAACCAACAAAAAGATTTACTTTAATCATATGGTTTTTTGAGAAATTTCCTTATTATGAGCCAAGGCAGTAGCGAAATCCAAAGAAATTGGACCAAGGGGAATTTTATTTTCTTCATCATCAACAAAAAGCAACATAACTTTACCCTTGCTATTGGGGCTCCAAATTTTACCTTCACGAATTACCTCTGGAGAACCACCGAATTGCTTCTTCACCCACATGGCTGGACCAGCATCTGCCACCACTCCTACTACTGCAATCTGCTCGGCTGGATTAATCACGATCATTTTGCGAAATTTATACCACGGCTTTAATTCCTGATAATTTTCGCTCCAATCTTCCATGTACATTAATTGAGCTACAAAATAATATTTTTCTCTTTGGATGGATTCTTCGGTCAGCTGACCATTGTCTGTAAACCAACCAAAAGCTCCTCTGTTTGGAGCAATTCCCGCTTCAGTATAAGCATCATGATCTTTAAGCTCATCACCTGGAAAACGCAATAAGTGTTGTTCTGAACCCATAATTCCAATGCTATGATTAAGTCTTTTGCCATCGAGTTCCGTTCTTACCTTAAAACCTAAAATTTCTGAGAGTTGCTGTTCTAGATAAAGTTCTGTTTCTCTTTCTAAATGACCAGCTGGAGAATTAACATAAGAACTCAGTTTGGCAATAATTTCTTGATGCTCCTGCTTTGAGATGTCTAAAGCTACTTGACGAGATTTTTCGTCTAAAACTTGATTGTCCTGATTGGCACTAAGCACAGGACTGGTCATAGCAACCTGTCCTGCCATAGCTAAGCTTGCTAGAATTTGCTGTGATTTGGTTTGGGCAGTCATATCTTTAAGCTAACTTATTAATTGCTTCTTTCAAGCGAAAGATAACTAATTCTTTACCTATTACCATCATTGTTTCAAAAAGAGGCGGAGTAGCTTTCTCACCAGTTACAGCAATACGTAACATCATGAAAAATTGACCTCTATGCCAATCTTTTTTTTCTTGCAATCCTCTGATTCCTTCTTCTAAATTGTGAAGCGACCAAATTGATAAAGATTCTAAAAGTTCAATCGTCTGTTTTAGCTCTTCTACAACTAATTCTTTTGAATCAGCCTTTTTAAGCAACAAATCTGCTTCATAATTAATTTTAGAATAGAAAAACTTAGTTAGCTGATTAAAATCTGCCAAAGTCACCAAACGCTCTTGAATTAAGGGTAAAACTTGATCAATTTTCTCTGCAGGGAATTCTCGAGCTATAAAAGGCTTGATCTTTTCTTTAAGTTGTCCAAAACTTAATTTACGAATATAGACTCCATTGAGCCAATCTAATTTTTTAAGATCAAAAGCAACACTATTACTGCTTAAATCACTTGGCTCAAATTCTTGAATATATTCATCGAGACTAATAATTTCTTCTTGATCTTTTTTAGCCCAACCGAGAATCATAAAAAAGTTCAACATTGCTTCTGGGAGATAACCTTTCTCCAAAAAAGAAGCTGCAGAAACTGTACCCTTGCGTTTGCTCATTTTGCCTTTACCATCAGGGTTTAAAAACAATGGAATATGAGCAAAAACAGGGACGCTCCAACCAAAAGCTTGATAAAGCAAAACGTGCTTTGGGGTAGAACTAATCCATTCTTCACCGCGCATAATATGGCTAATTTTCATTAAATTATCATCAATTACCACTGCCAAGTGATAGGTTGGATAACCATCTGACTTCAACAAAACTTGGTCGTCAATTAAATTTGAATTGAAAGTGATCTCGCCACGCAATAAGTCAGTAAAACTAATTTCCTGATCTTCAGGAACTTTCAAACGAATCACGTACTCTTCGCCAGCCGCCACTCTTTTTTGAGCATCTTCTTTGGAAAGACTTCTGCAATGGCGATCGTAATGAGGCGCCTGTTTATTAGCCATCTGCTCTTCTTTAACACTCGCTAAACGTTCTTTAGAACAAAAACAGTAGTAAGCTTTATCTTTCTCTAACAAATCTTGTACTTTTTCTTTATAGATACCCAATCTCTCTGACTGAATATAAGGACCAAATTCGCCACCTTTACCTGGACCTTCATCCCAATCTAAACCATATCTGTGAATAATTTCTTGAATAGCAGCTACACCGCCCTCAACCTCTCTTACCTTGTCAGTATCTTCAATGCGTAAAATAAATTGTCCACCATACTTTTTAGCAAAAGCGTAGTTTTTAAGTAAAGTAGCCATACTACCGACATGCATTTCTCCGGTAGGACTAGGGGCCATTCTGGTACGAACTTGAGTCATATTGATCGTTATTCTATCACTTTAATTTCTTATTCAGTTTGAGACCTATTTAAATAATTAGCACTAACTGCTGGAACAAAAGCCATAAAATCATTATCTCCCTTAAATACATAGATTGGCTGTAAATATTTCTGCTCATCAAAACTATCGTAATAAGCCAATTCAAGCTCTCTAACAATAACATCTTTAATACCCTTGCCATTAATTACATAAGCATCGCCTGCCTGAACTAAATTCCAGGCTGACTTAGCAGTCCTCAATGGATAGGTTTCAAAATTAAGATAGTCAACTTGTCGATAATGATAATCCATTTCTACAATTGAATTGTTGGAGGTAAAGGCAGAACTAAGCTTGGCTGAAATGATTCCTTTTTTACCCTCATCGGTATAAACATTATAAAGCTGGTCAATTGGGTTACGATTTATATCAACTTGTAAAAAGTCAGCTTCAGAAAGAGAAAAGGCTGTTTTTAATTCACCGCCAATTGATTTAAGAAAAGTTACTTGACCAGAAGCAGTGGCAACATCGCTACCCATTAAGTCAGCTGATTCAATAAATTTCTTAACTCGGGCAACTGCTTCAAATTCTTCTGGCAATTTAGACTCATTACTCAACAAGTCTGGCCTTGATAAGAAATTGCTTTTCATTTCAAAAGTAAAATCTACTGAACTGATTTCTAAACTCATATCTAGAGGTGTGTTTTTGGTAAAACGGTAAATCTTTCCATCAATTATTTCTGGCGTAAAAATAAAACCATAGTTAGCAGCCATCGACTTGATCTGAGAGTCGGAAAGTAAACTTGCAACAGACTTTGTAACTAGAAAGACCTTGCTTCTATCGGTAATTTCTTGAACACCATAAACCATTTCTAGACTATAAGACTGTGGCTTATCCTCTTCTGTTTGAACAGGAAAAGCTGGATTAGGCAAAGTTCCAAAGCCAACTGTTGGGGCTGGCGGTGGATCTGGATGAGTTGCTTTCCAATAATTAACAAAAGCATTTAATAAAACTCGACCGACCATTAAAAAAATTAAAAAAGCGATGCCATATTTAACAAGTAAACGACCGGCATAATTAATATTAGTCAGATTAGGACCAGAACTTCCAGAATTTGAAGTAGACATAAGCTTATTCTAACTGGTTTCTTAGAGTTTTTTCCACTCGTAATTATTAAGTATCCACGCTATTAACCTACTTGTATCTTGATAACGATCCTGACTATTCATTAAAGTAATCAAGATTTGATGACCATCTCTCTCTATTAACGTTACTAAAACTTCACCCGCTAGCTCAGTCGTACCAGTTTTAACTCCTAAAATGCCTTGAATTTGACCAAGCAGCTGGTTGCTATTATACAAATCATAAGACCAACCTTCTCCTTCTATTTTTTTGTAAGGCATCGCAACCAGCTCTTTAAGCTGCTTGTTTTTGAGTAATTCTTGAGCAATGACTGTTAAATCCCTGGCCGTAGCATCCTGTCCTGCTTCATCAAGTCCAGCTGGATTAACAAAGTGAGTTTCTGATAAACCCAAGCTAGAGGCTTTTTGGTTCATTTTAGCTATAAAGCCACTAAAACCTTCAGGATCTCTATCCGCTAAAACATAAGCGCTATCATTAGCAGAAAAAATCAACATTGCTGCCAATAAATCTTTAACCCTAATTAGCTGGCCTTCTTTAAGACTTAATTTATTGCCAGATACAGTGGCCTCTTTAGCAACCATTAATTCATCTTCTAAATTAAAAGTGTCTAAAGCAACCAAAGCGGTCATCATTTTACTCGTTGAGGCTGGATAAAGAACTTGTTGGCTATTTTTTTCATAAAGTACTGTCATTGACGATAAATCTAGTGCATAAGCGGAAATAGCACTTAGATTAAGATCGTCATTAAAAAAACTTTTATTTCTAAGTACTGGTACATTTTCTAAACTAAAAAGTTCTAATTCAACTTTTTTAACTATTTTTTGTGGATAAAAAAAATAAAAATAGACTAAGCTAAGCAAAGAAAGAAAAAATAGTAGCAATAAAAGCAGAGATGATTTTCTCACTTTTTCATTGTAGCTAAATTAGGAGCGATTAGAATACCTAACTCTTTGAGTTGTTCATCAGAAACTTCGCTTGGTGCGTCCATGATAGAGGTCTTGCCAGAAGAACTCATTGGGAAAGCAATGGTTTCTTTGAGTGAATTCTCTCCTGCCAAAAGCATTACTAAGCGATCTAGTCCTAAAGCAATTCCACCATGGGGAGGAGTGCCCAATTTAAAAGCTTCCAACATATGGCCCACACTGGCTTCAATCTCCTGATCACTATAACCCATGATTTCAAAGGTCTTTTTAAGAACTTCTGGATCATGAGCTCTAATACTGCCGCCACCTGCTTCGTAACCATTACAGACCAAGTCATACTGAGCGGTAATAATATTTTCGATATTTTCAGCATTCTTATGATCTTCCATAGATTCTGGAATTGGACTCGAAAAAGGATTATGAGTGAAAGTCCAACCACTCTTACCATCGCGCACTTCAGCAATGTCTTTTTTATCAACTTTTTTAAAGAATGGGAAACTAACCACCCAAGCAAAAGCTAAAACATTTTCTTTTTTTTCTTCCTCACTGCGCAAATCAAATTTATCGGCACCATATTTTTCAATTGCTTCTTTGTAAGGAATAACTGGAAAAACTTCATCTTTGAGTTTGGCGCCAACTTTTTTGACAGCATTTTTGACAATTTCTTCGACATTATCCATTACTTCTTGTTGAGTCACAAAACTCATTTCGAGATCAAGCTGAGTAAATTCAAAACCGCGATCAGCACGTAAATCTTCATCGCGAATACAACGAGCAAATTGATAATAATTCTCAACACCAGCCGTCATCAATAATTGTTTATATTGTTGAGGACTTTGCGGAAGAGCATAAAATTTACCAGGATTAAAACGAGAAGGCACGATGAAATCACGAGCTCCTTCCTTAGTTGATTTGGTCAACATTGGAGTTTCAACTTCGGTAAAATCTTTTTTCTCTAATTGCTCACGAAGAGCTTGATAAAATTTAGAGCGCAAGCGCACAATTTTTTGCATTCTCTCACGACGCAAATCTAAATAGCGATACTTAAGACGCATCTCTTCATTAACATCACGACCATCACCTTCCACAAGAATTGGTAGCTCAGCTGCCTTATTGAGAACCTTATAATCTTCAACAAAAATCTCTATGGAGCCAGTTGGCAAATTTGGGTTGACCATTTTTTCGCCACGAGTATTGATTGGTCCAGTGATTTCAACAACTGACTCATTGCTTAACTCACTCAATTTGCCACCAATACCAACGGCCTGGATCTTGCCAGTACGATCTCTTAAATCAATGAAAGTAACTTTACCGTGATCACGCTTGCTATCCACCCAACCACAGAGGCGAACAGTTTGACCAACTTTTTCTAAGGAATCAATAACGAGAGTTCTTTGCATAGGTAAGAGTTATTATAACCGAAATTTGAAAAAGAGGTTTTAGATAATATAGGAAGGGAAAGATTTTGGTGGCGCCAAATAAATGGCGCCACCAAAGATTGAGGGTTGGACACCTAAAGGCGACTACTTGTTGCCTTTTTTATTACGATGTCCTTTTTTCTTCTTCTTATCTTTCTTCATCGACGACCCTCCCAAAAAGATTTCCTCTTTCCAAAGATTGGCGCGCTTTGCGCTAGCTCTAGAAAAAAAACGAGGATTCTTAAATTTCAAATATTTAAAAATTAAGGATCCTGGTCAAAATAAATGTTGTTGCCTCCGGTCCATTACTGGACCGGAGGCTTTGGTTAAGAGGGTTTTTGCTTTCTTGGACAATATTTTGCCCTGTGTTTTCCCCCACAAAGGGGGCATCTCGGCAAATGTTCGGAAGACTTTTTTTGCTTACCCTTGCCTATTGCCATTGTTTTCTCCTCCACCATGAAAAATTTTCCCTTCGAAACTAGAGCGCTGATTTGCTCTAGCCACAAAGGGTTACCTTAACTTTCAAATAATTGAAGACTAAAGTAGCCCTTAGTTAATGTTAAAGATCAAAAATACAAAAAAACCCGCTTCTTAAGGCGGGGCTTGTTCTTGTTTTTTATCTGTTTTAATGCAACAAGATTACCCCGCAACGTTCTTGCGCAAAATGACCAAGAAAAAATGGGAGTAATTTGTAATTAACGACATGTTGAAAGATTTTAAATATGATCTGGTATTTTAGCAAGCATCAATTTTGAAGAAAAGTTAGCAAGACTGCTATAATTTGCTGAGTGAAAACAAAAAAAATAATCTTCATATGTTTACTATTGATAATAAGTAGCTGTCTTTCTTTTTTAATCGCTTATTTTTATTTAAAAAATGAATCAACTCCTCTGGCAAAAAGTATTGTTAAACAAATAAAAACAGAAAAACCATTGCCACTGCTTAAATATTCTTTTGAAAATTTAAGCAAACAAGAATTTAAAGTATCATCACCAATCAGAATTGAAAAAATTATCTCTAAAGATTTGGACACGCAAACATATGCCCTACTTTTTACTTATCAAAGTCAGGGTAAAAAAATTTCCGGTGCACTTAATTTGAAAATAGATAATGAGAACACAAAAAAACCAACCATAATAATGATTAGAGGTTATGTTCCTCTAGAAACATATTACTCTGGAGAAGGTACTAAAAATGTTGCTGCTGTCTTTGCAGAAAACGACTACCTCACTTTAGCTCCAGATTTTCTTGGCTTTGGTGAAAGTGATCCCGAGCCAACTGATACTTGGGAAGCTAGATTTATTAAAGTCGTCAATGCAGTTGATCTCATTAAAACAATTCAAACATTTCCAGAAATAGATCTTAGTCAAATTACTGAACTAACAATTAAAAAAGTTAGCGTTGATACAAGTCAAATCGGCATTTGGGGACATAGTAATGGTGGACAAATTGCAATCTCTACTCTAGAAGTTCTTGGTAGCAATCTGCCTACTACTCTTTGGGCACCAGTTCTGGTGCCTTTCCCATATTCAATTCTTTATTTCAGTGACGAATATGGAGATGAGGGTAAAGAGACTCGTAAATATGTTTCACTTTTTGAGGATGATTACGATGTTTTTGATTTTTCGCTGACCAAACATTTAGACAAATTAAATGGACCGATTCAAATCCAACATGGCACTGCTGATGACTCAGCCTTAATTTCTTGGACAGAAGAATTTTTGGCTAAAGTAGATTTAGAAAATGAATTGAGAGCTACAACTAGCGCTCAAAACGCAGATGCCAGTCAAAGTGCGGAAGAAGTAAAAAAGGAAGTAATAAATATTGACTTCTACAAATATCCAGGCGCTAATCACAATTTACAACCCAATTGGAATCAAGCTGTCCAAAAAGATCTTAGCTTTTTTGAAAAATATTTAAACGATTAATCTTCTAGAAGTTTAACTTTTTCACCATCTTCCAATAATTCTACTGAACTACCGCGATACTGTTCAATCTTTTGAATCTTCTTTTCCATCTGTCTTTTCCTCGTGGTTGAAAGAGTTTCGTAGTTTTTTTGCAAAGTTTCGATACTACGTCCAAACTTAGAAAATTCATCGTCAAATTTTAACCATTCTCCTGCAAAAGCATCAATGTGTTTGATAACTTGTTTGATTTTTTTACCCACCATAAAGTTACGATAACTTTCCATCACTGTGCGAGCCACAATTAAGAAACTAAAAGGCGAACAAATAATTACTTTTTTAGCTAAAGCCTCATCAATAACGTCTGGGAACTTTTGATTGATAAAGGAAAACAGAGCTTCATTTGGCACAAACATAATTGCGTAATCTAAAGTATCGTTTTCTGGAGAAATATAGGTAGCTACTTTGTCTACTTTAATTTTAAGATCTCTTTTAAATTGCAAAACATGACTTTGTTTTTCACTCTGATCCTCAGTCATCGACATCTTTTGAACTTCTTGATACGGGAATTTAACGTCAACTGCCACGTTGCGATGGTCTGGTAAAAGCAGGGTAATATCTGGCTTCATTTCTGAAGCGCCCAATTTAGCTTGACGTAGATAATGAATGCCTTCTTGCAAGCCATTGGCCTGCAACAAATCTTCAATAATGCGTTCACCCCAGGCTCCACGAGTCTGATTATTGGATAAAACTTTGGCCAGTTGCTCTGTAGAAATTTTTAGTTCCTTGGTTAATTGGCGATGCTCTTCAACAGCTGTTTTAACTCCACTAATTTTATCAATCTGATCTTTTTCAATAGCACGAATTTCTCTTTGTTGGTCACCCATTTCTTGACGTAAATCTTTTATCATCTTTTCAATCGCAGCTTGTTTATTAGAGAGATCATTCTTGATTAAATCTTTCTCACCTTGCAGGATACCTTTACTTTGAATAGCAATTTCATTAGAAGCCATGCCAAAAACTTTGTGAACCATATCTTCCAGTTGTTCACTAGATTGCTCTGAATTTTTTTCTGACAAAAGTTTTTTTAGCAAAAAATAAAAAGTCGCTAAAATTGAAATCAAAAACAAACATAATATTAGAAGGGTAGTGTTACTCATATATAAATTTTAGTATACTAAAATGATGGAAAAGAACCAAGCGCGATCCAGACTTAAACCTAAAAAGGATTTTTTTTTTAAGAAACATCTTCACTATATTTTGAGTCTATTTATCGCCCTAATTGCTTATTTTTTACTCTACTTACTGATTAGTAAAATTTATCCAAGTCAAATTCAAAATTTTATATTTAAAAATAGTTATTTGCCTTTCTTTTTACTAACTTTCATTGCCAACTTTTTTCTTTTTACTTTTCTATTGCTTAATAAAAACCTTGGATTAATTATTGCCTTTTTTATCAACCTAATGCTCTATTTTAAAATAGTTAATATCAGTTTTGATCTACTAAGTTTTTTGACTATTCTTCTAATTACTTCAGCTTTAGTTTGCTTAACTTTCTTTGAAAAAGTTAAAAAACTAATAAAAAAATAGAACTCTGGCTTTTCTGCCTCGACTTTTCTATAATAGACCCGATGCAATACAAGAAATTCTATATTACTACCACTTTACCTTACGTTAACGCTGCGCCTCACATTGGCTTTGCTTTGGAAATTATTGAGGCTGATGTCATCGCTCGCTATCAAAAAGAAATTCTTGGCAACGAGGTAGTTTTTAATACTGGTACCGATGAACATGGTCAAAAGATCTGGCAAAAAGCTTTGGAACAAAAAATGGATGTGCAAGAATATTGTGATCAGTGGGCTAGTAAATTTACAGATCTTGAAAAGTTACTCAACCTGTCTTTTAGCCACTTTATCCGTACCACTGATCAAAAACATATTGTAGCGGCTCAGGAATTTTGGCGTATTTGTCAAAAAAATGATGATATTTATAAGGCTAAATACAAGGTTAAATATTGCGTTGGTTGCGAATTAGCAAAAACAGAAAGCGAATTAGAAGATAATCGCTGTCCACTCCATCCAAATCAGGAGCTAGAAATTCGTGAAGAAGAAAATTATTTTTTCCGCTTCAGCAAATATGCCGACAAGCTTCTAGAACTTTATGAAAAAAATCCAGAATTTGTCAAGCCAGCCAGTCGTTTTAAAGAGATTAGATCTTTCGTGGAAGCAGGCTTAACAGATTTTAGTATCTCTCGTCTTAAAAATAATATGCCTTGGGGCATTGCTGTTCCTGATGATGAGGAGCATGTCATGTATGTTTGGTTTGATGCTTTAGTGAATTATATTTCTACTCTTGGCTGGCCAAATCAAAGAGAAGAATTTAAAAAATTCTGGCCAGGAGTGCAAATTGCGGGTAAAGATAATCTTCGCCAACAAGCAGCTATGTGGCAAGCCATGTTATTTTCAGCTGAATTAGATAATTCGACTCAAATTTTGATTAATGGCTTTATTGGAGTAAATGGTCAAAAAATGAGTAAGTCTCTCGGAAACGTCATCAGTCCTGAAGAAATGGTGGCTCGCTATGGCAGCGATGGAGCTCGATACTTGTTAATTCAGCTTGGAACTTTTGGTGAAGATAGCGACGTTACTTTCGAAAAGTTAGATACTAACTTCAATGCTTACCTCGCCAACGGCATTGGCAATCTTTGTTCCAGAGTGGCTAAAATGGCAGAACAAGAAAATTTAGTTAATGATGAAAAAGAAGTCCTAATTAGAAAAGATTTTAAAAAATTAATGAATAACTTTGATCTAAGTGAAGCCATGGCTTATATCAATGTTCAAGTTAGCACTGTAGATAAGTACTTAGCAGAAAACACCCCTTGGAAAAAAGAGGGTGAAGAAAAAAGTAAAATTTTGCTAACTGCTAGTCAAGAAATTTGTCAAATTGCTGCCATGCTGAGTATTTTCATGCCAGAGACTGCAAAAGAAATTAAGGATCGTTTTACTGGAGAGATAAAATCATTCTCAACCGGGCTTTTCCCAAGGCTTAGCTAATTTAAAATGCCAATTATTGACACACATTGCCATTACAATTTAGAACCACTTTATAGCGGAGATCCTTTTTGTTTCAAAGTTAAAGAGGATTCTCAAATCTTACAAATGAATTGGAAAGATCATTGGCGAAATGCCCAAGAAAAAGGCGTTAATAAAAGCATTATTGTTGGCCCTGGTCTTGCTAGTAGTTTGAAAGCTATTGAAATTGCTAATACTGACAATAATCTTTATGCAGCGGTAGGCATTCATCCTGAAAGGGCTAATAAAATTATTGACGTTGAAAAAGCAGTTTTAGAATTAAAAAAGCTCGCTAACAACAAGAGTGTTGTCGCTATTGGTGAAGCTGGTCTTGATTATTTTTATCTAAAAACAGAAGATCTAAACAAAATCATAGAAATCAAAAAAAGACAAAAGGACCTATTTATCAGCCAAATTAAGTTAGCTCAAGAATTAAATTTGCCACTAATTCTTCACGTTAGAGATCGAGAAGAGTTGGCTTATAATGAAACTCTAGATCTTATTGAAAAATACTGGAAATTTAATAATTCACTAATTTTTCATTGTGTTTCTGGTCCAATAGATTATATTAAAAAAGCTCTAAATTTTAAAAAAAGTTACTTTGGTTTTGGTGGTAATATCACTTTTAAAAAAGCTGATGAAATTAGAAAAATATTTACATTAGTTAAAGAAACTGACCCTTCAAAAATTCTTTTAGAAACTGATTCTCCCTATCTAGCTCCAGAACCACGTCGTGGACAAATCTGCGAACCGCAGATGATTGCGGAAACAGCAAATTATCTAGAAAATGAATTAGAAGCTAATTTAGAAAAAATTTACCAAAACTCAATTAATGCCTTCAGCATCCATTAGGTTAAAATAGGATATAATATCAACATCTAAAAATGGTCAAAACATATTTTCGTCGCCATCCAATCCGCACTAAAAGAGCTTTAGAAATTCTGCCCGGATTTTTTTCTTGGTTTTTAATTCTTTTCCCAATTTGGGGTTCTTTTTTAATTCCTCAAGCTGTAGCTTATTACGTTATTATTTTTGCTGTTTACTGGCTCTATAGATCGCTAGCTTTAACTTTTTTTGCCACGATCTCTCACTTTAAAATCAAAGCTTTTAGTAAATACGATTATTTGCCAGAGCTAAAAGAAAAATTTCCTAAAAAATACAAAGAAGTCCATCACATTATTATCATTCCAACCTATCAAGAACCAGTCACCACTTTAGAAAGAACTCTAGCTGGTCTAAGTAAACAAACTTTTCCACGAGAAAATATTCACGTCATGCTTTCTTTTGAAGAAAGAGAGGGTGAAATTATTGATCAAAAAGCCAAAATCCTACAAGAGAAATTTGGTAAAACCTTTGGACATTTATGGACTAGTAAGCATCCTGATATAGTTGGTGAAATCAAAGGCAAATCTTCTAATACTTGCTACGGCGCCAAAGCAGCTAAAGCAGAATTAGTAGATAAAGAAGGTGTCCCTATCGAAAACATCACTATTACTAGTGAAGATGCTGACGCCATCTTTCATCCACATTATTTTTCTCATCTTACCTTTCTCTTTCTAACTAGTGAAAAACCATATAATCGTAGCTGGCAAGGAGGCATTAGCTTTTACAACAATATCTGGAAAGTGCCGGCTCCAATTCGCGTTTTAGCAGCTATTCAGTCAGTTACTCAAATTTATATTCTTTCACGCAAAGATCGTTTAATTAATTTTTCTACTTATTCCACCACTCTTAAACATGTCGAGGAGATTGGCTACTGGGATACAGATGTTATTCCAGAAGATTATCGTTTGTTTTTTAAATCCTATTTTGCCAAAAAAGGTGATTTTGAAGTTGAACCCATTTTTCTGCCAATTTATGCCGACGCAGTCCAATCTGGCGGTTTTTGGAAAACCATGCATAGTCAATATGAACAAATTAAGCGTTGGGCTTGGGGAGTTAGCGATGACGCCTACATTATTAGACAATATGTTTTAACCGAAGGTCTTCCTTTTTGGGACAAAACCATCCGAGTTGCCAAAGTTATAGAGGACCATTTCCTTTGGCCAGTTAACTGGTTCGCAGTTACTATTTCTGCCATGTTGCCTCCATTACTCAATGACCAATTTACCCGCACCATTATTGGCAAAACCTTACCTCAGGTAACCTCAACCCTATTAACACTTTCTCTTGTTTCCATGCTCACTATCTTCTTTATTGATAGCAGTAATAGGCCAGCCAAAGAAGAAAAAAGAACTTTATTCTCCTACATTATGCAACCTCTTGAATTTATTCTCATTCCAATCGTTGGTTTCTTTTTCTCTGCTTTACCGGGAATTGATGCTCACACCAGACTTATGTTGGGAAAATATATGGAATACAAAGTCACAGAAAAAGTGTAAACTAGATTGTATGAAATTAAGTCACCTGCTCAAAAAAATCGATATTTTTTTAGATCGACACGCTTTCCTTTTAATTCTTTTTGCTCTCATCATCATTCTACGCATTCCTAATTTCTTTGAGCCCTATTGGTATGGTGATGAAGCTATCTACTTAACCCTAGGAACTGCCTTGAGAGATGGAGGAAAGCTCTATACCACCATCATTGATCATAAAACTCCACTTATCTATTACTTGGCCATGGTGCCTAATCAATTTTATTTTAGAATTTTAAACTTACTATGGATGCTTGTTACCACCGGCTTATTCTTTAATTTCGCTAAGAAATTGTTTAAAAAGAAAAGCTGGGCGTTCTTAGCTGGTCTAATTTTTATAGTTTTTACTACTTTGCCATGGCTAGAGGGCAATATCCCAAATGGAGAATTATTTGTGATGGGCTTTGTGATGGCTGGTGCAATGCTATTCAGTAAAAGTTCTATTTTTATTAATTTTTTCAAAAAAGAAATAAGCTTAAAAAAAACCTGGAAAGATGGCTTTATACTTTTAGCTGCTGGTTCAATGATGAGCTTGGGTATTTTAACTAAGGTTCCAGCTCTTTTAGATACAGCTGCTTTTCTATCTATTTTTTGGTTAATTCTCATTGCAGATTTCTTTGATGCAAACAGCAACTTTAAAAAATTCAGGGAAACTTTTGCTTATTTATTAAACAGAGCTTTATTTTTTGTAGCTGGATTAATTTTGCCAATTATTTTCTCAGTGCTTTATTTTGTAATCAAAGGGCAAGGTTTAGATTATCTTGACTATGGCTTGCTTTATAACTTTAGATATAGCCAATCCTATTCAGTTGATTTAGGTAATAGCTTAATTAATTTTGCTTTTAGTATGCCTGGTAAAACTATTATTTTATTTGTAATTTTTGTTCTTGTCTCTCTCAATAGCAAACAGCTTAAAAAAAGATTTCAATTCATTAGCCTCTATTATATTTTCACTCTTTATTCAGTTTTACTCTCAAGCAGACCTTATCCTCATTATTTTATTCAAATGATTCCTGCTTTTGCTCTACTTTTAACTGAGTTTTTTATTTCTTTAAAAGAAATAAAAAAGAAAAAACTTTTGCGTTCCGCTAAATCATTAGCTTTGGGCTCCACTTTGATTTTTCTAACTGCGTATGTAATGCTCAGTCTTGGTTTTAGACCATATTCTAGTGCTAAATATTACCAACAGTTTTATAAATATGCCACCTGTCAAATCAGTAAGGAAAGTTATGAAAATTCTTTTGATAGCTTAATTCAAGATAATCGTGAAGTCGGCAAATTAATCAAAGAAATGGGTATTAAAGAAATGTTTATCTGGGGAACAAATCCTTTGCTTTATGCTCAAACCCAAACTATCCCTACCTCTAGATTCACTGTTTCTTTCCATATTAAAGACTTTAATGACTACGATAAAACTTTTGCTCAAATAGAGAAAGATCAACCAAAATTAATTATTATCATGAAAAACGAGACTCAAAGTTTTCCACAATTGGAAGGTTATTTAGCTAAACATTACTTAGCTAATTACCAATTTGAAACAATGACTCTTTATCTAAGACAATGATGGATTTAACTTTCAAAACCGAAAGAAAAAACCCAGGGATGCGTTATTTGCGTTTTTTGCCAAAAAGTTTTCGTTACATTGGCGTCTTATCTGTTTTTCTAAACATTGCGACCTTGCTAGTGACCTTCATATTTTATCCAGGGCTACAAAAAGAAATTCCTCTTTTTTATTCTTTATCTAGCGATCAACAGCTAGTCAATAAAAGTTTTATTTTTATTCTGCCAGTCATTGCAACAGCAATTAATTCTTTTCATTTCTTGATTGCCTATCTAGAAAAAGAAATTAATTATAATATTTTAAAAATGTTCATTCAGGTCACTTTACTCTTGCAGTTTTTGCTTTTGGTGATTCTTCTTAGAATCATTATAATAGTTTAGTAATGTGGTCATTTTTAAGTAGTTTTTTAATCGCTCTTCTTTTTACCCCCTTGGTAATTCGTTTTTATCGAAGAAACAATTGGCTAGATGATCCAGAAAAGAACTCTCATGTCAAAAAAACTCATTCTAAGGCTGTTCCACGAGGTGGTGGAATTGTTATTTTTATAGCTACTTTTTTAGCCGCAACTTTAATTCTAGATTTCGATAAGTATTTGTTAGCTATTTTCTTAGGAGCAACTTTATTAACCATAGTTGGCCTCATTGATGATGTTTTTGATATTAATCCATACCTTAGACTTATCAGTGGGCTAGTGGCCAGCTTAATCGTGGTTGGAGCTGGAATCGGCATCGCTTATATCAGTAATCCTTTTGGACCAGGAGTGATTCATCTCGATCAACCACAGTTCAGTTTTAATTTCTTGGGAGAAGTGCACTCTATTTGGATTCTTTCTAGTCTTTTCGCAGTCTTTTTCATCATGTGGAATATGAACATTATTAATTGGGCTAAAGGAGTTGATGGACAATTACCTGGTTTTGTTTCTGTTTCTTGTATCTTTATTGCAATTTTAGCTAATAGATTCGCGGATGCTCCAACTCAATTTAACGTTGCCAATCTTGCTTTGATTGTTGCTGGGGCTTTTGCAGGACTCTTAGTTTGGAATTTCTATCCACAGAAAATTATGCCAGGCTATGGAGCTGGTTCTTTGGCCGGATATTTTTTAAGTGTTTTGGCAATTTTATCTGGGGCAAAAGTAGCAACTATGTTAATGGTTTTAGCTATACCCACTGCCGATGGCATTTTCACCATAGTAAGGCGACTCATAGCAGGAAAATCACCATTTTGGGGCGATAGAGGACATCTACACCACAAATTAATGGACTACTATGGCTGGGGAAGAAGAAGAATTGCTATTTTTTACATAGCAACCAGTGCTGCTTTAGGTTTCTTATCCCTGTATCTTGATACCACTGGCAAAATTATTACTATATTAGCAACCTCCCTCATTGTTTTTTCATTTTTGGTATATAGTAAAATTAAAGCTAAACAAAATGAATAGCATACCTTTTCTTCTACTTAAATCTTTTCGCCCCAAGCAATGGCTTAAAAATCTAGCTATTTATGCAGCTTTGATCTTCTCTGGTTTTCTTTTTCATCAAGAAGCTGGCCAAACCCCATATTTTATAACTGTTACCTATGCCTTCTTTATTTTTTGTTTTCTGACATCAAGTATTTATCTAATTAATGATCTCTTTGACATAGAATCTGATCGCAAGCATCCTTTCAAAAAAAATCGTCCTCTCGCATCTGGAAAACTACCAATTCCCATTGCTGTTTTTAGTGTTGTTACAGGTTTAGCAATTGTCTTTTTGCTTTCACTTAGCCTGCCAAGTTTTTTTAAAATATTAATTTTTGCCTACCTACTTTTACAAATCCTTTATTCAAGTAAATTAAAACAATATGCTATTTTTGATATTATTTCGATTGCCTTAAGCTTCTTAATTAGAGTTTATGCCGGTGCAGTGGTAGTTAATTTGCATATGAATGTCTGGTTTTTGTTAACTGTGATTTCTGTTTCACTTTTTATGGCCGTCGGTAAAAGACAAAGTGAGCGAACTCTACTTAGTAATAGCCACGTTGAATTTGCCCGCCAAAGCTTAAAAAAATATAGTCAAAGATTACTAGACCAATACACAGCCGTCTTTGCCACTTCCACTTGGCTAACTTACGCTATCTTTACTTTCCAAAGTTATACTGTTCAAGGTGTTAATTTGCTTTATGAAAAATTTCCAACTCTCTATTTTATTTTGCCTAAAACCCTGCAGTCTCAAAAGTTGTTAATGCTAACTCTGCCATTCGTTATTTTTGGAGTAATGAGATATTTACAACTCATCTATGAAGAAAATAAAGGTGAAGCTCCAGAAGATATTTTGCTCAAAGACAAACCACTCTTAGTCACAGTTTTTCTGTGGTTTATATTAGTTATTTTCCTAATTTACGCTTGAGCCTGTCCGACAAGTCCCTTTCGTTGCGAAAGACTGAAAGTTCGAGAGAAAAGGCTTGTAGTTTTCGACGATAGTGGCGAATCCCACTTGAGGAGAAAATACAAACCTTTTCGCCGAATTATGCAGGCTTGCAGCAGAATGCGACTTATCGGACAGGCTCTAGAAAATTAACCAATAAATCAATTGGCAAGCCATGAGTAAAGGCAGTTAAATTACCCTTAATATTTTTGATTAGGGCCATGCCGCTATCATAGGCGGGAGAAAAAGCTGCCGACCAAGTCAAAACTGGCTCAGTGTTAACATATCTTTCAATTTCAGCCTCACTTAGCCGACGCATTTCTACCAGAATTTTTTCGCAACCACTTTTACTTAGATTGGTTTTAGTGTTTAAGAAAGCATAGCCAGTCAGCACTTCTATCTTTTGGCCCGATTGGAAATGCAGCATTTCCCTAGCCTCATCTAAAGTTTTTGGCTTCTCTAATATTTTTCCCTGCAAATAACAGAATGTGTCTGCAGCAATAATAATTGCATCGTTCTCTGTTTCAGCAACTTTTTGTGCTTTGGCTAAAGCGATTTTTTCTGCTTTGTCATACTGATCAAAAAAAAGTACAGCTTGTTCATCAATATCAGCTGGCAGAATTTCAATTGGCAAATTCAATGTTTTAACTAAATTTAAACGTTGTTTAGACTGGGAAGCTAAAATAATTTTAGGCATGATCCATTAGATAATGTTCTACATCTAAAGCGGCTTGCGTACCCATACCTGCAGAAACGACTGCTTGGCGATAGCGATGATCAGCTACATCTCCGGCAGCAAAAACGCCCTCCACAGAAGTAAGCGTCGAATAAATATCATGAGACTTCAACTCAATGTATCCACCTTTATCTAAGTCTAACTGATTTTTAAATAAACTAGTATTTGGCTTATGACCAATGGCGAAGAAGACTCCATCTGCTACTAACTCTTTAGTTTCGCCTTTGCTTTCTAATTTAATGCCTGAAACGCTCTTGCCATTTCCTAAAATTTCTTTAAGATTGCTATTCCAAATTACTTTAATGTTAGGATTAGAGAAAACTCGTTCCTGCATAATTTGACTGGCTCTAAAACTATCTCCACGATGAACAATCGTTACTTGCTTGGTAAATTTAGTCAAAGCCATGGCATCTTCCATCGCACTATCGCCTCCACCAATAACAAAGACATTTTTGTCTCTATAAAAAGCGGCATCACAAACTGCACAAGTGCTGAGTCCATGACCAAAATATTCTTTTTCACCAGGAATACCAAGCATAATACTGCTTGCTCCCGTGGCGATGATTAGCGTGTCTGCCTGATAAGTAGCCTCTGTTTTACGAATCAAAGCCATTGCCTCTAATAATTCATCATCACGTAAAGATTTGAACTTTTGATGATCCATTCCTTCTGGTAAATTTGTCCATAAAGAAAATGGTGATTTAGAAAGATCAACTGCAGTGATATGTTCGTATTTAATGACTGTTCCAAAACGAGTGGCTTGTTTTTGCAAATCCATCATCAACAAAGGACCAGATTTGCCTTCTGGAAAACCTGGAAAGTTTTCAATGTCGCTGGTGTACATTAACTGTCCACCAATTTCCGTCCCAGCGAAAAGAGTTGTCTCAATGCGAGCTCTAGAAGTATAAATTCCGGCAGTTAAGCCTGCTGGGCCTGAGCCAATAATGGCTAATTTTAATCTATTCATAATCTCTATCTTAACTCTTTATTGCTTTATCGACCATAGCTTTAAGAGCATCTTCTCCTGGAAAACCAATTTGGCGATCAACTTCTTGACCGTCTTTGAAAACGATAAAAGTAGGAATACTCATGACATTGTATTTCATAGCTGGCTCACGAGCCTGATCGACATCAACTTTAACGATCGCAGCTTTGCCGGCATAATCTTCAACCATTTTATCAACAATTGGAGCTGACATCTGACATGGGCCACACCAAACTGCAAAAAAGTCGACAAAAACTACACCTTTGGCGTCTTCCACGCTGGCTTTGAAATTATTACTATCTAAATGAACTGCTGGCATCTTTGCCTTTCTTTATTTAATTAATAACGAAGTAGTTCTTTAAGAACTAAATCAAGCTGTTGACAATTATTGTCTTTAGAACAAACTCCCGCTTCACTAGTCAAGATATCTCTTGCCACTCTAGAAACAGAATTGCGCACTGCAGCTAGCTGATGAGCAATCTCTACACAAGGACGTTTTTCTTCATACATTTTAGAAATACCGTCCACCTGTCCACGAATACGATTAAGAGAAACGGCAATAGGATCTTTTTTAGTTTTGGTCATTTTATTTGACCTTATAATATACTGGGAGGGGGTATATTGACAAGAGGCAATTTTAGCCCAGTTTCTTGATCAACGCTTGCTTTTGAACAATTAAAGTTAGAAGTTGATCAAGCTTTTTTTCTTCTTCCTCAGTTCTCTTTAGACTAGTGTCTAAATTGCTAATTTCTTGATTGATGAGTACAATTTCATCGCGCAAAGATTCTTTTTTTACTCTAGAAAGCGCAGCTTTCCATTCTTTGTCTAAATCGTTTTCTTTGGCATTTTTTTCATACTCTGGATTAAGTAAAGCATCCATTAAAGATCTCTTTAAATCCTCAGCTAGAGAACTGGCAAATTTTTGTAAATCAAAAGTGCCTTTATAAGATAAAAGCTGCTCAATAACTTGTTTAAAACCCCTACTCTTGAAGATAAAATCCTTTAATGAATCTGCTCTTTCTTTAATTAAGGCTGGCTCAAAACTAAATAGCAAAAACATCAAATATTCTTCATTACGTTCTTGATAGCTTTTGATTGCCATCGGTGCAGATTCATCTTCTGCTGTTTTTTCTTGACTAAGAGAAGTTTTTTTCTGACCAAACTTGGCAATATCTTCTTTCAAAATAGATTCTTTGACATTAAGCGCAGTAGACAGTTTTTGTAAATAAAATTCTTTTTCCACCGCATGATCGATACTCTCTAGTATCGGAGCAAGGCGATTAATAATTTTGCGCTTACCATCTGGAGTTTTTGGGTCATGCAGATCTATAACATGATTGAATAAAAACTCATAAGCAGAAACAGCTGATTCTACCGCTTCTCGCCAAATTTTGGGATTTTCTCTGGCTAATTCATCAGGATCTTTAACTTTGTCTTCTTCGGATAAAGATTCGAGGTGCTTGAGATCAATAACTCGAAGATCCAAAGCCTTTGTTTTAACTATTTCGATAGCTCTCTCGGTAGCTTTGACCCCAGCTTCATCAGCATCAAGCGATAAAATAATTGTTTTGGCTACTCTGGCTAGCAAAGTTACCTGGTCTTGAGTTAGAGCCGAACCCTTAATCGCTACGACATTGTTCACATGTGCTTGTGCCGAAGAAATCATGTCAAATTCACCTTCAACAACTATTACTTGCTCTTTCTTTTTAATTTCTCTAAAAAGCTCACTGTAGCCATAAAGCATTTTGGATTTGTGATAGAGGACAGTTTCTGGTGAGTTAATATATTTGGCTTCTTTAGCCGACTGATTCATCAAGCGACCTGAAAAACCAACTACTTGCCCACGATGATTTTTGAGAGGAAAAATTAGGCGATCGCGAAAACGATCATAATAGCTATCATTTCTGCCTCTAATAATTAAGCCTGTTTTTTCAATTAATTCCAGGGGAAATTTCTTTTTTTGATGTAAGTATTTAAGCAAAGAATCCCAAGCGCTGGTCGCAAAACCTAATTGAAAAATCTTAATTGATTCGGCATTGGTACCACGATTTTTAAGATATTCTCTACCTTCTTCGCCAACCTCATGCTTTGTTAATAAAAAATGATAATATTCTTTGGCAAAAGATAAAATTTCAATGAGCTTTTCTCTTTCCTCATCGTCTTTGCTTTTTTGAAATTCTTTTAGAGCAATACCAGCGCGATCGGCTAAGGTCTTGAGAGCTTCATAAAAAGTTACCCCTTCAAAGTTTTGCAAAAAATCTAAAGTGTCGCCATTGGCTCCACAACCAAAACAACGATAGCGTTGTAAACCAGGATTAACAAAAAAAGAGGGTGTTTTCTCATTATGAAAAGGACAGCAAGCCTTGAAATTAATCCCTGCCGAGTCAAGCTTTATTCTCTCTCCTATAATTTCGACTATATTTGTCGCATCTTTGACTTCGCGAATTTGTGACATATTGATAAGTTTATTTATGTGCTTTATCGCACTTTTTAGGAGAAAATGCAAGCAGCTACTTAGATTTTCTTATAGAAAAAAGCCGTGAAAAAGATGAGATTCAAAGCTAAAAATCCGAATCCTAAATACTCTAAAAGCTGTGGCCAAAAGAAAATATAAACGTTTGAAAATCCATCACTCTGATTATTTTGGTCATCTAAGATCCAAGCATTAGCCCAATTATTAATCTTTGTGTGCTTGAGCAATTTACCACCACCAAAAGCTAGCCAAGCACCATCATAGGCTTGAGAAAGCTTAAGATATTTAGCCTCGCAGTTTTCCGGCACAGACACCTTATACAGCCAAAGTGCCTTCTTTTCAGCTGAAAAATCGCAATTCGTAATGTTGCTTTCAGCGTCAGCTGTGTTCGTATTTTTCAAAGAAATATTTTTCAAAAAATTATATGGCCAGAAAAAAACCTCTGCTGATTTTAGTAAATTCTTATTGAGTTCATGACCATAAGAATCAGTTGATAAATAAAGGGTATAGCCCTTATTAAAATCTTCAGTTGGTGGCAAAATTTGATAATTAAGACCTTCTCTTAAATAAGTTTCAAGAGGCGAACGACCCAGGCTTTCAGCCTGAATAGCAAAAACAAAAGGAATAGACGATAGATTGTTGACGTCTAATTTAAATAAATAGCTCGCTTGATGATGCAGTTGTTCCAGATAAAAATAATCACAAACACTGGTTCCAGTCGATGAGTAAAGATTTCCATTAAGACTCTTTTCTTTGGCAAAACTACCATCATTGAGAGGTCGACAGTTATTTGCTTTATCGATATTTAAATCACTTTTAAGCAAATCACTTTGAACCAAAACCTTAGGAATCCTGACCATTGGATCTAAATTTTGTTCAGTTTGCAGAACTTTTGGTTCTAGATTGAAAAAACTTAAATCAAAAAAGACATAATCAAAATAATCAGTTTTTGTCTCTGTACTCAAAGCAATGGTATTTTGCACCTTACTACGAAGTAAAACATTCGTTTCTCCTTGTTTCGCAAAATTACCTAAGAGTTGATTGTTAATATTAAGAAAACAATTCTGATCAGTTTGGCAAAGATTAGAGTTAAGAGATAGCTCCTTAGTTAAATCAAAATAATACTTTCTATCCGCCACATAAATCTCCGGCAAAAGTGTTTTAAAAACCAATATTGTTTGGTCTTTCTCTGTCGTCCAAGTTAGATGAAATGGCAAGTAAGCCTCGGTCTCTAATAAATTTTTAATTTCTAGATTTAAATTTTCAACGCTTAAATTTTTTAAACTATTTAAATAAAAGAAGTTATCATCCTCATCAATTATAAATTCTAGATTTTCTTGCAAGTTATTAGTGAAAAGAGATGAAAAGGGATAAATTATCTCCCCATCATTGCTACTTAAATAGTCGTGAAAATCATTAAAAGCCTGGTCATTCCAAGAGAACTGATAGGCGTTGTTAATAAGTGGCAAATCTTCGTATAAAGTAATGAAATCTTTTTCACGACTATTTTCTGAGTCATTAAAAGTATAGAGGCTTATAAAATCAAACTCTTCAACAAGCTCTATTTTATTAGAACTAAGCAATAAATCTTTAATCGCTTGATAATTAAAAGGCTTGACCGTGTTGCGATTTATAATTGATTCATCAAGTAATAGATAATCTACATCATATTTTTCTAAGACTTGCTCTAGCATTTTCACGTCTTTTTTATCTAAAGCCGTTTGTAACTCCCAATAATAGGCTTCATCCGTTCCGCTCCATACATCAAAAGCTCTATCTAAAATTGGCTGTTTAATGCCATACCAAAGAAAACCAGAGCCACGATAACCCCAATCATTCCACTGCCAAGCATAGAAATTATGTTGAGGTAAATTAGCAATCCTAGTATTTTCTGGAGCAGTCTTGAAATAAGCAAAGAGCTCAAAATAAGCCTCAGGAATTTGTACGCGTAAACGCTTGTAAAAGAAATTTCCCTGAAAAGAAGGCCAAGAATAAAAAATTAAGGCAATAAAAAAAACTAGACCAGTAATAATCTTAAAGATTTTCTTCTTAAATAAAGAAAAAATAAAAGCCAAACCAAAGGCAAGCAGAAGGCTATAAAAAAGACTAAAAGGAACAATCCATTTAGTGAACGAAGAGCGAAAAACTTGACCGAAAAATGGCAAGTGAGAGCGTAAGAACTCATAAATAAATCCAAATGGAGGATTGGAACCCAGCAAAATAAAGGAGGAAAAGATAAATAAAATTAATATTGGCAAAGCTCGTTTAAATTTCTTTAAAATCAATAAAGATATTATTCCAAAAACTAGGATTAGCAAAAAAGCGATGCTGATATAAACAACAAAGGAATTCTGTAAATGCGTCTTCCAAACATCCATAAGATGGACACTATTTCCCCACTGATCAAAATCAGTGTAATCAAGCCAAAAACCCTTTAAAGTAAATAAGTCATAAAAATTGCCAAATTTATTGTTGCGCAAAAAAGTAGCCTCAGTCGACATCAGGTTTCCCTTAGCAGAAATCGTTGTGTCACTATTGCTCAAAGTAAAATAGGAAACAGGTAGAAGCCAGAAAGCATTGCTAATAAAAACAACACCCAGCAATAGAAATATTTTTTTGAGTTTCTCTTTTATAGAGATTTTTTTATGAGAAAAAAGATAAGAAACGAACACCAATAAAAGGAGTAGGACATAAACTAGAAAAATTGTTTGTACGTAGGCAAAAGTTGTTCCAAGTAGAGAAAAAACTGCAAAATACAATAAATTTTTCTTGTTAGCTGTTTCTAAATATTTAAACAGTGACCACAAAAGCCAAGGTAAAAAAGCAAAAAAAGCAGAAAATGGATCATAATTTGGATAGAAATTTTGTACCGTACCAATGTTTAATAAGTAAAAAATCGCTCCCAAAAAAGCCAAGGTCTGGCTACTCAAATTTTTCTTATCAGAATTCAGGAAATAAAGAAGTAATTTATAAGCTCCAAAAACCCCTAGAAGCAATGTACATAAATTCCAAAAATAACGCAAAAGATTTTGACTTAAAAATATAGATGAAAACCATAAAAAAAGCTGCCTCAATAGATCTGCAGCATGACCCATCCCGCCCAATAAACCCAAACCCTGATACTCTTGCCATGAAACATTTAGAGCTCTTTCAATATTAATTGGAAAATCAAGCTCGACTTGCAAGTTATCCCAGCCAGTTAAATAAGTGCCAGAATTAAAATTAAGCCAGCACAATAAAGAAACTAATAAAAACAAACACAATTGTGGCCAAAATCTTCTTAGCAAGAAGAGAAATCTCATTACTTGATTATATATGAAAACTATCCCTAAACACTAGTTCGAGAATAAGCTAGCTCACCATTTAATTGAGACAGCTTTGATTCGGAAGTGAAAGTTGCATCTAAATACTGCTCTGCAACCTTATTCCAATCGTGTTCTTTGGAAATTACGCCAGCAAAATTAGACATTTTCTTAGCTGCAATCTTATTTTGCCAATTTAACAAAAAGGCTTTGGCAAAAGACTCACCATTGAGCTTAAATTGTAAATTTTTAGTATTTATTTTAAGTTTCTTAGCTAATAAAACCATTTCATCAGTAGCTAAATTCTCCCCAAAAAAATTAGAAAAAATGAATGGCTTTTTATATTGCAAAGCAAGAGCTAAAGCCCCTGAACTAGACATTCTGCTGCGATATGGGAAAACAACTAAATCAGCAATGGCAAAGACTTCAGCCACTTTATCTTCTGGCACGAAACCAGTTGATAAAACATGATCTGAATTATTTCTAATTAGTTTAGATAAATTTTTATAATAATTGATTAAGTGAGCCTGATTTTTTTGAGTTGGAGCAACATCTCCTGCTAATAACAGTTTGACATCGGGTGCTATCTTTCCAAGTTTTTTTAGACTTAGAAAATTCTTAATTAACCAATCAGTACCTTTATACCAAGACTGATAGCCATATGCTAAAACAATTTTGGTATCAGCAGGTAGAGACAATCTTTTCTTAATGGCTACCTTTTCCTTATGTTTAAAAGATTTGTATCCATTAATTCCGTGGGGAATTACTAATGTTTTTTTCTCTGGCATTAGTAAAGATAATTTCTCAGCTAAAAATTGATCATGAACAAATACTTTTTCGCTAGCTAAACCAAAAACGCTATAAAAAAATAACATTGCCAAATTGAAAAAGAAAGTTTTTAGTGACGAAGTTTTTAAGTTTACCTGTCCGGATAAAGTTGATAAATCTAAAACTACCTGATGTAGCATGGTATAAACTTTTTTCCCCATCAGTTTTTGCCATAAAAAAAAGAAGGGCAATGAAAAAGTGATTATTTCTTTACCAAATAAACTGAACTCGAACTGCAATAAAATATTTTTTACTAAATTGAAATCTTTGATTTTTTTATGTAATTGCTTAAAAAGCAAAGGATTATTCCAATCATAAGTAGGTAAAATTAAAATATTTTTATTCAATAAATAAGCGCTATTATCTTTTCCAGGCACTTTTTCGCACAACACAACCACTCTTTGTTGAGTTGGAAAATGTTTCAGCAATAAATGTGTATAACGAGAAACAGCATTGCGAAGTGCAATTTCTTCACCAAGCAGAGGAAAGCTAGAAATCACCAAAAGAGTGTCTAAGCTATTAAAACGCTGATAATTTATTTTATTTATTTTCATTTCTTTAATTAGTTTGTGCAGTAAAGCAAAAATCACTAAATTAATTAATGAACTTTGCTTTACCCGCGTCCCATTTTTTAGGGGGGACGCGGGAAAGGAGGAAACTTGGGGTTATGGCTTGAAGGCAAGAGCCTTCTCTTCGGTCCATGACCCTGGCAGACGCCAGGCTGATTCAACGCTTTTATAAGACACGTTTTCACGTGTCCCAAAAAAGGTCTCTTCAACTGTTTTACCACTCGCATTTACGTACTTAATGTACGTCCATTCATCTACTGCACCAATCGATGCAATAAAAATGTCACCGTCCTTTATACCTTGAATGTTCAAGGCAAAAGGCGTGAATGAATGGACTGACGCTGCTGGTAAATTATATGCATCCGGAATTTCTCCCGGAGCCAAGTCAAGAACCCGGCCATCTTCAAACGTGATGCTAATCGGCAAGGGATCAACCTTTGCCGATTCCCAATTGCGGACCTTATCGCCCGCGAATTGGATCGCCAGTTGGTTGCGTGTAGCTTCATCAGTTGGGGGATAAGCCCAACATGACAAACGCTCCCAATCTTCTTTGGAAGGGTTTACTTTGATGATGTGAGTGTTCCCAGTAAATGACTGAGTACCCTCACAAATCATATCCCAACCAGAGAATCCAACTGGATCGTATTTGTACAAATTCCCAGTTAAAGGAACCTGCACATTTAATCCAGCGGGCAGTGATTGTTTCGATTTTGGCTCTACAGCCTTTGTCAAAACAATTGTTGTTGCGGTCGCTACAGGCGTCTTAGTAGGCGCTGGCGTAGCTGTTGCAACAGTTACAACAGGTGTCTTGGTGGACACCGTCAATGTTGCTGTTGCCATGGGTGTTTTAGTGGGCACCGAGGCTTTTGGCGTTGATGTCGCAGATAATGTTGCGGTTGGGGTTGTGGTACCTGTCGACACTGCTGCCGACAAGTTATTTGATACTATGAAAAGTACCACAACTATGATCACTAAACAGACTATAATTCCGGCTATTAGCCAGAATTTTAGCCCTTTGTTTCTCAATCCTGAAGCTGGTCTATTGGGACTCATCTTGATTCTCCTTTTGCCCCGGGCGGGGCTGAAAAATGAATTTTCGCCCTCGTTAGGGCACAATTTGGCCTAACCCCACAAGCAAATTTGCAAATGGGTTCAGCTTTTAACTAACTATTTAACTTCTTAAAGTAAATAATTAAGAAAAAAGCTGAACCCAAAGCATTAATGCTTTGTTTTTTTCCTCCTTGTTAAGGTGCACTTTTGTCTGATTTTGATCGTTAGGCGTAGAGCAAATCTACTTAAACAATCCCTCTTTCAAAAGTTCCTCCTTCTACTCTTTCGAGCAGAGAAGAGGCCTCTGGCAGCTTGTATTCAATCCGGAATGGTGGATAGATAAGCGGTCAGAAACCTTTTCTCTACCAAAAAAATGTTAAAGCAAAAATTGCTGGTCTAAAAAGGAACGGCTCTAGTAAAAACTAAAAATATTGATTGCCATTCCTTTATTAAACTAGGTCAAATTATAGCAAATAATGTCCAATTTGTCAATGTTATGGGATACTTTTATCTGGAAAAGACTAATTAAAAGCCCCGCCTTTTGGGCGGGGTTCAAATTCATTTAAAAAAACTAATCTTATTTTTTAACAATAGAACTAGCTTTTTTCAAAGCTAAAGAACCAAGACCTGCGAAGGCCAAGGCTTCTAAAGCTAAGACTAAGCCTAAATCAAAACCAGTAGATGGAGTGCTGGTGGTAATAATTTTGCCATTATCTGTTTTGACACAGAAGCTAGCAGAATCACTATCACTAGTTGAATCATCATGAGAATAAGCGTGGGCAATATTTGTTAAACAAGTAGTGCCAGCTGGAATACTACCATCATTTTTGAAACGACTAACAAAATAAACAGTTACTTCTTCATTTGGATCTAAACCACCAAAATCAAATTTAACTTTGTGATCGGTTGCTTGCGCGCGATAATCACCTTTATCACTGCTGACGTAAACCATGTAGTCATCAAGACGATCAAAATCATCATTAATGCGGGCACTGTCAACTTTAATATTAGAAATATTTTTAATGCGTAAGCTGAATTTCACATCTTCGTTTGGACCAAAGGTGTAATCATTGCTATCAATATTATCCCAATATTGATTAGCCTCTGGATTGTAAACTTTTTTATCGATACTTAGATCGCCTGTTTCACAAACTTCGCCACCACCATAAACGGTGTGACATTCTTTAGCGCTGACCATCTTAGAGAAAAACAATAAAAGGCCAGTCACAATTAATAGATAAGAGACGGTTTTTTGTATATTAACTTTCATGATCGGATATTATATAGTTATAATAACCAATTGTCAATATTATAGGATTGATTGAAAAAAGTTAATCTTCAGATTGAGTTTTTTCTAACTCTTGAAATGGATAATCAATGCTCAAATCTTTCTCATCTTCTCTTGCCTCCCAATCAGCCTCTCTTGTTTCATAACAAATAGCTTTAGACCAAGCAGAGGCATTCTCTGGATACTCTGCCAGAGTACGCGCAAAAATCATAAAATACTTTGCAAATTCAAAATTTTTTAGAAGATCTTTTAAGTGTTCTTCAATGGATCTACCACAATCGCATTCACTTGGATCTTCGCTTACATGTCCACAATCAATTAAATAACTCACTTGTTCTTGAAGCTCTTTTACATTGCCAAGAAAAGCTAAAGATTCTACGACTTCAAGATAATTTGATTTTCCATTTTCTTTATTTGCCATATTTAACTTTTCTAGAATATATCTTTCTTATTCAGAATACTTTAAACAATACTTAAAGCTATCACAAAAAAAATAGACTAACAAGAATTAAATAGAAACTGGAACCGCAGAAACAAACAGTCTCTGCCAAGAAGTTCCTGGAGGCCAACAAGTTTGAAGAAGGAGAATATTCTCTGCTTGGACATTATTCACAAAATCAATTTCACTGCTTTTAACAATATCTTGAGCGCTAACTACGTAAACAAATTTTTCATCACCGAGGTGGAGGATGATTTGATCACCAATTTCTAGATCTTTAATTTGGTAGAAAACTGCATTGTAAGCTTCAACATTCCAAGCTCCGTCGGTTGAATGACCAAAAATATAAATCATTTTATCTTGGCCAGGAAAAGCTGAATTGAGAGCGTGAGCCACACCATCTTCTAAAGCAGCCTTGTATTCTTTGGCATTATTTGGATCGACGTTGGAATGCACTGTCTCGTAAATATTCAATTTAGGGATCTCGATAAAAAATGGCAAAGTGGCATAATCTATTTTTTCAGTAACAGCACTTTGACCGGCTTCATTAGCAACTAGAGTTGTTTCTTTGGCAAAAATTGGTCCAGAATCATCTAGCTGTGCTTTGGTCCAATCAAAAAAAGCAAAACTATTTTTTTCTGCTTCGCTTGGAAAAATTTTAATAAAGTCGGGGAGACTACTAATAATTTTTTTAGTTTCTAATAGGGTAGTCGGAAAATTTTTAGCACTCTCGTAAACACTAAAAGGATTACTTAAAATAATGAAAAATAAACTTAAAACAAAAGAAAAACCAGCCAACTTTTTCAGGCGCTTAGCATTTGTAAGTAAAAATTTTGCAGGAGCTTTTTTGTAAAACCTTTTCCCTGCTCTTCTCTTAAACATTTTTATTATAGGATATTATATCCCGAGGAATGGGAAATGGCAAGATTTTTGACTTTTTTAAGCAATAAAAATCCGTAGCCAAAAAATAAATCTCCAAGTAAAGTTCTGCTATAAAAAGGCAAAGCCAAAGCATAACAAGTTAGAAATCCCTGCCAACTATGATCGTACCAGGCGAAAAAAACACCAAAGTTAGATAGGATGAAAAAACTAAATGAAGCCAAAGGTAAAAATAAGAGTTGACGTTTAATAAATTTTTTAGCTAAAAAAGCAAAAAATGGATAGGTAGCAAAACCCAAATAAGTCCACAAAAATCCCTGATAAAAGCCTCCTTTGAAAAAATCAAAAGCTAAAATTGATAAGAAATAAAAGAAAATATTGCCGCCAAAAAAACCGAAAGCACCTAGTGGCGAAACATTGGCTGGCAAAAAACTAAACCGAGAAACATAAGTTAAAACCGCTACCAACAAACCAGCAAAATTATAATTGGATTTCTTCATATTTAAGTTCGATTTTATCACCTTTATTTAACTCGATTTCGGCAATGCCAGTTTTAGCATACTCTCCATTTTGATAGATAGCCCAGTAATGCTTGTTGTCTGCCATAAGCCCATTAACACCCTCAATCATTGTACCGAAGTCATATTCCTTAAGATCTAATTTGAGCTCATTTTGAGCCAGCTCCAAAGCATTATGAGCAGAATTGCTAGCAGTAAGCTGATAGCTTTCTTTTGTTTCTTCTGCAACTTTAAATTCTAGCTGAGCAGAAGGAGCAATGGCAGAGTTTATCTCTACCGCAGGTTGAGTTGTTTTTCCAAAAAATATTTCTTGAATTCTCTTTTGACGGAAAATTAATAAAGCAACAAGGGCTAAAAAAAGGGCTAAATTGATAAATTTATTTAATTTTTTTGACATGGCTCGTGCTATTCTATTATATAAGGTTCTAATGAGCAAACGACTTAAATCTTACTTTTTTTTAATGGTTACCACTTTAACTTGGGGGGCTTTTTTGCCAATCGTCAAATTGGGCTTTAATGACTCGGAAATTACTCCTTTTCGCTATTTATTTTATCGCTTTCTTTTGGCTAGTCTTTTATCGATTCCAATTGTAATTCATTATTTGAAACAAATAAAAAATAAGTGGAAAACCATCAAAACTATTGTTTTACTTGAGTTAATTGAAACTTCTCTCGCTTTAAGCTGTCTCTATATTGGTCTTAGCATGACTAGTGCTCTCGATACCAATTTAATCGCCACTAGCTTACCTTTATTTATAATTTTTGGAGGCATTGTTTTTCTTAAGGAAAGTCAAACTCGACACGAGTGGCTAGGCTTGGTTTTCGCCCTTTTTGGCACCGCAATAATTGCTCTAGAACCACTATGGACTGGTGGAGAAAGAATTACTGGTTCGCTGAGCGGAAATCTGCTGATCATTGCTCATAACATCTTAACTGCTATTTATTTCTTACTAGCAAAAAAGCGCTACCATAAAATACCGAAACTATTTGTCAGTAGTATTAGTTTTTATGTGGGCTTAATTACTTTTGCCCTACTCTCTCTTGTAGAAGTTAATTTTAATTTCAGCTTACTAAGCAGTAATGTTGTCACTGAACTCAGCTCTCCACTTATTTTAGGAGTAATTTTCTACGCAGCAGTTTTTGGCTCAATTATTGGTTTAACTGCTTACATTAAGGGACAAGATGGGATCGAAGCCTCAGAAGCAAGTTTGTTCAATTATTTACAACCAGCGATCTATATTCCTCTTGGCTATTTTTTACTTAAAGAATCAGCTAGTTTTTTACAAGTTTTTTCCCTTTTAATTATCATCTTAGGGGTATATATTGCCAGCAGAAAGAAAAAATAAAATGAATATGCAAGAATCCTTCTCTCTAGTTATTTTCGGTGCTACAGGCAACCTGGCTCAACTTAAACTTATTCCCGCCCTCTATGATTTAGCCGAAGCCAACTTATTACCAGAAAAAGTTTCTATCGTCGGCATTGGCAGAAAAGAACTTTCCGATGAAGAATTTCGCCAATATTCCAATGATGTTTTGCATAAACCAAATCGCCATCACCAACATCCAATTAAGGAAGAAGTGGCAGAAAAATTATTAGAGAAAATGCATTATGTCTCAGGTGACATTGGCAAAAAAGAACTCTACGAGAAATTAGACGAAAAGCTTAAAGAAGATAAATCTTGTTCCAATCGCATGTTTTATTTAGCGACTTACCCAGAACTTTATCCAACTGTTTTTAATCATTTAGAAGAAACTGGATTGAACAGTCAGAAATGTGGCTTTGTTAGAGTCATCATTGAAAAGCCAATTGGCAGTGATCTTGATTCGGCAAAAAAACTCAACCAACTTTTGGCTGAATACTATGCCGAAGATCAAATTTATCGCCTTGATCATTATTTAGGTAGAGAAACCCTGCAAAACATCCTCAGCTTTAGATTTGCCAATAATTTATTTGAGCCAATGATTAATAAAGATCATGTCGATCATATTCAAATCACGGCAGCAGAAGATTTTGGGATTGGTATGCGTGGTGGTTATTATGACAGCGTCGGGGCACTCAAGGATGTTGGCCAAAATCATATTTTACAAATGATCGCTTTAGCTACCATGGAAGCTCCGACCTCTTTTACTAATCAAGACGTAACTGATAAAAGAATAAAACTTTTAAAAGAACTGGCTCCAGAAATGGATCGCTTGGTTTTTGCTCAATATGAGGGCTATTTGAATGAGCGGAGTGTTAATCCAGATTCTAATAATGATACTTTCTTTGCCTTCCGCACTCACATCAATAATAAACGTTTTGAAGGCGTGCCTATTTACGTTCGAGCAGGCAAAGCCCTTAAGCGCACCGTTACGGAAATAACGATTGTTTTTAAAAAAGATAGTCAGCATCTTTTTTCTCATCTAAATGGTGGCAAAGAAGCAAACATGTTGATTTATCGCATTCAACCTAATGAAGGCATTGTACTTAAATTTTCATCCAAGACTCCTGGACCAGATTTTAAATTACAAGATGAATATATGCAGTATTGTTACCGCCAAACTGCTGTTTCCCTGCCAGATCCATATTTGAGATTATTAGTTGATGCACTGCGTGGTGACCAAACCTTTTTTGTTGACGCTGAGGAAGTTGAAGCACAGTGGAAATTTATAGATCCGCTGATCGCAGCTCGCTCAAAACAAAAACTAGTTAGCTATAAAGCAGGCAGTTTTGGACCAGAAGAAGCCAATCAAATTATTGAAGCAGACGGCAGAAAATGGATTGAGCCATCAGTCTCTTTCTGTTCTTTCTAAGGCTAATCTTTACTAGCTTTGTGATGACCAAACTTATTGCGTAAAACAGAAACAACTTTATTGCGGAAATTTTCTTTTTCGTTTACAGAATTTACTCTAACGGCAAAAGATTTTTCAATCACTGGAACTTCGATACCTAGCTCTTTAGCAGCTTGGATAGTCCATTCTCCTTCGCCAGTATGACTGATTGTTGAAGAAATATTGTCTAATTTGGGATTTTCAGCAAAGGCCTGTCTCGCCCATTCAACCAATCTGGATTCGATAACGCTTTTATTGTTATAAACGCGAAAAACTTCAGCTAAATCAGGTTTGAAAGGACTCTCTTCTAAAACTGCCGCACCTTCAGCAATGGCTTGCATCATGCCATATTCAATACCGTTGTGAACCATTTTGACAAAATGACCGGCTCCATTTCCACCCATGTAACCATAAGCATCAGGAGCACAAGCTGCCTTAATCACTGGCAACAGCAATTCATAATCAGCTTTATCGCCACCAATCATCATGCAGGCTCCAGATCTAGCTCCACCTGGACCTCCAGAAACACCAATGTCTAAATAGTTGATGCCTTTTTGAGCTAATTCAGCGGAACGACGAATGGTATCTTTATAGAAAGAATTGCCACCATCAATTAATAAATCACCAGTTTTAAGATCTGGTAATAATTCGCTAATAATCTGATCAGTCACTTCACCAGCTGGCAACATTAACCAAATAATTCTGCGTTCTGCCAATGACCCCAACAACTCTTTAAAATTACTAGCTGCTGTCGCTCCTGCAGCCACTACTTCTGCCACAGGACCTTCTGAACGATTCCAAGCCACTACTTCAATGCCTTGCTCTAGCAAACGCAAGACCATGTTTTTACCCATTTTTCCTAGACCAATATATGCTATTTTCATAATTTAAATAAAGTTTAGCATAATAATCGTATATAATCAGGCTAATATGTTCGGATTAAAAGTTCTAAGTAAGCTCAATCAAAAAAAATATCGCAGTGAATATGGCTGTTTTTTAGTCGAAGGTAAAAAAGGCGTCATGGACGCCCTGAAATCCAAACAGGAAGTCATGCAATTGGTCATGACTAGGCAATTTGCTGATCAAGAAGAAAAATTCTGGGGCAATCAAGAGGTTTCCTTAATCGATACTAAAGATTTCAATAGATTAGCGGAGACTGTCACTCCCTCTGGCATTGCCGCGGTGATTAAAATCCCCAATTATGATAATGGCCTTTTAGAAAAAACCAAGATCATTGCTGTCCTCGAAGACATTCGTGATCCTGGTAATTTAGGAACAATGATTAGAACCGCTGATTGGTTTGGGATTGATGCAATTATCTTGCTTGGCGGCGCTGATCCTTATCAAGCCAAAGTTGTTCGCTCAAGTATGGGTTCTATTTTTAATATCCCAATTTTGATCGCTGAAAATTCTAAAGAAGAACTACTGAAACTTAAGAAAAAAAGTTTTAGAGTCATTGTCACCCGACCAGAATTGGCTAATTCTAAGACAGAAAAAACCACTTTAACTAAAAAGATTGCTTTAGTTTTTGGAAATGAATCTAGAGGTACTTCTCAGGAAATCGATGCTCTAGCAGATGAATATTTGAGTATTCCTAAATATGGCCAAGCTGAATCACTCAACGTGGCCGTTAGTTTTGGAATTGTGATCAGCGACACTGTCAAAGCTAACTAGCTCATCATTTTCTTATCCAAAATCAAACCCTGATCACGCTTGGGACCAGTGGTAATCATCACTACCGACACACCAATTTCTTTGCTGATAAATTTCAAGAACTTTTGGGCTTCAATTGGCAATTGAGTAATAGTTTTAGCTTTCATTAATTGTTTGGTGTCCCAAGGAGCTAGTTCTTTATAAACTGGCTTAACCTGATCTATGAAAGTTTGATCTGGATGGTATTCAACATTTTTGCCATTCTTCTCATACTTAACACAAACCCTAACTGGCTGGTTTTCGTAAACAATATCCATGTGAGTTAGGATTAAAGCATTGAAACGACCGACTTTGGCAAAGAATTTCAAAGCAGGTAAATCCAAGAAAGCTACGTCTCTAGGTCTCTTAGTAGTTGCACCATATTCATGAGCATCTTCACGAATTCGCTCCGCTAATTCACCCGTGATTAGAGTTGGTAAAACCCGAGCACCAACACTAGACATATAAGTCGCTTTAATAACCCCAGCTTTCATTTTAAATTGATCTGGATCAATTAAACCCTCAGTGGCAGAAAAAATGCCAGAGAAAGTGGTATTAGAAGCGGTCACATCTGGATAAAGTCCCCAGCGATAATCCAAACCAACAGCTTGAGCTTTTTCAAAAACAAAAGCACATTTTTTATCTTGCCATTTTTCTGCTAACCAAGTACGCAGATCGGCAATATAAGGACGCAGTTCCTCTACTTGCTCGTTCAAATTCTTGAGGAATTTTTTCTTAGAACCCACCGGTTTTAAGTCGCCAGCTAAAGACACCACTTTGACTTCTGCCAAATTTTGACCCAAACCTTTAATTAAAGCCTCATACATATCGTAGTGAGCGGCTAGTTTTTTAACATCATGGTTTAAAACATCGCGCATTCTTAGAGGATGTCGCAAAAGCACATCGGCATAAGCTGGAGCAATCCCACGACCAGTGGAGCCTTTGCTACCAGACTGCCAATCTTTCAGCACTGTTTCATAAGCACGATGAGTGGCAAGAGATAAAAAGGCTAATTCATCAATCTTAATTTTAGATCGATCTTTGGCTTTGGCAATTTTATTAACCGCTTCTAGCTCGGTTAGCAAATCACCTGGATCCAAAACCATCTCTTTGCCCAAAACCACTGTCGCCCCTTTAATAAAAACTCCAGATGGCAATTGGTGCAAAGCAATTCTTTGACCACCAAATTCAACGGTGTGACCAGCATTAGCACCGCCATTGTCACGATAAACCACCACTTCACCTTTTTTACATAAATCATTGACTAGATTGTCAACAATGCGACCTTTGCCTTCGTCGCCGTAAGCGCCACCGCAGATACCGTAGGTTTTTGCTCTAACTTTGCTCATTTTGTCCTTTCAAATAAGAATTAATAGTCACTAGGGATTGATCAACTAATTTGACAGCCAAACCCGTGTAAGTGTTGGGCGTAATAGCGCGTAATTGCTTTTTGACCTTAGCACTGACGGATAAGGTATCAATAAATTTACTTATTTCTGTAGCAGTAATTTTTTTACCTTGAGAGAAATCTTTGAGTTTTTCATAACCTTGCTCATCACCATTAACTCTTAAAATGACCTGAAAAGCCTCGCTGATGACCTCAAAGTGTTCATTTAGTTCTTGTTGCGCAACGTTCTGATCAAATTTAATTTTGCCCAAACCTTTGAGTAAAGAATCATAGCCCAAACAAGCATAGCCCAAAGCAGTGCCAAAATTGCGCTTGACTGTGCTGTCAGACAAATCGCGTTGCAGTCTGGAAATTGGTAATTTATTGACGAAAAAGCTCAACAAACTATTGGCCAAACCCAAGTTGCCTTCGCTATTTTCAAAATCAATGGGATTGACTTTATGAGGCATTGTTGAGGAGCCAACTTGACCCTTGGCTTTGTGTTGAGCGAACAAACCGTCACTGATATAGCGCCAAATATCTTGATCTAAATCTAACAAAATCATGTTGCTGTGTAATAAACTGCTAAAAATACGTGAATAACTTTCGGCGGAAACAATTTGAGTACTAATTAAAGCTGGTTTAAGACCAAGTGTAGTGATAAATTTTTGACTATTTTTTGGCCAATTTGCCTCTGGAAAAGCAGCTAACTGTGCAGAAAAGTTGCCCACGGCGCCACTTAATTTCGCATCAATAGGTAAAGCAGATAAAATTTGTAATTCCTCACACAAGCGTACAGCAAAAACCATTAGTTCTTTACCCATAGTGGTAGGGACCGCCACTTGGCCGTGAGTTCTGGCTAAGAAAGTTGCTTCCTTGAGTTCCACTGCTAAACACGCTAATTCTTTAAGGACTTGGTTAAGTTTGGGCAGGACGAAGTGGTCGCGAGCCTCTTTGAGCATTAGAGATTGCGCGAGCGAATTAGTGTCCTCGCTAGTCATGCCAATGTGCACATATTGGGCGATCGGCAAAGATAATTTTTCTAATTCCTGACAAATAAAATATTCCACGGCTTTGACGTCGTGCATGGTTTTTTTCTCGATATTTTTCACTTCCATGGCTTGCTCTAAACTGAAATCAGTGGCAATTTTGGCGATTTTTTTCTTGGCTGAAATTGATAAGGTTGGAATTAGTTTTTGCTCGCTTAAAAATAATAAATAAGCGACTTCGACTTGGACTCGATATTTAATTAAAGCAAATTCTGAAAAATACTGGGATAGTGTAGAAATTTTGGAGGAGTAGCGACCATCAAGGGGAGACAAGCTAGTAAGAGCAAAAAAATCTTTTTGCAAAACAAATTTATCATAGCAAAAAAAATTTTTTATGCAGGAGGAGTTTTAACTGAAACGTTTTTTATACATATCTAATAGTTCTAGATACATATTTTGGTTCTCACAAATCTTTTTAACCGATATAAATGCTTTTTGTGTATTTTTCCATTTACTTCTAAGTGCTCTATCATCCTTAGATATGTTCAAGCCTACTAGCGTGGCTAATACCTTTTCATGTAGCAATGGCTCTGCAATATCAAATCCTAGTTTTTGACCAATCCTATGTCCAACTAAATGAGAAACTCCAACTATGGCGCATATGTCATCTGGAAATTTACCATTTTTAAAATCTTGGGCAAGCTGTACCAAGCCGTCAAGAAAATCTTTAAGCAATTCAATAGAAAACTCATGTGTATTCAAGTTTTTGTGTTTTGGGATATTTTTGGTTAAATTAATTTCCCCAACTTTAGATCCTGGCTTAATAAACGTTCCATCACTTAAAATTTTTCTTGGACCAGTATAATATTGAAAAGATATCCTACCATGTTCTCCAAGAGCATAAGACTCTCTATTTAACGTTGCTTGTGGAATTATTTTTTTTAAAGTCAAAACACTTGAATCTATAATGGTCAAAGTTGTTAAATTACTATCCCAAGAAAAATCACCTTTAATTCCCTTATTTATCCAGTTCGCCACTAAAGCTGTATTAGCAACTTTAATTAAATCACCAGCAGATGGTCGGTTGATAATCTGTTTTAAAACTGACGGTTCGTCTGGATGTTCACCTTCTACGCGCACTTAACTCCTACACTATACTTGTATTTTTCTTTTAGTTTTTGCTATTTTACCCTCATCCCAAATAATTTCAATAAATTCGCCCCTATCAAGCCAACCAGGAATATTTTCTTCGCTTTCATCTTCAGCCACTAAAGACTGACCGTGGATATAGGAAAATAAAATTTGCAACTGATCGCCGTGACTACAAATAATAATATTGTCATGAAGATCGGAGGTAATTTCATCCCAAAAACTCGCCACTCTTTTTTCAATATCAATAAAACTTTCGCCACCGAGTTCATTCCTATGGCTAAAAAAGTGATTCCATGCATTATTAACATTACCCTCCCAATAGCCTTGATAAGCGGAAAAGGTTTCTAAAAGTCTTTGGTCAAAAGTCAGCGGGATATTATGATCAGCAATAATTTCAGCAGTTTGTTTAGCGCGCATAACAGCACTAGCGTAAATATGCTTAATATTTTTATCTGCAAAATATTCTTTTAAACGTAAGGCGTTTTCTTTACCTTCTTGTGAGAGCTCAACGGGAAGTCTACCAGGTAGAATATTTAAAGGATTGTTGTACGCGCAATGTCTGAGAAGATAGATTGAGTTCATAATTTTAGAAAATTTATATTTTAAGTTTTTCTACCGACACGCCAGCAATAACAATGAGTACTCCACCAATAATTTGAGTAACTGTCATACCTTCACCCAATAAAGGAATCGCCATCAAAGATACAAAAACTGGAGTAAATGAATAAACCATGGTAGCAAAAGAAACTGTAGCGTTTTTATAAACTAAAAATCTTAATTTGGTCAAAATCACATAAATAATAGTTAAAAGAATAATTAAACCAAATGACTGGGGAATAATAATGGCATGGTTAAAATATGAAACAATGGTCAGCGGAATAATCCCCATTAAAATTCCGCCAGCCGCACTAATCGTAGTACTCATTCTATTAGTTGCCATCTTACCTAAAACATTGTTCCCAAAGGCGATTAAAATTGCCTCAATTAAAGTAAAAATATCACCAGAGCTTAAAACAAGTTTTTCACCTTTAAGAGTTAATAAATAGGCGCCAATTAGTAATAGTGTCGCTAAAATTATTTTTTTAGTAGTTAATTTTTCTCCAAGGAAAAAATAGGCAAAAATTATAGTAAATAGAGTTACAGTTCTAATCAAAAAAGAGTAATTAACAGCCGAGCTATATCTCAAAGCTAAAGCTTCAGTTAAACCAACACCAACGGTGCTAATAATACCAATCCAAAACAAGATTGAATAATCTTTTTTAGTCAGTTTTTTAATTTCTGTTTTTTTACCTAAAAGAGTGTAAATCCAATATGGCACTGCTAGAATGGCGGTCCAAAAAGCTAAGACATAAGCGGTCTCACCGCGTTGAAGAATAACTTTAGCAATAATAATAGAAACAGCCCAAGTTAAAGCAGCTAAAAAAGCGAAAATGAAACCCTTACTCAAACGTATTTTCATTTTGTTCAAACAATTATACATGTCTACCACGAGTAATTACACTTGACAAATATCTTGCTAAATTTATAATGAATATGTATTCAATATAAATTATCAAGAAAGGAGGCTATATGCCAAATTTTGACAAAACAGGTCCACAAGGACAAGGAAAATTGACTGGTAGGGGTTTGGGCCCTTGTGGTCAAGGAAAAACCAAAGGTATGGGTCGCGGAATGGGCTTTGGAGGTAGATGTCGCGGTTACGGTCGTGGACTAGGTAGATATTTCGGTTGGAATGCTCCCCAGACCACAGAAGAAAAAGCTGAAGACTTAAAAGCCTACAAGCAATCTTTGCAAGAAGAGCTGGAAGATGTTGAAAAAGAACTCGCTTCAGTGCAATAATGCCTTAAGTTAATTATGCCAAGACCAAAAATACAGCGCCGTTTGGGCTTTGATCCGAGTGTTTACTATTTCAAGCCACAAGGCGTACCGATGCGTTTTCTAGAAGAAGTGGTGCTTTTGGCTGACGAGCTAGAGGCACTTAAGCTTTATGAAGTTGATGATTTGGCACAGACTGAGGCTGCTAAAAAAATGAATGTTTCTCAGCCAACTTTTGCGAGAATTCTAGATCGTGCTAACAAGAAAATAGCTGAAGCCATTATTCATGGCAAGGCAATTAGAATTACTAAAAAGTAAAACCTCTTGGTTTATTCTGCATTCTGCCTCTATAAGCTGGTGTTGGCGTTTCTTGAGAAGTGGCTGGCTGATATCTTTGATAAAACCTACGCATTGGTCCTTGTCTCGACCAAAGATCATTAATGCCAGTTAGATTAATTAAAAAGGCAGCTAAGATAACAGCAATAACGAAAACACCTGCAATTAAGGAAAAATTCTTTTTGTAAGAAAAATCATATTTTCTAAGTAAGTAGATTCCAGACACAATTCCACCAACAGCCAATAGCAAAATCCACCATGGGAAATTTTCAGTCATCATTTGTAAACGCCATTCGCCCATCGGACCATGTTGGCGCAGTGAAAAGAAGATTAAATTCATCAAGAAAATAGCGCCAATACTGGCAGAGACTAATCCGAGCATCATCGAGACTGAACCTAGAGCAAAAAACCAGCGTGGTTTCATGTTAATGGCACCAGTAGTGATTTGAGTCATCACTGTTTTTTCTAAATTGAGTTCATTTTTTATTGTTTTTTTTGACATAGTTTCTTGACTAAATGTTTAGCTCGATTAATTCTGGTCCCAACAGTTCCGATGGGAAGGCGCAAAATATCGCTAATTTCTTCATAAGTTTTTTCTTCTAAAAAATATAGAGTGAGCGGTTCTTTATATAAAATTGACATCTGATTAATACAATTATGTAAATGAGCTTTTAGTTCTTTTTTAATTAGATCGTCTTCTAAATCAATTCCGCTATCTAGTTCCAAATTCTCTTCGAATGAAAAATGTGGCTTATTTTTATGAATTAGATTAATGGCTTGATTGTGAATAATACGGTAAAGCCAACTAGAAAATTTCATTTTGGCATTAAAGCTGTGCAGATTGACGTAAGCTTTGATAAAACCCTCTTGAACTGCGTCGGCAGCCAGCGATTCATCGTTGATTAAATACAGCGCATAACGCAATAATTTTTTCTCATAACGACGAATAATTTCGGCATAAAGATTTTTGTCTTTGGTGCGAACAATTTTTACAATTGCTTCATCGCTTAAGTTTGATAATTCTGGCATTTTTGATTAATGATCATTCTATCATTTTAATAAACAGCTCCCTTATACCAAGGGAGCTGTTTCATTTTAAACTTAACGATTCATTCTACCTTGACCATTACCTTGACCCATGCCTGAGCCATTTTGCTGACCAAGTCCTAATTCTGCTCTGATGGCAGCTGCTTCAGCGGTTTTACCCTCTAAAGATAGCTGATGAGCCTCTGCGAATCTGGCAAAGTTCTCAGCAGTAATTCTGCGAGCGACACCTCTGCCATTCATCAATGCTTTCCAAGCATTGTAGTCTTTATTGGCAAAAGCTTCAGTCATGGCTTCATGACGTTCTTCTGTGAAATTTGGGCCTTGAACAGTGGCATCGCCTTTATAAGCGAATACTGTTTGAGGAAGTAAGGCGACTGCGCCTAAGACTAGGGCAGTTGCACCCAAAAGCATAGTTTTTTTATTCATGATCGTCCTCCTTTCAAAAAGGATAATTTTTACTATCTACTAGTAATACAAGGAAGGAGGAGATTTTCTTTCAGGGAGTTTTTTAATCTGGAGAGACAATCTCAAAAATCTTTATCTTAGATTTTTGCCCTAGAACTAAATTGACTGCGGATTTTTTAACTTGAAAATATTTTGCTAAGGCCATAGTGGTAGCTAAATTAGCCTGGTTATCGACCGCTTTTTGTGCCACATAAACATCAAGATTTCCCTGGTCATTCTTAATAATGCGTGGTTTTTTAGAATTGGGGTGAACAGTGACGGAGATTTTCACAATAATTTTGTTAGAACTAAATAACTAATGCCGGCCACTGCTCCTGAAAGAACGGTGCCCCAAATGAGATCGACGATGGTGACTAAAAGAGGCCAATCTTTGATAGTGGCGAGATTAGTCAAATCATAAGTGGCATAGGCACAAAGACCGAAAAGAGCACCTGTCAAAATCGCGGTCGTGAGTGAGCCTTTTTGCAAAGCTGGAGTAATAATTAGAACGACCATGGTAAAAACGTAGATTAGATAAAAAATCAGAGCAGCGGTCAGATTAGGAGTTTTGGCCATTAGGAAGCCAAGGTGTTTGGCATAAAAGTTCTTGGCGATGAGAGTGAGCCAAAGGCCATCAATAGCTAAAAAGGTGGTGAAAGCAACCAAAAATTGTTTAAGCATAAGGAAATGATAGCATAGTTTAAATCCTAAAAATATTCACTATACTTATCTTATGAACAGTAATGATGCTAATTCTTTAACTATTATTCCTGGTGTTGGAAAATCCATTGCCAAAGATTTACAAAAAATCGGTATTAAATCAGTTTTAGATCTTAAAAACAAAAATCCAGAAAAACTCTACCAGCTGTCAAATGAACAAGCAGGCAAAACTCAAGATAGATGTCTTCTTTATGTATTCAGGTGTGCGGTTTATTACGCCAATGGTGGCCGTAATTTAGAAAAATTAAAATGGTGGAATTGGAAGGAAAAATAAAAGTATATAATCAGCTAAAATTACTATTATGCAAATTCAAGTTTTAGGTTCAGGTTGTCCCACATGTAAGAAGTTATTTGAACTAACTAAACAAGCGGTGGCGGAGTTGGATTTAAAAACAGAAGTGGAATATGTCACTGATGTCTCTAAGATCATTGAAATGAGTGTGATGAGTAGTCCTGTGTTGGCGATTGACGGCAAACCGGTTTTGTTAGGGTTTTTGCCTGATATAGAAAAGATCAAGAGTATTCTCAGTAGTGGAAAAAAAACTGAAGTGAAACCATCTAAGTGTTGCTGCGGTGGAAAGTGTTAAATAATGATTGATATCTTCTCGCCTCTTCAAGCAATTGCTGATTTAGTCACTTATCGTTTGTTGACTATTACTCAAGGTTCTTACTGGGGTGATGCTATTAATTTCTTTGTTTATGATGTGCTGAAGATTGGTCTATTACTGCTACTCATTAATTACGTGATGGCGATCACGCGTTATTATTTTCCGATGGAAAAGGTGCGGGATTTGCTGACGAAGAGGCGTTGGTTTGGTTTGGATTATTTATTAGCAGCTTTACTTGGAATGGCGACGCCTTTTTGTTCTTGTTCTTCGATTCCTTTATTTATTGGTTTTGTGGGGGCAGGGATTCCACTGGGAGTGACTTTTACTTTTTTAATTGCTTCGCCATTAATCAATGAATCTTCGCTGTTTTTGTTTCCAGCACTTTTTGGATGGAAGGTGAGTTTGCTTTATAACTTAATGGGAATGGGAATTGCGATTTTGGGAGGACTGTTGATTCAAAAGTTACACATGGAAAAATACATTGAGCCGTCGCTTTTGAAGTTTAAAAATAGAGCGCAGGTGGTGATGGAAAATCAGGGTAGCGAGCCAAAAAGAAAAGAGTTGTTGAAGTTGTGGTGGGAGGATGGTTTTGCGATTACCAAGAAGATTTATCCTTATGTGATTCTGGGAGTTTTGGTAGGAGCTTTGATTCATGGCTTTGTGCCGCAGACTTTGATTGAAAAATATTTAGGGATGAAGGCATGGTGGAGCGTGCCAATGGCGACGCTTTTGGGGGTGCCGCTTTATGCTAATTCGGTGAGTGTCATTCCTGTGATGGAGGCTTTGGTGGGTAAAGGGGTGCCGATGGGGACGGCGTTGGCGTTTATGACGGCGACGGTGACTTTGTCGATTCCTGAGGCTTTGATTTTGAAGAAGGCGATAAAGTGGCCGTTACTTTTGGCGTTTTTTGGAATTACGACTGTGGGGATTATGGTGATGGGATGGGGGGTTTAGAGGAGAAATTATTTAAAATACAATTTATCTTATTGCTTTGACCAAGCCTGAACCAATTTGACCGTATCACTCTTTGGCTGTCTATCTTTATCAGTAAGCATTTCAACGTTAATTTTAATTGGAATATCAATAGCAAGACCTGCAAAAAAACAGCTTCCTACTGATAATATTGGGATGGTGTCAAATGACAAGCTATCAAGGTAAGCAACAGCTCTTCTGACAGCATTGAGGTCATTATTGTTTATTAATCTGTGAATAAAATAATTATGAAGTTGAGAAATAATTGTTTGGGAAATATCATAAGGCCGTTGACTAGCCAGTGTTAAAAATGTTCCAAATTTTCTTCCCTCTTTAACAATTTCTTCAAAAGTCTCCAAACGATAATCTTTCCACTCCTCACTCTCCCTTTGAGACTGATCAGATAAAATATTATGCGCTTCATCAATTATTATGTTCAAAGAACTATGTATATTTTCATCATCATCATTTTTTCTTTTTTGGTCATCATACAAATGTTTGCAAATTATCATAGGCAATATTTTTTTAATTTCCTGTCTCTCAACTCCCCTGAGAGATACTACAATAATATTGTCTTCCACTGCGGGTGAATCTACACTAACAACTTTTCTCAAAACAGCAAAGCTAGGACCTATCCTGTGTATCATTGGGCCAACATGATCAGAGCTAACTCCTCCAACAGAAATTTTATAATAATAATGAAGATAAAGTTTTAATTCTAAATCGTCTAGTGCACTTAAATGCTTTATAAATTTAGGTTCTCCAATCTTAGTTTCTATTTCTCTCAAGATAAACTCATTGTCATAAATAGAACCATTCCATATAAAAGAGCCTTTAAAATTTTGAGTCAGATGAATTTCTATAAAAGCAGAAAGCTCCTCGATCAGCCTCTTGCCTTCTGGATCAAAATATTGCTTAATCTCGTTAATAAATGATAAGATTTTGTCAACTCCTGCTGATGGATGAGCCCTTTCAATGATGTTCCTAAGCGTTCTTTTAACAGTACTTAGATAATTGCTAGAATCATTAAGGTAATCATTTGCTATAGCGCTGACTAAAAATGGTTTCTGTGTCTTTTCAGTAGCGTGTAGCAGAACAGATAAAATTTCACTATCTTTCAATACATTTTTATCAATAGCATACTTCTGATTTTCATCTATATCTTCTAGTTTTTTCCTAGTGGTTAATTTATATATTTTTTTGTGACTAGAAAGAACATTTGGTCTTGTGTATTCACCATTAAAATCTATAAAAACAAATTTGGAATTCTTTTTAAAACCTTCCAATACTTCTCCAACGTCAAATAATTCAGTATATAGTCTGGTCAAAGTATTAGACTTACCACTACCTGTATTACCAAATATGCCAATATGACTGGCAAACAATTTATCAATACTCACTTTTATTTCATATGCCGGATCTTCGCTCAATCTTCCCAAGGAAATAGTAAGCTCATCTTGAGTAAAAAAATTATGTAATTTAACAAAATCTTCTTCTTCCAAAGCATAACACTCATTATCTATCAATGGCAATTCTTTTATACCTTGATGAAATCTTCCTTTTTCATAATGACCAAGCAAAGATACATCTAAAAATCTTCTTATTTTTGTTTCTTGCTTACCATACTTAGAATTGTAATATTTCTCCTCATCAATCTCCTCACCTTCAACCTTACCAATAATTGTTGTTAAACCTTTTAGTATCTTAATGTAACTACCAGTAGAAACATTTTTAGTAATTTTACCATTATAAATTAGGTACGGATGATTTTTATTTTTAAACACCTCAATTTTAACCTTCCGACCCAAAACAGAATGAACATACCCTATACGGAAAATCATCTCCCGTTTCAATCTCTCTTCGATATCAATATTACGGCTCGGCAATTGCTCCATCATCTTCTTTTTGCTCCTTATTAACAACATTATGATCAAGTTTAGAAATAATATTCTCCGTAACCCACTTCAGATCAAATTCTTGATCTTTTTCTGGTTCTAAAATATATAAGTTATTTGTGTACCTTATTGATCTAAATTTATCTCTATAAGAAGGGCCATTACTATCAGAGTGACAAATTATACAGACAGAAAGGGTGGGATTTGAATCCATTGCGCGAGTAGTTATTTGAAGTATGTGATCATCAGCAAATGAAAATCCAGCAACAATCAATAATGCATTTTCCTTCTCAAGTTCTGTCGCATATAACCTTAACAACTCATAATGTGTAGATCTTAAAACAGAGGTAGCAAACTTTTCTTGATTAGGATTAATAATATGGAGATTGTCGTAAGACTCAATAAATTCACGGTCATCATATTTATCCATATCTTTTAGATTTACTAAATCAGAGTACTCAATTTCACTATTCCCAACTCCTTTTCCCCAAGTTAATGATCCGTGTAATTTATAAAGATTAAAAGTTGGTATTTCACTTTGTTGTTCTAAATATTCACTTTTCTTCTTCGTAATTGTCTGAAAATGGCTAGTTCTAAAAAGAGGAAATATACGACCAATAAAACCATCATTATAATTGGCGCCCATATCTTCCAAAGTTTTCTCGATAAAAATATCAATATTCGTTGTAAATAAATTTACTTGTTTATCAAGCAATGAACTCTTTCTAGCAAGCACATATCCAGTTGTCTCGGTAAGAAAACAGCGATAATTTCTATATGTTTCAACTAATTTTTTAGCAATAACGATCTCGTTATCCTTATTGTATGATCGAATACTCAAACATGGCTTCATAACCGTATTAAAGAATTCTTTTTTTAGCCTCAATAACTCTTTTAATTTTCCACCCCTATCTGCTTTATCCATTTTAACTTCTATTTGCGGCAAAGGAGCTATGAATGGATCAGAAGTCCCAGCACCAAATAAAAAATTAAGATGTGAAACTTCTGCAATTTTCTTTAATTTCTCAAGTATATTCTCTATCTCATTTGTTTTCATATTTATTTTAAAAATGTTTCGTTTATTGCTGTAAATTCGGATACAGCCTTAAAAAAGTTTTCTAATTGTTTGTATTCCCGAAATTTGAAATCTGTTTTGTATTTGTAGTATGGATCTGTATTTATATATTTTTCATATAAGTAGAAATCTTTCCCCGAAGCAATGATAAATAGTTTTGCGGATAGCGGCATCAACTGACATAATCTTTGAAGCCCACTAATTATCTTAGTACTATGTTCTACTTCAAAAGCATATTTTGGGACTTCATCCTTAAACCACAACACGTCAATTTGAGAAACTAATTTAACAATATCACTACCTAAAAATCTCGTTGGTAGTTCTTTCAAGGAAATATAATCCTGAAGCACTTCTCCAAACGCTTCATTAGATTTGTTTGGACTAAACGTATCATATCCAAGCATACGACCAATTTTCAGAAGCAGCATTTCTGCTTCAGCGTGTGCAGTAATTTCATTCTTTTCTTCTAAATCACTCTCGATCACAGATTTATCTTCAGTGACACCATAATTGCTTAAAAAGGCATCTACGCTTCCGAACTTATTTAAGATTACTTTATTACCATTTTCATTCAATGGCATGAACCCTTGTATTCTATCGAAAGTCACTTCATATCCACCAAATCTTTGAATATCTGACATGGGCATATAAATCGGCCTCAATTCTTTTAGAAAGAAAACACATGTCCATGGTTCTTCTCCGGTCTTAGGTGGCCACAAAGCCAATCCTAGATCCCTGCTGTGTTGTTTATAAAGCAGCTTCCCTGCATAAAGAAACTTGCCTTCTTTTTCGTTTCCTTCACGACCCTTATAAAATAAAACAACATCATTTGCACTCATCTTTTCCCAAGAAGATTTTTTTGCTTCCTTATTACCCCAAACAAAGATCTTGTCTATCGATGCTAAAACTTTTTTCCCAGCATCATCTAAAAATGGTTCAATAATTGATTTGTCTACACCGTTTTCAATAGTGCTTAAAAAGTTCTTATATGAAGTTTCGTTTGATCTTGGTGCAAGGAAAATTTTCATACCTACATTCTACTACAGTTTGATATATAAGTTAACGATAGCAAACATTGTTTAATCAAGAAAAAGCTTGCATAACCAGTCTTTTTCTTGATTGCAAAAAGTGGTGGCAGCTTCGCTGCATTAGACAGGCACTCCGTGCTTGCCATCAGGACTATCCTTTTGGAAGTCACCTTCCCATATCCATCAACTCTCGCCAATTTTAACTTCATCAATTGTCTTACGCCCTCTTCGAGGACTAGTCACGCGCTTCGACTCTCAAAGAACCAATTAAGCGTGCTCGCTTGACGGCGGAAGGGGCGGGACTCGAACCCGCGGTGCCCGAAGGCGTCAGTTTTCGAGGCTGATGCAATAGCCGCTATGCGACCCTTCCTTCATGTCAATGTATTTTAGCAGACCAAACGGTATAATGAATCCATGAAGATCGCCTTTTTTACTGATTCCTTTTTTCCACACGTCGATGGAGTTACTACTTACATTGGAGTAATCACTCGGGCGTTGTTGGCTCTTGGTCATCAGGTGATGATTGTGGCTCCAAGATGGAAAGGTGTAGATATTAAAAAGGTTGAAGCGTTTGTTCCTGGAGCAAAAATTGTTTTAGTTCCTGGAGTCAAAGTGTTTTTTTATCCAGATTTTAAATTAGGCACGCCCACCACAAAGTCCGCTGGAGAAGTAAGAAAGTTCGCTCCAGACATCATTCACTTTCACACTCCAGGATTTATGGGCTTTGAAGCCGCTCTGCTTGCTCGTTTACTCAAGGTGCCACTCATTACCACTTTTCACACCTATTACATGGAACCAGAGGGTTTGGTAGTGCTTGGATTAAAAGAAAACAGCGTTATGTCCAGGGTACTACAAGAATCATTATGGAAAATTAGTGAAAAAATTCACCAGCCTTGCGATGCTGTCATTGCCCCAACTAAATATGTTGGCAAAGACTTAAAGAATCGCTGGAAAAAAACAAATGTTCAAGTCATTCCTGGAGTTGTAGAACTTAAATCTTTTGCCAATCACCAATACAGAGATGAATTACGCAAAAAATATGGTTTGAGTGATAAAGAAATGGTCTTTTTATCCTCTGGAAGATTATCAGTTGAAAAACATTATGATCTTTTAATCACAGCTTTTTCCATGATTCTGGTTAAATATCCCCATGCCCGTCTAGTATTTATGGGCGATGGATCAGTCAAAGCAGGTTTGCAATATATTGCAAAAGTAATAGGTATTGAAAATAAGGTACTGTTTATCGGAGGAATTCCCTACAAAGAACTATCTGCCAAAAATTATTACAGTATTGGCGATGTTTTTGTTACCCCTTCTACCTGGGAAACTCAAGGACTATCAGTGGTCGAAGCCATGGCTTCTGAATTGCCAGTAATTGCCTTTAATTATCGGGCTATGCCAGAAGTAATTGGTAAAGGCGGCCTATTGGTTAAGCATTTGGACCAATATAAATTTGCCAAAGCTATGGGTAAATTGGCTAGCAATGCAAAACTTAGAAAAGATCTAGGTGAAAAAGCCATCGATCAATCAAAAAAATACGAAATCGCTCCCCACATTAAAAATTTGTTGGGTTTGTATCAGAAAACAAAAGCAGAAAAATAACACTGGTAAACTAGCAATGAAACGTAAAAAGGATGATCCTACTTATTTTCTTCGTCTGCTGCTGCTTCTACAGCGTTTTCGTTTTCGTCTCTAGTGACTGCTCTCTCACCCATTAAAGCTTGATGAGCTGCTTTGAGAGCCATTTCTGCTTCTGTTCTAGCGACTGGATTTTCTTTTAAATTATTTAAGGCAGTGCTTTCTCCCTGATCTCCTTCTTGTGCTGATTCAATACTAGCTAATGACATAAACAAACCTTTCTTTCTATTTTTTACTGTGCACCCAGTGCGATTCGAACGCACGATCTTTTGTTCCGCAAACAAACGCTCTATCCGGACTGAGCTATGGGTGCTTTTAAATTACCAGGCTATTATATTTCGGACCCTGTCTTTTTGCAAAACAAAAAGCAGCTGGTACGAAAGATGCAAAGCGAATTTCGGACCCTGTCTTTTTGCAAAACAAAAAGCAGCTGGTACGAAAGATGCAAAGCGAATTTCGGACCCTGTCTTTTTGCAAAACAAAAAGCAGCTGGTACGAAAGATGCTGTGTCATATCGTAAATTGATGAACTTGCACTGGTATTTGCTTTTCTTTAGCCTTGTCGATGGTATCCCGTGTTCCTTGGCTTTGGTTGACTTGAAAAGCAATTAGTTGATCGGCGTTGGCTATTTCTTTGGAATTGCGAGCGTAGTAAGCATTTTGGTTAAGTGTTTTAACTTCAGCTTTTTCAATTAAGGCTTTTTTATTTAACTTTTTGAGTTTTTTAAGCTGAGCAATTAAAGCGCGAGCCTCTGCAATACTAATGATGCCTTCCAATGCACGCTTGTTGTAATGCTTCTTATAAAAATTAAGTGTGCTAGGTAAAAAGACTCGTATTTTTTCTGCCTTTGGATCAAGCTTCAAAGCTTCATCCAAAGCCCAATAATCTACTCCTAAAGCTCCCCCAGTGATAAGCATGTCGCCATTGGAGAAGAGTTCTTGAACGGTTTGTCTAACTAGTTCTTCTAATTTTTTATCTTGAAAACGCCAGCTGCCACTAATTAAAATTTTCTTCACTTATTAACCTTTAGGTATTTTTTGCCTTTTAATTTGTCTGGGAGCAAACTAGTGTTTTTATCAGGGTACATTTCGTAACCTTTGCCGTAGCCAATTTCTTTAAGTAAATTGGTTTCAGGATTTTTGATACTCATCGGAATTTCTAAATTACCAAATTTTTGCACATCGGCCACAGCGGCCATGTAGGCATCATAAACACTGCGATCTTTCTTGCAGGTGGCTAAATAAGCTACTCCATGAGCTAAATTCTCTCGACATTCTGGATAACCAATAGTTTGGCAGGCTTGAAAGACAGCATTCGCCACTACCAAAGCAGTTGGTACAGCTAAACCAATATCTTCAGAGGCAAAAACTACCATTCTTCTGGCAATAAAAAGCGGATCTTCGCCAGCTTCTACCATACGCGCTAAATAATAAATGGCAGCATTAGGATCACCAGCCCGCATGCTTTTGATAAAAGCACTGATAGTTTCGTAGTGTTCTGGACCTTTTTTATCGTAGCTGAGATGTTTGGATTGCAAAGAATTCTTGAGTGATTCTAATTCTAAGTTCGCGTAAAGGGTAAAAGTATTGTCTATTAAGGTCAAAAGCTTGCGGGCATCACCTGAGCTATAGTTGAGAAGAAATTCTTCACTTTTGGTGGGTACGGCAATTTTTTTTGCTTTCTTGTTTATTAATTTTTCATTTTCATGAATTTTTTTGACCGCCATTTTTAATACCAACTTCATCTCCTCTTCACTTAGAGCTTTAAAAATAAAAACTCTCATACGAGACAGTAGTGGCGAGATAATTTCGAAGGAAGGATTTTCCGTGGTAGCGCCAATCAGAATCAAAACGCCCTCTTCTACAAAAGGTAGAAGATAATCCTGCTGAGCTTTATTAAAACGGTGAATTTCATCGACAAATAAAATAGGTGATCGGTAATCTTCCATCAAGCCTTTTTGTTTGCGACCATCTTCGACGATCTTGCGGATATCAGCCTTGCCAGCGGAAACTGCAGAAATTTCGATAAATTCTCGATCACTTTCTTTGGCAATAATTCTCGCTAAAGTGGTTTTACCCACTCCCGGAGGACCCCAAAAAATCATGGAAAAAACTGCCTGCAAATCCATAGCCGCCTTGATCGGCTTACCCACTCCCACTAGATGATCCTGACCAATAAAATCTTCGAGAGATTCAGGACGAATTAGAGCAGCAAGGGGTTTAGATAAATCAGACATTAATGAGACTAATTTTACCCGAAAAGGAAAGGAGTTGCAAAAGCGCTTAGCGACTTTGTTTATTGCGAAGAATTTTGTTCAAATAACGCTTACGAATTCTCAAACTTTTTGGAGTGACTTCTAAAAGCTCATCATCTTCAATAAAGTCTAGACATTGTTCCAAACTCAACTCAATACGAGTGTCGAGTACTGTTAAGAAATCAGCATTAGAACGGAAGTTAGTCAATTTTTTGGTTTTACAAACGTTAACCTCTAAATCTTCTTGTTGATTACGCAAACCAATGATTTGACCCTCATAAACACTGTCTCCAGGATTAATAAAGGTTTTACCACGTTCTTGAATGGTTTCCAAAGCATAAGCAGTGGCGGTACCAGATTCAGTAGCGATCAGGGCACCATTACGCAATTGAGGTAACTCGGCACTGAGTGGAGCATATTCCAAAAAGCGAGAGCTAAATAAGCCATTACCCCTGGTTTTAGTGAGAATTTGACTTCTGAAACCTAAGATATTACGACTACTAACCTCATAAACCATTCTGGTAATACCTTTACTATTGGTAATACTGTCAATCAGATTAGCTTTTCTCTTACCTAATTCTTCAGTAATGACGCCCATGAATTCTTTGCCAATTTCGATGGTCATTTCTTCGTAAGGTTCCATTTTGACCCCATCGACTTCCTTAATGATCACTTGAGGCTTGGAAAGTTCCATTTCATAACCTTCACGACGCATGGTTTCGATTAAAATAGCCAGATGTAGTTCACCACGACCAGCCACATTAAAAGAACCACCTTCTAGACCTTCAATGCGAAGACCTAAATTGGTTTTTTGTTCTTTGCGTAAACGCTCAGCGATTTGACGAATAGTACAGAAGTCGCCTTCTTTACCAGCAAAAGGTGACGTGTTGGCAGCGACGCGAATTTTCAGAGTTGGCTCAGTGACATTAATACTGGAAAAACCTTCGGTTTGTCCCAGAGCAGCTAAAGTTTGACCGATAGCAATGTTTTCTGCGCCAGTAATAGCAATGATATCCCCAGCTTGGCTCAGTTCTGTTTCCTGTCTACCAAGACCGTCACTAGTCATTAGATGGGCCACAGACATTTCACCAACTTTTTCATTTTCATTTAGAATCACTAAACGCTGACCTTTTTTGACTAAACCTTGAGTGACTTTACCAATGGCATAAGTGCCTTTGTAAGTGTCGAAGTCTAGAGTAGAGACCTGCATTTTGAAAGGTAATTCGCCATTCACTTTTGGAGCTGGAACGGTGCGGATAATTTCTTCAAAAATTGGACGTAAATCGCCAGGGTGCTTAGCAATTAATTCAGCATTACCGACTTCTTCTTCTGGAAGATCACTCCAAACTTTACCATCGCGACCGACAGCGTAAAGAATTGGGAACATTAATTGAGATTCATCGTCAACTAAATTTAAGAAAAGTTCTTCGATCTGACTTAAAACCTGATCTGGTTCAGCATCTCTGCGATCAATTTTATTAACAATGACAATCATTTTAAGTTTTTGCTTGAGAGCCTGCTCTAAAACAAAACGAGTTTGAGGCAATGGACCTTCAGCGGCATCGACTAAAAGAACGGCACCATCAGCCATACTAATGACGCGTTCTACTTCACCAGCAAAATCTGCGTGGCCTGGAGTATCAATAATATTGATTTTATAGTCTTCACCAGCTTCACTCTTATAAAAAACAGCCGTGTTTTTAGCTAAAATGGTAATACCTTTTTCTCTTTCTAGATCATTACTGTCTAGAATAGTGCTTTGGTTCATTTCAGACTGATTTTCGCGAAAGGCGTGGGTTTGTTTCAACATACCATCGATCAAGGTAGTTTTACCGTGGTCAACATGAGCAATGATGGCGATGTTTCTAATTTGCATAAAGAAGGTATTATACTCGTAAAGGGTTGAGGATACAAGCAAACACTCGTGAATAAACTAGATCAATAAGTCAACAATCTCATCTGGAGAGGAAAATAAATAGCTTGGTTTCTTAGAAGCAAGCAAACTTTTCTCATTAAAACCCCAAGTTACAGCAGCTATTTTAATTTGCATCTTCTGACAGGCTTCAATATCGCGCACTTCATCCCCAAAATATAAAACTTCTTCTTTATTGAGGCGATATTTCTTTAATAAGCTATTTAGTATTTTATCTTTGCCAAATAAATTCTTACTGGCATAAACAAAATCGAAAATATTTTCAAATTGCTGCTTTTTTAAAAAAGCTTCAACATTTTCTACGTGATTAGAAGTCAAAATACCCAGCTGATATTTCTTGGCAAGCTCTAAAAGTAATTCTTTTATATTCGGAAAAAATTCTAAGTTAGTAATTTCTGAAGCAATATTTTTATTAACTGTAAGCATTAGTTTAGCTAATTTGAGAGGACCAATCTTATAGCGCTTCATCAAATCTTTAATTGATGACTGCTTCATTTCCTGCAAATTATTACTATCAATCTTAGGTAAACCGAAATCTGCTCCAACTTGATTAAAACCATTTACATAAAGCTGCATGCTATTGACTAGCGTGCCGTCAAAATCAAAGATTAGAGTTTTCATCATAAAGACCAACTAATTTTTTTAAGCCGATGATTTCTTCTTCTGTTAATTTTCTGGCATTGCCAACGGTTAAATTAGTCATCACCAAACTACCAAGTTTGACTCGCAAAAGTTTAGTGACTTCCCAACCAACTTTGGCGCAAACGCGACGAATTTCTCTTTTTTTACCTTCATGGATGGCAACTTTTAAAACTAAATCTCGACCTTCTTTTTCTATTAGTTCTAATTCATCAAAAGAAGTTCTACCCTCACTAAGTCTGACTCCACTCAATAATCTTGCCATCTTAGTTTGTGAAAAAATTCCATTTGCCCAAACTTTGTAAACTTTTTTAATTTCATATTTTGGATGAGTCAAACGATGAGCCAATTCGCCATCATTAGTCATTAGCAACAAACCCTCTGACTCGTAATCTAAACGCCCAACTGGATAAACTCTGGCTTTAGTTTTAGTTTTGATGTAATCGTAAGTGGTTTTGCGACCAGAATCATCAGTCACTGCAGAAATTACCTTGAAAGGTTTATTAAGTAACCAATATTCTAATGATTCTTTTTGCTGGGCAGCAAATTTCTTGCCGGCAAAAGTTAATTCATCTTTTTCTGGATCAATTTTATCGCCCAATTTGGCTTTTCTTTGATTGATCAAAACTGCACCCTCATCAATTAACTTATCTGCCTTACGACGAGAAGCCAATCCAAGATCTGCTAAAAATTTATTAATTCTAATTTTCATGTTGCTTATTATAACTGCTGAATGGGCAAAAACCTAATCGCCTAAAATAATTAATTCATCTTCTGCTCTAGTCACCGCGGTATAAAGCCAACGACGCCAATCTAAATCTGACATCTGCTTAAAGCGTTCTTCAAATAAAATCACTCGGCTAGCTTGGCTGCCCTGAGCTTTATGAACTGTCAGTGCGTAGGCAAAATCAAAAAGTTCGGCTTTGAGAGTTAAGGCACGAAGTTCTTTACCGAAATTTAAAGAGGTCGTAGAACCAAATTGTTTTTTGACTGCCAAACCTTCAAAATCTTGTTCTTCATCGTCAAACAAAATTTTGACTTCATAGAAATTTTCATCCTGACTGACGATTCTTTGTAAGGTTCCTAGCATGCCATTGAAGATCGCTTTTTGTTGTTTATTGCGCAAACAAATGACCCGATCTCCAGCTTGAGGCAAAGCTGACTCAAAACCGAGCAAAGTTCTTAGATAATTATTAAGTTTGATTCTAGTGTTGTTATAACCACATAAGATTAGGGTGTCTTGATTGTATTGCTGCAAATAATTTTCAATAATTTCTTGTGATTCTGGATCATTTTTGGATAATTTGCGCACCCCTTTGCCATAATTACCAACTTTGATCCGACCATATTTTCTGGCTTCAATTGATAATTTAATAATGGGATTATCTGCCACCTGACGATGAATTTCTTCTAATTTAATCTCTGGATTTTCCATTAAATTAAATTGACCATTCACTGGTGGCAGCTGACCATGATCGCCCACAGCTAAAATGGGAATATTGTAGGACAGTAAATCCAACCAAATTTTTTGATCAACCATTGAAGCTTCATCAATAATGATTAAGTCGACTTTTAGTTCTTCTTTGTTTTTCCAGCCGATGATTTCATGCTGTTCATTTTCAATCACACTGTAAATCAAAGAATGAATGGTACCAATGCTATCGCCTTTATATAGAACATCATTCTCTTTGAGATAATTTTTCAAAACTCTAGCGGCTTTACCAGTAAAAGCAGCAAAAGCTACTTTGAGCTTTGGGTCTTGTTTGAATAAAAGCTTGCGCAAAATAGCAATTAAAGTTGTCTTACCCGTACCTGCATAACCGCCCAAAGTAATGAATTGTTTGTTGCCAGTTTCTTTGGCGTACCAATTCAAAATATTTTTAATCGCTAATTTTTTATCGGAAGAAATATCCATAATATTTATTGTATAAACATCGCGTCGCCAAAACTAAAAAAACGATAGTCACTTTCTAAAGCATGTTGATAAGCTTGGCCAATACTAGAATCTAGAAAGTTATTAAAATCTGCTTGGCTATTTGGCTTACTGATAAAAGCTGAAACCAACATCAACAAACTAGACTTTGGTAAATGGAAGTTAGTAATGAGAGCATCAATAAAATTAAACTGATAAGGAGGATCAATAAAAATATTAGTTTCCTTTGCCGTGGCAAGAAGTTCTTTCTTGGATTCAGAAAGCAAAACTGCCGACTCTAAACTCCTAGTGCTGGTTGTACCAACGGCGATGATTCTCTTGCCAGCTTTTTTAGCTTGATTAAGTCGAGCAACAACTTCAGTAGAGATTTCGTAGTATTCGCTATGAAGAGTTTTATTTTTCAAATTCTCACTAGTTAGTTTGGCAAAAGTACCTAAGCCAACATGTAAAGTAATCTTTTCAATCTGCACACCTTTTTCTTTAAGCTTATCCAAAAGCTCCTGCGTAAAATGTAAGCCAGCAGTCGGAGCTGCCGCCGAACCTTCTTCTTTGGCATAGACTGTCTGGTATTCTGCTTTGATGGTTTCTTCTGATTGGATAGGATGAATATAAGGCGGCAAAGGCGTAAAACCACAAAGATCAATCTCTGCTAATAAACTGGCATTAGTTTGATTAAACTCAACTCTGACTTTGGCACTCTGTTCATCTCTAAAAACTACTTCTGCCTGAAGAAAATCGCTGGCGTCGAGATCACTCATTAAATTGCCAGCGTCATCTAAATAAGTTCTTCTTGGAAAATAAAGTTTCTGACCAAGTTTTAGACCTGGTTTAGAAATCGCTTCAAAACTGTTGGGGCTGATTTGTTTAATAAGAAGAAGCTCAACTTTGCCACCGCTTTGTTTTTTGCCTAATAAACGAGCTGCAAAAACCTTAGTTTCATTGAGTACTAAAACATCATCGGCATTTAAAAGGTCAGTCAGTTCATAAAAAAAATGATCTTCAATTGCGCCAGTCTGTCTGTTTAAAAGTAAAAGCTTGGAATGGTCACGAGGAAAAATTGGCTGATTAGCTATTTTATTTTCACTCAGAGGATAATCATATTTAGCTAGAATATCTTTAATATCGAGGTCGAGCATGGGCTTAGTTTAGCACAAACGCAAAGTGAAAGTACTACCTTTGCTTAGCTCGCTTTCAACGCTTAGTCTCGCATTGAGACTTTTGGTAATTTCACTAGCGATAGATAAACCCAAGCCAAAACCAGCTGATTTATTTTTATTTCGTGAGGTTTCGGCTTTATAAAATCGATCAAAAATAAAAGGTAAATCTTCTTTGCTAATTCCTATGCCACTATCTTTGACTTGAAAAACTGCTTTGTTCTTTTCTAAGAAAAAATTAAGTTGAACTTTGCCATTTTTTGGAGTGTATTTAATAGCATTGTCTAACAAAATAGACAGAACTTGTATTAACTTGTCTGCATCTGTTTTGATTAAATCGTGTTCAGCTTTAGCTGAAATTTTGACCGATTTTGTTTTAGCCACCATTTGAAATTTATTAGTCAATTCATCCAATAATTCATCTAAAGCAATCGTTCGCTGTTTAATTTCCTGGTGATTGTGCTCAACTCTAGAGAGTAATAGCAAATCATTACTGAGTTTTTCTAAACTACCAATATCTTTTAGATTATCTTTGAGTACTGACATTGCTTGATCTTTGTTGATTTTTTTATCTTCGAGATTTACTTCCAAAGCAGTCTTAATTGCTGTCAGTGGAGTACGCAGTTCATGGGCGGCATCGGCAGTAAATCTTTTTTGCGCCAACAAAGCTTTTTCGATTGGAGCTAAAGTTTTGCCAGCCAAAAGATAAGCCAAAAAAGTAGAGACTGCTAAAATTCCTAAGTCTATAAGAATCAAATTGAACAACAGTCTCTGTTTAGCAAAATTAAGATCTTCGATAAATCCATCTGATTCGAAATTAAATGATTGCGGCTCTAAATTTTTTAAATTTCTAGGCATTTGAGTATTTAATCTTAAATGTAAACGACTTAAATTTTCAGCAAGAAGAATTGAACCGGTCCGATAGATTAAAGTTGAAAATAAAAGTAAAACAAAAGAGATGGTCAAAAAATACCAAAGAGTTAGTTTGAGGCGTGCCGACTTAAACATAATATTAGTCTCCTATTTTATAGCCAAAACCTCGAACGGTATTAATTAGAAGCTTTTTATCTTTGAATTTTTTATCTATTTTATTTCTTAAATAACCCATATAAACCTCAACTGTGTTTAATAAAATATCCGCCTCATAATCCCAAACGCTTTCAATGATTTGATCTTTACTTAAAATTCTATTTTTATGACGCATAAGATATTCTAAAAGTGCAAATTCTTTTTTGGATAAATCGATATTTTTACCAGATCTTTTAACTTCGAAGGCTTTTATATCTAATTCTAAATCTTCCACTACTAAGAGAAAACTCTCTTGGATCTTTGGACGTCTAGTTAAAGCTCTCACTCTTGCTAAAAGTTCGGCAAAAGCAAAAGGCTTAACAAGATAATCATCTGCTCCGCAATTGAGTGCAGTAACTTTATCTTCTAGTTCGCCTTTGGCGGTTAAAATTAAAATTGGAGTGTGAATCCTATCTGCTCTTAGATTCTTGCAAACAGTCATACCATCCATCTTTGGAATCATTAAATCTAAGATAATTGCTTCATATTCATTAGAACTAGCTAAATCAAAAGCTTTTTCTCCATCATAAGCAAGATCAACTAAAAAATTTTCTTGTTCCAAACCTTTTTTGATTGATTGACTAATGCGATGTTCATCTTCAACGAGTAAAACTTTCATCTTATAAGTGGATATTATAACAACTAACTGAAAAATAGCTGAGAACTAAGCAAAAAACTAACTTACTAGCTCTTCTGGACTGACTTTTGGAGTGTAGTTTTCTTTAATAAACTTTTCTCTTGCTTCACCTTTTAAATGAGGAATAAAAGGTCTAAAAGTTTCCAATTCTGCTGGAGAACGACTAAGTAAGCTTAAAATTTTATTTAAATATTGCTGTAAATCCTCACAATATTTAATGTTTTCTAAATAGAAATATTTTTTATTAACTCTATCAGTGTCTTCAGTTGATACGCCAGAACTAGAAGCACTTGAACGAGCAGTTAGCGTTCCAACTTGTAGTAAAGAATGCGCCACGCCCTCGAAAAAACCTTGATTATTACAGCTGGTATCAACTATCATTTCCAGAGGTAAACTCTGATTATAGCGGTTAAAAGGAGTCGTGTAGATAATTTTAATTAATCTTTTATTGGTTAAAATAGCTAAACTTTTTTGCCAAAGACTATAAACCCACCAAAAGCCAATGACCGTAAAAGCACTAAGCAAAATAAAAGTTAAAGGTAATAAAAAAGAAATAGAGCTAACAGAAAAAATGTTTTTGAAGGCCAAAGAAAAAACCCAAGCAGCTAAAGAAATTGCTACAGCAATCAATATTACAAAAAACATTTTAATGAACAGAAAAAGTTCAAACTCTCTAGTCATGTAGAGAATTCTTTCGTCAGTAGCTTGACCCGGAAAACGATTTTGATCGTAAGGAAAAATAATTTTTTTAGCTTGAAAAATTTTTGCCATGAATGAATTATAGCATTAATTACTCGTAACGCAGGGCATCGATTGGCTGTAATTTAGCTGCTTTCTTAGCTGGATAATAACCAAAAACAATTCCTACTGCCGTAGAAACACCAATTGCCAAAAGAATTGAAGCTATACTGACTACGAAAGGAATGCTTAAAAATTTTGTAGCAATAAAAGTAATAATAATTCCTAGTAAGAGTCCTATTAGACCACCCATTAAAGTTACCACTACTGCCTCAATTAGAAATTGCCACAAAATATCTTTTTGTTTAGCACCAATTGCTTTGAGCAAACCAATTTCGCGAGTACGCTCGGTAACGGTCACCAACATGATGTTCATAATACCAATTCCTCCAACTACTAAAGAAATTGCTGCTATGCCAGAAAGCATAGCTGACAATGTTCCTGTAACTGAACTAATAGAATCAATCATTTCCTGAGCACTGCGAATGCTGAAATCAGCATCGTTCGAATTTTTGATTTCATGACGTAATAAAAGAGTATTAGTTACCGCTTCTTCTACCTGAGTAACTGAATCACTGTCACTAACCAGAACTTCGATACTATTGTAATAATTTTGAGACAAAATAACTTTTTGTACAGTTGAAATTGGAGCCAAAGCACTTGAGCTATCAGTAATTACTCCAATAATGCGAAATGATTTGCCATCTATTCTAATTGATTCTCCAACCACCTGAGCATCTTCTCCAAAAATATCCTCAACCAATCCATCACCCAAAACTACCACTTTTGATCTGGTAGCGACTTGTGAACTACTAATAAAAGAACCTTGAGATAAATTTAGTTCATGTATGTTCATGTATGTTTCTTCAACACCAGTAATTGAAGTTTGAAAAACATTGCCATCATAAGTAATTTGTTTATTAGTGCTAATTAATCCTGCAGCGCTATTCACATTTGGCAATAAAGCTAAAGCTTCAACATCATCTTCGATTAAGGTATCTACTGTACTTCCTCCACCTCCTCCAGGACCTCTAGTATTACGACCTGCCTGGATAGTCAAAATATTAGCTCCAAAACTAGATATCTCGCCAACTATTGATTGAGTGGCTCCATTTCCCAAAGACATAATAATAATGACTGAAGCAATACCAATAATCACTCCCAGCATTGTTAAAATTGTTCTCACAATGTTGGTTCGAAGTGCATTAATAGCTAAAATAAATAATTCAAAAAATTCCATATATTATTTATCACTTTCAATTAGGCCATCTTTGACTCTAATTACTCTACTAGCAAAGGCAGCGATGTCTTCTTCATGGGTAATTAAGATAATTGTATGACCCTGTTTATTAAGTTTGGTGAAAAAATCCATTATTTCATGAGCAGTTTTAGTATCAAGATTACCAGTCGGCTCATCTGCAAGCAGAATAGCTGGCTTCATTACTAAAGATCTAGCAATAGCCACTCTTTGAATTTGCCCACCAGAAATATGATTAGAAAGATTATTGGCTTTTTCTTCTAAACCAACTAGCTTTAAAGCATCTAAGGCTTTTCTCTCTCTTTCTTCTTTTGGAATTTTGCCATACATCATTGGGCGTTCGACATTTTTAAGCACACTGGTACGAGCTAAAAGATTAAATGATTGAAAAATAAAACCAATGTCTTCATTTCTTATTTCAGATAATTCGTCATCATCATAAGCATCAATTAAACGTCCTCGCAAATAATATTTACCGCTACTAGCTAAATCCAAAGCTCCCATAATATTCATAAGGGTTGATTTGCCACTACCGGATGGACCAGTAATAGCAACAAATTCACCTTGTTTAATATCGAAAGAAACTCCTCTTAAAGCTTCGTAAGTAATTGGCCCAGTTTGATAACTTTTATGAACATCGCGAAAAGAAATAATAGTTTGCTTATTTTTTTTAGGCATTAAATTTAGTTTCCACCCATCATGAAACCGCCACCGCCACTAGAATTCTTACTACTAGATGAGTCGCTAGAAATTATCTTCTGTCCTTCGCTTAAACCGCTCAAAACCTCGCTACTCACATCACCAGACAAACCAATTTTAACTGGCTGATAAACTGTACTCTGAGTTTTTTCATCAAAAATTTGAACTGCTTTTTCACCCTGATAAGGCTTAATAGCTGTGTTTGGAATTAATAAAATGTCATTCTTTTCTTGAGTAGTGATACTTACCTGAGCAGTCATTCCTGGACGCAATTGTTGGTTGGATTCATCTAATGTTAGATAAACATAATATACCGCCACATCAGAACTAATTGTTGCAAATTCATCGACTCTTTGGACAGTTGCTGGAAGCTCTATTTCTGAAAGAGCATCGATCAAAACAACAGCTTTTTGTTCTGGAGCTACCTCGACAATATCATTTTCATTAATAGCCACAATAACCCAGTTTTCACTTGTAGTTTTAATTATTAAGGCCGAATCTGTAGAAGCAACTGTTTGTCCAGCAGCAATACTTAAATTAGCAATTTGGCCATCAACCGTTGCTTTTACTGGACCACTAGAGGTGGATTGATAGGCTAAAGCCACATTATTAAGAGCTGATTGAGCCTGAGCAATTACCTGATCTTGATTAAGACGATTTGCTTCTGCCGCCTGCCAATCGCCCTTGGTTTGAATATAAATTGGGTCATCAACTGAGAGATCAGTATCAAGTGATTTACTTTCAAATTCTTCATGAGCTTTCCACATAGCAGAATCTAGCGTATTCATCTTAGCTTTGGCTGACGCTAAATTATTTTTAGCGCTCAAATATTCTGAATAGGCTTTACTGCGATCTTCTTCAGTAGCACTGCTTTCAACGTAAAACAATTTGTCACCTTTTTTAACAGTTTGTCCATTTTCTATATAAATTTCAGTTACTACACCGCTGATAGAGCTCGCTATTTCTGTTTTATTGCTTGTAGAAACTTCACCTGTTTCAGAAACTATTTCTTGCAAATTACCTTTTTTTACTTCAGTAAATTGAAGAGTCAAAGGGCTGTCTTTACTAGATCTAAAAAATAAAAAATAAATTACTAAAGCTAAGATTGCTATTAATAAAATTTTTTGCCATTTTTTAAGAACTTTAAGACGATTAAATATTTTTTTAAGTAATTTCATAAATATTTCTTTCTTTTAACGCATTCCTGTTCCAGGACCAGTTCCTGTTGTATGTCTTACAGTTCTCATCATTGATTGAACAATAGATGGATTGTCATTTCTTACAAATTCAGAGCGCTGTTCTTTTAATTTTTGATCAATTTCTTCATCACTTAAGCCCTCACTCTTCCAAAACTCCATCATTTTTTCTTGCTGAGCCATTGAGCTCTCTCTACGTACTTCAGAATCTTTTTGAAATTTGAAAAATTGAAAAACTCCAAAAACTATAACTGCTAACAAAAATAACAAAAGCCACTTCAACCACTTCTTTTTAGATTTCTTTTGATTTTCTTTCATGAGAGCTTATTTTATTTATAAAAACTGAGAGAACCCTGAGAAAATTAAATTGCTTCCATGAGCTTGTTCTATACGGTTTTATTGTTTATACTCAGAGACATGAATGAAATTTTTCGTAAAATCTCCGCTAAAGTAGCCGCTATTGCTGGGAGAGCTTCTACTTTTCTAATTGCTGTTTCTACAATTATCCTATGGCTTGTCAGTGGACCAATTTTTAATTATTCTGACACTTGGCAATTAGCTATCAATACTGCAACTACTATTATTACTTTCTTGATGGTGTTTCTTATCCAAAACACCCAAAATCGCGATTCCAAAGCTATGCATTTAAAACTTGATGAATTAATCAAAGTAACTAAAACAGCTAGTAATACCTTGATTGAGATTGAAGAAGGAACAGATGAAGAAATGGATAATTTAGAAGATAAATATAAAAAAATTAAAAAAGATCTTGAAAGCTAGAAATTCATAAATAATGTTGCCTTTTTTTGGAAAAATTAAAGAATTGGAACGTAAACAAAGAATAATTATTTATCTGGTATTCTCTTTGATTGCTCTATCAATCATCAGCGTTTCTGCTGTTGCTAGCTATCGTTATTTTTCAGGAGATGAGAGTCTCACTCTTGAAGCAGAAAATTTGTTTGATCCAAATCAAGAAATCAATTTAGATCCAAGTAATATTGAAGCAGATGATAAAAAAACTCTTAATGTTTTGTTGGCTGGATATGGAGGTGCAGGACACGAAGGAGGATATTTAAGCGACATTATTCAGTTGGCTCATTTCGATTTTGAAAAAAAACAAATTACTTTTATCTCTATTCCCAGAGATCTCTATTTAATTGGCACAGACAAACAAGGTTATAAAGTTAACACATTGCTTAGTGTCGGCATGAACAAAGGCGGAGGTGTAAACGCTGGTTTGGAATTAATGCAAAAAAGCATCAGCCAAATTACAGGCTTAGCAATTAAATATTCCATTGGTATTGATTTTGTTGGTTTTCAAAGAACTATTGGCAATGAACTTAGTAGCATAGAAGTCAATGTTTCTCAAACATTTGAAGACGCCTGGTATCCAATTGAAGGTGCACAACAAGATCCTTGTGGCTATACACCAGAAGAAATTGCCAATCTAACTGCAAATAATAGTGGCTTTGCGCTGGAGAGCAAGTTCGCCTGCCGCTATGAACATTTGCTCTACAAACAAGGGAAAGTCAAAATGGAAGGTCATGATGCGCTCGCGTACGTACGCTCGCGCCACAGCTCTAGCGACTACGATCGCAGTCGTCGCCAAGTGGAGGTTCTCTCTGCTATTCGCGATAAATTATTTAGCTTAGAAGCTCTTGAGGATATTCCTAAATTTTATAAAGCGCTTTCTAAGCACGTCTCAACTAATTTAGATTTAGAAAGCGCCAAATATTTAGCACCTTTACTCGTCAATGCTGATGAATTTGAAATAAAGAGTATCAATCTGACTCCAGAAAATGTACTGCAAAGCAGCACATCTAGTATTGGAGCTTCCATTGTCATTCCTAAAGCTGGTACAAATAACTGGACGGAGCTTCAAAGCTTTATAAAAAATCAACTTTAAATTAAGATATTGAACTTAGCTTCGATTGAAGAAATTTCTGAACCAACCAAAAACCCCTTGGTTTTTCATCTCTTCTTGAACAGTATTATCTAAAGAAGCATTTTGGTCTAATAATGAAGCGATTGCTTCATCTAGAGTAGCAATTTCAGTTTTACTGGTAGTTTCTTCTTTTAATGCCTGAAGCTCTTCTATTCTTAGGCTATTAGCTGCAATTTCATCTTGAACAGACTGAACTGCTTCTTGATCATAACCAAACATTTTTTTGAGCCAAACTTTTTTCTGCTCCATTTTCTCTAGATTGCTCGCAACTTTTTCTTGAGCTTGGATTTGTTCTTTAGCTATCACTTTGACTCTTTCAGTAACTCCCTTGGCATTATCTTTCATTTCTAAAAGAGCACCCATTTTACTAGAGGCTTCACCCATTTTTTCTTTGGCAGATTGACTGGAATATTTAACTTCCATCCCATCATCTTCAATTTCCGCTCTCTCTTGAACCACTTCGCCTTTCATTTCACCCAACTCTTCTCTTGCTCGAGTTGGTTCAATTTTGACCTGGTTTGTCGTTGTTACTGAAGAATCTGCCTTAACAGACTGATTCCCCTTCATCTCAGCAGCGTTCGCTGAAGCAATGGAAACAAGTAAGGCAACTAAAACTAGGGAAAGAACGGCAGGAGTCTTTTTCATATAAGCTAACTATAACAGTTATTTTATAGAAAAAGCAAATTTAGAGTGCTTGTTCAGCACTTTCGCTAGCTTGACTCTGATCAATGCCAAACTTTAGTGAAAAATATTCAATAATATCTGGAGAACCAATTAAACACTGACCATCTGCATATAAAAATGGCACACCAATACTACTCGTGTCTAATCCACATTCAGCTGCTACTTTATTTAACTCAAGAGCATTTGCTCGATTGTCATAAACTTCTTTTTTGACAAAAGTCATCCTTTCTTCAACTTGGTTGGATTCAAACCACTCCTCAACAATTTCACAATGTGGACAAGTATTGCCATAATAAAACACTGGAGCAGAATTTTTTAGCTCTTCAATTTTTTGTTCAGCTAGTTGTTTTTCTTTATTGTTGCTGACAATAACTACCAAAGATAGCAAGCCTGCTATTAAAATTACTACGAGAAGGGTGATAACTTTTTGTTTCATATTTCGTTGCTAAAGCTTATTATAAAAGAACTCAATTGGCAATCTTTAAAAACCTAAGGATTCCTCAACCAGAATAACTTTGATTCTAAACGATTAAACACAATTTTTTTTCCTTGTTAATATTTATTGATTGTTTTATAATAGTTTATTAAGTTACAAAAATAAAGTAGGTACTAAAAAGTAACTTATAAAATAATAATGAAAAAAAACAAATGTCCTCTACAAGAATTCTGCAACGAATTAGGTGGAAAATGGAACCTAGTAATTTTATGGCATCTAACAGAAGAGCAAACGGGTTTTAATGATCTTAAAAAAACCATTGGTCCTATTTCAGCAAAAGTTCTTTCTGAAAAACTTAAAAGCCTGAAAAAAAATAGACTCATCACTCGCAAAACCCTTAGAGGAAATCCTCCTCACGTTAAATATGAGCTCACTAAAAAAGGCCAATCACTGTTACCAATCATTAAAATTTTACATGATTGGGGAGATAAGAATCTCTAGTCTTCTTAAAACACCTAAAACTTATCTTTATAATTTTTTAGTGCCACAGAGAACTGTGAATGCATCGGACTTGGCAAATCATCCATGCGATGCCAAACCAACTCGTCAAATTTATGAGGCTCATTATTTTTAACTTTACTTGGATCCACTAAAACTTTGAAATCCAAAGCAATCCAATGAGTTTTCTTGCCTTCATTCACACGATGCATTTCGCGCATTCCTAAAAATTCATATTTCAGCGGCTCAAGATTATATTCTTCCTGCAATTCACGATGAAGCAATTGATCAACGGTTTCATGTAATTCCAAAAGTCCACCACCTGGATCATAGCAACCGTGTTCATCACGACACTTAGCACTTCTTTTGCTAAACAAATAATTACCTTGACCATCGTGACAAAAAAAGACGACTGATATAGCTGGATAATCAATTCCTGGATTCATAGAATGATTTTAGCATAATACTAGAAACTCCTTGCATCATAAGCCCAGTGCAGCAAGGCTTGTCGCTGTACTTTGCGACAAGAAAAATCTCCTGGTAAACAATTGCGTTCAACTTGTGCTAAATGTCGGCGAAACAAGCGCCATCTTTTGATTTGCCGCTCATCTTCTCCATCTTGCAAGCGTCGACCCATAAAATATCTACAATACCACTGAAACCAACCTCTAGGATCATCTTTGTAAATCCAACCTTTCTGTTTCCAAACCGATAAAGGCTGGCTAGCATTAACTTTGAAAAAATTTAAGTTTGGATCGTGAAATTCATGAAAGAGTTTGGCTTTGGCGAACCAATCCTTTGGAAATTCATCTTTGCAATCCGTCATGTATTTCCCGCCAAAAACGCCCATTTCCAACATTTCTTTGGGACTTAATTGTGGTTTGAAATCTAGATGAAAGTTTTGTCCTTCAATTTCAGTTAATTGATATTGATAATCAGCTTGCATCAAATCTTTAACTAAAACTAGTTTTGTCATAGTTAAGCTATAATATAGCTGAAAGAAATACATCGTGCAAAGAAATCAAAAAGACACATCTTGGAATAAAGTCGCCCCATGGTACAACAAAATTGTTGGCGGTGATGGGCATTATTATCATGAACACGTGGTTATTCCAGGAGTTCTACGACTTTTAGATTTGGAAAATACTGACACACTAGTAGATCTGGCTTGTGGCCAAGGAGTACTAGCTCGCAGAGTTCCTCATCTCCAAAAATACCTTGGCCTTGATTTAGCTAAGGAGCTGATTGAGGAAGCCAAGGAAATGAACCGTGAAAATAATTATGAATTCTTAGTTTGTGATCTAAGCAGGATTCTTAGAGAAAGAGAAGAAAAATTTGATAAAGCTGCCATTATTTTAGCTTTGCAGAACATTGAACAAACAGAGAATGTGATCAAAAACGCCGCTAACTACCTCAAAAAGGGTGGACAATTATTAATTGTGCTCAATCATCCTTGTTTCCGTATTCCCCGCCAATCTGGCTGGAGTATTGATGAGAAAAACAAACAACAGCAACGCTTCATTAATCGCTATTTATCACAGTTAAAAATCCCGATCGATATGAACCCAAGTCAAAAGCAAGAACAAGCTAAAAATATGACCTGGTCATTTCATCACAGTCTGCAAGATTATAGCCAAATGCTTTTCCAAGCCGGTTTTGTGATTGAAAAAATTGAAGAATGGTCGTCTGACAAAGAAAGTGTTGGCAAAGCCGCCAAAATGGAAAACCGAGCACGTGCTGAAATTCCTCTATTTATGGCTATTTTAGCTATAAAGACTTAAGTAAGGCAAAAACTTTATTTTCTATTTCCATAGCCTTCTTTTTATTCTTAGCAAAAATTACATAGGCAAAGATGCCCTGTGTCAGCAAGTTTGCAGAAGCAATAACTAAACCTTCTTTGGTTTTTTTATTGAATAAAACTGGAGTTAATAATTCCAAAACTTTTTTGAAGTTAGGCCTTACTCCAGCTTTTAATTCATAAGCATTATTGGACAAAATATAGGCATCAGTAAAGAAATCTTTACCAATTAAATTATCGGCCATCTGGTAAACATGAGTACCACCGGTCCTTCTAACATTTGACTCAGAAACATAAACCTGACCATTTTTAGCCGCCACCATGTCAACATCAAAATAACCACGATAGCCAAGGGAAGCATATTGCTCAGCAATAAAGAATCCAGTATCAATAATTCTGGCACTGATACGATCGGTAATAGCATCTTCATTAACTTCCATACCTAAAAAAGTTCCGTCTGGAAGCATTCTCATCCCACAAAAGTATAGGAATTCTATACGACCACTTTTTTGAATCTTAAATTCTACACTTGGAAAACCACCGCCCACTGCTGGATTAACATTAATCAAACTTTCGACGACAATTGGAAACTTATCCCAATAATCATTTTGTTTAAGAATGCTAAGAATAGCTTTTTGACAGTTTTGATAATCCTTAGGCAAATCTTCAGGACGAAAAATCAAAACACCCATTCCAGTGTGTCCTTTATTTGTTTTCAAAACAACACCACCCTCTTTAACATACTTCTGGGCAGCAATTCTTGATGCATCTAAAGATTGCACACAAATCAAACCGTCTGCCATCACAAAATCAGGCTCTAAAGCCGTACTTTTTTGGGCTAATTGTCTGATTCCAGATTTACTACCAAAAAAGTTGACACACCAAGCGTTTTCTTCAGTCGGGGCTTCTGGCGTATACACGTCAATACCATAAGTTTTCAGTTCAGTAATTAGCTGAAAAAGTTGAGGAGAAACAGCATAACTAATTAAAACCAATTTTTTAGCACCGTTAGCCAACTCCACTAGTTCATTAAAAAGATCTCTATCTTGAATAATATCTAAACAAATTTGACCAGAATGCTTATTTGGTACAAGAATATCCCATTTTTTCTTACCAGTAGTTTGCGTTACATATTGCAAAAAATCTGGGTCAATTTTTTTTGGAAGAATAATGGTCAAACTATTTTCATCCACATTACTAAATAAATCACGATCAGCCAAGTTGGCACAAATTTCTACTTCGGCGTGCTGTTCAACTACATTACTCATCGTGGAAATAAAAGGCCAAACATCTTCGGCCATGTTGAAAATATAAACTACCTTCTCTGGTTTTTCAGATTTAATAGCCTCAGCAGGGAGAGGATCAGTAGACTGTTTATTTATAGATTCAGAGTTATTTTTCATAATATTGAACAATTTTAACACTTTTCACTATCAATAAAAGGGTATAATCGTTCACATGAAGCAAACGCATTTCTTCTCAGCTCACTCAAGACTGGGATTAATAAACCCTCCTCACGGTAGTTCTCAATTCAATTATGGCGTAGAGGTTGCACCTGATTTTATTTTAGATAAAGATTTTTTGAATAAATTTAAAAATATTAGCATCGATCACTACTATTTTTCCAAACCAGAAAAAATTGAAAAAGAAAAGTATCAGGAAGTGATGGCAAGAGAATCCCTCGCTTTTGCAGATTTAATAAATCAAAAAATCAAAAATAAAGAATCTCAAGTTGTCATTGGTGGCGATCACAGCGTGGCTTTCGGCTCTGTTTTAGCATTATTGGACCAATGTAAATCCGAAGAACTTGTCTACGTTCATTTCGATTCTCATGCTGATACTTCATCTATGGCGGATAGTCCTAGCCAAAACTTCCATGGACAATTTCTGCGCGCTCTCATTGATGAAAATTTTGATCATGAAAAATTAAGAAAATTGAAAAAAAATAGTTTATTGGCCAAAAATACAGTCATTATCGGCAATTTAGAGTCCGACGACTTCGATTACATCAAAGAAGCAGGTATTAAATATTTTAATGGGCAAAATACGACGGAAATAATTGAAACAATTAAAAAAATGAATATAGATAATAAACACTTACACGTTAGTTTTGATATTGATGTTTTCGCTAATGATTTAGTGAGTGCCACTGGCACACCTAATTCTTGGGGTGGACTAAATAAGACTCAAGTTTGGCCGATTCTTGAAGAATTAAACAAATCAAATAGCTTATCTGTCGATCTGGTAGAAGTGAATCCAAAAAAAAATGGCGCAAAAGAAACCATCGCACTTGCCCAAGAAGTACTTTTAACACTACTTAGATAATTATCCTATAACTTGCAATTGAGCGGATTAATGTTATAATCCTTGTTTCTATAGTTAATATAGAATAATAATTTAAAATAATTCAATTGGTTTGAGCACGCATTTTTTGCTTCTTGTCTTTGACCTCTGAAAGATTAAAGAAAGAAGAAAATATGTATCATAATAGTCGCTCTAGTTCTAATTTTGGTGGAAATAGAAACAGTAGCTCCAATTTTCAAAATAGGGGTTCTGGTTTTGGTGGTCGTCGTAGTTTCGGTGGTAATAGTGGTGGAAATAGAAGTAGAGGCAGAAAAATCTCTAGTTTTGATCCTTCCATGTTTATCCAAAAAGCTAGCCTTCAGAATGAAGAAATGGAAACTGTTGAAAAATATCAGAACAAGAATGCTTTTGCTGACTTTGCAGTTGACCAACAAATTAAAATTAACTTAGCTCATAAGGGTTATCAAAATCCAACTCCAATTCAAGATCAAATTATTCCTCATATCTTAGAAGGTAGAGACGTGGTTGGCATTGCTAACACCGGCACAGGTAAAACTGCAGCCTTTTTAATTCCTTTAATTGATAAAGTTTTGAGAAACCCAGCTACTAGAGTTTTAGTCGTCACTCCTACTCGTGAATTAGCTTTACAAATCAGAGATGAATTAGTATCTTTTAGTCAAAATTTACCAATTCTTTCTACTCTTTGTATCGGTGGTTCTTCAATTTCTAGACAAGTTGAACGCTTACAAAAAAGACCAGCTTTCGTCATTGGAACTCCAGGTCGTCTTAAAGATTTAGATCAAAGACACAAATTACATTTTGCCCATTTTGATACTATCGTTTTAGACGAAGTCGACAGAATGTTGGATATGGGCTTTATTCATGATGTTAAGGCCATTACTAGTCAGTTGCCTGAAGAAAGACAGTCTTTGTTTTTCTCAGCTACCACTAATAAGAAGGTTGAAGACATTATGCAAGGTTTCTTAAGAAATCCTGCTTTTGTGACTGTTGAATCTAAAGAAAGTAGAGCTCACATCGAACAAGATGTTGTCAGAGTGGGCGGAAAAGTCAAAATTGAAGTTTTACATGATTTGTTAATTAAAGAAGAATTCCAGAAAGTCTTAGTTTTCGGTCGTACCAAACATGGTATGGAGAGATTAAGCCGAGAATTAGACCAAAGAGGCTTCAGAGTTGCTTCAATTCATGGTAATAAAACTCAGGGTCAAAGACAAAAAGCCCTACAACAATTCCGCGATGATCGTGTGCAAATCCTTTTAGCAACTGATGTTGTTTCAAGAGGTTTGGACATTAGAGACGTCACTCACGTGATTAATTACGACTTACCAGAATGCTACGAGGATTATATCCACCGCATCGGTCGTACTGGTCGTGCTGATAAAACTGGAATTGCTTTAACTTTTGTTGATTAATTAGAAATTCTTTAAAGCTTCATCAATTAAAAAAATCTGATTCTTACGAAGAAGAGGTAATTTGTCTTGCGCAAAAAATCCATATTCAGACACTTCATGAGTTGGACTGAATTCACCTCCAATAAAAGCACCAATATAGCAAATATCTAAACGAGCAGAATCGCGATCAGTGCGTGTCTTAAGACGAGTGTCTGCACTAACTATCAAACCAGATTCTTCTTTAATTTCTCTTTCAAGCCCCTCACTCGGATGTTCGCCCGCTTTCATATAGCCACCTGGCAAACTCCAAGCATGAGCTCTATAAGTATGCTTGAAAAGAAGTACTTCGCGCTTGTCGTTAAAAATAATTCCGGTTACTCCAACTAAAAATTGATCTTGAAAAAAGCGTACAATAAATAGTTGCATGCCTTTAGGCAGGTGAAGCTTTTTCCAGATTTTAGCAAGTAAAGATTTCACAGTGCGTTTAGATCCTCAGGCTCAGTGCTTGGTTCGTGTTTGAGCTTCTCTTTTTCTAGTTCTAATTGATGAACTCTTTTAGTTAATTCAAGCACCTCATCTCTGTATTTTTTAATTTCTTTTTTCTTACCTCTAATTAGAAAAGACATAGAAACGCTATGAACAAGATTAATTAAATATGAAAACAATAAACCAAGAGCTAAAGACCCAATAATAACGTAAAAAAGTGGAACATCAGCAAGAGTATAAATCCCAAAATTAACTGTGACTGGAGTTAAATTAAATTGTGATAAATAAGCAAGAATCGACCCCACCAAAAGAAATAAAATGATAGTAAGCATATATAACCCTCCAGGCTTCATTGTATGCTATAAAGGCTAAATATAAAAGGATTATTCGTGAACAAAAAATTTCCAAACTAAAGCCGAGATGTTAAAACCACCTTTAGTTAATTTGAGAGCTTTTTTGAGTTCATACTGACTAATAACCTGATCAAGAGGTTCTCTATCTGGAATATTGCCAGTATAGAGCTTCTCCAAAACTGGGGCAGCACTTTCCTCGCCCAACTGACCTAAGGCCCAAATGGCATTATTTCTTTCACGAAAATCATTGTTTTCATCTTCCAAGGTACTAATTAAAGCCTTGGTGCAATTACCCTCGTATTTGCCTTTAGCAAGACGGCAATTATCCTTAATACTGTAACCAATCCAAGTACAAGTAATAACAAAAAATAACATAAAAATACTGACGCCTAAAGCCATTAAAAACAGCATGGATTGTTGCAAATTTTTGTTAATTTTCATCTTCATCCTCCTTTTGGTAAATAAAAATATCTTCTACTTTTTTCTTAAAAAGATCAGCGATCTTAAAAGCCAAGCCAAGAGATGGCAAATATTTGTTGCTCTCAATGGCTAAAACCGTTTGGCGACTAACACCAATTTTTTCAGCCAATTGCTCTTGAGTAAGTTCGTGCATAGCACGATAAACTTTGATATTATTTTTCATCACTGTTGCTTCCACCATATTTTTTATTCAAAAAAGAATAGGAGATCGCATAAAGAGCAATCAAAAACAAAGATAAATAAGCTAGAACAGTTCCTAAAGCTTCTAAGTAAAAAGAGTCTTTTGTATCAGGAATAAGAATTAATAAAGCTGCACCAAGACCAATGGTTGGAGCAAAAATGGCATAAGTCAGATTGGCGGCTTTTTCTCTAATAGCCATTTCTCGCTCATCGACTCTAATTTTGGCCCTTGATTTGACAATCACAGAAAACATAATGCCAGTAATAATAGATATCATGGCCAACAAATAGCTATCAATGCCAATGGCAATAGATAAAATCATGGCCATAAAAAATATAATTACTATTCTGATTTGGCGATATCTTTTTTGATTCATACCAGACATTGTAAAATATATTTTACATAATGTCAAGTATTCTTTACATTAAGTTTCTGAAGAATGTGGCAGCAAGCTATTTTTTCTTCTTGTCCAATTTATCTAACTTCAAACCTTTGAAGCCAAAATAAACCACCATGGCGATCACTAAGAAATCAATAAAGCTACCTAAGAAACTACCCCACATTATTTTGACTGAGGCAATTTCAAAATAAGAATTAGCCAATGCTCCAGTAGATCCAAGAAGAATACCTAGTAAAGGATTAATAAGATCATTAACTAAAGAAGAAACCATCTTGGAAATCGCACCACCTAAAATAAAACCCACGGCTAAGCCAACCACACCTTGCTCACGAATAAATTCGATAAAACCTTTCATAAATTGCCCTTCTTTTTGCTTCTATAAAAATCCACATCTTCAAAATGATCAAAAGCTATCTCTTCTTTCTCAGAAATTTTGTCCAAATCAAACCACTTTTGATCGTCAACCTCCCAATCTGATTCGCCAACTTTTTCAGTAGCTTCGCAAACATAAACAAAAGAAATGTTTTGACGATCTTCGTGAGGACGATTGGGATTATCTTTGATTCTCAACAAATTTATATTTTTAACTAGATATCCAGATTCTTCTCTTATTTCTCTTTTGACTGCTTCCTCTAAGGTTTCATCTCTTTCCACAAAGCCACCTAATAAACCCCATTTCCCACCTTCAAGTAATTTGCCTGTTCTTTTAACTAATAAAATTTTATTATCCTTGAGAACCAAGGCGTCTACTGTAACGTGTCTGAGAGAAGCATTATTTCCGTCTTCAAATTTACAGCTAATCATAATTTAATGCAAAAAGCTCAATAAATCGTAAGCCATAAAAGCTGGCCAAACGACTGCTTTTAATATCGATACGAGGACGTTAAGAAAACCAGAGCCTTGCTGGACATAAAAAATAAAAGCTCCTATTAGTCCTAGACCGTAAACTGCCTCAGAAGAAGAATGATTTTTACCACACATATTTTTCCTTTCGATTATTTTTTTAAGACTTTTTGATAGAGTAACTGATAAAGACTAGCCAAGGCAACAAGCCAGAAAACAAATCCTACTAAACCGCCTATTATTGGAATCATGCAAATAGTTGGCAACAACAAAGCACCAACTAAAACTGGTTTCCAAGTTAACTCAACATTCTTTTTAGCGAATAATTTAACTATCCACAGTCCAAAGAAAATGTTTGCCATAGCTTTGGCCAACATAGACAGTAAAGCAAAAACCATAATATTTAGACCCGCCAACCAAATGCCGATTAGGGAAATTAGTAAGAAAATAGTAGCTACTGGCACAACTATCATTAAAACAAAACCTAAACCAGCCTTGAACCAAAATTTAGCAAAAACTTCCTTTTGCATAACTTTGAGCATTTTGCCAAACAAGAAAAAAACAATAAAACTGCTAATTAATGCACAAACTAATTTCAAAGCCCAAGCACTAGTAGCAAAAACACCGAATATTTTGCCCATTTCTTTACTTCCAACTTTGCTTTCATCACTTGGCAAAACCTTGCCGTCCATATGTTCGTAATCAATCGAGCCAGCTACTGTGGCATTTTCAGCCATAGTTAATTCTTTTGGAGACTTATACTTTAAATTACCTTGCAAAACAGCCTTGTCGCCCAAAGTTAGTTCATCAGATTCAACTTTAACATCGCCTGCTATCACAGAATTAATAGTGATTTGACCGCCGCCAACCATTACTTTACCAACGACTGGAGCTTGTAGATTAACTACTCCACCGCCAACGTATAAATCACCGCCAATTTTGGCTGTATCAGCAATAGTAACGGTACCAGCACCAATAAATAAGTCATCAGCAACCGGACCATCAATGATCACACTGCTTCCAGCCAAATGAGCAGAACCACCAATATTTCCTCTAACTAAAATGGTGTTTCCACCAACTTTGAGATCATTCTCAACATCACCATTAATAGTAATTGTATTGCCACCCAGATATAAACTCTTGGCGACATCTGCATCAATAGTTAAAAGATTACCAGCAGCATATAAATTAGTCATTTTCTCATCAGCGGCTACTGTGATATTTTCGTTATCTTTAGAAGCCACTCGAAACTCTGCAGCCTGAGCTAGACTGCTAATAAAAATAAAACTTGATAGAAAAAACAAAAAGGCAAATAAGCGCTTCATATGATCCTTTATATATACTTAATATTTAGTATAGCAAAAAAACAAAAAAATGTTTACTTGATAAAGTAGCGATTATTGTCTAGAATCCCGCACTAACATGACACTCGCGGAAAATTACCCCACATCAGCTTTAGATTTACCTCCATATGACATAAAAAATATCAATATATATAATCCTCCTACAAAAAAAATCATTCAACCATCGACCAATCCAGAGGGAGACATGCTTTATTTTGTAAACGGAACAGAACTTATAAATTATCTTGCTACTTTACCCATAGATGAGAGAGAAATAAATCAGATAGTTAACGATCAAGAAGCAAAAGCCGACACTGAAATCGCTAACTTAATTATCATTGAAATTAATAAAATCATAAGAAACCAAATATTAATGCTTGGACATAATCATTTATCAAACGAAAAATTATTTGAACAAATAGCCATCTTGGGCTCTGCTGCTTTTACTAAAAGAAAAAGAAGCAGTGACTTTGATGTCACCATTTCTATATCTAGAAAATTAAATGAAACTGATTCTAAAATTGTATATAAAGCAATTTCAGAAAAAATTAATCTTGAATTTCTAAACTCATTAAACGAAACTATTAAACTAACATCTTCTTCACAAAAACAACTCAATTCTTTAGATGTTTTTATATGGTATCTTTCAAACACAAGATATTGGAGAACATATAGACCAATCTATTTATAAATAAGAATGGACACCATTCAAATTCCTAGCCTCGCATCAATAGTCTGCCAGCAAAAAGCACAAGTAATGCGCCTCCTACTGCGACTACAAAAGACATAACGTTAAATCCAGTTACTCCAACTGCGAAAAACTTTTGTCCTAGATAGCCGCCGACTACCGCACCTACAATTCCTAGAATTATTGATCCTAGAATTCCTCCACTTGGACTTGGTGCAATAAAGTTAGCAATACTGCCAGTTATAAGTCCAAAAACAATCCAATAAAGTATATTCATTTTTATCTTTCCTCTGTTTCACCAGAAAATATTCTTACTAATTTAATAATTCCCCAAATCAAAACCGCGTAGACAATCATTGCGGTTAAAGTTGCTGGCTCAAGAATAGAAGTCGTTTCAACTCCTTGTGCATAGCCCCTTCGAAAAATTCCTTCAAAAGGAAGAATGAAAATGCTTGTTAGACCATATATTGAGCTAACAAAACCACTAGCGATGCTGGCTCCAGTTAATTTAAAAATCAGACGGAAAGCTAATAATATTTCCAAAACTCCCAAGAAGAAATAAACTAAGTATTCAACCGTTTGAGAACTGGTTGCCACACTTTTGGTTTCAGTGGTCACTGCTTCTCTTGGGCCTTCATTTTGAATTGTTGTAGTCTCTTTTAAGATTTCTGCCATATTTTTTTCACTTTCTTTTTTGATCCCTCAGCAACTGTAGCTGTTTGCTCAAGTTTTGCTTTACTATCATCAACTTGATTCTGAGTTTTCTTCATATAAGAAGAAGCCTTTGCTTTGACTTCATTGATAATCTTCTTAGCTTTGGCTTTGTTTTTATCATTTCCCATGGCCACTATTCCTGCGGCAATCACGCCAGCACCGACAACGGCTCCTGTCACTGCGGCGACGACTACATTTGAAGTATTCTTCATCGCACCTTTTGTTTTTTGTTTTTTATTAATCATAATATTTGAAATTATGGACTAATTGATCAACAGATTCAGTGATCTGACGGTGATAAAACTTGTGAGGGAAATTACTAATTAACGGTTAGCTCTTGTTCTAGCTTGGTAATATTGCTAAAAATCATGGCGTGTTCAACAAACTCAACTAAATTTTTTTGAGCTAATTTGCCCATTTCGATACTGACTGTCTCTCTGGCAACACCAACTAAAGTGGAAATGTCTTGATGAGTAAAACGATGATTTACAATGATTTTAGTACCACTTTTTTTACCGAAATACTGAGCAATGTAGAGTAAAACTGAAATAACTCTCCTGTATGCATCGCTAAAAACTAAGTGTTCGATTCTGGTTAATGATTCTTCATAACGTCTGAGTAGCTCGCTCATAAGTTCAAAAATTAGATCTGGCTTATCTTTGATAAACTCCAAAACTTGATCTCTTGGAGCTCGACCGATTTCAACTGGAGTAAGCGCTTCATAAAAATAAGCATTTGGCGTATTGTTAAAAGCCCAAACCATCGGAAAATAGGAAATTGGTTGCAGGATATGCAAAGTTAATTCTTCGCCAGTTTTAGAAATGATATATTGGCGAACATATCCCTTCGTAAGACAAAAAATACCCTGAGGATCGTCATCCGAGCGAATAACCGTTTCTCCTTGTTTATATAGTCGCAATTGAAACTGAGCAAAAAAATCTTCAAAAACTTTGGTTTTACTTTTAATCACTATGGTCAATTATACTCTATTGGGTATCTGGATCATATAAACTGTTCAATATCTCTTTTTATCATGAACACAATAAGTGCCCTCTGAAGTGACATATTTCTGTTTTTGTTGCTTTAGAAAATAATCCATGCCTTTGTTTTTGATGATTTCTAGGTTTTCAAGCATGCTCATTCCATATCTTTTCTTGTATCTTGTATCTATGTGATTAATTCTGTCACAAGGAAATTTGTCACAGTCAAAGCAGTAATCACCTTTTCTTTCCTTACAAAGCTTAATCGCACAATTAAGACATCGCTTATTGACCATCCTACCAGACAAACAGCCAGGACATTTATCTTTGTCTTTTAGATGATGAAAACAAAGTCCGCAATTCATGCCGCAGGGAGCAATTAGTTTAGGGGTGATTGTAGATTTTGTGTCCATAAAAGTTAAAACCTCACTGTTTAAGTTTATCAGCAGTTATAATCCTAAAAGTATTTGAGTTTATAGTTAATCTAACATTATTTTCAGTATTTTCTACATAATAATTTTTCCCAATTTTTGAAAAGAACTTCTCATCTGTATCTTTTAAAATTCTTAAAATAAACTCTTCTATTTGTTTTTTTGAAAACTGAGTATTAAGTTTCTTATTTATTCTTCCATAAACAAGTTCTGTATAACAAATATTCTCTAAAAGCTGATTTTTATTTACCATTTCATTCATATAATTATTTAATTGTAACAAATATTTTTCTATTGTTTATTTCTTTTTCAGGCATCGCCTAAATATCTTAATCAAGACCAAACTAATAAGGTATAATCAATTCTTCATGTTACTTGACGTTGCTAAACTTTCCAAAAACATTGGGGCTAAATATCTTTTCAAAGATATCTCTTTTTCTATCATGCCGGGTGAAAAAGTTGCCTTGATTGGTAGAAATGGGAATGGAAAAACTACCCTGCTTAAAATGCTAAGTAATGAAGACCATGATTACGAAGGAGATATTACCACTCAAAAAGGAACTATCATCACTCTAACCAAACAAGAACACATTGAAAATGCTGAACAGACTCCACTAAAATATATTATCGATAGCATCCCAAATTATCATAAATATAAAAAAATTCTTGACGATTTTGAATCAGGTAGAAACACGAAAGTAGATCACTACTTAGAAACTTTAGAAAAATTTACAGAATATAAATTTTTTAATCTAGAAGATGCTATTCTCAGTACCCTCTCTGATTTTAATGTCTCCAATGAACTATCACTTCAGCCCTTATCTCATCTTTCTGGTGGACAAAAAAGATATGTGGAGATGACTAGAATGATGTTCTCTCAAGCTGATCTATTGCTAATTGATGAACCAACTAATCATTTAGATTATCTTGGCAAAGAAAGATTCATTTCTTGGATGAGAACTCTTAAAAAAACCGTTATCGTAGTCACTCACGACCGCAATGTTCTTAAGTATGTGAATAAAATTATCGAAATTAAAGATAAAAGACTTGATATCTATAAAGGCAACTATGACCACTATATTGCGTTAAACTCTTCAAACACATTGAGTTCTGTAAAAAATTACACCAACCAATTGAATAAACTTAAAGAAGCTAAGAAAAAAGTTCAGTGGGGTTTACAAATGCGCGCTAAAAGTAAGCAATGGAAAACTCGTTATGACCATTGGCTCCGTGACTATGAAAAGCTTGAAACAGAAACAATTAAGCCATCGTTTTGGATTGATCAAAATTCAGTTGATGATTTAGATAAAAAAATTGTCGATTCTTACGATAAATTTAAAGAGAAAAATATCAGAATCAACATGATCTCCAAAAGAGAACGAGGCATTGAGAGAATATTAGTCAGAAATTTATCTCTTGGATACGATCAGCCAGTTTTTGAAAACCTTGATTTTTCACTTAGAGATAACGATCGTGTTTATATCAAAGGTAAAAACGGAGCCGGCAAAAGTACTTTGGTAAAAACAATTCTTTCTTTAGCTAACAATCAAAAACCTGTTGCAAATATTTTAGATGGAAAAATAACCTTATCAAGCGATTTGCGAATTGGAGAGTATGAACAAGAAATAGATAAAAAATATTTGAATCTTGCTCTTTCTGAAGCAATTAGATTAAGTTATCAAGAAAAAAATATCGCTGTGACAAATGAGCAAATAATGAGTCTACTTTCTCAATATTTATTTAATCCCGTTCAAGATGCTAGCCAAAAAATAATAAACCTATCTGGAGGACAAAAAGCTCGTTTTCAAATCATTAAAATGCTAATTAATGAACCAAATTTATTAATCTTGGATGAACCTACCAATCACTTGGACTTACCTTCAATTGAAGAGCTTGAAAATGCTTTAGTTGACTTCGATGGAGCTATTTTATACATCTCACATGACACCTACTTCATTGAAAAAATGGGCGGATTTGTGGTGGAGATGTAGTTATACCTAAACTAAGTACAATTAAAACAATTCTGCGTCTAGTGCTTTGTGTTTAAATTTCCAATAGCCCACTCCCATTGGTAAAACAAAGGTGAGAAAATAATATAAATAAACGTCATGCTTGTAATATGAATTGCCAGTTTTGAGTAAAGTTACAATAAAAAGATAATCAAGTAATATGGCCATTATTGTCCAGATCAAACCTGTCCCAAAATAACACATCAATTCTGGTCGTTTGACTTTTTTCATCAGTACCCAAATCGTAAAAACACTAGCAAGTGGTGATAAAACCCAACCAATGTATTCTTTTGGTACGATGAAAAATAAAATTATGCTCGCAAGATAACCAACGAGCCACAAAATAAATCCCCAAGTCAACATGTTTTTTATTTTTTCAGTTGTAGTCATATGTTAATAATATATAGCTTTATTTCTTGTTTGGAAAGAATTTTCTAAACGGTAAAAACAACCCAACAAGACTTAAAACAATAATCATTACTAATGGTGGCAACAATGAAGACTTTGATTCAGAAGGAAGGGTTGAGCTTAGAGATATCCAAGCTAGAAAGTAAACCGGAACAAACCAGAAAGCATACCAAGCCCACTTTTGCCCCCACCTATAAGCAGTTAAGGAAATAACTATCAGGAAAAAAGCAAATCCTAAGTCAGACAAGCCTCCACCTCTAAAATAGAAATTATATAAGTTGAAAAACATTGGATTCAAAATTTTAATTTCATCTATTGTTTTACCGCTAATAGTTTGGACCAGCGTCGGATCAGTATTAAAACCCAGCGCGTGAGGGATTGCACCAACTAAAACCATGGCTCCAATAAGGAGGAAAATTATCCAAGAGTATTTTTCGTAAAATTTTCCATTCATAATTCTTTTCATATTAAGTTTAATATATTACTTTTTAGAAAACAATTTTAAACTTATTTTTAACAAAAAAAATTATAAAACTCTTAATCTAAATAAGACCAGAAAGAAGCAAAATCAAAACCACTGCTGTAAAAGCTGCAAAAATACCCATGGTTTTAACAAATAAGCTTACTGCTTCTTTTTTCTTGCCTTCAATAAAAAGCTGAAACGGTTGATAAAGAAACAAATACCCCATCACTGCGGCAGAAAGAGTAAACATCAGCAAAAAAATGAGCGGAGCACCAAAAGTGTCAGGTTTGTCTCTGAGATTACTAGACAAAAAATTCATAATCAAAACAACAAGCACAATATAGGCTGAAGCACTCAAGGCATTGATTAGAGGATTTTTGGACATAGATTGATTATAGCAAATTGACTCGGATTACTTTACGTATTTAGCTAAAAACTCGATTTCTTCTTTGTAAACTTGTTGTGTCACATCAAATTCCCAAGAACTATGATTTTGACCTGATAAAACCATATATGGTTGCCCTTTGGCTTTGACCATTTCGATGGTTTTATCTCGGAGCTCTTTGGTAATATATTTGTCCTGTTCGCCATAAACCAAGTGAATACCACCCTGATATTTATTCATCGCTCCCACAAAATCAGCATTACAAGCCTGCATCCAAAATTTGCCTTTATATTTTTGTCCGTCTTCTTCATATATTTGTTCAGGATCTACGCTAATCTCACTTTTTGCATCAGGAACCCAAAGAATAATGCAGGGAATACGGTCTTTTAGATGGTCTTGTCCAACGACCACCATTGTATTTGTCGCCCCCATGCTTTGACCAAGTAGAACTACCTGATAACCCAAATTGAGATATTTTTGAGCAAAATATGAAGTAGTCTGCACCCATTCATCAAAAGAGGAATCCAAATAATCACCCTCAGAATTGCCACTGCAAGGCTGATCAAATCTTAAGACTGAAAACCCTTCTTTGACTAAAAGTTTCTCGAAATTGACAAATGACCTGGCTGGACCAATAGAACTGCCACGAAAACCATGGCTCATGATGACGATTTTCTTCTGGCTAAGCTCTGGTTTGGTGAAAATGCAGAAAATTTGCTTGTTGTTGATAGTTTCGAAGGAAGTTGATTGCATATTTGCAAGTATATCAAAGTCTTGGGTGCATGATTTAGGGTATTTAGATTGCTTAAAAAAAGTAAAGGCTCCCCTTGAACTCGTTAAAGAACGGATATAAAACAAGGGTGTTAACTATTTCCAAGTTTGAAGTGGAAGAATTTTCCAAACAGTATATTTAGTAAGCTTTTTTTACGCCGTTTGCTAGTGCTTTTTCAGCATTGTCTTTGGACATCATTGCACAAACAGTTGTTCCACACTTCTCGTGCTTGCCTTTGGCCATAAAGCCACCTTTTTCAGTTTTGTGCATCTCTGGTGCTGACAATTCAACGCCTTTTTCCTTACATTTAACGCAATATCCTGTGATCATGTCTGCCTTCCTTTAATTATTATATCTGCATTCATTGTAACGCCTTTTTAGGATTCTCCATACACTAAAGTTAAAAGCATATATTGGTTGAATATTGGTTGATGTATAAGCTAAAATTGGAATGCTCCCCCTGTGGGATTTTATCCGACCGTATTTCCCAGATACAAGCCAAAACCTACAGTATCAGCCTGCATACGCCTAAATAATAACTCGTTTTCTCCCATCGAGGCATCGGTAGAAGTTTATGCAATGATTACACGCCTAGTGAGGTGTGGCTTGCTGTGTCTGTGCCTGACTGCCCACGGTACACCCTACCCCCACCCAGGGGGTGGTCAATTAAAAACCTCGTACCTCCCCTATGGAACCAGAGCGTGAGTAAAGATGGAGTGTTATCTAGAGCTGGACACTCTATTTTTCCATTTTTAGTATGTAAATTATTGATGTATTATAAATTAACATGGAAAAATCAAGTCAGACGCAATCAAAGAAGGAAGGTTTTTTACAGAAAATCAAAGGTTGGGCAAGTGTAGGTGGAGTGATAGCCATCATCGTTTACTCTTTTTACTTCACAATATTTAAGACCACAAACGAAGTTGGTTTTATGGGCATGGATAAAGTTGGGCGACAGGTGTTCATCCAAAGCATGGACGCTTATTTAGACCCCAATGTAGATGTTGACTCAGATTTTTTTGACTACAATATTTTGTACCGCCTCGTAATCCAAGAACCAATGAGAACTGTTCTAAAGTTTGACATTAGGGATGAAAATGAGTTTCAAGCCAGTCCAGAGAGTGTTGACGCATTTTTAGCGTCGCCAGCCAGCGGTATCCTTGATATGTACCAAGATGAGGTAATGATGCAGGAAGAGTATCGGCTCACTCCAGAGGAGTTGAAGCAATCTGCAAAGGATGAAGGCGTTGAAACAGTGAGTGATTTACTCTCAGGTTTTGGATTTGAACGTTTTGATGTCTACTCAAGAGGTAGCTTAATTAAAAGTGTGGAGTTGCCAAAAACAGAAAATGTTGGTCATGCAGGTGGATAAAATATGAAGAAAAAGTCACAAAAATTGCGTTTGTTCTTACCCGCTCTTCTTGCTGTACTTGCAGTAGGCGTTATCGTTGCTCTTATTTTTTCTAAGCAAAGAACTCAATCAATATCGGAGCCAGTAGCTTCACCAATAGCTGAACTTAATATAAAAGATGGGTGTACCCGTACAACAAGACTGGAAAATGACCCGCAATATGATAGAGCACTCAGTCTTATCCAACAGCGAATTGATGACAATGAAAAGTGGTGTGATAAATACTGTGAAACTGGGGATTATGAGACAAAGCTTCGTTTTCATCATTTCCCTGCAAGTCTCACCAATTGTATAAAAATCGTTGAAGAAAAAATTGGCGGCGGTGCAGAAGGCTACTTCACTTTTCATAGTGAAGATATCAAGCCCAACTATTTCCCTATTACAGTTGATAGTAGTTATTCGCTTTCAGACGATACGCTTACTGCTCTCCTCATAACTCACGAGATGACTCACGTTCAGCAATATCTGGATACCCTAAATAGCAAGGACAATCTATCTTGTAGAGACAAAGAGGTTGAAGCATTCGTGTCACAGATTGATTTTTACACCAAACTAAGTAACGAAGAGATTAGTTCTGTTGTGCTTAAAATGAATGAAGAGAACGACGATAAACATCCCCAGGTGGCTATGCTCAAAACTATGATTGATATCAATCGTGATGGGACGTGCCCATTATTTACAGATGATGAATGCTCGCAAAAAAACCTTCGTAGTAAGTTGTTTCAACTCATATCGGATAACCCAAGCTACCAACATCAGTGTGAACTATAAGTGAACATTTCAGCAAGCCATGTAGCTGAGGTATTACTTTTTGAACCAACCAATTAGTGGTATTTTGTCCAACACGAATTGTCTCTTCTGTTTTAACAAATATATTTTCCGTTCAATTGGCTGTCTATTTTTGGCGATGATTTTCAACAAGGTGTCGTTATTGACATAAGGGTTCATAGACTTCTTGGGCACTCCATCCCATTCAGTTTCAAGCACATTAATTTCCCTTTCAATATGCTCTACCTTCCAATATTGGAAAATACAATAAATCCCACCTCCAATAAAAAAAGCAGTCAATAAGTATGAAATTACGGGCATAATTATTCAAAATCAAAGGTTGCTATTATCTGTTCGGTCAGTTCTTTATTTTCTTCTGTAGGTGGGATTGTTGATACCGAAAAAAGTTTTCCATCTTTAATCACAGTAGTAATGAACCTGGTTTTTGGACCAATGATTAAACCCTCAATACCAGAGTAGCCAGTGATACTTGCTTCCTTTATGGTGGTTGAGTCCATCTCTTTCTTAGCAAGTTCCAAGTCTTGTTGGCTTCCATCCTTAAACTGCTGGTACAATCCGTACATTTGATACTCAGGGCTATTTTCGGAGCCTTTTGTTAGGAAAAACCCCACTGTTCTAATCCTGCCGTTATCGTCGGCAATTTCCTTGCGGAACACCAGGTCTTTAGGATGTTGAAGCGTTAAACCAATTTCGTTTACTGTTTCATCCTGCCAGTCGGCGTTCTGCTGTTCCATCTGTGTTGCCGATGTTGGCGTAGTCTGATTGCGTTGTTTTGAACTATAAGCAAAGTAAGCAATCACAGCTACAACTGCAATCAATAAAACTAACGTAATAAGTTGTTTTGACCTCATACTTGTCCCTCCTGTTTCTTCTGGGCATCAGCAATCCGCTTATCCCAATCACCAGCCCAACCTTGCTCTTTTGCCTTCTCACAAAGTACGATTACTTCTTGGTGCTTATCTTGTTTTTTGAGGATGATAGCTAGTTGAGTGTACCCTGCATGACCAGGCACTGGTTGCCCTGGATACTCTTTGAGAAATTGTCGTGCTGCCTGCGGTGCTATCCTGATTTGATCCTCACAAGCCTTAATCGCCTCATCCATGGCTTTTGGGTCAGCCTCACGTTCTCGGTAATAAATCTCCATCTTTTGCTGTAGCGAAAAGTGAAGGTCAAGAACATCATTACCATCTTGAGCTAGTTCAGTTGCTTTAGCGATAATTTTCTTGGCAATTTCTCGGTCGCCTGGTTTATTGAACCAGCCAGCGAGAGCATGAAGTAAACCAGCAGCGTTCTGCGATGAGTAACTCAACTCACCCTCAGTTAGCGACTTACTACCAGGTTCAGACCCCATAGGTTGGAAAACTTCCTCAATATGGCTCCTCTCTTCTTCACTAAACTCAGATAGCCACCAGTCCTCTAACCCGTAGTAACCAATTTGTCCCTTAACTTTCCCTTGGTTTTGCTTCGGTTCACCATCGGTGATTTTAGGCACATCCCCATCAATCTTACTCAGCACATCCTTGTAGTTCATGTTGTAGGCGTACACTTTTTTGAAATGCTTTTGTGCGTTGGCTTTTTGCCCCGCAGCATCATAAACAATTCCCAGGTTGTAATGAAGCTCTAACAAACCATCATCAAGGTTTCTTTTGGTCAACGAAGCCTTTTTGAAAACTTCTATTGCCAAGTCATGCTGCTCTTTATTGGAGAAACTCAAGCCCAGAAGTTGTAAAGCTTTCAAATTATTTTCCCAACCACCTGGGAAGTTTTGCATAAGGGGTATAACCTTGTCGAACTCACCCAAGCTAAAATAACAGTTTGCAAGTGATACAAGAGTTCCTTCATGCGTCGGGTCTTGTTGATGAGCTCGTTCTAGGTAGGGTGCAGCTTCTTTGTACTTACCCTGATTATGGTAAACACCACCCAATAAAAAATCAGTTTCCGTGTTTTCAGGATGAATATTGGCTGCCTCTAATAGTAGTGGCTCAGCCTCAGCATATTTCTGTTCTTGGAAAAACGTCGTAGCCTTTTTAATCCGCTGCTCTGCTTGATATTTTGGAGATTTGTTCCGTTGATAGTAATAAATCGCTGCCCCAATCACCATGACTACGCCCAATGGAGGAAGAGCAATACCCACGACGATAGCAATCAACCAAAGTAGTAGCTTACCGCCACCTGATGACTGACTAGGATTTGCTGTTCTTCCACCTGAGCTTCGAGCTTTTCTGCCTGTTTTGCTATAAGTAGTTGAGTGGATACCAGTTCCAGGGATACCAACGCTGGTATAAGACCCACGGCTATTAAAGCCAACCCGAGCACCACGAACACCCGCACTCATACCCAAGCCACTTTTACTCATATTGAGCCGAACGCCTGGAGCTATCTTAAATGATTTACGAAATCTAAATCCCATATTTTCTTTACTTTTTCTTACAATATTTTATCTCATATCAAGCAAATGAGATACTTTCGTTTACTCGTTCAACATCAAACTTCCAACCAGGCTAAAAACAATAATATTGCCTGGGATTAGTTGGCAAAGTTTTGACAGCAATGTGTGTAAAATATTACACACCCATCTACCACAAACTTAGTGTTTAACGATACTCCGCCTTCCTCGAGTAGGGCAATTTACCACCAGAGGTAGTATCCTAAAAATACAATGCTCCTTTTCAATAACCCCAAACAGTCATTAAGCCTATTTATCACATCTGGTATACAGCAGAGCTAGTACCGATGTTCAGAGGTAGCGGACACTATATAACTACCCCTGTGGCAGGAGCCACCTAAAGAAAAAGGATTCTTGTTAATGAACTTGTGGTTCTGACCACATCGGGACATCGGAACAACTCACTCCCAAAGTTTTTTTTATGTACCGCACTGTTTTTGATAAAACGGATTAGCTTTAACAAAGTTCAGAGCTTGTTCCTCATAAGTAGCTCCTTTCATGCGAGGAACGGTTTGCAGTACGTTAGCAATACCTACCAGTTCGGGAGAGCCACCGACTCTCATCCGAGCCAGTAGTGACTGCTTTTCTTCATTATTAAGTACAGTTAAAAACCAATTTTGATTACTAAAGGCTTGTGCTTCGTCTAGGTAACAATCGGTATGTTTTCCATCGTAAAGACCAGAAACGTAGTTCACGGCATGGGTAAGCTCATGCATAATGAGCGTGGCTGTTAGGATGTCATCTTTTGACTTATATCGAGGTGAAACGACGATTGATAGTGTTTCGGCACTTTGACCAGGGATAAAGTGAAACACACCCTCTGCCTGGTTCATGTCAGCATCGGCAGGGGCATATCGGATTTGCAGACAGTGGATTACTTCTAGGTAAGTCTTAAATGTCTCCGCAGAGTCTGTGTCTGCTTCTGTCGCCCGCTGCTCAATCAGACTTAGAGCTCGAGAAAACTCTGGCTCCATTTCATAGTTGGTAGTTCTAGGGCAATAGAAGTCTTCACCCTTCATCAGCCATCGCCCATTTTCGTAGTAATACTTCTTAAAGGCACGGCTAATTGACTCAACGTTTTGACAGTTCTCATCAGTACACACACGGATAGTTCTGTCAGCGTAAGCATTAGCTCCATCAGCTTTATAGCTATGCATGATAACTTTTTGATATTTGTCACCCCAATACTCTTTGAACCCCTTTAAGTACTCTTCTTCTGACATGACTTTAGCTTTTGGGTCGAGAAAATCTTGGTAAATCTGTTGTACATCTGCTTCCGTGCCAGACTCAAGCAATTGGTATTGTCTGTCAATAGCTTTCTTAAATCCTGCTTCATCTTGTGAGTAACCAGTCACAGAGTTACCGCCTAGGAAAAAACGAGAAAACGAAACTCCAACAACTGCAAGTACTACCAAACCGACTAGCCATTTTATTTTCGACTGAGACTTGTCAACTTTTTGACTGTTGGCTTTTGGCTTCGACACAGTGGAGCCGCATTTTTCGCAGAACTTAGCATTTTGTCGTAGGTGAGAGCCACAGTGAGTACAGAACATATTTACCCTTTATTGAGAGAAAAGCCCAAAAACTAAGGCAAGGAGTAGTACCACTCCCGCCACTATTATTTGAGCGAGTATGTAATAACCCCACACTGTAAAAGCACGATTAATAAGCTTGGGGTGATTTACACCTAATTTTTCAAGTCTTTGCAGTCTTTCATCAAGGTTTTTAATACCGTGTTCGCTAGCAATATCTTGGTCTTTCTTGCCGTTAGCATCCCTGCCAACATTTTTAACTTCTGTCCCACACTCGGGACAAAACCTAGTTTTTTCATCAATCTTGGCTCCACAATTACCACAAAACATACATTATCCTTTCAGTGCAGTTCCACAACTTGTGCAAAAATTGCTTGACTTGTTAATTTGTTCTCCACAATTAGAGCAATATTTTTTACCCGTATCTTGCAGTTCTTCCATTGGTGTCACGATGTCAGCCTCTTCGATATTTTCTTCTTCCAATGGCTGGACGCTTGTGGAACCTGCTCCACTTTTTCTCAACAGTCCCTCAGCAAACCCGAGGTAGATATTGAGCCCTGAAAATGCAATCAATGACAACCAAAGCAGGCTATAACCCAATGTCTCACTACCAAAAAAGTAGTATGAAACCGTTAATAGTATGTATCCCACCTGACAGAAAAATGCCCCTAATACTGTACCCAGTGAGCCCCTGTCTTCTTTACTAGCCATGTAACTAATCGGTCCCATGACGGTGGCAAATCCCCAAAACCACATGGCTATTGGGTTATAGTCAACCTGTATCATCAACCCAAAAACAAATGATACCCAGAGTGCCAGCAAAAAGTTGTTATACAAGGAAGCTATGAACCCAAATACTGACATCAAAAGTTGGTTGCCTTTTTCGGCAAACTTTAAGATTAAGGGCACAACCAGCATTGAAGGGATAGATGCGATTGAGTAAACCCACGGCATTGCTATCCCTAAAATGAAACCAAATAGAACAAATTGCCAACCGCCAACAGCGATAAGCCAAATGGCAGCAATTATGCCAGAGGAAAAGTTAAGTATGCCTATGACGCTGAGAAACAAGGTAAATAGACCCTCAAAAAGTTTCTTCACTTGGCTCCTTTATTGACATAATATCCGACATAGAAAAGCAAACCAGCACTCACTAAATCTATCGGCAGCCAAGTCTCTCTTAAGAGGTAAACAGGGATGATTGGGTTAAAAAGTAAAGCCAGTCCAGCTAGAACTAAACTCAGACCGTGACTTTTCTTCTCATACAGTTGGTACGCTAAAAATAAACTGCTCACAAAAACGGTCAATCTCAGAAATGTGTAATAGCCATACGGCAATGGGAGTATTGCAAGTAAAAGTAGGAACCCTACTATAGTGGCAACTGTTTTAATCGGCTCTTTCATAACTACGTCTTCCTGCGTAGAGAGCCTTGGATATCCAAAAAGCCCCCCACGGCTGGTATCTTGCGACACCCATACCCCTTTCGGGATACGACGGATAAACGTAGAGCCCATGGAGGGCTTACTGCCGTTTATCCGATTTCTCGACCATGCTCACTGTGAAACCACGATGAGTTTAGGTCGTTGGGTGTATTTTATCCCAAAAACCAAACATATGTAAGAACAAATCAAATTACCCACCTCAAGATAAGTTTGGTAAAATAGCATCATAAGGTATCTGAAAAAGTGGCATGAAAATCAAACTATTACTAGAAAAATCAAAGTACTCAAAAAAACAACTCCAAGCACTAGCGTTACTTGAAGAAAGTGAGGAGTTAGCTGGTGAAATTACAGCGGTCAGAAAACAGTTTGGCGTTCCCACAGGTGGCTACTCTGTTCAACTTTCCCAAGAAGGAAAAGTGCTCAATCCAGACGATGTATCAAATGCCGTTAATCAATCACTGCCATGGATAGACCAAGCCGTAAAAGACATAATTTGGCTGTTTGACCTCCCTATTGGCTGGCATGGGACACTGGTTGGCATTATCTTGTTTCAGTCTGCACCACCACCTGATATTGATGAAGAAACTATGCCCATTTCAATCGAGTACTCGGGAGTGGTTGGGCTAGATGATGTACTGAAAAAAGCTCAAAAACAACTGAAACATAAACCAAAAGCTACCAACTCTCTAACCATAACAGTGAGTGAAAAAATGTCTTTCAAGCAGCTCGTCGCTGAACTAAACAAAAACAAACCACTCATTGACCGTTACTTATCTGATTTACCTTCAACACCCAATCTCAGCCGAACCAAAGACCTGGAGATAAAAAAAGAAATCCTTGAGTTAACCAAGGATGGAAAAACTGACCGAGAAATCGCCGACTTTTTCCTTGAAAAGTATCCAAACAAAACTACCTTCCACGACGAAACTGTAATCAGTCTTTATCGCAATCGTTTCAAAGCTCACTTAGCTAAACTACCAAAACGGCTAAAGCTTAGGCAGCTAATGAAGACCATGAGGCTACCCAACACTTAAAGTAACTTTTGGTGTATTTCAAATCTTTTTGGGAACCTTCTACACTTGCTCCAAATGTTACCGAAGCAAGTTACATCACCATTTCATTCAGAGAGCACCGTAGAGCTCCCAACATCTGATACCACCAATTTTGAGAGTGATAATCCCATCGCTCAACTCGCCCAACTATTAACGAGTGTTTACGAACGTCTTGAGTCTGAACGTGAAGAACAGGAGCAGTCATGACTCAAGTCTCGGAAGTGGAAATAATCCCAGTAAAAGCAGACAGTGGCTTAATCGCTTTCGCTTCGTGTGTTTTGGACAACAAACTCTACTTAGGAAGCATTGCCGTTTATACCCGTCTTAACTCCGAGGGATATCGCTGTGTTTACCCCACAAAAAAGTTGCCCAATGGGCAGCAGCTACAGATTTACTATCCAATAAACACAGAAACCAACCAAGCTGTTGAGCAAGCAGTCTCAACAAAGCTCAATCAATTACTAACAGACAATTTAACTGGATGAAAGGACAAGAAAATGTTACTCGAAAATGTAGCCGACTACTTAAATCAACACAACATTGAGCACAGACAGTTCTACGGCGAACTCATCACCATTTGCCCATTTTGCGACAAGGAAAAACACTTCTACATCAAAGCAGAAGATGGTTGCTACTTATGCCACCACTGCGGAGAAAAAGGGAGCTGGAGTCAGCTAACGCAGAAAATTAGCGGTGATAAATACATACCACTAGAGAGTAAACCACAGCTTTATCTACCTGCTCCCAAGCCCAAATTAAAGCTTGATGACTCCCGTGCTCTTACTTACCACCAGCAGTTACCCATCAGGATAACGGAGTACCTCATTGGCTCTCAAAGAGGACTTACTCAGGACACCATCAAGCAATTTCAAATTGGATGGGACGGTAGCAGCATCACCATCCCTATTTTTGACCAACAAGGAACGCTGACCAACATCAAACACCGTCGTGACCCCGCAAAGGACGAAGGTAGCAAGCTGTGGAGCGAACATGGCTCAACCGCTTCGCTTTTTAATCTCAGAGTTCTTAGTCAACCGACAGAGTTTGTTGTCATTACCGAGGGCGAGTTTGACACTATGATTGCCACACAGTATGGCTTCCCAGCCGTTTCTAGCACTGGCGGAGCGGGCACGTTCAAACCTGAGTGGTTGCAGCACTTTGAGCACATCGCAAAAATCTATATTTGCTATGACACCGATGAGGCTGGCGAGGTAGGTGCTAAACGAACCGCCAACCTATTTGGGAGTAAAGCCCACATTGTAACCTTACCATCAACCGATGGAAAAAAAGTAGACTTAACTGACTACTTCACCAAACTAGAAAAATCTGCCAGTGATTTTACTGAGTTGCTAAAATTAGCGGTTCCGCTTGCGAGCTCTGATGCACCACTCGTTGCCAACACGTCACATGGTTTTGTGGTCAAAAATAATGGTGGTTCAAATTACGAGTTTCAAAAGGACGGACTTAGTTATCATGTCAAATTGCAAAGAAAAAAAGACACCGTCGTTCTTGCTTTATACAAAACTGGTCAACTCATCCACCAGGACAATATTAACCTTCACTCCGATAGAAGAAGGAGTGTTTTTAGTTCCAAACTAACTGATTTTAACGAGGATGAGCAGGTAATGGTTGCACAAAGTCTCATGGCATTAAGCCTTGCAGTGGATGAGCTGAACACTTTGCCATCCAAGACCGCACCACTACCAGAAAAACCACTAAATCAAAATGAAATCACTGAGGCAAATATCCTGCTGGACTCACCCTTACTTTTACACCAAGTGCTGAACGAGGTGAGAAAATTAGGCGTAATTGGCGAGGAGCGAAATATCTTGCTCTACTACTTGGCTCTAACTTCAAGGATTACCGACAACCCACTTTCTGTGATTGTTAAAGGAGCCAGTGCTGCGGGCAAGTCCTATGTTATCTCCAAGGTACTGCCACTTTTTCCCACTGATGCCTACAAAGACCTGACTGATGCCACACCTCAAAGTTTTTACTATCTTGAAGCTGATGCACTCGCTCACAAAGTAGTGCTGATTTTTGAAATGCACGGTGGTCAAAAAGCTGATTACTCTATCCGCTCACTCCAATCTGAGGGCAAGTTAAAAATCCAAACAACGGTAAAAAATCCCGAGACAGGCGAAATTGAAACAATGGAGCGAGAGATTTTTGGACCAACTGGTTTTGTTACCACTACTACTCGCCCTAACGTTCATCCAGAAAATGAAACTCGCAATTTCACAGTATTTCCTGATGAAACTGAGAAACAGACTTCTAGGGTTTTGGAAGTTACCAACGCCAAATACAATGGTACAGAAATTATTAAGCAGCCAAGCCCAGCTTTCATTAACTTACAAAAAATCATCCGACCCTACGCTGTGCTCATCCCGTTTGCTAAAGAACTAAGCGACCGTTTCCCCAAAAAACCCATTAGAGTCAGGCGAGACTACTCAAAACTCATGTCACTCATCGAAAATGTGACGCTACTGCATCAAAGTCAAAGAGAGATTAGAACCATCAACGGTGGGAGTGCGGTAGTTGCAACGTTGGCTGATTATTACGTCGCTCAGGTTTTGTTTGAAGAAATCCTGATGCGTACCATTTATGAAATCCATCCCAAAACTGAGGAGCTACTAGAAAAAGCCAAACTCATCCAAGCCAATGCAACAAATGAGGATGGACAGTTTACGGTAAGGCTACTCGCCAAAGAAATTGGCTGGGATGACGACACAGTTCGTAACTGGATTAACCCAGCGGTACGAAAGGGGTTTGTCGAAGTGGTGGTAGAAAGCAAAGGACCAAAAGCAGCCGTTTACAAATTGTCTGACAAGCCCATTGAGCATACGGTGGTTATGCCTCAGGTTGAAGAGCTGTACGAAATAAACTCTGACTGGTTGAACGGCACAACTATTTATCACCCCATTACTGGGAAGCAATTAAGCCTAGCTCAAACTACTACCGATGTCCCGACGCTAGAGTCACTCATTGAAGAAATATAAGGCTATGAAGTACCAACTCGTTACAGCCACGGGCTCAAATGCCAGTTCAATCGAAAACCGATTACGGGCGATGGATAATGACACGCTGTTGCAATTTTATGATAATGCTCAAACCTGGCTTAAAGAGCACCCACCGAGTACCACTGACCTCTCTGAACCAGAAAAATATCAGAAATACCTCACCCTAGTACAGAAGATTGAGTCCGAGGGCAAAAGGCGTGAAATTGTCCCATTTATCCCTCTTGAAGTAATCAGAGAAATCTTTGGTGTACCAGAGGAAAATGTCTTTAATTAAATGGCATATTATGGTAAAATATAAGGGCACTCAACTAATAGAAATGGCTTTTTTTAATGGCCGTCTTGGACAATTAGAAGTCATTTCTAGTTGAGTGCACCAGGGCGGCCATTTAAGTGGCTGAAAGGACTTTATGTACCAACAAATTGGAGAAAATAGCTTTGACGGGATTAAAAATTGCCTGCTTTATACTCGTGTCAGCACAGACCGTCAGGTCAAAGAAGGACACTCATTTGAAGACCAAATTGACCGATTAACAAAGTTTGCCAGGGAAAGAAACTGGCATATTATTGATGTTTATAAGGACGGCGGTAAAAGTGGAAAATCAACGACTGGCAGACCTGAGTTTAATCGGATGCTAGAGCGGTGTGAAAGCGACCCTGATGTTCATGCAGTACTGCTTGAAGAGACAGACCGCTTTGCTCGTAATGCTCAAGACCACCTGGCTGTTAAGGCGTTCCTCAAAAAACACAATGTCTTGCTCATTGCTACAGAGCAGCCCAATTTTGGTGATGACCCAGTGGGTAAGTTTGTTGATTTAATCATGGCTGGTGCTAACCAGTTACAGCGTGAGATTACTGGTCAAAAAACCAAACGCACTATGGTGGCATTGGCTGAAAAAGGTATCCAGCCTGGCGGAGCAGTCCTGGGGTATCTAAACTCTTTCAAAAAGGATGTTCCTTGGCTCTTGGATGATGAGCGAGTGCCTTTTGTCAAAGAGATTTTTCAACGCTATAAAACTGGAAACTACTCTGTCCAAACGTTAGAAGAAATGATGTATCAAGAGGGTTTTCGCACAAAAAATGGCAAGCGTGTACACTCCAGTCAAATCCATCGTATGCTAACCGATGTTCGTTATTGCGGTTGGGTGAAGTATGACGGAAAAGTCTACAAAAACGGACAGCATCCAAAGATTGTAAACGTCAGTGATATTAAACAAGCAGAGGCAATTATGAAAAAACACAACAAAGGAGCTGACCGCTCTCGCAAGCACAACTGGTTTTTAGCAGGTCTTACTTTTTGTAAGGCTTGTGGTTCTCTCATGTCTGGCGAGGAACACATTAAGAAGTCAGGACACATCAATCGTTACTACCGATGTCTCGGACCAAAAAACTATACACAAGATTGTTCTCAGCCCTATGCCAATATGGAGGCTGTCCACGAACAATTAGGTCAGTGGATTGCCTCACTCCAATTTGATGAACAGTTTTATGATGAACTGCGTTTGGAGCTAAGGTCACTAATGAGCAATCAAGGAACCGACATTTTTGGGCAGCTCAAATCCCTCAAGAAACGTAAGGAAGCCATTGAAAAGAAAATGGACAAGATAGAAGACCAATTACTGTCTGAGGTTATCCCGCAAGAGCGGTTAGAGAAGAAGTACTCGCCACTGCGTGAGGAGCTTAAATCAGTGGAAGCTAAGATTGAAAAGCTCAGCCGACCTTCCGCTAATCTGGATGAAGACAAAATTGAGAAAATCATTACCTTTATGAAACGCCTGCCTGAGTTGTATGAAGCCTTCACAAAGCCTGAAAAACGGCAGTTCTTGAGGTGGTTTGCCCAGAAGATATGGGTTGAAGACAAAAAAATCGCTGATATTACTTATACCGATGGTTTCCAAGCACTTGTTGACCGTGACTTGGTTCGGATAAGTGAGACGTGGCTCCCCGACTAGGACTCGAACCTAGAACCTTGAAGTTAACAGCTTCCTGCTCTGCCATTGAGCTATCGAGGATTGTTTGTTAAAACAGCAGTGATTTTATCAACTAATCAGACAAAATACCAGTCATAAAAGAATTGATTAAACTCTCTCAATCTCTCCCACCACCGCCATGTGATCACTGGTGTTGGGCACTACTCGCACATTCTGCGCCAGATAATGAGAGCTGGTAAAAAGAGCATCCACCACCAAGCGGATATCTTTACCTGATTTATGTAAATTCTTATCAATGGTGGTGTTAATTTCTTGAGGAATGTTGTCGGTATATGTCTTGGCCAAATCGTCCCAAACTTCTTCACCACGAGGAGTATTGAGGTCGCCACACAGAATTACTTCGTCATAGGATTCCAGAATCTCTTTCATTTTGACGTAGTCTCTGCGTTGCGCCTCATTAACTTCTCTGCCTCCAGACCAAGTAAAGTGAGTGTTAAAAATTTTAAAAACTTCGCCATCTACTTTAGTTTCAGCAAACAGCAAGGCTCGATCAGCTAAGCCATTCTTTTTTTCATCAAAAATGAATAATTCTCCAGGATTAACCTGAAAATAATAAACGCCTTTGCTATCTACAATTTCATTGGCAAAAATCGCCACACCCCATTTACCGCGATCCTGCAAATGAATATTGGGAAGAGTGACATCAGCATTGGGATAAAAAACACAATTTTTCAAACCAGTGGTTTGTTTAATGGTTTCCAAATCACATTCAAAAACTTCTTGCAAAGCCAGTACGTCTGGTTTCTCTGCAAGTAAAAACGGAAAAATTCTATCAAAATGTTTATTACCTTCAATATTGATTGAGACAAATTTCATAGGCAGAAAATTTTACTCCAAGAAATCTTGTAATTTTTTGCGTTTGCTTGGATGTTTAAGTTTACGAAGAGCCTTGGCTTCAATTTGACGAATACGCTCACGAGTGACACCAAATTCTTTACCAACTTCTTCCAAAGTCATAGTTCTGTTGCCAGCTAAACCAAAACGCATACGCAAAACCTTGGCTTCACGGTCTGACAAAGCCTTCAAAACCTCTTCGACATTTTCAGAAAGCATTTGCTTACTGGTAGTGTCATAAGGACTGTCTTGCTTGTCATCAGCGATGAAATCGCCCAAAGTACTATCATCTTCACCATCACCGACTGGGGTTTCAAGCGAAGTAGTGTTTTGAGAAATCTTCAAAATCTCGCGAACTTTTTCTGGTTCGAGCTCCATCTTTTCACCCACTTCTTCTGGGGTAGGTTCACGACCAAGATCCTGCATTAAGCGACGTGAGGTACGCATTAATTTATTGATGGTTTCAACCATGTGCACAGGAATACGAATAGTACGAGCCTGATCAGCAATGGAACGAGTAATGGCCTGACGAATCCACCAAGTGGCGTAGGTAGAAAATTTAAAACCTTTGGTCCAATCATATTTTTCGACCGCACGAATCAAACCCTTATTACCTTCCTGAATCAAATCCAAGAAAGTCATTCCGCGACCAATATATTTTTTAGCGATAGAAACCACCAAACGTAAATTAGCATCAATTAGATTCTTCTTGGCCTTAAGACTACCTGATTCAACTTCTTGAGCCAAACGAATTTCATCTTCTCTATTAAGCAGAGAAATACGACCAATTTCTTTAAGGTACATTCTCACTGGATCGGAAACACCCACGCTACCAAGGTTGGCCAAAACATCTAATTCTTGTTTGAGAACATCTTCATCGCCAGCAGTTTCATCCTTAGAAACTGATTCAAAAATATCAATACTTTTCTTAAAAAAACGATCATAAAGATCATCTAATTCTTCAACATAAATTTCTGGTTCCACAAAAACATCCAAAATTTCATCTTGGGTTACATAACCACGAGAACTAGCAGTTTTGAATAATTTCTTAATATCTTCTTGAAGAGATTTAGGAATTTTTTTGACCTTAACTTTATCTTCAGTTTTGGTTTTTGGGGTTTTTGGTTCGGAGAGGCTTTTGTCGGTCATAAGAATGTATAATTATACACTCCTCCAGAGAAAAAAGCAAAAGGGAAATCAGATTTTAGTAAAGTGGCCACTGCAAAGTTGGGGTTAGAAAAACTGGCTTTTTTTCTTGAACTACGACCATATATTCAAACATAGCTGCTTTGGCTCCAGATTCAGAACGAATGGTCCAACCATCTTCATCCATATAAACTCCATCGTCTTTAGAAGCAATTACCTGCGCCTCAACACAGAGCACCTGACCTCTTTCAAGCGTCAAACCTTGGCGGATTTTGCCCCAAGCCGGAATCTGTGGCTCATCGTGCATAGTGAAGCCAATGCCATGACCAACAAATTCTTTGACAGTGCTAAAACCAACTTTTTCTGCCACACTCTGCATGGTAAAACCCAAGTCTCCAACTTTATTACCAACAATAGCTTTGCGAGCCGCTTCTTGAACGGCGCGGCGAGCAGTTTTCATCAGAAGCAAATCTTCTTCGCTAGGCTCGCCAATGGACTTAGTAAAACAATGATCGGTATAAAAACCTTCATCAATAATGCCAAAATCAACTTTGACGATATCGCCTTTTTGCAAAGGAATTGTGCTTGGTATGCCATGAACCACGCCATCATTTACATTGATACAAGTTACATAACGATAAGGATTTTTTCTGGAACCAACTCCTTTAAAGGCTGAGGTGACGTTATAGCGCTGACAAAGTCGCGTCGCCAAATCATCGATTTGAGCTGGAGTAGCCCCTTCAATAGTGGCCTCCCAAAGTTGCCAAAGCATTTCTGTAGATTTTTTGCCGATTTCTTGATATTTGATTAACTGATGATCTGAATTAATTGTCATGTCGCTATTTTAGCACTAAATTAAACTACAAATTGACCATCTTCATAAATCAAAACTTCTTTACCATCTGCCAAAACCGCAGTCACACTGCGATCGGTTGTAGTCATCATGTCGGTGTGTTCAGCACTGTCATTAAAACCCATTGCTTTCCACTGATTTGCTTTGACAGCATCTGGATTACCACGGTAACAATCTTTATAAGCCATGCCAATCGCTAAATGCGAATTACCAAAACGACCACCAATATTTTCATCAAATAAAGTTTCTGCCATTGGATGAGTGATGTGAGACATACGCTTGTCGGTCATGGAAAATTCACCGAACTTATTAGCATTTTTAGTTTCTAACATTGCTTGCAAAAACTTGTTGCCAGTTTTAGCTTTAGCTTCCACTATGAGTCCATGTTCTACTCGCAAATAAATGTCTCTAATGACATTGCCGTAACGATAAAGCGGCTCATTAAAGCGAATCCATCCATCGACTCCTCGCCAATCAGGAGAAGTAAAAATTTCAAAACTAGGAATATTGCGCCCGCTACCACCTTGCCAAATGCGATCTGCACCAATTTTAACAGTTAAGTCTACGTCTTCACCTTTGACGATAACATATTGGATGCGCATGTCATTTAACTTTTTCTTAATATCTTCTTGCATGGTAAAAACTTCTCGCCATTTAGCCACTGGATCTGCTTCATCCAAGAAACAAGCTTTAATAATCTGTTGCCAATAATCTTCAAGGCTCAAACCAACTTCTTTGGCTTTGGCTGGCATACCCCACAGTGCCAAAGTCCAAGTAAATAAATTACGGTTTTCTTTGGTCACCAACCAATCACGATAGGGTTTTTGACTGTTACGCATTAACATAATCTTGCGCGGATCAACCTCTGATAATTCCATGGGATCTGATTCTGCAATGATACCAATTTGATGATCAATTAAATCAGCACGAGCTTTCAAAAATTTTCTTGGAAAAAAGCCCAATTGTTCGTCACTAGCTAAATTGTAAAAATCACGATCAAAACCAGATGGAATTAAGCGAATCACTGGATGAGCTCCAGCTTTTAACAAAGTATTTTGGAGCGCCAAAGCCATGGGTTTAGCTACATCGGGAACAATACATTGCACCACCTCACCTCTTTTAACACCTGTTCCAGAATTAAGCGCGAAGTTAACTAAAACATGCGCATATTTATCAATGATATTTTGTGGCGGGGTATAAGAATCTGACATAGTTTGTTTGTCAATTTTACATGCATTGGCGAATTTTTGAAGATAGAAAGTCATGACTTAATAAAATGTGCGTCTTGTGTTAGACTAAAAACCATTATGGCAATCAACTACTACAGTCCAAAAAAAGAATTAGAAATTGCAGAAAATATTTTTAAAACCAACATTGATGGTCTTTATTATATTAAATATAAAAAGTTCATTGATGACCGCGGATTTTTTTCACAAATTCTAGAACCAGAAAGAATTAAGGCTGCGGGCATTAATCCAAACTTTCAAATTAAACAAGTTAATTTATCAGTTTCCAGAAGCAAAATCGCTAGGGGCATTCACACCGAAGGCTGGAATAAATTAATTACCATAGTAGAGGGTCACGCTTTTTGTGCTTTAGCTGATGTCCGCAATGATTCACCAACTTATAAAAACGTTGAATATTTTGATTTTATCGCCGACCCTAACAATGAATGGGGTGAGTCTCTTTATATCACTAAAAAAATTGGTAATTCCGTCTGTGCAGTAGAAGGTCCAATGCACTATCTCTATGGCGTCGATATGCTTTATCATGAAAGAGATAAAAAAGATGATTTGGCCGTTTCTATTTTTGATCCAGATTTAAATATTCAGTGGCCTTTTCCAAAAGAAGAATTAATCATCTCACAAAGAGATATCGATAGCATTACTTTAAAAGAATTGTATCAAGAAAACTAAGTGAACGAATTTCTTTCATCACTTCTTTAATCAATTGTTTTAGATCAGCTACTTCTTCATCAGTAATTGAATAGGATTGAGCAATGTGTTTATCACTGCCTTTTTCTTTAGGTTCAACAAATTCAAAAATAGCTTCGCTAACTTGCCAATTTGGATTAATTGTTCTGTCTAAACCTAGAAGAATTTTATAAAAAATTAATTGGCGCTTATATGGTCCGCGAATTGTTTCTGGTAAATTAAGCTCACGTTCTGAAAAATCTTTTTGATAAGTTTTACTAGTCGCTTCAATTCCTCCACGAGTTTTTGGCTTGCCAGTTTTGTAATCATAAACAGCTAAAAGCCCACGCTCTGCATCAATCAAATCAATGCGATCAATTTTTCCAGAAAGTTGGATGTCTCCCAACATTATCCTACGTCCTCCACCGAAACTTCTTTCCACATCAAAAACATTAACTGGCACAATTAAACGATCATTATAATAACTCGTCAAAATTTCTTGGCCATGTTTAAGCTGATCAGCTAAATCACTTGCATTCAAAATTTCTTTTTGCAACGCCACTCCAAATTCTTTTAGCAAAAATTCTAATTTCGGAATTTCTTTAGTTTGCTTTTCCAACTTGTAGAATCGCTCTAAAGAAACGTGGACAGCTGTTCCAAAAGACATAAAGGTTTCTTTGGCACGAGGAATTCTCAGTAAATTATTTTCTAAAAATTCTTGCGGATCGCGTAAATAAGTATTAAGAGCCGTAACTGATAATTGAAAGTCTTTGACTAAAGAATTTAGAAACTCACGTTCGCTATTCACAAAAGAACGAACTGGTGCTGGAGACATTAATCTACTCAGATGAATTTCAACATTATCTAAAATTTCCTGTTTAAGCTCAGTTTCCAAAAATTGCTTCTGCAAATTCACTTCAATTTCTTTCAGTTCCTCTAAAAAGATTGACGGAAACTTATCACTGCTTTGATTGTTTTCAATAATTTTTTCTGGATAGCTTAGATGAAGTTGCGTTTTAGCACGACTTAAGGCTACATAAAAAAGACGACGATCATCTTCATTGCGTTCTTTTTCAGATATATCAGTATTTTTGATAATCCCAGCCGGCAATTTTATTTTATTATTATCTCTTTTATTGCCCCACTTTTTATCAACTAAATTAATCAAAAAAACATGCTCCCATTCCATGCCTTTGGCACTGTGAACCGTTGAAAGGAAAACTGCATCCTGATTATTCAGTAAATTTTTACTTTGAATTTTAATATTATGATTTTTATAGACATTAATTTGGCTGAGAAAAGATTCCAAATGTAACTGATGATCTTTGGCAAGCATAGATTTAACTTCTGCAAAGAGCGCATTGAGAATAGTAATTTGCTCAAAACCATCTGCTAAGTTTTTGATAAAAGTCAAAAAACCAAAACCTTTATCACTAATTAATTCTTCAAAAAAATGATTAAAAGTTAAAGACTGATCTTTTTTGGAAAAATCCTTGAGTTTATCTATGAAAGCCAAAATAATATTAAATTCTTCTTCAGTAATTTCTTGATCTTTTAATTCTTGATTAATGAATTTAAGACCTCTGCCTATTAAATCATAAAGGTCTATTCTTATTTTACCGGCCACTCGACCCAATTTCATCACTACAGCAGAATCTAAACCTAGCCAAGAAAAAGTCATCGCTCTATATAATAAATCTGCTTCCTGAGCCTCTCTAATCTTAGTAATCAGGGTCATTAAGATAAGTAATTCATCAATGTGCTGATTTTGTAAAACATCATTGCCTTTGCTTAATTGATAAGGAATACCCCATTTCTCTAAAGCCTCAATTAAATCATTGGCATCGGAATGGTTGCGATATAAAACAGCAATTTCAGCAAAAGGAACTTCAGCTTTTTTAAGTTTGTTTATTTCTTCAACCACTGCCACTGCTTCTAAAATTTGTGAAGGGGATTTAAAAAATTTAATTTTTTCACCATCACCTTTAGGACTTTTTAGCTTCGTCACCAATTGGATTTTCTCATCACTATTGCTTAACTTTGAAAGTTTATTGTAAGAGATGATTTGCGTCGCCAAATCATAAATATTTTGCGGACAACGATAGGCAGTGTCTAAAGTAATCACTGTAGCATTGGGATAACTACGCGTAAAAGCCAAAACATTCTCCACTGAAGCACCTTGAAAACGATAAATCGCTTGATTCGGATCGCCAACGGCAAAAAGATCGGCCATGCCTTCTTTTTCCTCCCAATAAGAAACAAGTAAATCAATTAGTTTATTCTGAGCAGAGTTAGTATCTTGATATTCATCCACCAAAAAATAGTGTAAATTTTCTTGATATTCACGAAGTAAAAGTTCATTCTCACTGAAAGCATCAACTACAAAATTAATCATGTCATCATAATCAAAACGCAAAGATTGACGAAGATGATCCTGATAAGCTTGATAGAGTAAAAGTAAATTCTTATTCTTAGCAACTTTTTTCTCAAAGCTAGCAATTTTAGTTTTATTTTTACTGCTTTCTTTGAACTCCAAAAGATCTTGCTCTTCAGCGCGCAACATTTCTTCAAATTGTAAAACAGAAATACCTTCTCTCTTTAAATCAGAAATGGCTTTGATAATGTCATTAACATAATAATATTGATCGTTGATTGGTCGCAAATGCTCTGGCTTTAGCTCATCTAATAATTGTTCAAAAAGCTGATAGCGATCTAAGTCATTAAGATGTTCACTTTCCCTCGGTAAAGGAAAATACTCACCATGTTCAGCAATAACCTGACGACAAAAAGAGTGAAAAGTACTGATATTAACGTAATAAGCATCTTTACCAATAATGGTCAGTAAACGCTCGCGCATGTTTTTAGCGGCAGCTTCAGTGAAAGTTAGAGCTAAAATTGTATCTGGTCTGGCATCGGTTTGTTTCAAAATATTGGCGATACGCAGAGAAAGAACTTGAGTTTTACCAGTACCTGGACCAGCAATCAAGAGCAGTGGCCCCTGCTCAATATGATCAACAGCTGCTTTTTGCAGAGAATTAAGACTCTGATAGGCTTCTTCAAAATTAGTCATTTTTTTGATTTAAATCAATTTGTATTTACGTAGAACTGCTTCTACTTCTAAGGAATTATTGCTACGCACTAATTCAGATCTAATCAAAGCTGCTTGTTCCACGCCTTTAGTGTACCATGCCAAATGTTTACGCATTGGTAAAAATTTATAGCCCTCGCTCTCAGGATAAGTAGCTTCAAATAGCTTGGCGTGTTCCAAAGCAATTTTAAAAATGTTTTTTTCTGCCAAAGCTTTTTCTCGTTCTGCCTTTGGCAGGAAAATAAAAGGCTGACCAAAACTAGCTCGACCAATTAATACACCATCTAAGTTATATTGCTTAACTTTTTCCATTGCTTCTTCATAATCTGTCACGTCACCATTACCAAGAAAAACAACTGAGGGATCTTCTTTTTTGATAAGTGCTGCGGCTCGCCCGATAACTGACCAATCGGCCTTGCCGGAGTAGCCTTGTTTGAGAGTGCGCCCGTGTAGAGAAATAGCGACGAGCCGCATTCCTAGCAAGTGCGGAAGCCAGGTATCTATTTCCTCATGATCAAAACCAATTCTGGTTTTAACAGAAACAGTTGGAATTTTTTTGCGATCAATATCTGGCAATGCGAAATTCTTTTTCTTATCTGCGACCGCCATAACAGTCTTAGGAGAAATATCTGGGCAATCTTTTAACTCCAAACCATTTTTCCATTCTGCAATTCCTTCTTGAACTACTCTAATAAGCTCTTTTGCTAATTCTGGATTTTTTATAATAGCTGCTCCAGAACCATGATTGGCAACAGTTGGCGCTGGACAACCCATATTGATATCAATTCCATCAACCCCTAGCTCGCAAAGTAGGACTGCAGCTTGCTTAAAAAAAGCCGGAGTTTTACCAAAAACTTGCGCCACTAATGGACGCTGAGCATCATTGAAATCAAAATGATTTAAAATTTTAGTAGAAGTGCTACGGCAAACACCTTCGACACTAGCAAATTCTGTGAAAATCAAATCAGCTTGGCCATACTTTTTATTAATTGCGCGAAAAGGAAAATCAGTCACCCCATCCATCGGCGATAAGGCTAAAATCATCTTTTTCTCTGCTAATATTTTTTGCCAAAAATTCATAGCTCTAATTATAGCTTATGAAAATCTAAAAACTTCTGGAGTAAGAAAAAATAATCTAAATGCTCTCGCAAGGAATCAATTAATAAGTTGAGCTGATAAAAAAGATAAAAACTAAGTTTGCCACTTTCAAAGTCTTCATTTGATTGAACAGCTAATTGATTGAGAGTATTTTGCTTTTGTTCATCAACGGTTTTTTCAATTATTTCTAAATTAACAATGCTTTCTTCTTCTTTTGAATAATCTATCTTCAATAAAAACTGATCAACTTCATCAAAATTTTTCACTTCGCCAATTAGATCACTTAAGCTGATAAGCTGAAAATCACCATCATTTTGATAAATGAAAAGTTTTACCTTGTCTAGCAATTCCTTATTAAAATTAAAAGTATTTAAAAACAGATTTAGTTTAACTGATTCAGGTTTAGCATAATAAATTAGCTTATAATCTTGACCAATCGTTCCCAATTCCCCAACAATTTCTTCTTCGACACTTTGTAAGTCCTCAATTGCATCGCCATTCTCAGTGGTCAAAGAAAAATTAAATTCTTTTGGTAAAACCAATAGCAAATAGCTAAGGTCAGTAAAACTTGGCTGAAAAAGACGCAGAGAAACAATTTTTTCTGTTTTTTCTGAAAGCAAAAGCTGACCATAAAGCGGATCCTTAATGGAAAAATCATGTAAATTTTCAAGATATTCTTTAACTAGAAAAAAATGATTAGCACTAGCAGCAATTTGCCCAGTAGTTTCAACTAAATTTTCTCTTAAAACATTTAGGTTTTCTTCTTCGCTTCCATTGAAGTAAGTAAATTCTAATTTAGGTAAAACATCGGCACTTTGCTCACTCAATATTCTTGATAAACGACTAATTGCTAACCAATTAACTAAGCCCTCTGCAATATAGCCATCACCTTGTTCAATTAACCACCGGTTGAGTGAGAGTGGATTAATCTCATCACCACTTGGTAAAAATTGATAGCCGTATGCTCGAATTAGCATCGCTGCTGAACTAAGAGCACAAGCCCAATTGCTCATTTCTGGATGATCAGTCCAAATATCGGCATGATCATAAATAGCCATTGCCCAAAGTGGATCATCTTGTTTGAATAAAACATCCTTAGAATTAATTTCTTTAACCTCAACTTGATTGAAGAAAGCTCTGGAATGAGCCACTCCGCCTGTGGCAATTTTTAAGCCAAATTTCCCTCCATAAATAGGTGGCGCCCAATTTTCAGTAGTATTAAAAACTTTTTCGCCATCAATAAGTAACTCAATTTTTTCTTTAGTATAAGAAATATGAACTGAATAATCTCGATTCAGTTCCAATGCAAAAGGCACCATTGCATTATGTATAGAAAAACCGTTACGAATATCTTCTACGATTAATTTATTGCTATAAAAATGAAAATCATAAAAATTAGCCGCATCTCTCATCCCAACTACAAAATTTTTATCAGTATCATCAAAAACCTTGAAAATAAAATCAACTGTGTATTCATCCATTCCTTGCCAAAACTCATCTTTTGGCACAATGGTACTTAATTTTCTTGATTGAGTAATGGTTGCATATAAAGCTTGATTGCTAATTTGCCAATAGCTTATGTCGCCATTTACTAGCTGCCACTTTTCTAAATTTCCTGAAAAATCATCGCTAAAAATTCTTTGTGCTCGTGCTGGCGCAATATTAAATAAAAGTACGAAACTAATTAAAAATAAAAAATACTTTTTCATTAGCTCTATTATCAATGAGCCAAATTACAAGAAGTGTGACTAGCGAGCAATCGAATAATTATCTAGATATCTAAGAAAAATTGCCGGAGGATCTTCTAGCAAAAATTGCTGGAACTCCTGATAAATAGTTTTGCGTTCTTCAAAGTCTAAAGATTTACGACCTTTTTCTAATAAACTATCTATTCTGGTATTTTTATAATGAGTAAAATTAGTTGGCTGAGATGAATGCCACATAAAGTATTGATCAGGATCAATCGAAGATTCTTGACCAATAAGTAAAAGTTGATAATTAGCTAAATCTGGAAAATTACTAATTTTAATATTAATTTTAATGTCTAAGTTTTGACACAAATTTTTATCTTGAATGGCTTTATTAACTTGGCATTTTTCAAGAGCAAAAGATGAAAAATCCTGCCATTCTTTTTTCATCATTTCTGCCTCATCGATAAAATTTGAACTAGTGGTCAATTCAAAATTAAGAGGATTTCTGGGCATATCATCCATCAATCTTTCAATAGCGCGATCATAATCTTTGCCATAATCCTTACCTCCTTGCAAATAAGCCCAAGAATTGGGATTAATTGGACCTATAGCCCTAGCATTCCCATAATCTTTTAGCAAAATATAAGAAAGAGCTTGACGAACATTTTTAGTTAAAAGTGGATCTGTATTATTAAAGAAAACTGCTAAATAACGGTCATAAGCTAATTCTTTGGCCATTTCTAACTTAGACCAATCGCATAAATCATAGCAATTAGAAATATTTAGAAGCACGTCTATCTCGCCTTTTTTAAAAGCATTAACTGCTTCATTTTCAGTCAAGTAAAAACGATAAATATATCTAGCATCTGGACCATCAATTTTAAACTCACTCAAATTATTGCCTTTTAGCTTGTAATCAAGCATTTTATATTGACCAATACCAATAATTTTCATTTTATCTGGAAAAAAAATTTTCTTTTGCCACTCTGTCTTAAAAATTGGCTCAGACACAGAAACAGGAAAAGGAGAAAAGGCCTCTGGCAAAGTAAAGATTACTTCATTAGGTGTACTAATCGTTTGTACGTCAGAAAAATTGTAATAAATATCTTCTGGTTTTAAAGCCTGACCATCCTGCCATTTAACTTCTTTTTTTAAAACAAAACGATATTGCTTGCCATCATCTTCTACTACCCATCTGTCAGCCAATAATGGTTCTGCTTGCAAGTCGGTACCAATTTTAGTTAGACCGGCACTGAGCTGATTTTTAATCGGCTTCGGCAGGTCATTTAGAGTATATTCACCAACAATGGCAATATAAGTACTTTTTTTTAAAGCTAATTTTTTATTGACCAAAGGTAATAAGAAAGAAAAAAACAAGAGAGCTATGGCAATTGAACCAAGGAAGATCCAACCATGTTTACGCACATAACTACTGATGTACCAATATAATTTACGCATTTTCTGTTTTTAAATCAATAAAAGAGCAATTGAATTGGCCACGAAGAGAACCAAGAAAAAGATGGTAATGTAATAAAGCAATTTTTCCACTCCTTTGCGAGTGTGATAAGTTTCACCAGAGCCACTAAATAAACTCCCGCCACCACTAGAACCAGGCTGCAGAAGCACTAAGCTAGCTAAAATTATTGAAACAAAAAGTTGACTGGCTAATAAAAAGCTATTCATATCTTTTTAATTTTACCTTATTTAGTGATTGCTTGCTCACGAAATTCACGGATAACGGTAACTGTGACACTACCCGGAACCATGACTTCTTTTTGCACGCGATCGCGAATTTTATTGGCTAAAATTGTCACGTCATCATCTTTGCTCTTCTCCGGCAACAAAAGCACTCTGAGTTCACGACCAGCTTGGATAGCATAAGCCTGTTTAACTTCTTCATAAGACATAGCAATCGTTTCTAAATCGGATAATCTTTTGACGTAATCCTCGTGATTCTCATAACGTGCGCCAGGTCTGGCACCAGAAATAGCATCAGCTATATAAGTAGCCATGGATTCTGGGCTAGAAAAAGGTTCATCTTCGTGATGTTGAGCAATACAATCTATAACAGCTTGAGGCATACCAAATTGTTTGGCAATGCGCACACCAGCTTGGACATGACTCTCATCATGATTGCCTGAAACCTTACCTATATCATGTAATAAACAACCAAGTCTAACTACATTAATATCTAATTTCAATTCATTAGCAATATTAATACCCATCTTGGTTTCTTCGATGGTGTGTTTAATCATATTCTGACCGTAAGAAAAACGATATTTAAAACGACCCAGCATAGAAATTAAGCCGTTAGGAATATTATAAGCACCAACTTCATGAGCTAATTTTTTACCAGCATCAAAGGTAATTCTGTCAATTTCTTGTTCAACTTTGGCAACAATTTCTTCAATTCTAGCTGGCTGGATACGACCATCTTTGATTAAGCGTTCCATAGAAACACGAGCAATTTCGCGACGAACTGGATCGAAACTTGAAAGTTTGATCTCTGTAGGTGAGGAATCAAGATCAACATCTACACCAGTGCAACTTTCAAAAGAGTGAATATTACGACCGTTTCTACCAATAATTTTACCTTTAATTTCCTCTGAAGGAATATTAATAACTGAAACAGTATATTCAGCAACATAATCAGTAGCACCATGACGCATGGCATCGATTATGATTTCTTGAGCTTTCTCATCAGCATCTAGCTTGGCGGCTTCTTCTTTTTCTGCCACCATTTTTGCTAAATCACGGCTGTATTTTTTCTCAAGACCTTCAAATAAAATTTCTTTGGCCTTATCTTTAGAATAGCCAGAAATTTCTTCTAATTTTTCCAAGGTTTTAGCCTTAGATTTTTCTAAAGTTACTCTTTGATCTTCCAACTCTTTTTTAAGTTGATCTATGCGTTCTTCCTTTTGAGCGGTTTGCTCAAAACGAAAATCAATCTTATCTAACTTATTTTGTAACTCTCTTTGTTGGTTAGCTAATTCTTGCTCAACACGACGAGTTTCTTTTTCAATTTTGGAACGAATTTCTAAAGACTCATCTTTTGCTTCAACAATGATTTCTCTAGCTTTAGAGTGAGCATCGCGAATTAAAGATTCTGCCTCCTGCTTGGCTTTTTCTATAATAGAAGAAGCCTCAGCTTGCATAACCGGAGTTGGCTTAGCCTGTTTTACTGGCTTATTAAATTGTTTAACTGGCTTAGCTTGTGGCTGTTGAGCTCTTGGAAAAGAAATTTTAGCTTTTCGCTTGGCCTCATCCTCAGCTGAAAACAGCGTTGATAAATTACTAAAAAATGACATGTCTACCTTCCGTTTAGGTAAAAACAAACTTACTTGCGTTTAGAAATAGCTTCTCTAAATGAGAAGGCTTGAGGTATTAATTTATTGGTGTAAGAAAAATGATTCTCATACTGATAACTAAATTTAAGATTCCAAAATAAATATACTCGACTAAATTCTAAAGCAATTAGCTTCTTTTTACTAAATAATAAATTTTAACAAATACTTGTGCCATTATAATGAAAAATGACCTAAAAGTCAAAGAAGCTGGTCATTTATTCCTCTTGGATTTTTTCCAAATGGCTTGTTCTATTTCTTTCATTAACTTTTTATCTTCTTTAAATTTGTCTTTAGCTGCTTCTCTTCCTTGGGCAATCACCTCATTATTATATTTAAAGAAACTGCCAGACTTCTCAATAATACCCATCTCAGCACCAATATCTACCACATCTCCTTCTCTGGAAATACCATAGTCATTCATATCAAATTCAGCTTGTCTGAAAGGCGGAGCAACTTTATTTTTCTTAACTTTGACGCGATGGCGACTACCAACAACTTTATCTCCTTCTTGAATATTAGCAATTTTACGAATATCTAAACGCAAAGAAGCATAGAATTTCAAAGCATTTCCTCCCGTAGTTGTCTCTGGACTACCAAACATCACGCCAATCTTCATACGAATCTGATTGGTAAAAATAATGGTAGTTTTGGTTTTATTCAAAGCTGCGGTTAGTTTACGCATTGCTTGAGACATTAAACGTGCCTGAGTACCCATTTGATGGTCACCCATATCGCCCTCTATTTCTGACTTTGGTACCAAAGCAGCTACTGAATCAACAATGACCAAATCAACTCCTCCAGATCTGACTAAAGTTTCAGCAATTTCTAAAGCTTGTTCGCCATAGTCTGGCTGAGAAATTAAAACTTCTTCTAAATTAACACCAATCTTTTCTGCTCTAACAGGATCGAGAGCGTGCTCAACATCAATAAAAGCAGCCACGCCACCATACTTTTGAACTTCAGCAATCGCATGCAAACAAAGAGTGGTTTTACCAGAAGCTTCTGGACCATAGATCTCAATAATTCTACCTTTTGGAAAACCTCCCACTCCAAGAGCCATATTGAGCGATAGAGAACCAGTGGAAATCACTGGCATCTTTGGCAAATCTTTAAGTGATTCACCCAGCTTCATAATTGAACCCTTACCAAATTGTTTCTCAATTTGCTGCATAGCAATCTCGACAGCCTGTCTCTTACCTGAATCAGGCATTTTCTCTAAAACTTCATCTGTTTTTTTCTTCGCCATATTCCCTCTCTTTCTTAGTTTATTTTTTATTTGTGTATTATTTATATGCTATTTTTGCTAATTTTTTAACTAGCAGTTTTTGCCTTTTCTTCGCTTTTTTGCACATTTACTAATAACTATGAATGATTATGCACTAGTTAGATTGCAAGAAGCGTGACTATTGTGGAATTTGATTAAATTTAGAGTAAAATCAAAAAAGAAACAAACGGAGAGTAGTTCAGATGGCTAGAACGTACGCATGGGGTGCGTAAGGTCGCAGGTTCGAGTCCTGTCTCTCCGACTTATAAAAAGAGACGCGCGGATGCGTCTTTTTTTATAAGTTGAGATGGTATGGATAAGAAGCTAACCGAGTCCCGACGGAGAGTGCAAAGCACCCTCCTAGTGCCCGAAGGGCGAGTCTCTCGACGGAAAGTCTTAAGTCAAGCAAAGCGCGATTTACCCGTCTAGTCCTTGGAAAGTGGAGTTTCTGTCTTTTCGGCGGCAAGTTTAAGCGGATGAATCTCTTGCATTTCCTCTAAATAATGATAGTGCAAATTTGAATAGTTACCAGCGTCTCTATGATCTATAAAAATTGTACCGAATGGACCAACAATAAATTCATAATAACCAGGATGGAAAGCTTCACCATTGACTGAAAAATTGCTTTTATTGTCTTGATCTTTAGGAATCAAATGCAAAATTTCCGTCACTTGCTCAATCAATTTTTGATAACGCAAAATTGCATTCTGATCCTTTTCTCTATTTTTTTTGTCTATGAGAGGCCAATAAATTTCGCCTTTCTCAATGATTTCTTTTAAAAGCAAGAAGCCAAAATAAGCTTCTCTGCCATGCGTCCTTTGCCAAAAACGTCTATTATTAATTTTTCTTATCAAAGGTCTACTAAATTCCTCCTTCTTTAATGTGACATCAAAATTCATGATATCGGGATGATTGCTTTCCAAATTAGTTCTAGCTATAAGAATAGCGGACTTCTCTCCATAAGCTAAACCAGCGTGTTCGCCATCAACAATCTCGATATAAATTTCACCGCTATGTTCAGCCATTCTATTGCTTTCATTAAGAATAACGGGATTAATAATGATATTGCCACTAATTTCATTTTTTTGATACTCTGATAAAGTGAAGGAATAATCTGGAGAAATTGCCTTTTTGTCTACTAAATCCTTTATAAAATTAACAGTAGTATCCTCATCTAAACCAAGCTCAAAATATCTTACTCCAGTTTTTGCATCCATTGCCGAAGGAAAATATAAATTTGATTTCAAGCTACCAAAATATTTTTCAGGATTTTGTAAAAATTCTCCAATAGTAGTTTTTATTCTTTTATATATTGGTAAATCAAGTTTTGCTAAAGTTTGAGCTCCATTTTCTTTATCTGTGGCATCCTCAAAAATATTTGGTAATTTGTTTCTTTTGGATAAGGCATTGAGATCATTACTATTCGAAAGCCTTTTTTTTAGATCTATGCTAATGCTTGGTATGGACTTAACAATTGTTGAATCTTTTTCTTCTGCCTTTTTATTTACAGGAACTAAACCGTCTCTGATTAGTTTATTGAAGGCATCCGTCAACTCTTTTGGGCTAGGTTTAAGATCTCTATCCGAATAGTAGTGTGTTCTTTCCTTTTTCATCAACTCATCATAAGCATCTGCAGCTTTTTGACTGGATTCTTGATTCTTATCAGAATAATTGGGTCTTTTTTCGGTCACAAACAATTTCTCTCTAAATGGGAATTATACCAAAATAAGATAAAAAAGCACTATTTGAAGGTCTAAACTTTAAAATAATAACTACAAGTGGTTACTCAAAAGAAACTACTCGTAACGCAAAGCTTCAATCGGAGACAATTTAGCAGCTCTCTTAGCTGGAGCAACACCAAAAACTAAACCGACAGCTGTAGAAACTCCAAAAGCCAAAATTACTGCACCGACAGTTACCTTGGCTGGAAAATATGGTTGAATCGCCAAAGAGCCCAAATAAGCGATGAGCAAACCAATTAGCCCACCAATTACGGAAAGCAAAGCTGCCTCAATCAAAAACTGAGCTAAAATTAAATTTGGAGTAGCTCCTAAAGCCTTGCGCAAACCAATCTCACGAGTACGTTCAGTCACTGAAACTAACATAATATTCATAATGCCAATGCCACCAACTACCAAAGAAATTGCCGCAATTCCACCCAAACCAATAGTTAACATTCCTAAAATACTATTAATCGTTGTTAATAACTGAGTTTGATCAAAAACTGAAAACTCATCATCATCTAATTCTTTACCGATAGTCTTTTCAATTGCTCTAGTTGCTTCCTTGATTTGATCTTTGTCTCTGACTTCAAAAATAAAGGAGTCAATTAGTTCTGTATCGAAATATTTAAAAAGAGTTTCAGTTGGCACATAAATATAGCTATCAAAACTTGGACCACCAAAACCTCCTCCTTTTTCCTCAAGTAAGCCAATTACTGTGTAGTTTTGACCATTGAGAAGAATATTTTTGTTAATTGGATCTACTTTGCCAAACAAATCCTCTGCTATTTTTGGTCCAAGTAAAACAATTCGCTCAGATTTTTCCTCTTCAACCTTAGTAAACCATCTTCCTTTAACAGCCGGAGAATTATAAACAGATTCGTAAGAACTCGTGACACCGTAAAGTGTGGCTTTTTTCGTAGTTTTAGCATATTTAGCCTCAGCAATATTAACTGCCGTGACTACACCATCTTTAATTAAATCGCGATTGTTTCGAATCACTTGATCATAAAATCTTCTTTTTAGAACAGGTTTAGTGCTTTCAAGCATAGATTGTTCACCGCCAAAACCACCATTTTCGCCAAAAGGATTACCTGGCACTACATAAAGAATGTTCGTTCCTAAACTGGCAAATTGATCGGTAATATAAGCTTGTAAGCCAGTACCAATACTCGTCAATAAGACCACTGAACCCACGCCTATAATTACTCCCAACATCGTTAAAAAAGATCTACTCTTATTAAGTAAAATTGATTTTAAAGCTAGTGGAAAAATTTTACTAATTTTCATTATTTTTTATCACTTAAAACTTTACCATCTTTAAATACAACCTGTCTTTTGGCGATTGCTGCCACATCTTCTTCGTGAGTAACCATGATAATGGTCTTACCTTCTTTACTTAAATCTTTAAGAATTTTCTTAATATCTTCGCCACTTTTGGAGTCAAGATTGCCAGTTGGTTCATCAGCAAAAATAATCGAAGGATCATTAATTAAAGCTCTGGCAATAGCCACCCTTTGTTGCTGCCCGCCTGAGAGTTGAGCTGGAGTATTATTTAAACGATCGCCCAAACCAACTCTTTCTAACATATCAATGGCCTTCTTTTTAGATCTAGCTGAATTAACATCATAACCAGCATAAAACAAAGGCAACATGACATTCTCCAAAGCTGAAGTTCTGGCTAATAGATTAAAAGATTGAAAAATAAAACCGATTTCTTTATTACGCAGATGAGCTCGCTGAATTTCATTGTATGAAGAAACCTCAGTATCATTCAAGAAAATGTCTCCAGAACTAGGTTCCGCTAACATACTAGCTACCTGCAGGAAAGTTGATTTTCCAGAACCAGATGGTCCCATAATAGCTAAGAACTCTTTCTCCTTAACTTGCAAGGAAATATCATCCAAAGCATGAATGATGGTGTCACCGATCTTATAGTTCTTGGAAACATGCTTCAAATTTAACAACATAGATCATTTTCAATGAATTTACTCAGGCAAAACTACCTGATCGTTCTCACTTAAACCTTCAAATATCTCAATTCTATCTTCACTCTCTAAGCCAACTTTGACTTCTCTTTCTTCTTTGCCTTCCTTATTATCAGCTTTGACAAAAACAAAAACTTTATCATCATGTTCACTGATCGAATCAAGAGGAACAGTTAAGACATCTTTTTTCTCGGCAATTTTAATATGAGCGTCACCATTCATCCCAATGCGATACTTTTCAATATTTTGACTATCAATGGGAAATTCAATTAAAAAAACTGTGCCGGTAGAAGACTCAAAGCTTGTGTATGAAATATAAGAAATCTGAGTCTCAATTTCTTCCTCATCATAAGCATCTAAAATAATCTGAGCGCTTTGTCCCTTTTCAATGCGATGCATGTCTACTTCATCAATTGAAGCACGGAAAACTAAGGTTTTTGGATTAACTATTTCAAAATAATCAGTTGCCATAAGTTGCACTCCCGAAACTGCAGTTGGAGCAGAAGTTACAATGCCATCGAAAGGCGAATAGATGGTGGTATTAGCAATAGCAATGCTTTGAATTTCTACGTTTAGAACCTGATTGTTTAAATCATATTGATCTTTAGCCACTGCTCTAGTTTCTGCTGTATCTAAAGAACGATCTTTGATATCATCTTGAACGTCTTCAAAATCGTATCTTTCCTTCATGTAAAGATTCAGATTTTGGTCAAGTTGTTTCTGGAGTGTAGCACGATCAATAGTGGCAATGCTTTGCCATTTTTTGACAGCATCACCTTCTTTAGCACCTAAATAAACTATTTTTCCACCAGCAGCAAAACGCAGACGAGCTTTTTCTTTAGCGTCCACCCGACCAGAAATGGTAATGCTGGAGACAATATCTTCTCTAACTGGGGAAACAAAAATTAATTGAGTAGCATTCTTAGCACTACCCTGTACATACCAAGAACCAGCTAAGATAATCACTAAAATAATCGCCAAAAGCTTCCAACGTCTCTTTAAAAATGTCATGATTTTACTCAAAAATTGTTTCATATTTTTCTTTTTTTATTCGGAAATTTACTCAAATTTGTTTTTTGCCGAATAGCTAGTATACAGTATTTTTTCAGCTAATAAAGGCTTGTCAGTCAAGTAAGAGAAAAACTCCCGCACAACTTTATTTTCATGAGCACGGCGGCGGTTTTTTTTGGCATCAATAGAATATAAGCCAGCAATACGCTTCTTGATAATGGCATTGGTACTAGTTAGCGGCTGGCCGCCGCCGCCAATACAACCACCTGGACAGGCCATAAATTCAACATAATCATAAGCTTCTTTGTTCCTTTTAATTTCTTCGAGAACGTTGCGCGCATTTCGCGCTGTAGCAACCACTGCTACTTTTATTTCTTTGTCACCAATTTTTATAGTGGCACGTTTGATACCCTTCATGCCTCTGACTTCTTCTAGTTCTAAATTAGGCATTTCTTCTCCAGTGAGTATGTGGGTAGCAGTGCGCAGTGCTGATTCCATTACTCCTCCAGAGGCTCCATAGATCGCGGCAGCGCCACTATATTCTCCTTCAGTATCGGCTTCGCTTTCCTCCAGGCTTGGTAAATCAATTTGATTCTTCTTAAGTAAAGTGGCCATTTCTCTGGTGGTAAGCACAAAATCAACTGGTTTTAATTTATGACCTTTATGTTCAAAGTTAAACTTCTCCATTTCTGCTTCATATTTTTTTGAAGTACAAGGCATGATTGAAACCACCACAATTTTACTCGGATCAACCCCTGCCTTGTCAGCCCACCAAGTTTTGTAGGCAGCTCCAGAATGAATCTGTGGTGAACGAGCAGTGGTTAGATGATCAATAAAATCTGGATAGTAAAATTCTAAAAATTTGACCCAACCAGGACAACAAGAGGTAAACATTGGTAAAGCAGTCGCTTCACCAGCATCTCTTTTCTTCAAGCGATTGCTTAAATCTTTAGCCTCAATCATAGTGGTGATATCAGCTCCAGTATTAACATCAAATATTTTCTCAAAACCGAGCTGACGCAGAGCTGTAAACATCTTTTTTTCCATATTTAAGCCTACTTCTTGACCAAACTCCTCACCGATGCTCGTCCTTACTGAGGGTGCCATTTGAGCAATTAAAATTTTGTCTTTGTCTAATAGAGCAGCTTCTACTTGCTCTAAGTGACTTTGCTCACGAATAGCATTAACTGGGCAATGAACGGTGCATTGACCACAGTAAATACAATCAACTTTAGGATTTTGATTGTAAGTCAGATGAGCATCTGCTCCTTTTCCCTCAATCTTTAAAAAATTGATACCAATCTCAGCACAAATGTTGACACAACGACCACATTTAACACAAAGATTGGGATCAAATTCAGCTGCGCTACCCATTTTATGGACGGCTAAATCAAGCATCTTACGCTGATATTCTTCACTGGTGACACCATATTTTTGCATTAAACCAAAAGCTGGACAGGGTTGTTTTTTCTGACATTTTGGACAATTTTTAACATGAGAAGCCAAAAGTAAGCGTAGATTTTCTTGGCGCATTTCAACTAATTCTTCATTTTTAGTGCTAACTTTCATGCCTTCACTTGCTTTTAGCGTGCAAGAGGTAGTAATTTTACCTTCGCTCTCTACCAAGCACAGTCGGCAGTTGGCCTCGATCGGCAGATCCTCGTGATAACACAAATGGGGAATATCTAATTGATTGGACATCGCCACTTGCAAAATACTTTGACCTTCTTCTGCTTGATAGGCTTGTCCATCAATATAAACGGTAATTGTATTTGGCATTTTAAATTTCTATTCCTAAAATATTTTTGGCATAACTTTTGACTGGCAAAGCGATTGACTTGCCCAAACCACAATATGAAGATTTTTCCATTACTTTAATAATTGGAGCAATTTTTTGCCACGTAATTTCACTGCCTTCCTCTATTTCCGCTAACATTTGTTGTAATTGCCAAGAACCATCTCTACAAGGCGTGCATTTACCACAGCTCTCTTTGGCATAAAAATTAAAAATCTTATCTAAAAATTGTTTAGAGCTGGTGCTAGTTTTATAAATTTCAATTGAACCGCAACCGCCAACAACAGCCTGTTCTGCTTGATCAGATGTCAAAATTTCACCACTAGCTCCTCCGCCAACTTGAACAAAAAAAGGAAATTCTGGATAGTTATTGGTTTCTCGTAAAATATCTGCCACTTTTTGCTTGATTCCAAACTGATAAACACCTTCATTTCTGACTCCTAGAATAGTTGAAAAACGAGTTGCTTTAAAAGTACCCATTGATACTCTGGCAATATCATAGAGAGTTTCAACATTATGCAATAAAACTGGATAACCAAAAATACCTTTAAGAGACGGGCTGGGTGACTCAGGACGAGGCTGAGTTTTTTTACCTTCAATAGCGTTTAAAAGTGCTCCTGTTTCGCCACCAATATAGCTTGGTTCTTCCTGAAAAATACTAACTAAATAGCCTTTTTTTCTACAAAGATCTAGCAAAGGATCTATTTTATTTTTAGTCGCCTGATAATAATCTTTATTAAAATTGATGTAAGCTTCTTTGGTTCCTAAAAAATCCATCGCTAAAAGCAAGCCTCTAATCACTTCTTCTGGATAATTTTTTAAAATATAAAGGTCTTTTTCAACTCCAATTTCTCCTTCACTGGCATTGCAAACCACATATTTCTTGGGATTTTTTAGGGATTTGATGCGCTGCCACTTTAGATGAACAGGGAAGGCAGCGCCACCTCGCCCAACTAAGCCCGCCTCTTCAATTTTAGCTAATAATTCATCTTGATACATATTTTTTCTGTAGCGCTTGACTAATTAATAAAGCCATAATTCCACCTACTACTGCCGTCCATAATTGTGGCCAAGACATCATCATAGCGATCTTGGAAGCTAAAGTAGCTACTAAGATTTTTTCCATCAGCAACTTAGAAATTACAAATAAGAAAGTTGTCTTAGCTAAAGCAGCGAGAAGAATAGCTAAGAAATTTTTAGTCTGAGATTTAGCTTGAAGTTTGGCAAAAATAATAATGTAAAGACAATTGCTAATCATAATAAAAGGCACCATCGGAGCTAAAGCTAAGGGCAATAATCCTCTAGAAAGGGCGACTGTACTAGGAATTAAAGCCAAGAAAAGAGCCTTACTTTTACCTAAATATATAAACGACAAGATTAGTAGAGCATTAATAATTGGACCAGTTAGAAATTGCTGATGCACAAAAGCAGGAATAAAGAAAATCAAAAAAGAAAATAAAACAGCCAACTGTAATTTGCTGCCAACTATTGTTGAAATGGTTTGCAGGAGAGCAGTTTTATTCATAAACTCATCATAACAAAAAATAAGGCCATTACTCTAGAGGGACTTTTTCTTTGAGCCAATCAGCAGCTTTCTCATAGGTAGTAAGTTCTGGTTTTTCTTCTATTAAAACTTCAGATAGGACAGCTTCTAGATCTTTTTCTCTGGGAGACTGACCTTCAACTAAAACAAAAGTTAAACGACCTGGAAATTTATAAAGCTCAATTTCTAAAACCCGCTGTCCAGCTTTATCATCGAACCAAAATCGTCCCATCACTAGCCAGGAAAAAGCTTCTTTTTCGACATAAATGCCATAATTGGTCAATTTATAATGCACTTCTTGAGGAGGAATCACTGCTGTCACATAAACTAAAAATACAATTGAAATTACCACCGCCACTGGCAAAACTTGACCAGCAAAAAATAGAATTAAGGAAACCAAAATAGCAATAATAATGATTGTACTGAAAAATTGACGTTTACGTTTTTTAAATGGTCTAGCTGGAGCATTCCATTCAACTAAAGTTTCTTCTGGAATTGGCCTATAAAGACCTGGAGCTACCCTAGACTTTTCCATTTTAAATTGACCAGGCATGCGAACACTAGATTCCTGATCAGCCTGAGCTTGCGTTTGTGCAGTTGACTCAGGTTCAGGACCTAGTTTTTCTTCGACTTGATTGCCAAAGAGGGCAGCTTTGATCTTTTCTAACATCACATCTAATATACACGATTTTTACTTTGTGTTGGAGAGTCTTTTCTTTGGCTTTCTACTCTTCAGCTCAAGGCAAATTTACTGTAAAATACTAGGCAAGACTGATATAATCTATCTTTCGCTCTTTAATCAAGCAAAAGGAGGTGTCGCATAGTGGCCAATTGCGCTAGTCTTGAAAACTAGAGCTTCACAGCTTCACAGGTTCGAATCCTGTCACCTCCGCCAAAATAGCCAAAAAGTGCTATAATAAATCATCTTTAACCTCGATTTATCAACGTTATTTTATAACAAATAAAAAATCGCCAAATCTCGTTAGACCAGAAAAGGATCTCTCTGCCAAAACTAACTTATGAATATTTTTCACCCAGTGGTTTGAAAAAAGGAAACAACTTAACCAACAGTTCTAGAATTATTATCAAAGAGGCAGAAAAACACGGAATTACTTGGAAAATTATTCCAGGAACAGAAATTATTTCTTTAACTTATAAAGGACAAGAAAAATCCTACCATCATCAGGTTCCTTCCTCATGCACTGCTCTTGCTCATTATATCTGTAGAAACAAGAAAATTACCAATAATTTACTCCAACAGGCTGGAATTAATGCTCCAAAAAGCTATCACATAAATCAAGACAGTGACAAAAAGTATCTTCGTGATATTTTTGAAAAATTAAAAAAACCACTCGTAGTTAAACCACTTAGTGGAACTTGGGGAGAAAATATCACCCTCGATCTCAATTCTTTTGATAAATACTTAGAAGCAATTAGGCTTGCTTTTGCCTATTCTCGAGGCAAAAAAACTGGCGCCGTCATCGAAGAAATGTTTACCGGAGAAGAATATCGAATCCTAGCCACTAGAGAAAAAGTCATTGGCGTGGTGAAAAGAATTCCAGCAAATGTCATTGGTGACGGAAAAAATAATATTAAACAGCTGATTAAAATAAAAAACCAAGAAGATATTCGTGGAGAAAAAGGTAGCAATAGATCTCACTTAAAAATCAGAATTGATAAAAAATTGAAGGAATATCTTGAGGAACAAAAGTTAGACCTCGAAAACATTCCTAAAAAAGGAAAGAGAGTTTTTCTTAGAAAAGTTTCCAATATTTCTCAAGGAGGAGATGCTATCGATTTTACTGATCAAATCCACTCATCTGTAAAAGAAATTGCTATCAAAGCAATTCGCACTATTCCTGGATTATCCTTTGCCGGTATTGATTTTATGAGTACTGACGTCAGCAAAAAACAAAATAAAGACAGTTATGTAATTATCGAAATTAATGACTCACCTGGATTTGATATCCATGATTATCCATATGAGGGTAAAAATCGTCATGCAGCTAGAGAGTTTTTGTATTTACTTTTTCCTGAGTTGGAAAGGGTAAAATAAATAAAAAACTTTGGTTTATAATCAAACTATGCTTAAAAACTCTGAAGCAACTTTTAAAGAATTTGATAGGTCCAGTCTTGACTCCCTTGCCTTCGATCAGGCAAAAGCTCAAAGTCACGCTTTAGGTAATCCCAAAGAACACCAAGATCTGCAAAGCAAAGAAACAGTTTTTGATTGGGATTATCAGGAGTATCAATTTCAAGAAGCTTCAAAAATACTTGAAAAGTCAGGTAAAGTAGAAAAAATTGTTGTTGAAGAAGCAGGATGCAACCCAATGATCATTTATCGCATTGGCGATCCTAATGTGGTAATAGTGTCCCACATTCACGGCGATGAACCTGGTCCAGCTATTCCTATGTTTTTACAATTAACTGAGAAAATATTAAGAGATGATCCTGCCATGAAGAATGTACTGATTATTCCCCGTGCCAATGAAGAAGCATATTTACAAAAAAATCGAGGAGTACAACTTGATCAAGAATTATTAGACAGAATGGTCGAAGCCAAAAGAATTAATCCAAAACAACGAGAGGAGATTCTTAATACAGATGGATCAATTAACAAATTACTTTTCACCAAATATCTAACTGAAAGTGGTTCTTATATATCTAATGGTGAAGATGAAAATGGAAACGAAACTTCTTATGTTGACCTCAACAGACAATTTATAGAGTTAGAAGAAGGTGTAACTCCATCTCCAGATCAATTATTTCCTAAAGCTGGCCAGCTTTTAAAAGCAATTAAAACGTATGCTCCTCAAGCAAAACATGGTTTTAGTTTTCACGCCGACAATTGGTCCACCACTACTCAAATTAATGAAAACGGAGAACAAGTTGAAAAACAAAGTGGTTGTTATATGTATGACACTCCTAACTTTTTTTCCAACAATGAAAAAATGGATCCAAAAAATGAAAAATTTATACAAGAGTGCGTTCTTAATTTTCAAAATACGATGAGGGCACAGGGTCTACCATTGCTAAATGGTATTGATGATATTACCGATAAGCTTCTTGGAATGAACTTATTTGTTGATGGCTATGCACAATTACCAGCTTCAGAAGAAATAAATAAAAGTACAAAAGAAGTGGTCCCCATTACAAAAGAAACACACAATAAAAACTTTGAAACAGCTATAGTACGTTGGGGTATGGATCGATGTTGGTCTTTAGAAACTTCTGGATGGATAAATCCAGATCGCAGAGCAGATGTGAATAAGATTCTGCTTGATACAATTGTCTTACCAATTATGAAATCTATTCTTTACAACAATCAACCGCTTTCTTAACCACCTCTCCCAATTTATCTAAGATACTAGCCACACCATTCTCTTTTGGTTTTTTGTCTTCGCTGATAAAAGAAATCTTGGCTGACTTACTTTGTTTAACACTGCCAATCTCTTTAGTACCAACCAAATTCAGATTTAAACCCCAAAACAAAGAATAAAGCTTGTAGGAATTCTGGAACATTTCTTCGCTGCCTTTTTTATCACCCTTGGTCAAAGCTTTTGTTCCTACCTCCATAAATCTCATTGAAGCAGCCAGTAAATGTTTACTAATACACCAAACTTCTCCTTCGTAATCTTTAATAATGCGTTTAAGAGCGGTCTTACGCATTTCTCGAATTTCATTGAGTAAATCTAGGTATTTAGCATCGCCAGTCTTATTATAAGTAAAGAAAAAATGTTCTTCCATAGAAATCAGATTCATGATCGCCATCGATAAATCTTCATCAGAAGACAGATCGAGCTCATGACCTTTTTCCATGGCCTTTACTTTGCTCATGAACTTATTGATATCTGGTTGAACTGATTTTGTTTTTTTCATAATTTTTAGCTTCCCCTTTGAGAATTTTTAATTAAAGAGTGATCAAAAAGAAAATAAAACTCCCCAAGGTTAAGAAAAACACTGGAGCGATAACTTTTTGGTAATAAATATAAACTTTGTCTTCATTGGTAGTGCGTAGCCATTGATCTAATTTCATCCCAGCAAAAAATAATCCTGAGCCTACAATTGTGCCTAAAAGAATTTTGTCAATTCCCCAAAGAGTATTGCCTACTATGCCCATAATATGAGACCAATATAGAGGTGGAACTACAAAAAGAACCATCACTAAAATAGAAAGCAATTTTGGATAAGGAATTTTCAAAGTTTTTTTGCTAATAAAGTCAGCCATCCAAAAACCACTAGAGAGAATCAAGCCGCCAATCCAAATACCCATCACTGAATCATCAATGCCGATCCATCTAGAAACTCCTAAACCACCAGCTACTGCTATTGTACAAATTGGACAAACTGCTTTAGCAGGCACTGCAAAAATAAGAGCTACTAAAAAAAATAAAGTGGTCATCAAAATCGTCATATTTTTTCCTCAAAAAATTATACAACATATAGATCGCGTTGAATATATAATATTCTATATGCGGTGATTTTCTATTCTAACAGCTTAGTCGCTACTATATCATTAGCTTTTACTTTGATAAAATCAGCTCATTATGGAAATCTGGCAATCATTCGTACTAGGCATCATTGAAGGATTAACAGAATTCCTGCCTATTTCCTCTACTTTTCATTTGATTTTTGTTAGCAAATTCTTAATGATTGAGAATAGTGATTTTCTTAAGTTTTTTGAAGTTTTTATCCAAGCTGGAGCCATCATTGCCGTCCTCTTTTTATATGGTAAAGAACTTTGGCAAGATCGTGAACTTGATAAAAAAATTATTCTGTCTTTTATTCCAACCGCCATCGTCGGCTTTCTTTTACATTCAATTATTAAAAGCTTTTTCTTTGAGACTGACTGGCTAATGATTGGTTCCTTTATGCTAGTTGGTATTATTTTTATTGTTTACGAATGGCAACTCAAAAAGAACAAAAAAATTGACAAAGAAATTAAAGATCTGACTTGGAAACAAAGTATCGTAATCGGTATTGGCCAGGCATTGGCTACTTTGCCAGGCGTTTCTCGCGCTGGAGCAGTGATGCTAAGCATGATGGTCATGGGTCAAAAACGTTCTCAAGCTGCTAAATATTCTTTCTTACTTGCTCTTCCCACTATCTGTGCTGCTGCTGGCTACGACATGTTTAAATTAATAGGCAAAACTACTCTTTCTTCAGAAGAAATATTGCTAACAGCTATTGGTTTTGTCACCGCCTTTGTCGTCGCCTTTTTTGTCCTCAAGTGGTTTATTGCCTACTTGCAGAAACACACTTTAACTGGCTTTGGCATTTACCGCATTGTGATGGCTAGTGTTTTATTGCTGATATTTGGTTCAGCTCTTTTCTAAGGTGCTAAAATAGCCAAGCGTGAAAATAAATCAACTCAAACACCTCTACATTAATCCTCTGGAGCGTTGCAATCTTAATTGCAAAATTTGTTATACCAAAAAGACTAAATTTGTCCTCAGCAATCAGGAAATTTTAGATTTTATCAATCGCTACCAAGAAATCCAAGAATTAGAAAGTGTCACTTTTTGTGGCGGAGAAGTTTTTTTGCTCAAAGACTTTCCAGCCCTCATAAATGAACTTACGAAAAAAGGTGTTTTTGTACAAATCATTAGCAATGGCACCATTGATCGCTTGGAAGAAATCGAACAAAGCAATATGGTCAACTTAATCATTTCTATTGATGGGCTCGAAGAATACCATGACCAAAATCGTGGCGCCGGCAACTTTCAAAAAAGCATTACTCTCCTTCAAAAAGCTCAAAAACTTGGTTTTCATTTTGAAATTTTCTCTATTGTGACTAAAGAAAACTTGAAACAAATCAATGATTTTGAGCAAGAGCTGGAAAAAATTTTTGGTAAAAAAATTGTTGTGACCTACCATCCACGAAAACCAATGAGCTACCTGCAAAAACACCCCATTTCCAACATCGTTGGGCGAGTTGAAGGTTTTAATTTTTTAGATAAAGAAGAAATCAAACAGTTGATGAGTAAACGCCAAACCTTTCCACCAAAAGATCTTGGTTGCTTCCAAGTATCTTTAATGTCTGATGGACAAGTTTACGGCTGCTGTGAAGGCATTAGACCAATTGGCAATATTAAAAGCAATAGCGAAGAAATCATTACGTCTTTAAAAAATCGCCTTGCAGCTTGGGATGATAAATATTACGGACACAAATGCGCTGGTTGCGTTGAAAAAGATTTCGTTTGTGGCTTCTCAAGTAAAAAAGGTTAATTTCTGATAGAATTATCGGATGTTTAGTATTGAGAAATTATTTAGATTTCCAGAAAAAACCACAGATCGTAATCAAAATTTATATAACAACAATATTTTCTATTTAAGAATATTGAGTGTTTTTCGTTCTTTGTTCTTTATGGTACCAGTCTGGGTATCTATGGAACTAAAATACATTACTTTAACTCAAGTCGCTATTATTGACATGGTCATTTTATTTAGTGCTATTATTTTGGAATTGCCAACCGGTGCCCTAGCTGATTTAATCGGCAGAAAAAAAAGTGTTAGCATCTCATTTTTTGTTAGCGCAATGGCTTATTTTTTATTTGCTTATGCTGATAGTTTTTCCTTGTTTTTGATTGCTGGATTAGGATTTGGACTAGGTGATGCTTTAATGAGTGGCGCCCTGGAAGCTCTAGTTTTTGACACTCTCAAACAAAATAAAAAAGAAGCAGCTTTCAGTGAAATTAGTAACAAAAATAACTTAATCTTTAATTACAGTATTTTTGCAGCCATCATCATCGGTGGACTAATATTTGAAAAACATTATCACTTGCCATCAGTGCTAACAGGTATTTCTTTTTTAATAGCAACCTTTATATCTTTGAAATTCATAGAACCAGATATTGATAGTGAAAAATTTACTTTAAAAAATTATCTACTACAAACCAAAATGGGATTTAAAGAATTATTTAAAAATAAACAATCTAGAGATATTTCTCTTTTCTATATTTTAGTTGGAGCATTTACTTGGCCAATTGTGCTTAGTTTTAAAAATTTTGCCTTGGTTGATTTGGGAGTGAGCGAAAAAAACATGGGTTTTATTTTAGCCTTTTTGTCTTTGTTTGCCGTTCAGTTTTTGCATGTTCTTATCAGGAAGAAAGTATTCGAAAAAATGAAAGTGGTTTTCTTAATGCCAGCTATTTTGCTTAGCATCTTTTTACCTTTAAGTTATTTCTATCAGGTACCAAGCATGGTGGTTATTATATTTGTGGTTTTCATTGTCTCTTCTATGCGTTGGAATGTTTTAGGAAAACTCAGCAACCAATGCTATAGTTCCAAAAATAGAGCTACTGCCATCTCTAGCTTAAGCATGATGATTAGTTTAGCCTTTATATTAATACTGGCTATATTCTCGGTTCTTAATGAATATACAGAGCAAGCTCTTAGGATAATTTTCTTAATCATGGGCCTTGGGAGTATCTTTTTGTTATTACCTATTTCTATCAAATTGGCAAAAAAATATCATAATAAAGTTTTAGAAATCTATGATTAAAGAGCTCTTGATTTAAATTTAGGCAAAGCCAATAAGCTAGCGATCATTATTCCGAAGTCAGAACTAATTTGTAAAACCGGCAAATAATACCAAGAATTCGGACAGTTGTGCATATTTTTACTGATACTCCAAAATATATAGAGTAAAAAAGCTAGAAGAAAAATAAAAGGATTTTCAATAAGAATCAAAACAAGAAGAAAATACCTAGCAAAAATAGATAAAACTTTTAGCCTAATAATTCCCGCTTCAATATCGCTTTTGGCAAAAGAAGTTATCTTCTTTAAAAAAGATGAAAAAGATTTTGGTGGATACCAAAAAACGACCGCTTTTTTAGCAAAGGTTATCTCAATTTTTTCTTGTTTGATTCTCAACATTAATTGATAGTCCTCACTCAATTCCAACTTTTCATTGAGACCTCCTAACTTTTGCCAAAGCCTTTTTTCAATTAAGAGTGAACGGGTAGTGGGGGTGAAATTTTTTTCATTGACATTTCTATTTAATTGTAAAAAATAGGGGACTATCGCCTCTTCTAAATTATTTTTAGAAATCCCTCTAAAAAACCCTCCCACTACTTTTTTTTGTGAACTTGCCAATTTATCTAGCAACTCTTTGAGCCATAATTGATCAAGCACGCAACCAGCATCAGTAAAAGCTAAATAATCTGACTGTGATTTCTCCACTGCAAAATTTCTAGCTTGGCTACGATTAGATTTTTTACGAAAAAGCCTAATCTTTAATTTTGGATTTTCTAGGCTAAATTTTTTAATAATTGGATAAGTCTGATCACTGGAAAAAGCATCCACAATAATAAAATCATTGGCCAAAACGCTTTGCCTTTTATAACTTTCCAAAAATTCAATAATATTGTTTTCTTCATTAAAAACTGTCGCTATCAAAGAAACAGAGATTTTTCTATAATCAATCAAACTAGACATATCTTAATTATAACCCGACTTAGCATGAAAGCATTAATCATTACAGAATCATATCTTCCAGAAATTGGCGGTGTTGAAAAACACATTGCCTCGATTTTGCCCTACCTAAAAAAAGCTGGTCTCGAGATAGAAATCATTAGTAAAAGAGAGATTTTTACTGATAAAAAAATGCTGAAATTCTTTGGTTTGCTACAAATTTGGTGGGCTTTGTCTAAAAGAATAAAACAAATCAAAGAGGCAGAAATTGTTTTCATTCACGATGTCTTTATATATTATCTGCCATTTAGAATTCTTTTCCCAAAGAAAAAAGTCATTACTACTTTTCATGGTTGGGAAAAAATCTACCCCATTCCTCTTAAAAATATTTTTTACAAAAAGCTTGCCCAAACACTTTCTAATAAAACCATCAGCATTGGCAGATATATAAATAAATATTATCAATTAGATAATAAGAATAATTATTTAAACTATGGGGGTGTAGCTCTCCCTGCAAAAGAAATTAGCGTCATTGAAAAAGAAAAAGATAGCTTTCTCTTTATTGGTAGATTAGAAAAAGACACTGGTTTATCAATTTTTTTAGAGTTCTTAGATATTTTATCAAAAGAAAACATAATTTTTTCCGTTAAATTCTGTGGCGATGGTCTGATGAAAAAAGAATGCCAAAAATATGGTGAGGTGCTCGGTTTCGTTGATGTCAGAAAATATTTAGAAAAATCTGCCAACTGTTTCTCGGGTGGCTATCTCTCTATCTTAGAAGCCATGGCTTATAAAAATAATGTGCTCAGTGCATATCAGAATGACTTAAAGAAAGATTATTTATTAGATAGCCCATTTGCTGATGGAATCGCTTGTGCAAACAATGCTGAAAAATTATTCAAGAATCATTTAACCATAAAAAAACAAAGGGGAATACTCGATAAAAATTATCAATTAGCTAAAAACCATAGTTTTAAAAAATTAGCTGATTTATATCTCAAAGCAATTCAAGAATCATGAAAAAACCTCTTATTATACTTATAGTTTTTTCAAGTTTATCTTTTTTTCTAGTCTTAGGAATTTTTAGGAATTACTTACTTTTTTCATCTCTCCAAAAGGACTCTCAAAAATATTTTAATCAGGTAATGAGTGGCGAAACAAGTGATCGTGATTTAGCAGAAAAAATAATCAAAAATTTAGAAAAAATAAATAATAAATTAAATAAAATTGATATAAAGCAATTAAATGAATTCAAATCCATTAGCAATGATTTGCTTTTAGTCAGCAAAAAATTCCTTAACGAAAATCAAAACTACATTATTATTTTACAAAACAGCGATGAGCTAAGAGCAAGCGGTGGCTTTCTTGGCTCATTTTCTACTTTAGAAATTAAAAATGGCCAATTCACTCCTTTTAAAATCCAAGATATTTATGTACCAGATGGACAATTTAAAGGATTTCTAGAAGCACCAAAAGGTTTAGATGAATATTTGAGTTCTGGTCAAGGGATGAGATTGCCAGACTCCAACTGGTGGCCTAATTTTCCTGATTCAGCCGAGCAAGTTCTTTATTTTTTCAAGGAGACCGAACAAAAAGATTACCAAGGAGTGATCGCTATTAATTTAAACGCAGTTGAAAAACTTTTAGCTATTACTGGAGAGATTTATTTACCAGACTATGACAAAAGTGTTGACCAATATAATTTTGCAGAAATTGCCAGAGAAGATCGTAGTGAATTCTTTCCCGGTTCACAAGAAAAAGCTAATTTTCTTAATCATTTCTTAAAAATCTTTAAGCTAAAACTCAGTCAATCCATTAAAGAAAATCCCCAAGCCTATCTCGCCTTAGCAAAAAATCTGCTACAAAGCAAAGATATTCAGATCCATAGCAAAGATCAGGAAATTGCTGAGATTCTAAGTAGAAGGCAGCTAGATGGCAAAATGTACGACAATAATCAAGAACTTTATTATTTCCTCGTGGAAAGTAATGTCGGCATTAACAAAACAAATAGATTGGTAGAGCGCCAAGTCAATATAAATATTGATGAAAATCAGCAAAAACTCAGCATTAAGTTCCAAAATAATAATCAATTACCTTACATTAACTATCAACGACTTTACATTAAACCAAATAATAACCTTGTCAGTGTTTTAATCGATGACCAAGAAATTGCTCAAATTGATCAAAGAGTGATGGAAACAAAAGACGGCCAAAAATGGCGAGAGGTTGGCTTTTTAGCTCCAGTGTTGGCAAAAGGCCAGAGCAAAATAGAAATAAATCTTAAAAGTGAACTTGGAGTAGAAGAACAAAAAAGCATTTTTATTCAGAAGCAATCGGGACTACAAGCAACAACTTACTCTATTAATTATCAAGATCAAAGTAAGAATTTTGAACTCACTAGTGATCAAAGCATGATCTTCGATTAGAATACAGATTAGATATGGACCAAGACACTTTAATCGCCAATTGTCGCAAACTTTTGCTTGATTCTAAATTGATAGAAAAAAAAGCTGAAATTGGAATAATCGAAAAAGAAAGTGAAAGAGAAGACTTCTGGCAAACTGAAGATTCTAGAACTAAGATGCAACTACTTTCTGCTTTGCAAAAAGAAGTTAAAAGCTTGGAAGTTTTAGAAAAACTTTGTGATGATTTAGAAGCCGCCATTGAACTAGAACTCAGTGAAGACTCTGAAAGAATTGCCAAAAACCTAGAAAAGATTTTTAAAGAAGCTGAACTTAAACAATATCTCAGTGGCAAATATGATCGTTCTTACGCCATTCTTTCTATCCATCCTGGTCAAGGTGGCACTGAAGCTATGGACTGGGCAGAGATGATGAAGCGTATGTATCAGCGCTATTTCGAGAGAAAAGGCTGGAAATATAGATTTGTTTCAGAAATTAGGGGAGAAGATGCTGGCATCAAAGAAGCAGTTTTCGAAATTGAAGAAGAATACGCCTATGGCTATCTCAAAGGCGAACAAGGCACTCATCGCTTGGTGCGCCAAAGTCCTTTCAATGCTGATAGTCTCAGACAAACTTCTTTTGCTCTGGTTGAAGTTTTACCTCTACTTGACCAACAAAATGATATTGAGATCAAGGATAGCGATCTTGAATGGAATTTTACTCGTGCTGGTGGGGCTGGCGGACAGTCAGTTAATAAAACTAGCTCTGCAGTAGAATTAACCCATGTACCAAGTAATATTACCGTTAAATGTCGTGAAGAGCGCAGTCAAATTCAAAACCGAGAAAGAGCAATTAAAATGCTTAAAGCCAAATTAGCTAAAATCGAAGAAGAAAGACTTGAAAACGAATTGCAAAGTGCCAAAGGTCAGCACCAAAATGCTAGTTGGGGGACTCAAATCCGCAATTATGTTCTTCATCCTTATCAATTAGTTAAAGACACTCGCACTCAAGTAGAAACTAGCCAAAGTAGCAGTGTTTTGGACGGGGATTTGGATCAATTTGTACTTAGTTTTATTCATTATGGAAAAAACTAAGTAAATTGGTCTAAAATAAAAAGATATGTATAAAATGCAATTAGAAGATCAATCAAACCAATCAGAACAACAAGTCGAACAACAAGTTGGACAAGAAATAGGAACTGTCAATCAAAATCGAGTTGACGAAATGAGAGATTTGAGGCAAAATCAAGATCTTATGAGCAAAAAAGTCAAAAAAACCTTTATTATCATTTGCAGTGTCGCTGTTTTAGCTGGCATCATGACTGGTTTCGGTGCTTTTAAGCTCAAGAGCAAGGGAACTGCTTCTTTGATGCAAAATGTCACCATTGAAGAAGGCAGTAAGATCAAAAATGGAGATGTTTTTGGTGTGCAAGACAAAGATACTTTTGCTGATAGTGCTACAGGTTATATTGAAAAAGGTGGTGTAGATGGCGAAGGCTCTCATAAACTACTAAGAGAAGGTGGAGAAACTCAAACTGTTGCCCTAACTTCCTCTGTTGTCGATCTAGATAAACTCGCTGGCACTGAAGCCAAAATTTACGGTGAAACCTTCAAGGCAGATAAAGCCGGTTGGTTCATGGATGTAGGTCGAGTTGAAGTAATCAACGTAGATGCAGAAGCTCCTATTCAAACTTTAGAGTAAACATGCTTAAATAGACTTCGTGCCCATGATAGTTTTTTCATCTGTCAGTAAGTCTTTTGCTGATAAACAAACCGCCATCGTTGACTTGAATCTAGAAATTAATGAAGGTGATCTTTTGGTCATCACAGGACCATCTGGAGCAGGCAAGACCACTCTAATGAAATTACTCATTAGAGAATATCTCCCCACAAGCGGAGAAATCACTTTTGAAAATGCCCCACTTAGTCAACTTAAAAATTCAGAAATTCCCGCGCTACGTCGAAAAATTGGCGTCGTCTTTCAAGATTATAAATTAATAGAGGAGATGAACGTCTGGGAAAACATTGCTCTACCCCTTTACATCAGTAATAAAAAAGACGAAGAGATCGAATCTAGAGTTACCGATCTGCTTAATTTAATTGGTCTAGCAGACAAAGCCCTTCAATTCCCAAGACAACTGTCAGGAGGAGAGGCTCAACGAGTTAGTATTGCTAGAGCTCTGTCAGTTGGTCCTAAAATTATTTTTGCTGATGAACCAACTGGGAATCTAGACAGCGAAGCTACTATTAAAATTACCAGACTTCTCAAAAAGATTAATGAACTTGGCACTACTCTGCTCTTTGCGACTCATGATCAATTAGTTTTAGATGAACTTGGCAAAGGAAAAATCATTCATCTCGATAAAAAAGAACAATCTGAGCCAAAGAAACAAAATGAATCGACCCCTGAACCAGTAGGGGAAGAAAAAATTGATGAAGAAAGAGAAAAAGTTAAAGAAAAATTAGATAAACTAGCCAAAGAAGAAACTAAAAAAGAAGAAACCAAGCCTAAACTAAGTCTCGCTGACAGATTAAGTTTCCCCAAGTTGAAACTTAAAATTGGCTCTAAGAAGATAAAAAACAACGATCAAAAAGAAAAAAGCAAAGATAAAAAAGAGGAAAAGAAAAAAAATGAAAGCACTTGATTCTGCTCTAGTAGCAATTCGTCGCTCACCTTATCAAAGTATTTTGACTGTTTTTCTTTTAACAATCACTTTTTTTATTGCCTACTGCTTTTCCCTATTAACCATTGGGAGCGAAAAGGTACTCTCCTTTTTTGAGACTCAGCCTCAGGTAATTGCTTTTTTGAAGTTAGAAGCCAAAAGTGAAGATTTAACTCGAATAAGCCAAAAGATGAAAGAAAAAGCTTACGTCAAAGAAGTTAAAATAGTTACTCAACAAGAAGCCTTACAAATCTATCAAAAAGAAAACCAAGATGATCCCTTGCTTCTAGAGTTAGTTACTGAGGAAATTTTGCCATCCAGTGTTGAGGTTGCTGCTGCAAATGCTAAAAGCCTTGAAGCCATCAAAAACGATCTCCTCGCAGAAAGTAGCGTTGAAGATGTCGTTCTTCAGGAAGATGTGATTAATAATTTAGTCCGTTGGACTAATGCCATGCGCCTAGTTGGTTTGTTCCTGCTAATTTCTCTGACTGTGGCTTCTTTTTTAATGATTATGACCACCATCTCCATGAAAATTTCAGCCAAGAGAAAAAACATCCAAATTATGAAATTTGTTGGTGCTAATAATGCCTACATCAATCGTCCCTATCTACTAGAAGCAATGATTGTTAGTAGTATGTCCAGCGTTTTGGCTTTTGCCATTTATTTTGCAATGATGCTTTATGCCAACCCTTGGCTTAAAAACTTCTTGACAGGCATCGTTAACTTCCCTATTGCTTGGCAATTCTTTGCCTACCAGTTCGCAGCCGGCCTTGTCTTGGCCATTCTCCTTGGAATTGTGGCAAGCTACAGCGCTGTAGCACGCATGCTCAAAAGATAAAAATGAGAAAAACTATAAGCTATTTTCTGATTCTACTAGCTGTTTTTTTGTTCTCTCCAGCGGTGGTCAGAGCTGAGGATTGTGATCAACAATATAATTGCACCGAAGGTTCTGATAATTACGAAAATTGTCTAGAAAAGCTTGAAGGATGTTGGCAAGGAGAAGTAAATAGAGCTCAATCAGAGGCTAATACCCTCCAGTCAACCATCGATATTATTAATGGCCAAATTAGAGTTCAAAGTCTTAAAATTCAACAAACCGCTGCCGAAATCAATGCCTTGGAAAAAGAAATTACCGAGCTTTCAGAAAGAATTGAAGGTTTAGGTATTTCTCTCAATCGTTTGAGTGAAATTCTGATCAAAAGAATTCGTGAAAGCTACAAACAAAGTCGCCTGCCTTACAAAAATAATCTTTTTGCAGCCGACTCTTTTAATGGTTTTATTAGTCAATATCGTTATGTCAATGTCGCTCAAGAACAAACCCTAGACATTATGAAAAAGACTGAGTTACAACGACTAACTTACAATCAACAAAAAGATCTTAAAGAAACTAAACAAGCAGAGGTAGAGCAAAAAAGAAAAGAATTGCAGAGTCAAAAAAATATTCTAGATTCTCAAAAAGCTAGTAAAGATAATTTATTAAAAGAAACAAAAAACAATGAATCCGTTTATCAACAAAAATTAGCAGCTGCACGGGCTGAATTAGCAGCTATTCGTGGCATTGTAGCTGGCTTGGGAACAGAAGTAAAAGTCGGAGATATAAAAGAAGGAGACAGAGTGGCGTCTATCATTCAAGGGAAATCTGCATGTTCCACTGGGACACATCTACATTTTGAAGTTGCACAAAATGGAAACCGTAGAAATCCTTTTGATCTTTTAAAAAACATTGGCTTAATATGGGATAATATTGATCCTGCACGCAATGGAAGTGGAAACTGGAATTGGCCACTAAATGACTCAATCCGAGTAACACAAGGGTACGGCTCAACATCATATTCTTCTCGCTATGCCAACGATATTCATACTGGAATAGATATTGTCAGCACTAATGCAACGGTCAAAGCAGTAAAAGATGGAGAATTATATAGAGGTAGCATGGCCTGTGGTGGAGGTGTCTTAAAATATGTCAGAGTTAAACAATCAGATAATTTTGACTCTTATTATTTGCACGTTAATTATTAAACTAGTCTAGTCAAAAATTAAAAATTTGTTAATATATTAGCTATGCCTCAAACCAAACCACAACATCTAGATCAAGCTTTTGACGAAGAATTAGCTAAATTGCTAAAGATTTTTATCAAAAAGAATAAAGACTACGGCAAAGACAACATTCTAGACAATGGCGAGATGGGCATTATTTTCCGCATTAATGACAAACTACGTCGTTTACAAAACTTGGCTAGTACTGGGGCTGAACCTGAAAATGAGAGCTGTTATGAAAATTGGCAAGATATTGCCGTTTATGCAGTCATTGCGCTTTTACTTAGAGATGGTCGCTTCAAGGATTTAGTTCTAGATCCTAGCAAATAAACTAAATTAACTCGCTATTTTCTTCTTTAGATAATTCTTTTTTGGATCGCTCCATGACGTAAATGTCTTGACGATAATCATTTTCGCCCACAAACTCAGCTTCGCCTTGGATAATTTTTTCAAAAGGTTTGCAAGCAAAACAACCGTCTTCGCCATGTGGACATTTGAAACGCTCCAGTTGACGAGCTAATTTCATTTCTTTGGCAATTTTGAGAATTTGATCATGAGCTTCTTCCAAATCTGGCAAAGTTTTTTCCACAATTTCATCAAGACCTAAATACCAATAACTGGCTTTACTGACACTGCGATGCTGGCAATTGTGAACTAAGAGATGATAAATTGGTAACTGTAGAGAACTGTCGTTTTCTTGGCTTTTACTAGTCTTAAAATCAATAATATTGACGCTGTCACTATCCTTGAGATATTCTAGCCAATCAATCTTGCCGCAAAGAATAATGCCCTCATCTTCAGATAACCAATAATGTGGCAAATCCTCTTTAATTTTGACTGCCAAACCAGTTAAAGGACCAGGATTTTCCATAACCTTAAGCAACATTTCTTTGCCACGATTTTTATATTGCTCTTCTGTCTCTGCATCAAAAAATCCGCCTCTCTTGCCAGAGACTTCTTTCCATTTACGCTCAAATTTAACAATTAATGACTCTTTAAAACGCTCTGTGGTCGGTAAAACTGATAGAGACTCAAGAACACTATGCACTACTTGACCAAGCGCCAGAGGTGGCGACATTAATTGAACTTTATGGTTGGTTTTTGGATCTTTATAAACATTCTTGAGGTAATATGCTCTAGGACACTGCAAAAAATCACTAATAGATGTGTGGGAAACCCAAACGGCGGTGTATTTATCAGGCATGTTGCTCATTATAAAGAAAAATTTGCTATAATCTATTGAAGATTGAAGAAATTGTTTATGCCAGATAACGAAAATCAAACTGAAATAAAAGTAGAAGAAGTAAAGCAAGAAAAAAAGATTGTTGAGCCTAGAGAGCTTTCTGCTTACGCTAAAGAATACACTAAGCAATACCAGATGGACTGGGAGTATCAACATCGAGCAATTATTTCCCCTCTTGAGGTAGATGAACTGGCTTCTAAAATTGCCAGTGTTTATGAACAGGTCAGAAAAGTTATTGATTGGAAAGAAGAAAATTTATTGCGTCGTGGAGCCATTGAACGCATTCTTAAACGTCGTTTAGTTTCGGAACTCTATGGAATTAGCATACTTCCAAATTTGAACGCCACTGAAATGGCTGAACCAATGATTTTAGAGCTGATGCGTAGTGGTTACTTCGACAATGGCAAAATTGCTAAAAAACAAATCAAGGAAATCGAAAATATTCTTTCCAAATACATTCGTATTTTAGATAATTCCAACCTTCCCAACTCCCAAAGCAAGAAACATGTTAAAAACAAAATGGAATTTTATACCTGGATGCTAGAAGTTGCCGCTTGCGAAATTGAAGAGGTTTTAGCCCCAGCTTTTAAAGAAAACGCCTTGCTTAATCTAATGACTAACGTTATTTTTGAACGTAATCGCATTTTACCCAGCGATAAAATGAGCGACCTTGATCGCCTCATTCAAATTTATATCGCTAGTATGCGTACTCTTTATAATTTTGATGATCCAATCATTTCTTATAATGTCATTAAAATCCGCTATCCTTTCTGGGTTGAAGAAACAGAAGAAAGTATAGAAAATGTCATGAGACAAGTTCATGAAGTTCGCCAACAGATTGAAGAGGATCTCAATAGTGAAGAAGGTAAACATTTCTACAAATTAGCTGGCAAATATGATGCAGCTTATCGCATTATTGGTGATGTACTTGATAGAATCAATAACACTCCAGATGTGGTCAAAGAAAAATTAGCCAATCCAGAAGAACTTAAGGAAATGATCAAAGAAGCTTACTTTAAACGTAAGAAAAGTCTTAAGAGTCGCCTTTTCCGTTCCGCTATTTATTCAACTTTATCTATTTTTGTAGCTGGTATTGCCAGTTTTATTATCTTTGAAGGTCCAGTTGCTAAACTAGCTGGTAAAGAATTTAGCATCCTTTCACTTTTTGTAGATTTACTTATTCCTAGTTTAGTAATGTTTATTTTAGTGATCGTCATTCGCCCTCCAAAAGACAGCAATTTAAAGATTGTTCAAGGAGAGGTTTCTAAAATTATCCATAAACATAGTAGTGAAGATGTTTACGAAGTCGATTTTCGCCGTAAGAAAAATAAAGTCCTTAATTTTGTTTTTATTGCCATTTCTGTTTTTTGCGGACTAGCTGCCATGCGTTTTATTTTCTGGATTTTTGAGATCGGTCGCGTACCTTGGACCTCCATGTATCTCGACACCGTCAACGTTGCAATGGTCTTCTTCGCGGCCATGGCTATTAAATCAAAATCTAAAGAAATCACTATCGAAGATCACGTCAGCTTTACTGAATTTTTACTCGAACTCTTTTCCATTCCTTTAGCCAAAATTGGACAATGGTTTTCTAATCAGTGGAAAAAATATAATATCTTTGCTGCCCTCTTCACCGCCGTTATTGATTTGCCATTCTCCACCTCCATTCGCGTCATCGAATCTTGGAGAAACTTCTTGAAAGAAAGAAGCTCGGAGATGCATTAATTTTTTTACTCTCATGCTTGCTTAACGAAAGTTTCCGTTTTTTCTAAAGCAAAAACTCAACAAACTTTCTAAACAGCTGCGCATGAAAATTAAAAAACTAAATTTATATAAGTACGGAAAAAAAGGAATAAATTCTAGAGAGTTAGAATAATCTTTCTGCTATAATCGTCTAGTATTTTTAAAAAGGAGGCATCGCATAGTGGCCAATTGCACAGGTTTGCTAAACCTGACCCTTCGGGGTTCCTGGGTTCAAATCCCAGTGCCTCCGCATAGATAAACATTCAGTGCAACTGAGATGATTATCTATGTGATAGAAAATAGAATTTCTCAAATCCCGACGGCAAGTACAAAGTACCTGCCTAGTACTCGAAGAGTGCAGTGCCTCCGCATCAACATTTTGAAAGGTACAAAAAAATGGAAAATATTACAGGCGCTCATTTAGAAAGCAAGCTTCTTCAAAAATATGATAAAAAGAAAACTCCAGAAGATGGAACTGGTACTTATATTGAACGTGTAACCATTCCTACACTTAAAATGTTAAAACGTTTTCTTGATGAGTTGGTAATTGATAAAAAATTTAATAATGCAGAAGAATTAGAAGCCATTTTAAAAAAATGGCCAGAATTTGCAGAAATAAATAGTCTCGGGTTAGAAAAATATTGGAAACAACTTTCTTTTGATGAGTCTAGTAGATCCATCTTTTTCCCCACCGAAGATGGTGGCAAATTTATCGTTGCCCTAATCAAAGACTTTGTCGAAGCCGAAGAAACTCCAAAATAAAAAATCTCTTTCCATATATAATATAATTCAACCATGATCAAAGCAGTTATTTTCGACGTCGACGGTGTTTTGCTAGACTCCTTTGAAGCAAATTTTAAATTTTTCCAAGACTTGATGTCCTTTACTGGATATAATCCTCCAACTAGAGAAGTTTACAAAACCACATTTCATTTACCGATGGATCAGGCCATAGCAAAGTTAATTCCAACTGCTGACGAAAAAGAAGTGCAAAGAATTTGGCTACTGGGTAAAAGCCATGCAGTGCCTTATCAAGAAAAATCGATAACTATCCCAGATAACTGTGAAAGCACTCTTAAAATATTAAGCAAAAAATACGCCTTAGCGATAGTCACAAGTAGAGTGAAATCTAGAGTTTCTCTCGTGCCTCAGCTAACTGCTTTACAGAATTTTTTTCAGATTGCTGTCTTTTTTGAAGACACAGAAAAACATAAACCAGAACCAGAGCCACTATTGTTGGCGTGCGAAAGATTAGCCATAAAACCCAATGAGGCTGTTTATGTGGGCGACGCTCAAAGTGATATGAACGCAGCTAAGGCAGCTGGCATGAAAGCTATTGCTTATACAAAAGATGAATTGTTAGGAGCAGATGCTAGAACTAATTTATTTATTGAAATTCCAAAACTAGTTCAAAAAATTGGATAATCCCCCTTAAGCATAAATCCAATTATTCCATCTTCCCATCTCTGTTAAAATACAACCTATGTCAAATTTACTTTTCGCTCTATTAGCTACTTTTTTGATCAGCCTCATTTCTCTATTAGGCGTTTTTTCACTCAGCATTAAACACAAACTCCTTCATAAAATTATTATCTATTTACTAGCTTTAGCCGCTGGAACTCTAATGGCTGATGCTTTTTTTCATCTAATTCCAGAGAGCGCTGAAGCTTTAGGAATTGAGACCAGTTTATTAGTAACTTTTCTAGCTTTCTTTGCATTTTTTATCATTGAAAAGATTTTCCAATGGCGCCACTGCCATAAAGAAAATTGCCATGTCCATAGTTTTGGTTATATGAATTTACTAGGTGATTCTATTCACAACTTCATTGATGGTTTGATTATTGCTGCTAGCTTCACTATCGATTGGCGTGTTGGTTTATCTAGTAGTTTAGCGATTGCTCTACACGAATTACCTCAAGAATTTGGTGATTTTGGCGTTTTAATTCATGCAGGTTTTAGTAAAAAGAAAGCCATTTTGCTCAATTTCGCCGTTGCCTTAGTTGCCATAATTGGCACAATCGTAGGTAGTTTTTACAGTAGCGTGGAATCCTTTAATTATTATTTACTCGCTATTGCTGCCGGTGGATTTATTTATATTGCTACTTCTGATTTGCTTCCAGAAATTCGTGCAGAAAAGAATGTAGTTAAACTCTTGCTTTCACTCCTCAGCTTTTCAATTGGAGCAGGATTGATTTATTTTTTGGCTTAATTACTTCTTCTTAAAACAGCCCATTTGCCAAATCGTAACCGCTTGCATAATGATCGAAAAAATCACTAATTCCACTGCATACTGACTAAAAATTCCTAAAGCTATTCCAGGAAAAATAGTCGTTAATAATCCAAGAAAAACACTGCCGCTACAAAAAACACCTCCAAGTCCACAAAGTTGCAAAGCTGTTAGACCCAAAATAGAAGCCAAAATCCCCAAAAAAGAAGATTTATAAGTTTTAGCTAAAGTAATTTTTTCTTTTATATTGCGAATAAAACAAGTCAGCATCGTCGCAAAACCCAACATAAAAAACAAAGCCAAATAAGCATAGGCAGTCATAAAGAGATGCTTTGGAATTAAAAAATAACTGCCAAAAAACCCCAGCAACCAAATTAATTTACAATAATTACTACGCAGGATTTTGACTATTAAAAATTCTTTTATAGAAATCATGAAATAAGTATAGCATACCATTGGGGGGTATATTAAGAATCATTCAATCGCAATCTCCCTTGCCATCTTCCCATAATTAAATTAGACTAAAAAAATATGATTTTAAAAAATGTTTTCGTTTGTAAAAATCCTATTATTCAAGATTCCCTCAGTCACCTACGCGATAAAAAAACATCATTACACGAATTCCGTGAGAACTCTGATCGTATTTGTTATTTATTATTTGCCGAAGCCACTAAAAGCTTGTCTTGTAAAAAAGGAAAGATTGAAACACCTCTTTGTGAAACTACATCGTGCACACTAGATGAAAATATAGTTGTTGTACCTGTTTTACGCTCTGGCATTGCTATGCTTTTTGGAGCCATGGATTTATTACCCAATGTCAAAGTCGGCTTCGTCGGTTTGGAACGTGATGAATGCACAGCTGTCGCCCGCGAATATTATTGGAAACTACCGGAGATTGATCACAACACTACCATCATTGTTACCGACCCGATGCTAGCTACTGGCGGTTCTATTTTACATTTATTACGCAGAATGGCAGAAGAAAATCCAAAAGAAATGCGCGTTGCCAGCGTCCTCGCTGCACCTGAAGGAATTGAAGCCATTCATCAAGAATTTCCTAAAGTAAAAATTTTTACCGCCAGCATTGATCAAAAACTTAATGATAAAAAATATATTGTTCCAGGACTCGGTGACTACGGTGATCGCTATTTTAATACGGTATAAGCAAAAAAGCCCTTTATTTCGCTTCATTATTGACAATGACGTTGTTTGATATATTATTACATTGATTATCAATTTTTTAACGAAAAGGATAATTTATGCCGATAGAGATTGAAGGCTGTCAAAACGATCTTCTAAACAAGGATCAGGGTAGTGGTCTTTCACCAGAAGATATAAGAGCTTTAGAAGATTCAGCTACTAAATATTTTTTAACAATAACTCGTCCTACCTATAAAATACTTTCTCTTTTTCTTGATAAATATGTCGTCGGAAAGAAATTTGAAAACGAAGCAGCCCTTCAAGAAACCCTAGCTAAGTGGCCAGATTTTGCAAAGAAAAATAATTTTGAATTAAACAGTGAGTGGAGTAAAATCTCTCCTGACTTTTTAAATGGATACATCTCCTGTGGTGAAGATTTAGACAACGGCCTTATTATTGGTTTTATCCATGCGATGACCGAATCGCCTGTATAATGGTATCGTGCCTAAATCCACTCATCCTCATTGGTTCACCTACATCCTGCAATGTGCCGACAAGACTTATTACACCGGTCTGACATATGACCTAGATCATCGCATTAAAGTCCATAATTCTGGTAAAGGTGCTACTTATACTCGCGGGCGCGGACCTGTCAAATTAGTTCATTCTGAAAAATTTACTACTCACAAAGAAGCAGCTCAAAAGGAATGCGAGATTAAAAAATTGAGTCGAAGCAAAAAAGAAATTCTGATTCGGCAATAAAAAAATTACCAACGATAATGAACTTGAGATTTGATTGAAGATTCATAAATATCTGCAACTTTTTTCATCAATTGATCGCTAAGAGCTGGAAGTTCGCTAGCTTGGCTGTTTTCCATAACTTGCTCTGCTGTCTTTCCTCCTACAATTACTGTCGAAACAGCATCTTGCATTAAAATCCATTTGAGAGCAAATTGTGGCATTGTATATCCAGCAGGAACAATCTTTTTGAGCTTTTTTACTGCAGTTAATCCAGTTTCGAAATCTACTCCTGCAAATGTTTCACCTACATCAAAAGCTGCTCCTTGTCGGTTATATAGACGATGATCGTTTTCAGCGAACTTTGAATTGGAATCAAACTTACCAGTCAAAAGCCCACTTGCCAAAGGCACCCGAACAATAATCCCAATGTTGCGCTTTTTAGCTTCTTGAAAAAATAATTCCATCGGACGTTGTCTAAACATATTAAAAATTATTTGCACTGTTGAAACATTTGGAAATTCAATTGCCTTCAATGCCTCTTCCACTTTTTCTACACTAACCCCGTAGTAACGAATCTTTCCTGCTTTCACCAAATTATCCAATGCTCTGAAAGTTTCAGGCATATAAAAAACTTGTGTTGGTGGACAATGAAGTTGGAGCAAATCTAAACAATTGGTCTCTAGATTTTTAAGACTTCGCTCAACAAATTTTGTTAAATTTTCTTCCGTATAGCCTCTAGCAAGATGGGGATTTAGTCTTCTGCCTGCTTTAGTTGCTATGTGCATCGGCGCAGTCTCAGTCTGTCCAAATTTAGCAATTAACTTTTCACTTCTACCATCACCATAAACATCCGCTGTATCAATAAAATTAATACCTGCTTTTGGTAATGTGGCTAGAGTAGAAAAAGCCTGTTCTTCTGAAACGTCACCCCAATCAGCCCCCAAAGACCAAGAACCATAGGCAATCTCAGAAACTTTATAGCCAGTCTTTCCCAATGTTCTATATTTCATATGACTTACTATATTACTAATGCTTAGATCTGTCCTCTCGAACTGCTATAATATTTATAAATATCTAAAGTGCAAAAAATTTTTATCTCCTTCCAAAGAACTAATTTAATCAGAGGACTCGCCATTATCGCCGTTGTCATCATTCATATTCTTGCTTATTTTCCTGGTATTTATAATTCAGAAAAACAACTTTTTTTTATCAGCATTGATCAATTAGCTCGTTTTTGTGTGCCAGCTTTTATTATGCTTTCTGGTTACGGACTAGCAACAAAATATGAAAACCAAAAAATTGAATATTTAGATTTTTTCAAAAAAAGAGTTTTCAAACTGTTACCGCTTTATTTATTATGGAGCTTTGCTTCGATTCTAATCATCAGTTCCGTGTCTGCTTGGTCATATGGCAACCAACCGATGTCGCTTTGGATACAATTGCTTTTTGGTCAAGCTGATTATCAGTTATATTTTTTACCAGTACTTTTTCAGCTTTATGCTCTTTTCCCTTTGCTTTGGCTGCTTCGAAAAAAACCAAAACTACTTTTATTTCTCACGCTATTAATCCAAGTCACTCTTTATATCACTTTCGCCGCTACAAGCAGTAAAAGCGATCGCTTTCAATATACCTTATCACTGTCATGGATTGGTTATTTTGCTTTTGGCATTTATTTAAAATTAAAAACTTTGCCAAAATTATTAGTCAAACTCGCTCCAGTTCTCAGTGCTTTAGTTTTTGGCGCGATAGTTTTTATCTGTCTAAAGCAAATCAATAATGGTATCGATCCGCTGCCAGTTTTAAAATTTACTAAATTGTCAATTATTTTATTCGGCTTATCTTTTTGTCTAAGTTTAGTGACTATAAAATTACCTGCCAATAAACTTTTACTTTGGTTAGGCAAAAATTCCTACATCATTTTTTTATCCCATACAATTTTAATGAGAATTATTTATGCAATGATAACCAAACAATTAAGCACAACTGTTCTTTTCGGCGTTATTACCCTTTGGGGACTCACCTTATTTTTGAGTCTTTTTCTCTTGGATAAACAAAAAACAAAATCTGTTATTAAAAGCTAATCTTTGGTACAATCAGACCCTGTTAGTTTAAAAAGGAGGGATCGCATAGTGGCCTAGTGCAGCGGTTTACTAAACCGCCATAGCGCAAGCTATCCAGGGTTCGAATCCCTGTCCCTCCGCCGTCAAGCGAGATCGATATAGCAAATACTCTGTTTGCCTAGCAAGCACTCTTTAGGGGTGTGTGACTAGTCCTCGAAGAGGGCGAATCCCACTAAGTTTACAAAGCAAACCTAAGCAATACTCACAGCGTACTGTTCCCACACTTCTGCAGTGCTACAATATTCTTCATGCAAGATATCTACTTACAAATCTGGCAACTCTCTAAACCCTACTACCAAAAAGGTCGTCCCATGGATATTAAACATATCGAGTGGTTTATGCAAAAGGTTGATGAGGTCTGTGCACAAGAATCTCTAGATAAAACCTTGCTGATGCCCCTCGCAATCTTACATGACATAGGCTACTCAACTTTAGCCGATATAGCAGAAGTCAATTACTACGATAAAGATATTAGAAAAGCACACATGAAAACTGGGGCGAAGCTTGCGAAAAAAATTCTGGATTCAATTAATTATCCTAAAAATAAATCTAAACAAATTATTAAATATATTTCAGTTCACGATGACTGGGCTTTTGGCAAAATTGATATTTATTTAAATGATAAAGTTCTTGGAACTTTTAAAGATTTAGATTACCTATGGATTTATACTCAGGAAGGTTGTCGAGCTATACAAAAAGTTTTAAAGAAAAATAATAAAGAAATGCTAGAACACCTTAAACAAGAAGTTTCACCTATTTTTGGCAAGAAACCTTTTTCGACTTCTTTCGCCAAAAAACTACGTGAAAAATATCTTACAGACAGAGAGCAAGATATGCATCCCCTCATCAAAACCCTCCAAAATCAATTAAAACAAAATGCTGACCCTAAAACTCAAGCATCTAGTCAAAGATTTTTCAAAGAAGCAGTTGAGCTTTATGGTGTCAAAACCGCTACTGTTGCCAAAATTGCTAAAGAAACTTTCAAAGAAATCAAAGATGAAAGCAAAGAAAAAATATTTTCTTTATGTGAAAAACTTTGGCAATCTGGTTATATGGAAGAAACTTTCATCGCCTGTAATTGGTCTTATAATGTTTGGAAACAATACGAAGCAAAAGACTTTACTATTTTTGAAAACTGGGTCGAGAAATATATTAACAACTGGGCGTCTTGCGATACTTTTTGCAATCACACAATTGGTAAATTCATAGAAACTTTCCCAGAATACCTAACTGAATTAAAAAAATGGACCAAATCTAAAAATAGATGGGTCAAAAGAGCTAGTGCTGTCTCACTCATCATTCCTGCTAGAAATGGCAAATTCCTCAAAGACATTTTTGAAATTGCGGACAGCCTGTTACTTGATTCAGATGATATGGTGCAAAAAGGCTATGGTTGGATGCTCAAAGCAGCTAGCCAAGCTCATCAACAAGAAGTTTTCAATTACGTCATGAAAAACAAAGCAGTGATGCCTAGAACTTCCTTACGTTATGCCATTGAAAAAATGCCATTGGAATTAAAGAAAAAAGCGATGGCAAAATAAATCAACTATTTATATTTCCACAGCCTCCAGAGCTTTTCTCACATTTAAATTGTGGGCAAAAACATCATATTCCAAAGCCAAGATTTCTGCCTTGCTCATCCACACAGTACCAAAAATATCTTCTAGTTTCGCGGGGTTTTTGTCTATATCTATCATCTGTTCACCAAGCAATTTGCATTGATAACCCATACAAATAATGTGTACGCTAAAATTTGGATCTTCAAAACTTGGAATGACAAAATCCCAATTGCCAACCGACTTGCCTATCTCAATTTTAAGTCCAACTTCTTCCATTACTTCACGATGGAGAGCATCGTGTAAATTTTCACCTGGATCAATCCCTCCACCTGGTAAGTCATAAATAATTGTTTCTTTGCCAAAGCGCTTCACTTTTTCTTTGACCACTAAAATTTTCCCATCACGAACAATAAATGCCTTTATTCCAGGACGAATAAATTTAACTGGCAAGCTTGAAGTTGGTGAAAAATTATTCGCCATCTAATCCATAATCTTTCATCATTTGCTCAAGTTCTGCTTGGGAAGGCATCTCGCCACTTTCTACTTCACTGCTGTCAGGAGCATCAAACATGGGCATTTCCTTAATTGGAGCTGGTTTGTTAATTTGTACCGCTTCATATTTATATTCCATTACATTGGATCCACCCTCAAAGCTAAATTCCATTCTGCGAGCCAAGTGCTCCTTAGTGTCAATCCAAACATAGCTAGTGCTACCATCTTCGCCCATAGTATCAATGATTTCATACTTATCGCAGGTCAAATTTCCGCAAGCCTCACTACCCACTTTTTTAATTTGCATGTCCAAATTATCTTCATTATAAGTAGCTTGAATTTCTACTAAACTTTCTTTAGGATCGCTAAAATTGCCCTCAGCGTCACCCACCTGGTACCAACTGTTGTCTTCTAAGTCTTCGAAATAAGTGACTCCACCAAAAGAAATCATGCTTGACTCCAGCTGACCATCTTTATAGCTATTCACTTCCATATCACTACCACTGGTTTTCATTTCACTAGTACTGGTTCCATATTCACCTAAATTAGCTACGGTACTAATGACGACACCCTTTTCCATCGCTTGAGCCTGAGCAACAAAGTAAGCACAAACGTCTTTATCGTATTTACAGTTGGCCAACATTTCATTGACTACAGCTTTTTCAGCCGCTTTCTCTGCCAACTGCGGATTATTTTTTTGACTAAAAAAATAAACAGCTGCTCCAGCAATAATAATTAATAAGAGGAAAAGTGGAAATTTTTTCTTCATAAAGTAAATATATCACAATGGATAAATTTTAAAAACTAAACAATTTTTTCCCAAGAAAATTCTTCCCTACCAAAGTGACCATAGGCAGCAGTCTTAGCAAAAACTGGCTTTCGTAAATCAAGTTTTTTAATAATATTTTTGACTGACATGTCTAATAAACTTAGAGCATATTCTTTGATTTCTTGTTCACTAACTTTACCAGTACTAAATGTTTCAACATTAAAAGAAACTGGTTGAGCCTGACCAATAACATAACCCACTCTTAGCTCGCAACGACTAGCCAAACCATGAGCAACAATATTTTTGGCCAAAAAGCGACAGGCATAAGCAGCACTGCGATCAACTTTGCTAGGATCTTTCCCAGAAAAACAGCCTCCGCCATGACGACCCATGCCACCATAAGTGTCAACGATAATTTTACGACCAGTCACTCCTGTATCTGAGGCTGGCCCACCAATCTCCCAAGCACCAGTACCATTGATAATTAATTTAATGTCATCTTTAATCAAAACTTGCTTTGGTAAATACTTTTTAACTGCAGGCACAATAATTTTTTCCCAAAGATCATTGTCTAATTGCTTTTTGCTAATTTTTGGATCGTAAGGCACTGCCATAATGATGGTAGAAACTTTTTGAGGCTGACCTTTTTTATCATAATCAATGACGACTTGTGCCTTGCCATCTGGTCTAAGATAAGAAATTAAGTTAGTTTCTCTTGCTTTGTCTAAACTACGCATTAACTGATGAGCCATCATAATCGGCATCGGCATTAATTCTGGAGTCTCATTGCAAGCATAACCAAACATAATTCCCTGATCTCCTGCTCCACCATCATCCACGCCAACGGCAATATCTGGAGACTGCTCATGAATATAAACTTCAATATCTGATTGATCAGAAAATCCCCAATCAGGATTAACATAACCCAATCTTTTAATAGTTTGACGAGCAATCTTGGCAAAATCAATTTGAGTGGAACAAGTCACCTCACCAGCCAAAACAACTTTATTGGTGGTTACTAAAGTTTCCACTGCTACACGACTTTTTGGATCAGCTGCTAAACAAGCATCAATAATACTGTCAGAGATTTGATCACAAATCTTGTCTGGATGACCAGCGGCTACTGATTCCGAAGTAAATTGATCAAACATATTTTTTCCTTCTAAAAACGATTAACTTAAATTAATAATTGTGGGGAGAAATAAAAAAACACTCCGCAAAGAGTGTTTGAATTTTCTCAAACGAGCGAATCTCCCTCTTGCGAGCTAGATTTAGCACCGCGTCTTTCATGAAAGATCGGTTGCTGAATGGGTCAAAAGGCTAGTTCCTTCACCATTTCTCTTGATTTGATTTGTTAATCTATGAGAGATTGTAACAAGAAAATGTTAGAATGTCAGCTAATGAAAAAAATCTTGGTAATTCTTGGGCATCCCTCTCTTGAGAGCTTTAACGGCGCCATATTTAAGCACTATATAAAAAGTGCTCGTATTGCTGGACATCAAGTTCGCACCCTAGAACTGGGGGAATTGAACTTCGATGTAGTTTTTCGCAATCCACACGATCGCAATGTCGAACTAGAACCAGATTTGAAGAAAGCTCAGAAAGACATCTCGTGGGCAGAACATTTGGTATTTATTTATCCAATTTGGTGGGGAAATGTTCCTGCTTTGCTCAAAGGCTTTATTGATCGGGTTTTTCTTTCTGGATTTTCTCATCACTATCTATCCGGCAGTAGACATGAAAAATTGCTCAGTGGTCGCAGCGCACACTTGATTATAACCATGGATGGACCTACTATTTTTGAAAGTATTTATCTTTGTGGCTCAGCCACCACTAGAGTAATGAAACAAGCAACACTAGAGTTTTGTGGAATCAAGCCAGTTAAGATCACTCGCATTGGTCAGCTACGTAAAAAAGATAAAGCCGCAAGAGAAAAGATTTTAGAAAAGATTACAGAGCTTGCAGGCCAGGCTTTTTGATTCAACTCTATCTAATTTAGGCAAATAAGCTATAATACTCCACAGTATTAATTGTCTTGGATATTTAGTCCAAGAAAGAAGAGTCCATATTTATGTCAGATCAAAATGACACCATGGAAAACAAGAAAAAAATCTTCGTGGGTAACTTGCCTTTCAGCATGACCCAAGATGGTTTACAAGAACTGTTTTCCGAATTTGGCGAAATTACCCAAATCAGTTTAATCACTGATAGAATGACCGGCCGTTCTAAGGGTTTCGCTTTTGTAGAATTTGCCGAAGAATCCGCTGCTGATGCTGCCACTAAAAAGCAAATCGCAGTAGAAGGAAGAGAGTTGGTTATTAACATCGCTCGACCTCGTGAGCCAAGAAATGATAGTTTCCCTCGTAGAGATAACAATCGTTCTTTTGGTAACAGCAGACCACAAAATAGAGATCGTAGATATTAATCTTTTAGATCAAAATTTGAAAACGCCAGGTGAAAACCTGGCGTTTCTGTTTTAAAATAGAAACTTATATGTTAAATCCTGAATATAAAAATCAAAATCCAAATTCCTGGCAAGGTAACAACTGGAATGAAGAAAGTCGTACAAAAGCAAAAGAAATAAACTTTGAAATTAAAAGAGGTTTAATTGGCGTCCCCTCAATTGATAAAAGCAATAAATTAAATAGGAAAATCAATGCTGACCCATTAACCGGCGTCATGAATAGAGCTTACTTTGAATCTTTCAAAAAAAGCAGATTTAATCCTGAAACTGACCATAATAAGATTGGTCTCATTTTCATTGATCTAAATGGACTTAAAAAAATCAACGATCAATACACTCACAGAATTGGAGATCAGACAATTAAAAACATTATTGGCTATCTAGAATCTAAGTTTAGAGATGGTGATGAAATTTGTAGAATTGGCGGAGATGAATTCGTTATAATTTGTCACAATAATAACAATGATGAGAATTTTGAAGAAAATTTGAAGAAAAAAATAGTAAAAATTATGGCAGAAAAACCTAAAAATAAAGATGAAAGAACAGAGATTAGTTTTGCGTATGGGGTGGCTGTTTATGAAAAAAAAGATGGAAATTTGGAAAATACCAAAGATAGAGCTGATAAATTAATGTACAAGCACAAAAAAGAAATGAAAAGAAATTTGCTCGTATAGAAATATTCTCTAGCAAATAATTCCAGAACTTTTCTGATATAATTTGACAGTTCTTTGAAATACTTCACAAAAGGAGATGTCGCATAGCGGTCAATTGCACACGCTTGGAAAGCGTGAGCCTCACGGCTTCGCAGGTTCGAATCCTGTCATCTCCGCATTGGCAAACAATCTAGCGAAGCTAAAGTGATTGACAATGTGAAAGAAGAAAAAGATTATTCTAAATCCTGACGGAGAGAACGCAATCGAGCAAAGCGCGACAAGTTCCCGCCTAATGCCCGCAGGGCGAGTCATCTCCGCACAGTCAAGCAAGCACGCTTTAAAAAAGCTTTATTCCCCTCACTCATTTTTTATGTTACCATCAAGTCCTATGTCTATTATCGATCAAATCGTCACCTGGCTTGAACACTTATCACAAACCATCAATTTACAACTCTTTGTAGTAATTGGTTCATTTTTGGAAGAAATTATTGCTCCTATTCCTTCACCTTTTGTCATGACTACCACCGCTGCTTTAGCTCAAGCCCAAAATTATGTTTTCTTACAATTGGCTGTAATTGTGCTCGTCGCTTCTTTAGCTAAAACAGTCTCTAGTTTCTTAATTTACCTGGCTGCCGACAAATTAGAAGACGTGGTGGTTGGAAAACTAGGTAAATACATTGGCGTTAGTCACAAACTAATTGAACAAATTGGTGGATTCTTAACTGGTACTTGGGTAGATGATTTTCTGATGGTTTTGGCTAGAGCTCTACCATTTATTCCTACTAGTCTTGTTTCTGTGGGAGCTGGAGTGATTAAATACAGTAAAAAATCTTTCATCATCACCACTTTTCTTGGAGTGATAATTAGAAACTCTTTCTATCTATGGGTGGGATACGTGGGCATCACACAACTTGAAAATATTTGGCAAGAAGTTAAAGATAACCCTCTTTTTATGACTATATTGATCGTTGCTTGTTTATTAGTGCTATATTCTTTACTTAAAATAAAAGATCATTTATTTGAAAAATTTTTGAGTCTAAAAAAAGAAAAAGCAAAAAAGTAGAAGAGAGCGCACCTTACCCTCTCTCAATATGCGCCACTCCCTCACCCTGTGCTGAATTTGAGGCCACTACGAATTGAGCTTTAGCTTGAAACTCTTTAATATTCTTCGCTCCGATATATGACATGGCACTGCGTAATCCGCCGACTAAATCATTAATAATCCATTCTGCTGAGCCTTTATATGGCACCATTGCCGTAATACCCTCAGCACTGCGGAATTCTCCAAGCTTTGAACCATTATCTTTCATGTAATCTTCAGAGGCTTGACCACGAGCTTTTTTTACTCCACCTACAACTTCGCCAGGAGCTTCCTCGGTTCCTGCCAACATTGAACCAATCATAATCACTCTAGCTCCAGCGGCAATAGCTTTAGCAAAATCTGCTGGCTTACGAATACCCCCATCAGCAATAATTTCCAAACCTGAAGAAACAGTTTCAAAAACTGCAGATAATTGTGGAAAACCAACTCCAGCTACTAAGCGAGTAATACACATTCCACCACCACCTACACCAACTCTAGCAATTTTTAAACCCGCTTCTTTATAAGTCATCACTTGATCAAAACTAACAATATTGCCAGCAATGACAGTTATTTTTAATTTTTCTTGAATCTCTCTAGCAGTTTCCACAACGTTTTGCATTCCACCATGAGCTACATCTATCAACAATGCTTTAGCTCCCAATTTCTTAAAAGCCGTGGCATCTGCCAAAGCATTTTTAAGACCAATTGAATAAACCGCGTCGATCTTATCTTTTTGTAAACGCTTGCAAGCTGCCAAAGCTTCATCAATAAAAACTCTTGGCATAAAAGTTAGACCACCGAGTCGTTGCATTAAACGCGCCATTTCTTCACCACTGACCGTATCCATCGGAGCGGTAACAATTGGTTTTCTTAAAGAAAATGGACCAAATTCAACAGAGATATCGGTCTCCTTTCTAGAATCTATTGCTGTTTTAGCCTGAGGAACTAAAAGTACATCATCATAAGTGAGGCTGGCTGGCTGAACATTACTGAGATTTGGCCATTCTTCCGTTTTACCAAGGTATTTATAAAAGGTTGTAGACATCACACGCCTTTCTTTATTTTAAATAATTTTTCAATTACAAAAACATTATGAGGCAATTAGCAAATAACTCCACCACCTAAAACCAAATCTCCTTGGTAGAAAACTACTGATTGACCGGCTGTGACCGCTCTTTGTGGCTGATCAAAAACTACTTCAACTTCATTCAATCCTTGTGGAAAAATTCGAGCAGGAACTTCTCTAGCTCCATATCTAATTTTGACCTTCGCCAGAATTTCTTTTTCTAATTTATCAAAAGGAATAAAATTAAGTTTTTTAGCAATCAAACTTTTAGATAGAATATCTTCTTCATCGCCTAGAACTATTTCATTTTTAGTAGCATCTATTTTTGAAATAAAAATTGGCTTGCCAGTGGCAATACCCAAACCCTTACGCTGACCAATCGTATAGTTATAGATGCCACGATGTTTACCAAGAATATTTCCTGATTTGTCCACAAAATTCCCTTCTTGAACTTTAACACCAGTTTCTTTTTCAATAAAGGATGAATAATTTTGATTAGTCACAAAACAGATATCTTGACTATCTGATTTATTAGCTACTGCTAAATCAAGATCGGTAGCCATTTTTCTAACTTCAGTTTTTTCATAATTAGCTAAAGGAAAAAGAATGTGAGCTAATTGTTTTTGAGTTAAATGATAAAGCGGATAAGTTTGATCTTTGTTTTGACTGCTAGATTTTTTTAGTAAATAGCGATCATTTTCTTTGACAATTTTGGCGTAATGACCAGTAGCAACAAAATCAGCTCCAATAGATAGAGCATAGTCAAGCAACTCGCCAAATTTAATTTCATGATTACAAGCAATACATGGATTGGGAGTTTTACCAATTAAATATTCATCGGTAAAATATTTAATAATTTTCTCTTTGAAGATTTTTCTAAAATCTAAAACTCGGTGTTCAATGTTTAATTTTTTGGCCACTGTTTGAGCATCGGCAATTGCTAACTCCTGATCATTCTCCCAAATTTGCATCGTCACGCCCAAAACTTCATAACCTTGCTTTGTGAGTAAAGCTGCTGCCACTGAGCTATCCACTCCACCACTCATTCCTAATACAACTTTTAGTTTCATAGATTTTTCTTTGTTTTTTTATTTAGTTCTTGAATGAGTTCTTCGATTTCCTCAGTTTCTAAGCCGTGCATCTGTGCTCCTGCCTCTAAAGTGTCATAGCCAGCCGCAAAACAATTGCCACAATATAAACCATATTCATATAGAACATCATTTAGCTCTGGATTTTCTCCAATTAACTCAGCAATGTTGCTGTTTTTGTCAATCTTTTTTGTCATATTTTTTCAAAGCCTCTTGTAGAGCTTTGAGGGTTAGCGTGGCGCAAGCCACGCGACTAGTACTTAAATTCAAATTAATTAATTCTAGCAATTTTTTTTGGTCAATTTTTTTTGCTTCCTCAATAGTTTTACCAATAATTTCTTCTATTAAAAACTCAGCTCCAATAATACTCACGAAGCAAAGACTGCCCTCAAATTTAGCATCTTCAATAATATTATTTTTAATCTTTATAGACAGATGAAGCTTGTCGCCACAAAAAGCATTTTGTTTTTCTAAAACCACAGAAGGATTATTAAGGTTGCCATGATGACTTGGATCCTTATAAATCTCCATTAGTTCACTGCGATAAAGATCATCCATAGTAAGCAATTGCCTTTTTTAAATTATTAAATAAAGATTTTAAGTCTTGTTCGTTATTATACAAATAATAAGAAGCTCGTAGTGTAGCACCACAGTGACGGCTTTGATGAAGTGGCATGCTGCAGTGAAAACCAGCACGCAAAGCTAAACCCTGCTTAGCTAAAAAGTCACTCAAATCATGAGCATGAATATCTTCAACATAAAAAGAAACTAAACCAGTACGTTCTTTGGCAGAAGCATTGCCTAAAAGTTTGACCTCTTTTATTTTACTTAGACCATCTAACAAATATTTACTTAATTCAATTTCATGTTTTCTAATTTCTTCCAAACCAATTGCTGATAAATAATCCACTGCACTTGCTAGTGCAATTGCTCCGGCTACATTAGGTGTGCCAGCTTCAAATTTTTCTGGATAATCAGCAAAAGTTACTTTTTCAAAAGTAACTTCCTCAATCATTCCGCCACCTAATTGGTAAGGAAACATCTCGGCTAGAATTTCTTCTCTAACATATAAAACACCAATGCCCATTGGGGCTAACATTTTATGTCCACTGAAAGCGTAAAAATCACAATCTAAGTCTTGCACATTAACTTGCAAATGCGGAATGGCTTGTGCACCATCAACCACTAAAACTGCCCCAACATTGTGAACTATCTTAGCAATTTTTTTAATATCGCTGATTATTCCCAAAACATTTGAGGCGTGAGCGACAGCGACTATTTTAGTTTTTTTATTCAACTTGTTTTTTAATTCCTGTGGACCAATAAAACCAGCTTCATCGCTATTTAAAATTTTTAAAATTGCGCCAGTCTTTTGGCAAACCATTTGCCAAGGTAAAAGATTACTGTGATGTTCAAAGTCAGTAACTAAAATTTCATCACCATTTTTTAAATTTTCCAAAGCAAAACTTTGTGCCACTAAGTTTAGTGATTCAGTTGTACCTTTGGTAAAAATTATTTCTCTATTACTTTTAGCGCCAATGAAATTAGCCACTTTTTTTCTCGCTAAATCGTAAGCTTCGCTTGCTTGCTCACTCAGAGGATGAACACCCCGATGCACATTAGCATTCTCGCTACTATAAAATTTAGCAATTCTGTCGATTACTATTTGTGGTTTTTGACTAGTAGCAGCACTATCCAAATAAATTAATTTTTTATGATTAGCAAAAATTGGAAAATCTTTTTTTATTTTTTCAATATCTAACATAAATAATCCTTAATTAGTTTACGTGCCAATTCTACTTTAATCGAATCTAAAACCTTGTTAAAAAAAGCTTCTTCTAAAATCTTTTGCGCTTCTACTTTTTTAAAACCGCGGCTCATTAAATAAAAAAGATCGGCTTCACTCAATCTACTGCTACTAGCACTGTGAGAGGCTTTAACTTTATTATTAAAAATCTCTAAAATTGGGCGAGAGCGATTGTAAGTGGCTTTACCCAATATCAAACTTTGTTCTTTTAAAAATGATTTTGTTTGAGAAGCTAAACGATCAATATAAATTTGCCCAAAATAATCAACTCTAGATTCTTCACTTTGACTTAAATAGACATTGGTCAAACAACTCGTTCCAGTCACAAAATGCCTCGTATTACTTTCTAATTGCCAACTACTATTATTTTTCAAACGACCAAGAAAAAGTAATTGGCATGAAACACCTGCTTTCTTAAAAGATACATCAACTTTAATATTGCCTTGCTCTACATTTTTATCCAACAAAACCAAATAAAAAGTATCTACCTTTGGTTCTAGGGTGAATTCAGTTTGCTTTTCTAATAGAACCATTTGCATTAACCTACGCTCCCTTCCATTTCTAACTCAATTAAACGATTGAGTTCAACAGCATATTCAAGCGGTAATTCTTTAACAATTGGTTCAATGAAACCTGCGACCAACAAAGTCATAGCCTCAGTTTTAGTTAAACCACGACTCATTAAATAAAAAAGTTTTTCTTCTTCTATCTCACTCACACTCGCCTCATGCTCCATGGTTGCATTCTCACCAGAAACTTTCATATCTGGGTAAGTGCAAGTCGCAGAATCTTTGTCTAAAATTAATGCGTCACATTCCACTTTGCTTTTACTATCAACCGCTGCTTTAGAAATATAAACTAAACCTCTGTAATTGCTTTGCCCTCCACCAAGACTGACTGATTTAGCAATGATCTTAGATGAAGTATTTTTGGCCAAATGTAACATTTTTGCACCAGTGTCTTGAATCTGATTATTTTTAGCATAAGCGATAGAGAGCATTTCTCCATAAGCACCTTCTTCTGCTAAATAACAGCTAGGATATTTCATGGTGGTTTTGGCTCCTAAATTGCCATCGATCCATTCCATGACACCATCTTTAAAAACCTTAGCACGCTTAGTTACTAAGTTATAAATATTTCCTGACCAATTTTGGATGGTAGTATAACGAAAGCGAGCGTTCTTTTTCACAAAAACTTCTACTACTGCAGCGTGAAGCGAATATTCACTGTAAACCGGTGCAGTGCAACCTTCTACATAATTAGCACTAGAACCTTCATCAGCAATAATCAGAGTTCTCTCAAACTGACCCATGCGAGCAGCGTTAATACGAAAATAGCTCTGTAGAGGCCTCTTGACGTGTGTGTTTGGGGGAATATAAACAAAAGAACCACCTGACCAAGCTGCGCTATTAAGAGCAGCAAATTTGTTATCAGCGGCAGGAACCAGTTTGCCAAAATATTCTTTAAAAAGATCGCTGTGTTTTTGCAGAGCCTCTTCCATTGAACAAAAAATTACTCCTTGTTCATCTAGTTCTGCTTGCAAGGAAGAATAAGCTACTTCGCTATTATATTGAGCTTTCACTCCAGCTAAAAACTCTCTTTCTGCTTGCGGAACTCCTAAACGATCAAATGTGTCTTTGATTTCTTTAGGCACTTCCGCCCAAGTTTTCTTTTCCACATCAGTGTCTTTAATAAAATAACGGATTTGTTCAAAGTCAATTTCTGCTAAACTTGGGCCCCAACTTGGCAACTTCATTTTTCTAAAAACTTGCAGAGATTTTTGACGAAATTCCCTCATCCATGGGGGCTCATTTTTGCTGGTAGAAATATCACTGATAATTTTTTGCGAAAGACCAAAGTCAAAACTCAAAACCGATTTCTCTGGCATAGAAAATCCAAATTTATCGGCATAAGCATCATTGAGTTTTTTGAGATTGGTTCGTTTCATGCAATATCTTTATGCTTTAAGAAAATTAGCAAAGCCTTTTTCTTCAATTTCTGTAACTAAATCATTGGAACCAGTTTTAATAATTTTTCCCTTACTTAATAAGTGCACTACATCAATATTCAGAAAAGATAAAATTCTAGAATAATGTGTAATCAGTAGTACTGAGCTCTGTTTTTCTTTTTTCAAAAAGTTCACTGCTTTGGCTACCGCTTGAATGGCATCAATGTCTAAACCACTATCAATTTCGTCCAAAATAATTAGTTTTGGTTCTAAAACTAACATTTGCAAAACTTCCATTTTCTTTTTTTCACCGCCAGAAAAGCCATAATTCAATGATCTTGTCAAAAACTCTTCATTAAAGTTCAGAATCGCCATTCTTTCTTTTAAGAACTCTTTAAATTTCAATGGGGTAAACTTCTTTTCGTGGCTAGTTTTATAGAGCAATTTCAAATAATCATAAATTTTCACTCCAGGAATTTCCAGAATTTGTTGAAAAGATAAAAATATTCCAAGAGCAGCTCTTTGCTGTGGATCTAATTTGAGTAAATCATGAGAGTTAAAGGAAATTTCACCTTTTACCAAATAATTTGGATTGCCCATGATGCTTTGAGCAAGAGTACTTTTTCCGGCGCCATTTTGGCCCATTAAAATATGTGTGTCACCATCTTTGATTGATAAATCAATTTTATCTAAGATATTTTTTTTATTTAATGAAATTTGAAGATTTTTTATTTTGAACACGGGACTCCTTTAAAAAATTAATTACTGAAATCCATTTGTTTAAGCATACAAATTTTCTTATTATTTGGACAATCTTTATTGACCTTATAATAAATTTCCTTGCCCTCTCTCTGCTTTGAAAGAAGACCAGCCTCACTCATGCTTTTAAGATGATAAGAAATAGTTGGCTGACTAAGCGAAGTTTGTTTGACAATTTCGGAAACAGTTTTAGGACCATTATCTTTAAGAAAGATAAAAATTTTCATCCGTGAATCAACAGCTAAATTAGAGAAACAATGATTACAGAAAGTAGCTTGCATAATATATAGATCATAATCTATATATGCTCTAATTTCAAGATGCGTAAAGACTAAAATTACTCCTGTAAATCACCAATTTGGAAGTTGTTTAAGTAGTCTCTAGCTCTATCAGAATGTGCTGTGCCAGAACCCATTGGACGGGTATTAAATAGAACAGTGGCGTCTTTACCACAACCTTCTAATATAGCTTCCTTACCAGGATGCATGCCACTAGCTACGTATGGAGTGACGTCATAAACTTTACCACTGACGGCAAACCAACAATTATCTTTGGTATTGTGTTTTTCTATTTCAGCAAGGGAGTATTTATTTGTTGATGGAGACGGGCTGGTTTCCTCTGTGGCTTTTTCTTGTTGAACTAGTTGATTGGATTTTTGGTAAAAATAAAAGGCAGGAACCAAAAGTAATGCTAGCAATAGTGGAAGAATTTTTTTCATAGGTTACTTTTTGTAATTTGTATTAGTTTAACTTTTAACAAAGAAATATAAATAATACAAGTGCAACATTGTCACACTTATTGCAAACTGGAGATGAAATAATAAAAAAGTGGAGCCACAAATTCTAATCAATGAAGTCTATCCAAATCCAGAAACCGGTAGTGAATGGGTAGAGCTGATTGTCACTGAAAAGATTGCTGAAGATTTTAGTATAGAAGATTACACTATTTTTGACAGTTATCACCAAATCTATAGATTTAGCGGTGATGAGCAATTCCTTAATCAATTATTAGTTGTAGAAGTCAGTGGACTGAATAATGACCAAGACAGTGTTATTATTAAAAATGCTACAGGAAATATCATCGATTCCTTTAGCTACCTAGAAACCGAAAAAGGCTTGAGCTGGGCAAGAGAAATTGATTCGAGTATTTTTTCATTAAGTGAAGCTAGTTGTAACCTAGTAAATCCGCTAATAACACTTGCTCCCACTGAAGAACCGAATCCGACTATAAGTCCAACTGCAACTCCAACGCCAACCCTCTCTACAATTCCAACTGCTAGCCCTACAAATCCAGCTCCATCTCCAAAAAAAAGTAAAAAATACCATTACTACGACCTCAGTAAAATTAAGTTAGAAAGTCAAGATAAAATATTTGAAAACCGAGTAGGACGTTTGGTTTTCTTTGGAAAAAAGCAAGGACAAGCAGAGGTCCTAGGTGCTATAATTGGAAGTTCCTTAATTATTCTTAGTGCTCTATTTCTCATTTATGCCAAAGTTAAAAGTAAACACTATTAAAACCTATTTTCTAGCTTATTCAGTTCCAACTCTTTGGGCTGCTTTTATTTTTGTTTTATCAGCACAAGAAGTATTGCCTGGTTTTTCAGTATCAGTTTACGATTTCATTTTCAAAAAGAGCGCTCACATGTTTGTTTACGCTATTCTATATCTATTACTTTTTAGAGCTTACCAAAAAACAAATGGTAAAAAAATCACTCGCAAAAGTTATTTATTTCCACTTTTAATTAGTCTAATTTATTCTTTAACTGATGAGCTTCATCAAAGCACCGTTCCGGGTAGATACCCCACTTTGAGAGATATGGGCTATGATATGCTTGGAGTGACAACTGCATTGTTATATCAACTAAAATTGATCTAATTACTTCTTGACTTACTAAATCAAAATAGTACACTTGGGATAGTATTTAACAGGTTCTTTTGAACCAATTATTATAGAAAGGCCATCATGACAAAATCAGATTTGATTAATGTCGTCGCCAAAAAAGCTCATTTGACCAAGAAAGCTTCCTCAGAAGCAGTTGAGTCATTGTTTGAAGAAATCATTCGCAGTTTGAAAAAAGGCGATAAAGTCGTTTTATCCGGCTTTGGTACTTTTTATGTAAATAAAGTCAATGATAAGCACGTCGAACCTTTTGGCGATAAAGCTAAGAGACAATTAGTTAAAGGACATAAGGTCATTAACTTCCGTGTTGGCAAACCTCTTAAAAAAGAAGTTTGGTAATATATTTTTGCACTTAAACTCAGTCACGTTCGACTAAAATTGTTTGCTTTTTTAAGCATCAATCTTTGTCTCACTCAGTGAAGTCGCTGTTCCATTACGTAAGTGCTAATTTATGTTTTATAGATCAGCTCCTTCAATGGACATGAGTTTAAGTGCTAAAAATATCGCAATTCTTAATGGAATGAATTTAAAAACCCGCTCAAAAGAGCGGGTTTTTTTGACCGAGCTTTGCGAGGGAATGTCCGGAGTGGAGACGGAGGACGAGATAAGTTTAACGTTTTGGAGATTGACGCTTTCTTCTAGCTTTACCACCCATGCCCATTTTTCTAGTTTCTTTCATTCTGTCATCTCTGGTTAATAAACCAGCTGGCTTTAAGAAAGTACGGAAATCTGGATTGAAAGCAACTAAAGCTTTAGCTACACCATTTAACAAAGCATCTAATTGAGCATCTAGTCCTGATCCAGAAATTTTCACAGTAACTGAGAATTTTCCCTTAGTACCGGTTAACTCAAAAGGCTTCATGTAAATAGCTGGAGCATTTCTAACATTTTTAAAATATTCAGACACCAATAGATTGTTAACTACAAAATCACCTTGACCTTCATAAATACGAACTCTAGCACTGGCAACTTTGCGACGCCCCATTGCTTCAAAATATTTACTTTTTGGGATCTTGAAGTTTTTTTCGGCTTCAACTGTTTTTTTCTTACTAACAACTTTTGGAGCAATTATTTTTTTAATTACTTTTTTAGCCTTAGCGTTTTTCTTGTTCATTCTTATTGCCATATTATTTTGCCTTTTTTATCATTCCTTGGTATGGATTCTCACTACCAACGATAACCTTCAATCTATTCAGTCTTTCATCTCTCAATCTATTCTTTGGCATCATGTTTTTGACTGCTCTTTTGATCAATTTTTCTGGGTTTTTGGCCAGCATTTCAGCAAAAGTGCGCTGTCTCAGTCCACCTGGGAAACCAGTGTTCCATGAATAAACTTTTTTATTAGCTTTATCTCTGGTTACTTCAATTTTTTCAGCATTAATTAAGACAACATAATCTCCACCATCAATATTTGGGGTGAAAGTAACTTTATCTTTACCGATTAGTTTCTCTGCGATCTCAGTAGCCAATCTGCCTAATACTTTGCCAGTAGCATCGTACTGCAACCACTCTCTCTTAACCTCTTCTTTTTTTTGACTATAAGTTTTAAATTTTTGAAACATTATTTTTTCTCCTCTGATTTTTTAGCTTTAGTAGCTGGAGCTTTTTTGACAGCTGGCTTGGCTTTGGCTACTGGAGCTTTGGCTTTTGCCTTAACTTCAGTCTTTTCCTCAGCAATTTTTTCTTTCTTTAAAGTGGTCAATTTAAGATCACCTGTTAATAAACTTAGTTTAAAAACAGTCATATTGTCACCGCGTCTAGGAGCAGTTTTTTCTAAAGAAGTAAAACCAGATTTTTTATTGCCAAAACTTGGAGCGATTTTATCCACCAAAGCATTAACTACGTCTCTTCTGCCAAAAACCTTATGTAACTCTCTGCGAGCGGCCAAAGTGTTCTTTTGGGCTACTGAGATTAGCTTATCAGCCAATCTTCTTACCTCTTTAGTTCTTGCTTCACTAGTCTTGATTTCACCATGTTCAAAGAGATCACGTAATAAATTCTTCAATAGAGCCTTACGACTCTTGGTGTCTCTGTTGAAATGTTTAGTTTTTACTCTATGTTTCATAATCAGCTTTCAAAAATCTTAGTCAGTTAAGACAACTCCCTTTTTACCAAGAGCTTCTTCGATTAAATCAATACTCTTACCACCTAAATTCTTGACTCTAGAAATTTCATCTTTTGGCGATTTGGTTAAATCAGAAACTGTCTCGAAACCACCCTTACGAAGAGCGTTGGCAATTCTGGTTGGCAAGTCGAGTTCCTCAACGGTCAACTTCATGGTTTCAATTTCTTCTTGACTTAAACTACTTAGTTCTTCTTCGACTTCTTTGATGACTGGGTGAAGAATTTGATCAAATTGTTTGATTAAAATTTCAGCAGCTTGTTTGACAGCGTCCAAAGGAGAAATTGCTCCATTGGTTTCAATATCAAAAACAATTTTATCAAAATCAGTACGACGACCAACACGAGTGGCTTCGACCTTATAAGAAACTTTAATGACTGGAGAAAAAAGAGCATCAACAGCAATTTGGTCAACTACTTCAGTCTCAGTTTCTGAAGCTAATTTATAACCAACTCCTGACTCAACAATCATTTCAATACTCAAAGCTTTGCCTTTAGCTAAAGTAGCTAAATACAAATCTTTATTAACAATTTCAAAACCTGCTTCACATTCAACATCAGCAGCTGTGACTTCCTTAGCGCCCTTAACGTTTAATTTCAAAATACCAGACTCATCACTATCTGACTTAATACGAATTTGTTTTAAGTTTAAAATTAACTCGACTACATCCTCGGTCATACCTTCATAAGAAGTAAACTGATGAGCAACCCCATCGATACTTAATTTAGTAATAGCTGCACCTGGTAAGGAAGTTAGAAGCACACGGCGCAAAGCATTGCCCAAAGTGTGACCATAACCGCTTTCCAAAGCTTCAATAACAATAGTTGAACGAGAAGCGCTAGCCTCTACTTCAACCACACTAAAGCTTGGGTTCATGACTGCGTAGTCTTTGATTTTGTTTGACATATTTTCCTTTGTTTCATCTCTCTCCATTTTTGGAGAAATCCGTTTCCGTAATTTATAATTATCTATTGTAATACTCAACTATTAATTGCTCTTCAATTTTTTCAGTAATATCTTCTCTTACTGGTAATTTGGCTACATGAGCAACGCCATTCTTAGCTTCCAACCAAGCCGGCAAATTAGTCTCTTGTTTCATGACTTCCATCACAGCTGGAATTTTAGCGGTTTTAGCTTTCATAGCCAAAATATCGCCAACTTTCACCTGATATGAAGGAACGTTCATTTTTTTATTATTAAGAGTGAAATGATTATGATTAACTAATTGTCTGGCAGCTGCTCTGGTAGGAGCCCAACCCAAACGATAAACAACATTATCAAGTCTTCTCTCTAAGAAACTCAACATTGCACTACCAGTAGCGGCTGGATTTTTTGCAGCCTCTTCATAGGTGGCACGCAATTGCTTTTCAAGTAAACCATAAATATATTTCAATTTTTGTTTTTCTTTGAGCTGAACACCATAGTTAGAAATTTTACGACGACCTTTAGCACCATGCTGACCAGGTCTAGTGGCTAATCTACGAGCAGTTTTCAAAGCATTGGTCTTAAGACCTAAATCTTCGCCTATTTGCCTCTGTAATCTCTGTTTTGGGCCAATATATCTTGCCATATTAGTGTCTAGCCTTTCTTGGTCTAGTGCCATTATGAGGCACTGGGGTGAGGTCAGCGATCATTGAGACTCTAATGCCCTGTGCACGAAGTACGCGCAAAGCAACATCTCTACCTGGACCTGGACCCTTGATGAAAACATCCATTTTATTCATGCCGTAATTCTTGGCTTTATTAATGGCATTTTCTAAAGCAACAGTAGCTGCATAAGGAGTAGATTTACGAGAACCAGAAAAACCAGCTTCACCAGTGCTTGACCAGCATAAAACTGCACCTTGTTCATCAGTAATACTAACTAAAGTATTGTTAAAAGTAGCACTAACGTATAATCTCCCAGAAGGAACAACGCGAATGACTTTCTTTTTTTGAGTTTTCTTAATTTGTTTGGCCATATCTCATTAATTTAATTACTTAGTACTTTTTGTTTCTTCTACTTTAGTTGCTGCTTCTTTACTTAATGCACCGATGGTCTTCTTAGCACCTCTTTTGGTACGAGCATTAGATCTGGTTCTCTGACCTCTGACTGGTAAACCAGCCATATGGCGTAAACCACGATAAGCATGAATTCTTTTTAAACGAGAAATATTATCATTAATTTCTCTACGAAGATCACCTTCAATCATAATTTGATCTAAAGCAGCCTGAATCTTAGTAACCTCTTCGGAGCTTAATTCGTTGGCTCTTTTATCTGGATTAATTCTAGCTTTTTTGACAACATCATCAGCTATTTTTGGACCAACACCAAAAATATAGCGTAGTGCGTAAGGCACTTTTTTATGATCTGGTAAATCTTGACCTGCAATACGTGACATAATTATCCTTGGCGCTGTTTGTGTTTAGGATTAGTACAGATAACAAACAACTTTCCCTTGCGTTTTACAAACTTGCAATTGATGCACATTTTCTTTAATGATGCTTTAACTTTCATAATAATAACAATAGCCTCGCAATATACCTCATAAAAGCGACTTTTTAAAGAGGCAATTGCGCTAATTAAACCTGCTTTCGCGGATTTATTTTATACTTTTTTCTTTACTACTGCGGTAGGTCACTTTACATTTGGTTAAGTCATATTTAGAGACATAACCTTTGACAAAATCTCCAGGCATTACCCTGATGCGATAAAGGCGCATTTTGCCAGCCAAAGTTCCCAACAACATTCTTCCAACCATCTGCTCTGCAGTGGCCTCTGTCACTTTAATTCTAAACATGGTGTTTGGTAGACAATCTACCACTTCGCCAAGTATTTCGAAGCGGTCAGTCTGACTATCGGCGCTATGAAGCGTAAAATCGACCTGTCGCTTGACCTTAGAACTTCTTTTATGATCTTGTACTTTACCCATATGATTATTTTTTCAAAGTAACCGCAATATTATACCAGATTTAGAAAAATAATCATCCTCTAGCAAAACTAATCACTTTTTTGAACAAATAGCCTCTATTTTTTCAACAATTTGCTCAAAAACTTCTTCCACGCTTTTTTCACCATCAACTACAGCTAAATGCTTACGATCAGCATAATAATCTAAAACTTTAGAAGTTTTTTCATGAAAAAGATCAATTCTTTTGCGAATAGCTTGTAATGTCTCATCGCTGCGATCACTGACTCTACCAGAGATTCTCCATAATGCTTCTTTATCTGATACATCAATTAAAATAGTTACCTCTTCTCCTTTAGTGAATTTTTGAAAAGCTTCAGCTTGAGGAACTGTACGTGGAAAGCCATCGAGAATAAAACCATTTTGGTATTCTGGCTTTTCTAAATATTCCATAACAATATCAACTGTTTTGTCATCAGGAATTAGATAACCAGCATTAAGAGTCTCTTTTAAGAAACGACCGAGTGGAGTCTTTTCCTTGGACATCTCACGAAAAACGTGACCTGAAGAAAGATAAGGAATTTTAAATTTTTCTGATAAAAGGTTTCCTTGGGTGGATTTGCCAGCTCCTTGGATACCTACCAAAACTAATTGCATGATGCCTTTCTGCTAATTGGATTTTGTAAATTAAGAATATTTTTCATAGTTTTCACTCAAAAGTTGAGAATTAATTTGCTTGGAAGTTTCCAAAATAACTGAAACCACAATTAAAATACTTGTTCCACCCACAGCTAATGACTGAATGCCGGTCATGATTTGGGCCAAAGAAGGCAAGATAGCGATAGAGGCTAAAAAGATAGCTCCAGCAAAAGTAATTCTGGTTACTACAAATTCTAAGAATTTTTTAGTTGGACTTCCTGGTCTTATACCAAGAATAAAAGCGCCACTTTTTTTTAGCTCATCAGAAATATCCTGAGCATTAAAAAAGATAATCGCTGAAAAATAACTAAAAACAAAAACCAGAACAAAATAAGTAATCAAATAAATAGAAGAAGTTGGTGCAAACCAAACAGTTATTTTTTCTCCAAAGCTAATTAGTGATTCACTCTTAGCCAAGAGTAATAACTTACCCACAAAAGATGGCAACATCATTAGAGAGATTGCAAAAATGATCGGCATCACTCCGGCCACGTTAACCTTAATTGGTAAATGAGTTTGCTGACCACCATATTGCCTACCACCTCTAATTCTCTTGGCGTATTGAATTTGAATTTTACGCACTGCCTCATTCATAAAAACAACCATCCAAATCACAGCAACTAGCAAAGCCAAGATTACTAAAAGTGAAGTTAGATCAATCGTATCTGCTAAAGCAAAAAGCGAAGCGGTACTCGTTGGAATTTGACTAATAATACCAGCCAAAAGAATCATAGAAATACCATTACCGATTCCTTTCTCGTTAATAATTTCACCAAGCCACATCATAATCATTGAACCAGCAACTAAAGTAGCTACCACTACAATCATATTAGACAGGCCTGAATTACTAAGTAAATTTTGAGAGTTAAGTAAAGCAATCACCGCAATAGATTGAACAATTGCAATTGGCACCGACATTAAACGCATATATTGATTAAGTTTAGCTCGACTGGCTTCGCCCTCTTTTTGCATTTCTTTGATTTTAGGAATAACCATTCCCGCCAGCTGCATAATGATAGAAGCAGTAATATAAGGATTAATGCCAACAGCCACAATGGAAAACTGAGACAACGTTCCACCTGAAAAAACATTCAAGAAATTAAGAAATTGATTTGAATCAAATAAAAACTTTAATTGTGATAAATCAACGATTGGAACTGGAACATGAGCGAGAACTCTGGTAAGAGCAAAAATTGCTAGGGTAAATAAGAGCTTGCTTTTAAGCTTTGGATTGGAAATAATCGCTTGAATTTTATTTAAAATTTTTTCTATCACTTCTATGGCAAGAAGTTAATATTCTAAAGCAAAGACTATTATAAAAGCAAGAAGCTTTTAAATTTCAACAGCACCGCCAAGGGCTTCGATTTCTTTTTTAGCAGATGCAGAGGCGCCGATGCCTTTTAAATTAACTTTTTTGTTTAATTTACCTTTGCTAATCACTTTAGCTTTTTTAAATCTTTTATCAATAATTCTATTTAACTTAAGAGAGTCTAAGGTAATATCAGTTAATTCAATTTTGTTCAGATCGTCGAATGTCAACTCTGCACTAGGATTCAAATTTTTAAAACGACCTTTACCTCTCCACATTGGAATTCTTTTAGAAAGAGGCAAAGAACCACCTTCAAACCAAAGAGGAACCTTTGAGCCAGTACGAGATTTTTGACCCTTTTGACCTCTGGATGAAGTGTGACCACCTTTTCCAGAACCATAACCTCTACCAAGGCGTTTCATTTTATTTGTGCTGATTTTTTTAATTATACTTAAAATAGACATTTTAAATCCTTATTTACTGGCTGCTTTTTTAGCAGTTGGTTTTTTGACTGCTAGTTTTTTAGCAACTGGTTTCTGCTTAGCTACTTCGGTTTTAATAGTTTCTTCATGTTTTTCAGCAACTTCAACAGCGTGTTTCTGTAATTCTTCAACTTTCTTTCTCTCTTCTTCTTCGATATCAGAAATAGAACGTAATTTAATGCCTTTAATTGCAACTATCTTAGAAATTTGTTTAAGTGCTTCAAAGGTTGCATAAACTGAAGAAGCTTGATTATCGCTACCCATAATTTTGCAGGTAATATCTCTAACACCAGCAGCTTCGACAACGGCTCTAACTGGACCACCAGCAATAACACCAGTTCCTTTAGAGGATGGTTTTAACATAACTTTGCCAGCACCTTTTTTAACAGTAATAGCAAAAGGAATAGTGGTTCCATCAAGAGGAATACTAATTAATTTTTTCTTGGCTTTTTTGACACTTTTTTTGATAGCGGCTAAAACATCGCCAGCTTTTCCAAGACCAACACCAACGCGACCTTTTTTATCACCGACCACCATCAATACTGAAAAACCAACCTTATTACCACCTTTGGTTTTTTTAGATACTCTAGAAATTTGAATGACTTTCTCTTCAAATTCTTTGACTTCTGGTTTACCGAAATTATCTCTTGCCATATTTATAATTTAATTCCACCCTCACGAAGAGTTTCAGCAACTGCTTTAATTCTGCCGTGATATTTATAATAAGAACGATCAAAAACTAAATTTTCAATTTTATTTTTCTTCAAAAGTTCTAATAAAACTTTGCTAGTAGCAATCGCTCTCTCTGTTTTAGTACCTTTAACTTTTTTGTCTTTAGACTTGTCATCGGCACTAACCAAAGTTTTAGCAATTGAATCATCGATCACTTGAAGTGAAATATGCTCATTGGAACGGAAAACAGTTAAACGAGGACGAAGAGTGGTTCCAACAATCTTTGTTCTGATACGCTTCTGTCTCTTGATTCTATTTTTGTTTAATAATTTAATATCTGACATTTTTTTCCTAATTATTTAGCGGCTGCTTTGCCTGGCTTCTTTTTGACTATTTCATCACTGTAACGAATACCTTTGCCTAAATAAGGCTCTGGTGGTCTTAAACTTCTAATATCAGCGGCAACCTGACCAACTAATTGTTTATCAATGCCTTCAATATTAACCGTATCATTTCCCTCAACTTTAAAAGTAATACCTGGGACTGCCACAACCTCAGTAGTGTGAGAATAGCCCAAGGTCATGGATAAACCAGCACCCCTAGAAGTTACTCTATAACCAGTGCCAATTAGTTTTAAAGTCTTTTTATAAGCATTGGCTACACCCTCGATGTTATTGGCAATCAAACTTCTCATTAAACCATGATTAGCTCTATTTTGTTTCTCATCATTTTTGCGAGACAAAGATATTTCGTTGCCATCAATTTTCACTACAATATTAGGCAGAATAGTTAATTTCAATTCGCCTTTTGGACCCTTCGTGGTCAATTCATCACCAACGAGTGTAGCAATGACTTGACTTGGGATTGTAATGATTTTTTTACCAATTTTTGACATATCTTTTTGAATTCTTTACCAAATTTGGCAAAGTACCTCTCCACCAATATTATTCTTGCGAGCACTCTTGCCATCCATAATACCTTTATTAGTTGATAAAATGGTTAAACCATAACCATTTAAAGTATTTGGAATAGCGTCAGCACTTTTATAAATACGACATCCTGGCTTAGAAACTCTTTTAACTCCACTAATTACCGATGCTTTACCAGCATACTTGAGAGTAATTTTAATTTCTTTAAAGTCAGAAGTATTTAAAACTTCATAAGCATCAATGTAATCGAAGTCCTTTAAGATTCTTGCCAGTGCTTCTTTCAATTTAGAATGAGGCATTACAAGATCTTTACGTCCTGCCATTACGCTGTTCTTAATTCTGATAATCATGTCTGCTATAGGATCGGTCATAATTTTATTTACTGCTTTTTACTACACCTGGTAATTCACCCTTGGCTGCTAATTCTCTAAAAGTAATACGGCTCAAACCAAAAAAACGCATGTAGCCTCTTGGACGACCCGTAATTTTACAACGATTAACGCCTCTAGTCGAGACTCTATTCACTTTTTTAACTTCTGACTTTAACAAGACTTCATTTTTAGCCAAAAGTTTTTTTGTTTTAGCAATCTTTGATTTCTTTGCCATAATTAATTATTTTTCTCTTCCTTCTTGAAAGGCATACCTAAGAGTTCTAAAAGGCGGAATGCCTCTTTGTCATCTTTGTTACTAGTTACAATGTTAACTTGAAGTGGTCTAATACGATCGATTTGATCAAATTCTATCTCTGGAAAAGAAATTTGCTCTTCAATTCCAAGACTATAATTTCCTTGACCATCAAAAGCCACTTTGCTGACTCCACGGAAATCTTTAACACGTGGCAATGTGATAGAAATTAATCTATCTAAGAATTCCCACATTAATTCTCCACGCAAGGTCACCATCACACCCATTGGGTCACCTGCTCTTAATTTAAAGTTAGAAATAGCTTTACGAGCTTTAGTAACCTGAGGATGTTGTCCAGTAATATCTTCAAATTGCTTAACAATTAAAGGCATCACTTTTTCTCTAGCATGAGGATCCTGAGGTTCAGCAACACCCATGTTTAAGATAACTTTTTCAATTTTACTCACTTGATTAGGATTCTTATAAGAGAACTCCTTCATCAAAGTTTTTAAAACTTCTTGCTGGTATTTTTCTTTCAAACGATTCATATTTATTTTTTCTTAGGTTTAGTTTCTTTTTGGTCTTTAATTAATTGACCAGTTTTCTTAAAAATTCTTTCCTTTTTACCATCAGCGGTAACTTTGTAAGAAATTCTATCTGCCTGATCTTTGTCATTAATAATGGCAACTTTGGCCACAGACATAGGACGTTCTTTTCTGGTTCTTTCACCTGGTTTATCCATAAAAGGCTTAACGTGCTTAAAGTAAAGATTGACGTCTTTGACTGAAACTTTATCAGTAGCAGGAAAAACAGCAATAATTTCACTTCTTTTGCCTTTATCTTTACCGGCGGTAACTAAGACTTTATCTCCAATTTTTAATTTCATAATACCTCCGGAGCTAAACTAGCAATTTTATTATAACCTTGATCTTTAACTTCTCTGGCAATTGGTCCAAAAACGCGAGTACCAATTGGTTCTTTGTTATTTCTGGCTTGAACAATCACGGCAGCATTTTCATCGAAACGAATATACTCACCACTAGCTCTTCTTTGTTCTTTTCTAGTACGCACAATTACGGCTCTAACTTTTTCACCTTTTTTAACTGTGCCATTGGCATCGGCAGCAATGACTGAACCGATAACCATATCACCAACACCACCAAATCTTCTCTTAGAGCCACCATAAACCTGGATTACTCTAATTCTTTTGGCACCGCTGTTGTCAGCTATCGCTAGTACGGTTTTTAGTTGTATCATTTCTATTTTCCAATTTTCTTGACTACTTTAAATCTCTTAGTTTTACTGAGAGGACGAGTTTCTTGGATTTCGACCACATCATTTAAAACTAATTCAATAGATTTTACATCAAAGTCACAAGCGTATTTTTTACTGCGTCTAACCAATTTTTGATAAAGAGGGTGAGCCCACTTACGCTCTACACTAACAATTGCTGTGTTCACTGTCTTTAAAGATGTAACTTTGCCTTGTAACTTTTTCATATTATTTAATTTGAGTTTTCTTTTCTGTCAAAATGGTTTTTATTCTAGCTATGTCATCACTTAAATTCTTTAATTTAGAAACACTACTTAGCTTTCCAACTTTCTTTTGCAAACGCATGTTAGCCAAACTGTGGGTCAAATCAAGCAATTCCTTGTTGAGTTCTACTTCAGTTTTTTGATGGAGGGCTTTAATATCGTTTCTTTTCATTTATTTTTTCTTTACAAACTCTGTTTTAACTGATAATTTAGCAGCAGCTTTTTGCATAGCTGATTTTGCAATTTCTTCACTAACTCCACCGATCTCAAACATAATCACTCCAGGTTTTACAAGAGCGACATATTCTTCAATAGCACCTTTACCTGAACCCATTTTGACACCAAGTGGCTTTTGGGTTAAAGGCTTGTGAGGAAAAATTTTAATCCAATATTTTCCTTCTCTTTTGGTAGCATAAGTAATTTTCTTACGAGCTGCTTCAATTTGACGAGCAGAAATCTCTCCTAAACTTAAAGATCTAAGACCATATTCGCCAAAAACAATTTCACAACCTCTTAAGGCTTTACCTCTATTCTTACCTCTAAAGGTCTTACGGTATTTTACTTTTTTTGGTTGTAACATTGCTAGACTACTTCCCCTTTATAAATCCATACTTTAATACCCACGTAGCCAGATCTTGTTTTGGCTGGGGCTTCGGCATAATCAATATTTGCTCTCAAAGTCTGTGTTGGAATACTACCTTGAAAGTATTTTTCACTACGACCAATTTCGGCTCCAGCGATTCTACCGGAGAGTTGAATTTTAACACCTTTTGCGCCAGCCGCCATGACCTTTTCCATAGCCTGAGTAACAGCACGACGATGTGGATATCTAGCTAATAGTTGAGAAATAATTCTCTCTAAAACTAATTTAGCACTTAAGTCTGGTTTTTTAACTTCTTCGACTTTTAATTCGACTCTTGCCTTGTCTTTCTTATCTTTAGAAACGTTAGTCATTCTTTCGACACCTTTTTTAACTTTTTCTAAATTTGTGCCGCCTTTACCAATCACCACACCTGGTCTGGCCACTGATAAAACTATTAAAAGTTTATTGATAGAACGTCTGATTTCAATTTCAACTAATCCAGCATTGGCGAGATTCTTTTCCAAATACTCACGCAACTTGTAATCTTCTAGAACTTTTTCAGCATAATCTGTTTTGCTAGCAAACCAGAGAGATTTCCAGTTGAAAATCCCGCCTGTTCTAAAATTAATTGGATTAACTTTTTGTCCCATATCTTTATTTAGATCCCTTTTTCTGACTTTGTATTAACTTGTTAGCTTGACCTTTGCCAGAACCCTGTAGATTTGCAGCTTGGCTCTTGCTACGATCTAACTTAATAGCATCCTGAGCTTTCTTAACAGTGGTTTTCTTGACCTCTTTAACTTCAGATTCTTTTTTAACTTCTTCTACTTTTTTAGTAACTTCTTTTTTAACAATTTTTGTAGGCTCAACTTCTTTTTTAGTTCTTAAGTCTACTCTAACGTGACAGGTTCTTTTCAAAATAGTATGAGCACGACCACGGCTAACAGCTCTCCATCTCTTGAGTGCAGGACCATCATTTATAACAATGTTGTCAATTTCCAAATCGCTAAGAACTAAATTAAAATTATTAGTTGCGTTAGCAGTTGCTTGGCGCAAAACTTTTAGAACCAAAAGACTAGATTTTCTATTCATTACGGCCAATTGATTAATAGCATCAACGATGCTCATTTTCTTGACCACGTCAGCAACTAATCGCACTTTGCGAGATGTTTGTCTGGTGTTTCTTTGTTCTGCTTTAATTATCATTTTATTGTTTCCAAAATTTTAAGTCTTAGTAAGTGTTCTCTTGACGATCTTACCGTGACCTCTAAAGGTTCTGGTTGGAGAAAACTCGCCTAAGCTATGACCAACCATTAATTCAGATACAAAAACTTCAATAAAGTTCTTGCCTTGATGAACCATAAAAGTATGACCAACAAATTCAGGAGCAATCACGCAAGCGCGACTCCAAGTTTTGATTGGCTTTTTCTCTCCAGATGCTTTTTGGGCTAAAACCTTTTTTAAAAGCTTTGGGTCGATGTATGGTCCTTTTTTACTTGATCTAGACATAATTTTTATACTTTACTTTAATTAATTTTTAGCGCGACGATCTCTTACTAAGTGGCGGTTTGATTTTCTAACACTTCTGGTCTTCTTACCTGGAGCAACATTCTTACCCCATGGAGACTTAGCGTGCTTCATACCTACACCGCTACGACCTTCACCACCACCGTGTGGATGACTGTCTGGATGTTGAGCAGTACCTCTAACCGTTGGGCGAATACCCATCATTCTTTTTCTACCGGCTTTGCCTAATTTAACACCCTTCCATTCTTGATTACCAACGCTTCCAATAGTAGCAATACATTCTAAGTTAACCAAACGATGTTCTTTGGAAGGCAAAGCAATGATAGCATATTTACCTTCTTTAGACTGAATCATGGCTCCAAGGCCAGCTCCTCTAACAATTTGAGCACCTTTTCCTGCACGCAACTCAATGTTATGAATCTCAACACCAATTGGCACATTCTTCAATTTCATACAGTTACCAACTTTAACCTCAGTTTTTTCATCAGCGATAATTTCAGCACCGATTTCCAAACCTTCTGGAGCAATAATGTAACTTTTTTCACCATCTTTGTAAAAAAGCAAAGCAACATTAGCGCTGCGCATTGGATCATATTCAATTCTCTTGACTATAGCTGGAATACCAACTTTAGTGCGACGAAAATCGACTACTCTCATTTTCTTTTTGACACCGCCACCTCTATGTCTCATTGAAATGTGACCAGAAGCATCTTTACCTTGTCTCTTTTTATGACCCTTGGCCAAAAGAGATTTTTCAGGATCGCCTTTATGTAAACTACTGCGATCGTTATCAACGCGATGTCTCTTTCCTGGAGTGGTGCCTTTCATTTTCTTTAACATTAGCTTTCTCCTCCTACATCAAAAAGATCAATATGATTGTCACTAGCCAAAGTCACGTAAGCTTTTTTGGTTTTTGGACTAACAGTATTCATTCTTTTCTTACCAGTTTTCTTTTTAACTCTATGTCTAACCACAGTGTTAACTGAAAGAACCTTGACTCCAAAAACGGAGGCAACGGCTTCTTTAATTTGACCTTTGTGAGCACCCATTTCTACTTCAAAAGTATAAACATGCTCTTTCTTGGCTAAGCTAAGAGATCTTTCTGTGACAACTGGTTTTTTAATTAAATAGGCATTCATGATTATTTTTTGATCACTGTTTTCTTAACTTTTAATAATCTTTCTTCTAAAATTTTGAGGGCAGTAAAATCAATAATGATTTTGTCAGCCATGGCGACGTGTAAAGAATTAATACGATCTGCAGTCATTACTAAAACATTCTCTAAATTACGCAAGGAACGAAGAGCTAATTCTGAACTCTTGGCTAGAACTACCAAAACTTTCTCATCTTCTTTACTTACAGAAGATAAAAGAGAAACAGCTTCGCTTGTTTTGCCATTTAAAGAAGAAATATTTTTACTTAAAAAGAGATTGGCTTTTTGAGCACTTAAGGCTAATTTAAGGGCTAAAAGTTTACTCTTAGCAGTTAAAGTCTTACTCCAGTTCTCATTTCCTCTTGGACCAAAAGCAACTCCACCACCTACAAAAATACTTGGAGTACGAGCACCATGGCGAGCATTACCAGTACCTTTTTGTTTATACCACTTCTTCTTGGTTCTATTGATTTCAGATCTGGTTTTAGTGTGACTAGTACCCTGTCTTAGATTACTCAAATAAACTCTGATTGATTGAGACAAAAGTACGTCAGAGCCGGAGTCAGTAAACAAAGAGTCACTTACTCTGACTTTTTCATTTTTGCTGGCAGAATCGATCACTGTCAATTGCATTATGATTTACTTTCCTCAGTAACTTCTGCTACTTCTGGTACTTCTGGTTCACTTTGAATAGCCAAACCAAGCATTCCCAAATTTAATTTAATTTCTTTATTGATTCCAGTTTTGCTGATCCTGACTGTTGAAGTTCTGTATCCTGGAACAGGACCATTAACCCAAACTTCATTACTTTTTTGATCAATATAAACAACAACCAAGCCAGAAACGGTTTTAGTATCACAACCATATCTGCCTGGCATTCTCTTGCCTTTCCAAACACGACCTGGAGTAGTACCTGAGCCAATAGAGCCAACAGCTCTAGCACGATCTGATTGACCATGGGTTTTTGGGCCACCATGGAAACCATGTCTCTTGATAGCACCGGCAAAACCACGGCCTTTAGTTGATCCTTGAATTTCGACTACATCGCCAATTGATAAAACATCGGTTAAAGCTAAAGTTTGACCCGCTTCTACAACAGTTTCACCCTCTTCTTGAGTGGCTAATTTGACACCTTCAACTTGCTTAACACCAAAAGAAAAACCACTTTTCGCAATCTTTGCTCTGAGTGGTTTAGCAACATTCTTTAATTTTTTTTGACCATAACCAATTTCAACGGTGACTTGTTTATCTTGGGTTTCTTTTTTGGATAAAACGACGTTATCACTTACCTTAAGCTTTGTAATAGGCAAGCGCTTACCATCCTCTGACCAGGCTTGGGACATTTCCACTTTGGTAGCAAATATTGTATTTAGCATTGTTTGTCAACAAAATAAAGCGTTAGGTTTTCAAGCTAACTTATCCTACTGCCTTAAACTACATTTTGATTTGAATATCAACACCAGCAGGTAGTTCCAAGTGCATTAAAGAATCGATGGTCTTATTGGTTGGATCGACGATGTCGATCAAACGCTTATGAGTACGAATCTCGTAATGCTCTTGAGCATTTTTATCCGTATGAGGTGAAACCAAAACTGTAAAAGATTTTTTATGAGTTGGCAATGGTACTGGGCCAATAACTTTAGCACCAGTAGACAAAGCGGTTTGCAAAATCTTACGAGAAGCCTCGTCTATAACGCGGTGGTCGTAAGATTTGAGCCTAACTCTAATCTTGTATGAGTTTTGATTTTTATTCATACTATTTTTAATTTATTGCTTTCTCTATGTTTGTGATCTCTTAAATCACAAAACGCGATTATATCTAATTCTCTCCCTCTTGTACAGGGGAAATTTGTATATTTCTTCAAACAGTTTTCTTTAGAAATGCTCAAAAAAACAAATTACTCCCATATTTCTCGAGAGGATTGTATTGTACCAGAAGGAAGTAGGGAGAGCAAGAGTAACTAATAAAGAAAAACCCCGCTATAAAGCGGGGTTTCTTTGTTTCTTTTTTCTAAGACTGTGAAAGTTAATCCAAAATCTTGGTCACAGCACCTGCGCCAACAGTTAATCCACCTTCACGAATAGCGAAGCGGAAACCCTCGGTAACAGCGACTGGCACTAAGAGTTCAACAGTCATCTTAGCATTATCACCAGGCATAACCATTTCAACTCCATCTGGAAGTTTAATTTCACCGGTAACATCAGTTGTTCTAATGTAGAACTGAGGTTTGTAACCAGAGAAGAAAGGTTTGTGACGACCACCTTCTTCTTTTTTCAAAATATAAACTTCAGCTTCGAATTTCTTGTGAGCAGAAGCAGAACCTGGCTTAGCCAAGAGCTGACCTCTTTCAACACCATCTTTTTCGATGCCACGAAGCAAAATACCAACGTTATCGCCTGCTTGACCTTGATCGAGCATTTTTCTAAACATTTCAACACCAGTAACGGTAGATGATACTTTAGGACGAATACCAATGATATCAATGTTTTCGCCAACTTTGACGACACCACTTTCAATACGACCAGTAACGACAGTGCCACGACCTTTGATTGAAAAAACATCTTCGATGTACATACTAAAAGGCTTATCAATATCACGAACTGGCTCTGGAATGTAGCTATCTACTGCATCCATTAATTCCATGATTTTGGCCTGAGCATCTGCATCACCTGCCAAAGCTTTAGCTGCACTAACGCGAATGACTGGGGTATTCTCTCCATCGTAATTGTATTTAGTCAAAAGATCACGAACTTCAAATTCAACTAAATCTAATAATTCTGCATCATCGACCATGTCACATTTATTTAAAGCAACAACGATCTTTGGCACGTTAACCTGATTAGCTAACAAAATGTGCTCGCGAGTTTGAGGCATTGGGCCATCAGTAGCGGCTACGACTAAGATAGCACCATCCATTTGAGCAGCGCCAGTAATCATATTTTTGATGTAATCAGCATGACCTGGAGCATCAATATGAGCATAGTGACGTTTTGAGGTTTCATATTCAATATGTTTAATATTGATGGTAATACCTCTAGCAACTTCTTCTTGACTGCTCTCAACATCTGAGTAAAGCATAGCTTTATTGGTTTCACATGGAACCTGTTTAGCTAAGGTTTGAGTAATAGCTGCAGTTAAAGTGGTTTTACCGTGATCAACGTGACCAATGGTACCAATGTTAACATGCGGCTTACTTCTGACAAATTTTTTTGCGTCTGCCATAATGTATGTCGTGAATCTTATTTTTATCCTCAGTGATCTCTTGAGTAAAGACGTTTACTCAGGTGATCAAATGCATCTAAAAATAAATTCACTCCTTTCTTTTTTTTATTTGTTTACTAATTTATAAAATAACAATTATTATTGCTGTCGAGCTTGTATTTTACCTTAAAAAAACAGGCAAAACAAGCGATTTGGATTATTTACCTTTTTCTAATTCCTTTTCTCTCTTCAACAATTTTTTCGGTAATATTTTTTGGCACCTCTTCGTAGTGACTTGGAAGCATAACACTACTGGCGCGACCTTGAGTCATGCCACGTAAGTTAGTTACATAGCCTTGCATTTCAGATAAAGGAGCTAAAGCAGTAATAATTACTACATTACCTCTGGTATTAGTACCCTGAATTTGAGCGCGACGAGAACCGAGGTCACCAATAATATCACCCATGAATTCTTCTGGGGTGCTAACTTCAACCTTCATAACAGGTTCTATTAAAATCATTCCTGCTCTAGCAAGACCATCTCTCATACCAAGAGAACCGGCCATCTTAAAAGATAATTCACTAGAGTCAACATCATGATAAGAACCATCATAAAGAGTAACTTTGACATCCACCATTGGATAGCTGGCCAAGAAACCTCTGTCAAGAGATTCTTTAATACCTTTATTGGTAGGCTCAATGTATTCACGTGGAACAACACCGCCAGTAATAGCATTTACAAATTCATAACCAGTGCCACGATCCTTTGGCTCAATTTTGAGTAAAACGTGGCCATATTGTCCACGTCCACCAGATTGTTTAATGTACTTACCCTCACCATTGGCTTCTTTGGTAATAGTTTCACGATAAGCTACTTGAGGCTTGCCTACATCGGCATCAACTTTAAATTCTCTTTTGAGACGATCAACAATGATTTCCAAATGCAACTCGCCCATACCACCGATGATGGTTTGTCCAGTTTCATGATCAACAGTAATGCTAAAAGTAGGATCTTCTTCAGAAAGTTTAGCCAAAGCCATACCCATTTTTTCTTGGTCAGACTTAGTTTTTGGTTCAATAGCTAAAGAAATAACTGGATCAGCAAAAGTAATGCCTTCCAAAATTACTGGAGCATTTTCATCAGAAAGAGTGTCGCCAGTTTTAGTATCACGAAGACCAACCACAGCAATAATCTCTCCGGCAAAAGCTTCATTTACATCTTCTCTGTCATTAGCATGCATTAAAAGTAAACGACCAACTCTTTCTTTAACATCTTTACTAGAGTTGTAGACATAAGAACCAGCTTTAATTGAACCTGAATAAACACGGAAGTAAGTTAACTTACCAACGTGAGGATCGGTTTGAATCTTAAAAGCTAGACCACAAAACTTCTCTTCTGGAACTAATCTACGTTGCACTATCTCTTCTACTTTTCCTGGGACGTGACCCTCGATGTGATCAATATCGGTTGGAGATGGTAAATATTCGATAACAGCATCAAGTAAAGGTTGAATACCAGTATTCTTTAAGGAAGAACCAGCAAAAACTGGAACTAATTTATAACCAATAACAGCTTTGCGTAAAGCTGTCTTAAGTTCTTCAATACTAATTTCTTCTTCAGCAAAGAATTTTTCCATTAAAGCATCGTCAGTTTCAGCAATAGCTTCAACTAATTTCAGTCTTTCTTCTTCAACTTTTTTTTTGTATTCCTCTGGAATTGCTTTAATTTCTGGTTCAGTAGCGGCTTCGTGATCTTCCCAAAAATAAGCATCGCGGGAAATTAAATCAATGACTCCTTCAAAAAAGTTTTCGCTACCCATTGGCAAAACCATCACTGCTGGAGTAACACCAAATTTGACACGAATATCTTCTACGGTAGCATTAAAATCAGCACCTAATTTATCCATTTTATTAACAAAACAAATACGAGGCACATTATACTTATCAGCTTGACGCCAAACAGTTTCAGATTGAGATTGTACGCCTTCAGAAGCATCTAAAACAGTGATTCCACCGTCTAAAACGCGTAATGAGCGCTCGACTTCAGCAGTAAAATCAACGTGTCCTGGGGTGTCAATGATATTAAAACGATATTTTGCCTTTGGCAAAACAGTTTTAAAATATGGTTCCCAAAAACAAGTGGTAGCAGCAGAAACGATAGTAATTCCACGCTCCTGTTCCTGAGCCATCCAGTCCATAGTGGCTGCGCCCTCGTGAACTTCACCAATTTTATAATTACGACCAGTATAAAAAAGGATACGCTCGGTGGTGGTAGTTTTACCAGCATCGATGTGAGCAATAATACCAATATTTCTGATGCGTTCCAATGGAACTTGTCTTGATTTTGAAATGTCTGACATAGATCTATAATTTTACAATTTCTCTAGCTAATAATAAATGCGGAATATAAAACCTTACCATCTAAAGTGGGAGAAAGCTTTGTTGGATTCAGCCATACGGTGAGAACCATTACGCTTTTCTATTGCACCACCTTGTTCAATTAAAGCATCGAGTAGTTCAGCTGCTAATTTTTCAGCGTAACTATGATATTGCTTGTTTGGACGTTTATTAGATTCAGTGACTAGCCACCTTACACTTAAAGAATTGGCACGACGACCGCGTACTGGCATAGGCACTTGGTAAGAAGCACCACCAACACGACGAGAACGAACCTCCATTTGAGGTTGGATCTTGCCGATAGCTTCTTCTAAAACTTCCAAAGCTTTACGCTTGGTTTCTTTTTCGACAATAGCTAATGCATCGTAAACTTGTTTTTGAGCGACAGATTTCTTACCATCTTGCATACTGCGATTGATAATATTCTGCACTAAAACAGATCCGTATTTAGCGTCTTTTTCTATTTCACGAACTTGAGCCTTTTTGGTTCTCATACTATTTTCCTTTAACTTTTCTTGACTCCATATTTACTACGACTGGTTTTACGACCCTCAACACCAGCACAGTCATATTTACCACGAATAATATGGTATTTAACACCTGGTAAATCTTTAACACGACCGCCTCTAATCATAACAATACTATGTTCAGCCAAATTATGACCTTCACCTTGAATATAAGCGGTGACTTCCATTTTATTGGACAAACGTACTCTAGCTACTTTACGAAGAGCTGAGTTTGGTTTTTTTGGAGTCATGGTTTTAACCACAGTACAAACACCTCTTTTTTGAGGACTATTGGTAGCAACTGGGCGATTATCATTTGAATTAAAACTACGGCGAAGAGCTGTAGCTTTGATACGTTTGACTCTGCTGACGCGGCCACCTTTTCTAATTAATTGACTGATTGTAGGCATAATTTTATTTTCTATTTCTCCAAGGCAACAATTTTAACACATTAGCCTTGTTTTTTCATTATTACTTCTATACTGTTGCTCTGGCCCTTTCCTCACTAGTTGGGATTAAACGACCAATAATAACATTTTCTTTCAAACCTTCCAGGTAATCGATCGCGCCCTCAGAAGCAGCATCGGTCAAAACATGCTTGGTGTGTTGGAAAGAAGCAGCAGACAACCAAGAACTGGTAAAGAGAGATGATCTGGTAATACCCAAAAGCAAAACTCTTGCAGTAGCTGGATCACCACCGGCTGCCATAACATTATCATTCACTTCTACGAAGCGAGCACGCTCGACTACTTCACCAACTAAGAGATCAGTGTCTCCAGAAAGTTCAATTTGGAGTTTGTCACCCATTTTACGAGTGATAACTTCAAAATGCTTATCATTAATAGTTACACCCTGAGATTCATAAACCTCTTGAACTTGGTCAATGATGTGTTGCTGTGTGAAGATTAGACCCTTAAGTTGTAAAAGCTCTTGAATGTTCACACCACCACTAGTTAATTTTTGACCTGCAAAAACCAAATCTTTATCTTTAACTAGCAAAGCAACTGAAGCTGGGAGAGTAAAGGTTTCTTCTTCACCTTCTTTATTTTTAATGGTGATAATATTTTCACCATCTTTTTCTTCAATTTTAACTTTACCAACAATATGAGCAATCAAAGCTTGAACTTTTGGATTACGTGCTTCAAGTAATTCTTCCACACGAGGCAAACCTTGGGTCACGTCTAAACCGACGATACCACCTGAATGTTTAACACGCATTGTAAGCTGAGTACCTGGTTCACCTACTGACTGAGCAGCAATGACACCAACTGGTACACCAATTTCTACGTCTGTTCTGGTGGCAAAATCCCAACCATAACATTTGCTACAAAGACCTTTGTTACAATGACAGGTAATTGGAGAGCGCACCCAAACTGATTCTAAGTCTGAGGCGGCAATCTCTTTAGCCATATCATCATTGATTAATTCACCAGCAGTGACTACGGTTCTTTTGCCAATTTTAATATCTTTACTAGTATAGCGACCAAGAATTCTGTAATAGAAAACATCATTTCTAGGTGCTCTTACTAGCTCTATTCCCTCTGTAGTTCCACAATCTTCTTGACGAATAATAGCATCATGAGAGACATCCACTAAACGACGGGTTAAATAACCAGCATCAGCAGTTTTAATAGCTGAGTCAGTCAAACCTTTACGAGAACCACGAGCTGAAGTCACATATTCAAAGATAGATAAACCCTGTCTAAAGTTAGATTTAGTAGGCATTTCCACAATGTTTCCAAGTGGATCAACCACTAATCCGCGCATGGCACCTAACTGCTTCACCTGATCTTTGGAAGCACGAGTACCACCTGAATCAATAATTACTTTGACTGAGTTGTCATCGGCATAGGTTTTCCAAGTTTTTTCGGCTAATTCATCGGTGGTTTTAATCCAAACATCAAGAGATTGACGACGACGTTCTTCATCAGTAATCAAACCTTGTAAATAATTATCACGAATTAATTCAGCTTTTTGATTAGCGGCATCGACAACCTGATCTTTCTCAGCAAGCATTTCACAATCGCTGACTGAAACAGATAAACCAGAGACAGTAGCTGCTTCAAAACCTAAATCTTTAATGTCATCAATCATTTTGGCTACCACTTCGTTATCTTCGATTTCAATAGCTTTAGTGACAATTTGTTTAATCATTTTGGCATTAACTGGTTCATTGATAAAACGCAAACTCTCAGGTAAAACACTATTGAAAAGCAAGCGACCAATATTGGTTTCAACAATTTGTTTTTTACCTTTAATCTTCATAAAAACTTTAACTTTTTGACGAAGATCAAGTTTGCCAATCTGATGTAAATGATAAGCCTCATTCTTACTACCCAAAATAGATGGGAAAAGCTCAAACTTTTCATCAAAACTAGTGTAGTAATAAGCACCAAGAGCCATTTCTTTATTTGGCACAGTAATAGGTTCACCATTAGCTGGCTTGAGCAAATTGTGGTTAGCCATCATTAAATCGATCGCTTCTTGTTGAGCTTGTTTGGTCAAAGGTACGTGAACAGCCATTTGATCACCATCAAAATCAGCATTATAGCCAGAACAAACACAAGGATGAAGCGAAATAGCCCCACCTTCAATCAAAACTGGGAAGAAAGCTTGAATACCTAATTTATGCAAAGTAGGAGCACGGTTTAAAAGAACCGGGTGGTTCTCGATAACCTGCTCAAGAATTGCGTAAACACTAGATTCACGACGATCAACTAAATGACGAGCACTCTTAACGTTTGGAGCAATGCCTTTGAGAATTAATTCTCTCAAAACATAAGGTTTGAAAATTTCCAAAGCCATGTCTTTTGGTAAACCACATTGGTTGAGTTTTAGTTCTGGACCGACCACGATAACACTACGACCTGAATAGTCGACACGTTTACCAAGTAAGTTTTGACGGAAACGACCAGTCTTACCACGTAACATCTCAGAAAGAGAACGCAGTGGACGACGATTACTACGACGACGAGTTTGCTTGGTTTGAGAACTATCGATTAAAGAATCAACAGCTTCTTGGAGCATTCTTTTCTCGTTACGTAAAATGATTTCTGGGGCACCTAAATTAATTAAGTGAGCCAAACGATTATTACGGTTAATGACACGACGATAGAGATCATTAAGATCTGAAGCTGCAAAACGACCACCAGATAATTGCACCATAGGACGCAAGTCTGGAGGTAAAACTGGTAAAACTGTTAAGAACAACCAAGCTGGGTCAATACTAGACTTTTTGAAACCTTCAACTACGCGCAGTCTCTTGGTAACTTTGGCTTTTTTAGCACCTTTGCTTTCAGCTAATTCATCTCTTAAAATTTTAACTTCAGCGTCTAAATCAACTTTTTTAGCCAAAGCCAAAATACTTTCTGCACCCATACCAACTTCTAAATGAGAAGCAGCATCGTATTCATCTAACTTGAGATATTCATCTTCAGTTAAAACAGTTTTGATTTTGATTTTTTTAACCATTTGTTTAATGGTCTTGAAAATTTCTTCTGTTTGCTCAAGTTGAACTTCTAATTGTTGTTTGGTAGCAATAATTTTGTTTTTAGCCTTAAGCTCGAGTTCAGTAATTTTAAGCTGCATAGCTTCTTTACTCTTAACTCTTTCGCTTAGGGAAGTTTTCTCTTGATCTAAGGTCTCTTTAAGAGTAAGAATGGCTTTTTCAGCATTGTCACGTAACTGGTCAGCTGCAGCAACTTGATCAATATCTAATCTCTCTAGAACTGCTTTCTTTTCTTCATCATCAACTGCAAGAACTACATACTGAGAGAAGTACATGATGGAGTTAAGATTTCTTGGAGAAATATCCAAAAGTAAAGACAATTTAGAAGGAGCTCCCTTGAAAAACCAGATATGAGCAACTGGAGAAGCTAACTTGATGTGAGCCATGCGTTCACGACGAACTTTAGCTTCAGTAACTTCCACACCACATTTGTCACAGATAATACCTTTATAACGAATGCGCTTATATTTTCCACAATAACATTCGTAGTCTTTACTTGGTCCAAAGATTTTTTCATCAAAAAGACCATCTTTTTCTGGCTTAAGAGAACGATAGTTAATAGTTTCTGGTTTTTTGACTTCACCATGAGACCAGCTCATGATGTCATCTGGAGAAGCTATTTTAATTTGTAGGGCTGAGAAGTCGACAATGTTTTTCATAAGTTTCTTTCAAAAAATTTACTAAAATTAGTTTAAAGTCTCCTCTTCTGTCTCGGAGACTTCGTCTTCTATCTCTTCTTCTTTTCCATCAAAATCTTCTACTTCTTCATCTTCTTCTAAATCAACTTTTTCTTCATCTCCACTAGTGATAGTTGTACCTTCCAAATCATCAAGAATTAGAATTTCTTCTGGTGCAACTGCGGCAACTTTTTCCACAACTTCTTCTTCAGTTGGATCGAGAGCAATGACATTTAAAGATAAAGAATTGAGTTCTTTACACAAGACTCTGAAAGCTTCTGGAACGGTTGGGGTTGGAATATCCTCACCCTTAACAATAGCTTCAAAAGCTTTGGCACGACCATGAACATCATCGGACTTAATAGTTAACATTTCTTGAAGAACATGAGCGGCACGGTGAGCTTCAAGTGCCCAAACTTCCATTTCACCCATTCTCTGTCCACCCATTTGAGCTTTACCACCCAAAGGCTGTTGAGTAACTAAGGAGTAAGGACCAGTTGAACGAGCATGAGTTTTATCCTCAACCATGTGACTTAATTTGAGAATGTAGTTGATACCAACCACTGATTTCTCACGGTAAGCTTCACCTGTGTAGCCATTGTAAAGCTGTGCTTTACCAGAAACTGGCAAGCCTGCTTTTTCTAGCTCATTCCAAATTTTATCTTCATTGAATTCTTCAAAAGCTGGTACAGCTACTTTGTAGCCCAACTTATCGGCAGCCCAACCCAAATGGGTTTCGAGCAGCTGACCAAGGTTCATACGAGCCAAAACAGAAAGAGGTGAAATGATAATATCCACTGCAGTGCCATCTTCTAAATGAGGCATATCAGCAGCTGGAACAATCTTAGAAATAACACCTTTATTACCATGGCGACCAGCGAGCTTATCACCAACGGTGATTTTTCTCATTTCAGCAATCTTGACGATTACTTCTCTGATTGTACCTGGATCTAGCTCATCGCCTAAATCACGATCTAAGATTTGTACATCAATAACCACACCTTCTTCACCATGAGGAATTCTAAGCGAAGTATCGCGCACTTCTTTGGATTTTTCACCAAAGATAGCTCTGAGCAAACGCTCTTCTGGAGAAAGTTCAGTTTCACCTTTTGGAGCAACTTTACCAACTAAGATATCGCCTGATTTAACGTGACTACCAATACGGATGATGCCATCAACAGTCAGATTAGCTAAGAAAGTTTCGCTAACATTTGGAATATCATTAGTCAATTCCTCAGGTCCTAAGCGAGTGTCCATGACTTTAGCTTTATGTTCACTGATTTGGATAGAAGTTAAAGCATCTTCTTTAACTAAACGATCTGAAATAACCAAAGCATCTTCATAGCCTAAACCATTAAATGAGGTGTAAGCAATTAATAAGTTGGTACCTAGAGCCAATTCTCCTTGATCAGTAGCTGGACCATCAATTAAGACGTCGCCTTTTTTGACTTCTTGGCCAAATTTAACGACAGCTTTTTGAGAGAAACAGGTACTTTGCGAAGTTCTAACATATTTAGACAGCTTGTATTCAATTGAACCTTTATTGAATTCAATTAATTCATTATTGCTGACTTCTACAAAAGTTTTAGCTTTCTCATGAAGTTTCTTATCTAATTTAAGAATAACTTTACTACTGTCTACATATTCAATAACACCATCAAATGGAGCTAAGATGGTACGACCCATGGCGGCAGCAATTTCTGCTTCCATACCAGTACCAATCACAGGAGCCTGTGCTTTAACTAAAGGCACAGCCTGACATTGCATATGAGAACCCATCAAAGCACGGTTAGCTTCATCATGAGCAATAAAAGGAATTAATGAAGCAGAACTACCAACCACTTGTCTTGGAACAACGTCAATATATTCAACTTCTTCAACGCTACTTTCAATGAATTCATTTCTATAACGCATTGGAATCCACTCTTCGGTAATGTAGCCATCATCGCTAATGCCAATACTAGCGTGAGTAATGTGATAATCTTCTTCTTCATCAGCACTTAAATAGACGATCTCATCAGTAATCTTCATCTTACCTTTGACGTTGATAACTTTAAGGTAAGGAGCTTCTAAGAAACCATAGTCATTAACTCTGGTATAAAGTGACAAGTAAGTCACCAAACCAATATTTGGACCCTCTGGTGAGCGAATTGGACAAATACGAGAATATTGGGAAGCATTAATGTCACGCATAGAGAAACTAGCACGTTCGCGAGTCACACCGCCAGTTCCCATCACGGATAAACGACGCAAGTTATCGACTTCAGATAAAGGATTAGTTTGATCTAAAATTGCAGATAAACGATTGCGACGGAAAAATTCAGAAACAGCAGCAATTAATGGTCTAGCATTAACTAAAGCTGATGGAGTTAAAATTTCATCAGTTTTAGTTAAAGACATTTTTTCACGGATAGATCTCTCTAAACGAATTAAGCCAATACGGAAAGCATTGCCTGCAACCAATTCGCCAACACGACGAACACGACGGTTAGATAGATGGTCAATATCATCGACTTTACCTTCACCATTTTGTAGCGCAATTAAGTAGCCAATAGCAGCCACCAGATCTTGAGGATCTAAAATGGTTTTTTTCTTATCAACATCAATTTTTAAACGACGATTAACTTTGTAACGACCAACTTCACCGAGATCATAACGACGATCGTCGAAAAACATGTGATTTAAAAATTCACGAGCTGTTTCGAGCACAGCTGGTTCACCAGGTCTCATCTTTTCATAAATTTCAATCAAAGCTTCAGCTTGATTGGTAGTGGAATCTTTTTTGAGAGTATTGTTTAGTAAATCTAATTTGTCTTTTTTGAGCACATCTTCAAAAAGAGCAGCAATATCATCATTGCTTTCATAACCAAAAGCTCTAAGTAAAACAGTCACAGGCATCTTACGACGACGATCAATTTTGACAGTGATTACATTACGACGACTGACAGTTACCTCTAACCAAGAACCACGCATTGGACGAAGTTCGGTTTTATAAAGTAATTGCTTACTAGCTGAATCTTCTTCACCCAAAAAGAAAACACCAGGAGATCTAACTAACTGAGTAACGATTCCTCTTTCGATACCATTGACAATAAAATTGCCAGTAGCGGTCATCTTTGGAATATCACCTAAGAAAACTTCTTGAGTACGTTCCTCACCAGTTCTCTTATTAAGAAGAGTGGCTTCAACGTATAAAGGCATGTCATAGGAAACATTTTTTGATTTGGCTTGAGCTGGACTGTATTTAACTTCACCAAAACGATATTTGCCAAAAGTTAGGGACCAATTTTTACCGGTAAAATCTTCAATGCCTTTGTCGCCGTTAACTTCTTTGAGAGCAACCGCAATGCCATTTTCTAAGAAATCCTTGTAACTCTCACTTTGGAGTTGAATAAGATCTAAGATTGGCAAAATCTGGTGCTTTTGACCCCAATTTTGACGACGTGCTTTTTGTGGCATGAAAATTCCTTTTTAGTTTTAGTGTAACTATTTCTTCTTGCTACTTGATTTTTAAAAGGAACAAAGTAAAAATAAACAAAGATTAACAAAGCAAAAAAACACAGCTTATGCTCGATAACGCTGTGTGAACCAAACTACTTGCTTAGTTGTTTTATAAAAACTAAAGTCACCAATCTTTGTTTTTTCTGCTAGTTTTCTACTCAGTCCCTTTTAGACAATTTGCTATTATAGCAACAAATAATCTCTAGCGCAAGTATTTATTTACGTTAGTATTATGTTCCTCCAAAGTAATAGCAGTATGAATTTTACCGCTATTATCATGAATATAATAGAGCGCCTGAGTTTGACCTGGATTTAAAGCCGCTTTGATCGCTGCTAAGCCTGGATTGCAAATTGGTCCAGGAGGAAGACCTGCGTTTTTATAAGTATTGTAAAGTGAATCCAATTTCTTATCCTCAGCTAAAGGAGTTTGCCACCAAGAAAGTTCGGTTTTGCTATAACCCTTAACATATTGTAGTGTTGCATCAACTTGCAAAGGCATATTTATATCGAGACGATTGAGTAAAATCTGTGCCACAAGTGGCATTTCTCCATCGTTAGCACTTTCTCTTTGAACTAAAGAGGCTAAGGTTAAAACTTCGTTCAGACTCATTTTACTTGAAGAAATTTCTTTACTAAGCCCAGAGCTGACTTTACTAGCAAAAGTGTTTTTTAGTAAAGATAAAAGTGTGGTGGTGGTAATTTCTCTTGGCACTAAATACGTATCAGGAAACAATTGCCCTTCCAAACCTTTACTTAAATTTAAAAATTCTGTTTGATTAAAATTCTCTAAGCCCTGCTTACTCAAACTTTCCGCAATTTCTTCTAAACGCCAACCTTCTGGAAGAGTTATCCAGGTATCATCTGTGCCAACAGTCAAAGCGTGAGCAATTTCCCAAGTATTCATGTCGGATGAAAGCTCAAAACTGCCGGCTTGAATTTTATTAGTCAAGTCATTTTTATAAACTGCAAAACGAAAAGCCCATTTGCTTTTAATCAAATCTGCCTCTTCTAATCTGGAAGCAATGATCGACAAAGCCTGTCCTTTGGGAATTACAAAACGAATACTTTGCTGACTAACATTTGATTTAGCCTGAAAAAAGCTAGCGAATGCAAAAAACAAAGAAATTAAAACAATTAGTGAAGAAATAAGTAAAAAGAAAAGTTTTGGCAATTTTTTAAACATATTTTAAGTTTGAAGCAATAAGTGTAGCATAAAAATAGTTTGGAAGGAAATTTTATAGAGGCAAATTCTCAAGGAAATCTTCTAAGATCAGGGCAGCACTGTAATGATCAATTTGACCTTGACGCTTTTTCAAGCTAAAACCAGCTTCTTTCATTCTTCTGCCCACTTCATAGGAAGAAAGAGTTTCATCAATCATGTTTACTGGAAGAGAAGTCTTTTTCTCAAGGAGAACAGCAAAATCTTTAATTTTCAAAGCCATTTGCGCTTCCGAAATACCTAGAACAATCTCATTAATGGCTTTTTCTTGACAAATGTTAGCTATTTTAGATAGGACTTCTTCGTTAGCTATTGGATTCTCTTCACTAGTTTTATTAGCAATAACCAAAAAAGGTTCAGCTAAACTAGCCACATTGAAGGCTAATCCAATTCTCCTAGTTCCATAATCAATTCCTAGAAATTTTTTCATATTATTCTTTTATTAGCTGTGCTATTACCACTCCTCGACGTAGAACCGTTCCCTCTGGAACACAAGTGACTAACTTAAGTTGACGAGCATCATAGCGTTGCGCCAAAATAAAAGTATCAGTTGGCTTCACCTCGGTATTGCTTTGCACCTGATAAGTATATTTGGCGTTATTATAAGTCAAATAAATCATATCTCCATTTTTGAGAGTCATAATTTTGCTAAAAATAGAAGTGTAGCGACGAGAATTCTTTTCACTAGGATTATAAAACTGACGCAAAACAGAATGACCAAAAATCACTGGGGCACCAGGCTGACCAGGAAGAGCGGTGCCAGGATATTGAATTAAGCTTTTATTGAGATCTGTACCACCAACTTTAACCTTGGCATTGCTGACATTCACTGCTGGAATATCAAGACGATATTCTTCAGCCTGATAATCAACATCTGAAAAAGCAGAACTTTGCTCATCAAACCAATTACTTAAGTCAGTGTAATCGAGATTGTAATCTAAAATAATTGGCTCATCTAAAACTGGAGCTACTTCATTTTCATCGATTAAACTAGATTTGGCAAAAACTAAGTTATTGGAATTTGCTATTTGAGTTTTAGACAGAGGAGACAATAGTTCACTTGCCTTTTGATCATTTTTAGTTAAAACTTGACTAATAATTGGCCAAGCAGCGCTACCAGCTAAAACAATCCCTATGATAATTAGAATTAATGGCATTGCGGCAGCGCCAACCTTAATATACTGTGGGATGCGCTGCCAAAATTTAGATTCAATTTTTTTATCCAGCTCTTTTTCAAAATTTTTATTAGCTGCGTCACGCTTAATAAAATCAGAAAATTTATTATCTAACTCATCCAAAGAAACATTCTTTAAGAGAGCTTGCCTGTAAACCCCTAGCAACTCTTGCTTATTTATTTTGAAATTTTTTGACATAGAGATTACTTACTCAGTTCTACGGTAATTCTGGACTGATCACTTGGCAACTTACGTAAAATGCCATTCAAAAAAGGCGGATTGTAAATTACCTGAACCTGCTTAATCTCACTTTTATCTTCTAAGTTCTTAATTACTTCAGACCACTGCTGACCTAAAACTTCTTTTTTTAGCTCGTCTAATTTTAAACTAGCCACAGCTTTAGCACTTAAGTCAGCATTTAATTTAATCTTACTTGATCCTGATGCCACTTGGGCTTTATCACTTAATAAAGATGGATCTTGGTCGATAAAAGCATAACCATCTGGCAAATCTTCTTTAAGAATCGCCAATGCTAATTGCTTAAGATCTGAAGAAAGATATTTGACTGCTTCAACTTCCAAGCTGAGATCCAGACTCAATGACTCTGTTTCATCTCCAACTTTGGCAGAAAAATCGCTCTTTGTTACAGTAGTCTTACTAGTGGGAACTAAATGGACGCCATCTTTAGATTCTTCTTCAAGTTCTTTACTTGCTTCGATTACTAATTTTTCACTCAAACTAGCAAGCAAACGACTTTGATCAACTTCTGCTACAACTCTAACTTCTCGACTAGAACCACCAGAGAAAGTGTCGGTCGCAGTAGCAGAAAACTTATCATCAAAGTAATCAGCCACGCGAAACTTGGTATCTTTATTGAGATTAGCTTCTGAGCCAATATCATTGGCTGTAACCGCTACTTCAATTTTGCCGTAATCTACACCAGAACCACCATCTTTTTCGGTAGCAGCAGGAACCTTAACTGTCTCATCAAGTAAAAATTTAATTCCTTCACTACTAATAATCGTTCCACTATTTAGTTCAGTTTCTTCAGAAGTTTTATTATAAATAGCAACTTTACCTTTTGCTTTATCACCTACCAAACCAATACCAGTAGTGGCAGTAACATCTTGACCGCTAATCTCTTTATCTTCTAAAGAAGCTTTTAAAAGTGCTTTACTAAAATCAGAATCTTCAATATTCGGATCCAGAACAATGGCAACATTTTTTTGGAGTAAGGTTTGTTCAGGAGTTAAAATAACTTTAACCTTAGAAAAGAAAAAAGAAAAAATAGTAAAAATTAATAGAACAGCTAATAAACCGGCAGCAAAGCCAAGTAAAATCATTTTCTTGTGAGCTAGATAAAATCTAGCCAAAGGAGAACGTTTCTTTTTAGACTGATTTTTTGTTTCTTCGATTCTTTGGAAATCTTGATCTTGCATTACAGCCTTCTCTTTGTCTTTAGAAAAATAATTCTGATCGAATTTAATCCCAAAACTACTAGCGCTTGGCTTTTCAACTGCATAATCTTCATTTATTTGATTTTTAATTGGCTCGATAGTTGGTCCAACTGGTTTCAATTCCTCAACCTGTTCTAATGATAAATCTGGCTCAATTTCTTTTTCTGGCTCTGGCTTTATCTCTTGCCTTGATGTATCAATTCTTTGCTCGCCAGCGTTTGGCATTTTAGCTAGAAAATTTTCTTTAGTGAAAATTTTCCCAGCACTCAAACTTACTGATTTGATCATATAATCAGCCTCCAAAACAACAATATTTGGAGCTTGAGTGAAACCAGGATTATTTGTCCAATCTTCTTTGACTAATTGATCGTGTAAAGACTCCAACTCTTTTTGCTTAAGGGCAATAGAAGTCATTAAAATTTTATTTGGAAAGTATTTGCCTTCTTGACCTAAATGTTTAGATGCTCTGGCTAAAACTTCATTGAAGTCATTTACTATATTTCCAGAGCGACCAACTGTGATTAAATCTAAGAATTGTCCATGTTTGAGAAAAATAAGATCAAAACTATCTTCTTTGAAAATCAGTAAAAGACAAGAATCACCCTCATCTCCAATTAAACGAGCTTCAGCCATAGCTTCCGAAATACTAAATTGTCCAATGGCATCTAAGCTTAATTCTTCAGAAATTTCCTTAACGATAGGCTTCTTTGTATCGCTTAGATCTTTATCTTCTAGCCAAGTGTTATCAAAAGCAAAAACAGTTTCCACTACATCTTGAGAATCTGGACCCAGCTGCTGCAAACTTTTATCTAGTTGCTCTAGTAAATCTTTACGATCGAAATAAGCCTTAATTTCTGAAAATTCTTTGATCTGAATACCTTGACCATTATTTGAAACCAAAGATGATTGCAAAAACTTATCAGTCAACAAAACAGTAAGAAAATAATGTTTCTCTTGGTCGGGCATAACGTTTAGTTTTTATTATATAGAGTTCTGTACTTTAATACAGTCCATTGAAGGAGCTGATTAATTAGCGTGAGTTGGCACTTATTCAATAAACAGCGACTTCACTGAGCGAAAAGAAGATTGTTAATTTAAATAACAAACAATTTTAGTGAAGCGTGACTGTATTAAAGTACAGAACTCTATTCCATTAAAGCAAAATTAAGCGCTTTTTTGAAGAGCGTATATTCTTCTGATCCCATCGGCAACCGCTTTTTCCTTGGTCAGAGTGATCTCTCCAATAACCCCAGTTCTCTCGACATGTGGACCAGAACAAAGCTCGCGAGAGATGAAATCTTCGCCTTTTTTATTGCCTGATGGATTTTTACCAATTGAATAAACATTGACTATATCTGGATATTTATCAATAAATAAAGCAACAGCGCCAGTTTTCAGAGCCTCACTCTTTGGCATAATCTGCTTATCAACTTCAAAATCAGCCTTGATCCACTCATTAATTAAAGACTCCACATTGGCTTTTTCTACTGCGGTTAAAGCTTTTGGATGAGAAAAGTCAAAACGCAAACGCTCGGCAGTAATATTGGAACCTTTTTGCTCCACGCTGTCACCAAGAACTTGACGTAAAGCAGCATGAAGTAAATGAGTGACGGTGTGATACTTAGTGGTCATTTCTCCTTGATCAGCCAAACCACTCTTGAACTGAGCTTGACTACCTTGTTTGGAGTTAAGCGAATGAAAAGTTTTTTTGGATTGATATTTTTCTTCGATTTTTTCTTCTATTTGCAGCGATCGATTCTTTGCCTCTTCGAGAGAAAGCTCAAAAGGAAAACCAAAACTTTCGTATAAATAAAAGGCAATTTCAGCCGTAAAAAGGCTTTTTTGAGCCAGCATTTTTTCAAACTCTTTTAAACCTTTACTTAAACTTCTACTGAATTTCTTTTGCTCATCAGCTAAAACTTGGCTAATTTTTGCCTGTTGTTCTTTAAGCTGTGGATAAAAATCTGCATAGATCTCAACTACGCTTGGCACTAATTCTACTAAAGTTTCCTGTTTGATCTCTAAATAAGCGGCTTGGCGCAAAGCACGACGCAGTAGACGACGCAAAACATATCCCTGCTCTTTACTTGAGGGAAAAACTCCATCAGACATCAACATGACTGCTGCTTTCATGTGGTCAGCAATAACTCGGAAATATTTTTGTTTATCTTGATCGTCGTAACTAAAACTTGTAAAAGATTGGATTTTTTCAATCAAAGGTAAAAAGGCGTCTGTTTTAAAAACATCCGGCTGATTCTGATAAGCTGCTAAAATTCTTCCTAAACCGCCACCGAAATCAATATTTGCTTGAGCGAGTGGCACAAAACCAGAATTGGTTTTTTGATACTGCATAAAAACAGAATTACCAATTTCCAAAAATCTGCCACAATCGCAATTAATGTGACAAGGATTCTCAGCGTGCATTGCTCTGGCTAGATCACTATCTTGCTCACCAAAATCATAAAAAATCTCACTGTCTGGTCCACCCGGTTCACCAACTGGCATGTTGACCGGCACACCAGAACGTGACCACCAATTTTTTTTCTCACCGTAAAAATAAATTTTTCCATCTTGCAAACCAGCTTCCTCTGGATTGTCAATAATTTTAGCCTCTACTCCAACGCTCTGAAAAAGTTCCTGCCAAAGCTCAGCGGCTTCATTATCACGCTCAATTCCTAATTCTTTATTACCAGAAAAACAGGATACATAAAGCTTTTTTGGGTCAAGTTTTAGTTCTTTGACTAAAAAATTAAAAACAAAAGTAATCTGTTCTTTTTTGAAATAATCTCCAAAAGACCAATTACCTAACATTTCAAAAAAAGTAGTGTGACGATTATCGCCAACTTCTTCAATGTCATCAGCTCTGAAACATTTTTGCGAATTGGCAACTCTTTTACCCTCAGGATGAGCCGCACCAAAAAAATAAGGGATCATCGACTGCATGCCAGCACTAGTGAATAAAGTACTTGGATCATTTTCAGGAACCAGAGGAGCTGAAGGCACAATCTTATGATCCAAACTCTTAAAATAGTTCAAATATTGTTGACGAACAAAAGATAAATCTGACATGAAGCTTATTATACCCGATCAATTGCTTTGCTAATAATTAAATACCTTTAAACTTTGGCTTTTTGCTACGGTTGCGGCGACGCTTGAGTTTGGCTAAATGAGCCAATTCTTTTTCTATACTTTTGCTTTCAAAAGCATCTTTCATACCAGTAAAAGAATTTGCTAATTTCTGTAAATATTCTTTGCGAAAATCTTCAAAAGAAATGTTTTTGTCTTTGATTAAACCTTGCTGCCAAAGGTATTCTTTAGCTTCTTCCCATTTTTCGGCAAGTTCTTGTCTTTTTTTGCTGCCACTTGGACTAGCAAAATATGAAAAAATGGCGCCCAAACTAAAGGCGCCAGCAAATAATAATAAGGAATTATTCTCCGTCTTTTTCATCATCCTTATCTTTATCTTTTTTGTCTTTATTAGCAAAAGACATAAAACCTTCAGCAACTTTTAAACCAGCAGTAAAATTAGTTACGAAAGAACTTAGACTATGAAAAGGATTAAGAATCCCAGTAATTTTCTCTTGAGTAGTATCAATTGTCGCATTGGCTTTTTTGAGCACTTTTTTGCTCTCCACTAAAACACCAATTAAATTAATCGCCACAACCACCAAAACAATTGTCAAAACTACCAAGCAAACAACTAGAACGATAGGAAGAATTTCATTTGTCATAAGACCATTGTGACATAAGTTGAAATTTTTATCAAAACTTAACGCGGACAGATCTTTGTAAAACACTACTTTTACCATTTTTATCACTGGCTTTAATGGTAATTGTGTTCACTCCTTCTTGAGGTAAATACAACTCTGTTTCAAAAGAACCATCTTCCCGCAAAGCCACTGGCAAAGAATTAACCGTTAAAATTGCTTCTACCTCGGTGTCACCTTTCAAAATTACTCTTGAAGAAACTTCTTCATTTTCTAGTGGAGCTGAAAGCATCAAAGCTGGCGGACGACTTAGTTGATACCACTGCCAAGCAGCATAGGAAAAAAAGACTAGAAAAACTGTAATCACTGAAAACAGAACTAGACGTACCGGCGACCAAAGGGTTTTTTTCTTTAATTGTGGATAGAGAAATTCTCTGGGAATTAATTGTCCTCTGACGCTTTCTTCAAAATCTCGGCGCAAGATAGCAAACAAAGGTTTTTCATCAAGTTCAAAAAGTCTGGCGTAATTACGAATATAAGCTTTGACAAAAGTTGCTGCCGGCAAAGCGTCAAAATCATTTTCTTCTAAAGCAAGCAAATACTCTAATTTAATATGGGTTTCTTTGGCCAAATCTTCTAGGGTAAAATGTTTTTTCTCTCTAGCAGAGCGCAACAAATCACCAATTGTCTGAGTTTGCATAATTTATTTTGATAATTTTAGGATAGGGCTTTTTTCAAAAAAGCAGTTACTCTGCCACCATCAGCTCTACTACCAACTTTTTTCATGACTTGACCCATGAGTGGACCAAAGTCTTTATTTTCTACACTAGCTAAAACTTCAGCAACAACTGCCTCTAGCTCTGCATCTGAAAGTTCAGTTGGTAAATAACTGGCAAAAATTTCAATTTTGGAATTAGTCTCATCAATTAAATCTTGACGAGCTGCTCTTAAAAAATCGACCAAAGCATCTTTTTGTTGCTTGAGCATGCTTTTGATAATCTTCTGCACTTTTTCATCGTCAGCCTCACCATTATCAATTTCAAAGTTTTTCACATCGCTACGAATCATGCGCACCACATCTAATTTGAGAGTTTCGTGAGCCCTCATCGCATTTTTCATATCTTCCATAAGTTGTTCTTTTAATGTCATTTTAGCCTTTCTAAGTTTATCCTTTAAATATTCTTTTTAATTTGTTTGAAATTGATTTTAGAGAATTATTGATAAATTTTTCCCCCTCTAATCTAGAGTTATTGCTTTTCACTAAGGCAGTGAAATCTTTAACATTACGAAGAATTTTTGTCTGCCCATCAACAGTCTTCAACGCTAACTTTTTTGAAGGATCCAAAATAAAACCTTTTGGGTCGGGTTCCTGTTCAACCACAACTAAAGTGTTACCTGGTCTATTAAAAGGACTAAAGAATATTATATCTTTTGGATTCTTAAAATAAGCTTCTAAAACAGAGATATTACCTGATTCAATTAAATGATCATAAATAGATTGGCGAAGTACGTCTATATCTGGATTTGAAGAAAAATTTGTTTCTTCTTCATCTTTTAAAATGAAGGTCTCAGATTTTGTCATAAAAATTTTCCCTTTTAAATTTCAACTTAATACTCTTTCTTGTGGACAATACAAGACTCGAACTTGTGACCTCACGAATGTGAATCGTGCGCTCTAACCAACTGAGCTAATTGTCCTTATCTAGCAAACTAGGTCGTATTATAGAAAACTCTGGAGGAAAAGACAATCTGTTGCACTTCTTGCTAACTTCGCCATCGATAATTAAGCTAGATGAGACTTAAAAATCTGCTCTTAGAATTGTTTTTCCCTAGTTTTTGTTTGCATTGCCAAAAGCTAGGCTACCTGCTTTGCGAAAATTGTTATCACGGCCTGGAGTTCTATTTTCTACAAAATAAACTCGAGGAAATTACTCCTCATTTTGAGACAGCTTACCTCGATCAATTACAAATCATCGCTAGATTTAACTTCACTTTGCAAAAATTAGTCAAAGCGCTCAAGTATAAAAATAGTAAAAATGTTGCGCCTTTTTTGGCTAAAATGTTGTGGCGACATTTACTGATCCCTGAAGCCGATTTAATTACTTTTGTGCCACTTCACCCTCGAAAACTTAAGCTTCGCGGCTATAACCAATGCCAAGAAATCGCTCTAGAACTCGCTAAACTTAGCAACATTCCAGCTAAGAATTTACTTGAGAAAAAAATTAATAACCAAGCACAAGCACAAATTAAAAACCAAGCAGAAAGACTTGAGAGAATGGCAAACCTATTCGCTGTCAGAGAAAAATACCAGAATTTTGTCAAGGAAAAGAAAATTATTTTACTTGATGATATTTTAACTACCGGCGCTACACTCAATGCCGCTAGCCAAGCTTTAAAAAAAGCTGGCGCAAAGAAGGTGTTTGGATTGATAATAGGGTCAAAAATGGAATAAATTAGCAAGTATCTGCTATAATAAGCTTAGTTCTTTAAAAAGGGGATGTATTGCTTTGACGTAACATCTTTTAGATAGTCGCAGATTGTCTTTGGACCAAAGACATTAAAAAGGCCCGGACAATAAATGTCGATAACATAATCTCAAAAGCAAAGACTGCTGTCAGCAATTTTGTTGCCAGTTTCAATGCTCCTGCTTTAGCTTATTGCTAATTTAGGCATTTATTTATTTGTGTTAGTGATGCAGATAGGTAAGTGAAAACTCAGTCACTTGGCTAACTTTTTGAACTCGCGTTGCAAAAAGTTCTAAGACATAACGCGGATAGGTCAGTAAAAGTTTGTTTGTACAACTTATTGATCTTTAATCGAAAGCAAACTAAATCTGTAGAAGCTATTTAAACATTTGGATACGGACGCGGGTTCATAACCCGCCATCTCCACTTTATCCTTCTTGTTCTTTGCTCATCAAAAACTCTCTAATTTTGCCGTTGTTGACTTCTCTTGGCTTACTGCCATCTGGAGGGCCAACCATGCCGAGTTCGTAGAGTTGATCTAGAATTCTAGCGGCGCGGGCATAGCCAACAGACATGCGACGCTGAATCAAAGAGGAGGAAGCCTTATCGGCGGTCAAAAAGAGCCGCGCCGCTGCCTCACATTTATCATCAATATCTGATCCACCACCATCATCAGAACCCATACTGCCCCCAGTAACTTTGCTAGACTGATACTTGGTAGTAATTTCTTCCTCATAATGAGGTTTTTGACCCTGGGATTTTAAGAAATTAATCAAATTATTGGTTTCTTGAACACTGACAAAAGTACCCTGGACACGAGATGGCTTTGGTTTGTCTGGAGCTTGGAAAAGCATATCACCACGACCAAGCAATTTTTCTGCACCTGGACTATCCAAAATGACACGACTGTCCATCATCGAAGCCACGTTAAAAGCGATACGAGTTGGTACGTTAGCTTTAATCAGTCCGGTCAAGACATCCACAGAAGGACGCTGAGTAGCCAAAACTAAATGGATACCAACGGCACGAGCCATCTGAGCAATACGCGTCACACTCTCTTCAACTTCTGAAGGCGCAAAGAGCATTACATCAGCCAACTCATCAATCACAATCACGATGTTTGGCATGGAAGCCAAACCAGCTAGTTCATTATATTCATTAATATTTTTGACACCTACTTCTGCCAACATTTTGTAGCGCTTGTCCATAGTTTGACAGGCCCACTTGAGTGCAGAAACAACCTTATTTGGCTCAACAATTACTGGAGTTAATAAATGAGGAATGTCATTGTAGCCAGTTAATTCGACACGCTTAGGATCAACCAAAATAAACTTAACTTCTTCTGGCGTAGCTCTAAACAAAATTGAGCACATAAAAGAGTTAATACAAACAGATTTACCAGAACCAGTTGAACCAGCGATTAATAAATGAGGCATCGCCGCAATATCAACAATCGATGGACGACCAGCTACATCTATGCCAAGAGCCACGGCTAATTTAGATTTATGCTTTTTAAGCTCTGGAGATGACAACATGGTTTTGAGAGTGACATACTCAGCACTACGATTTGGCACTTCAACACCAACTAAATTACGACCTGGAATTGGCGCCTCGATACGAATTTGTCCAGTTGGAGCAGATAAAGCTAAAGCTAAATCAGTTGATAGAGCAGTAATCTTAGATAAACGAGTACCTTTGTTAATATCTAGCGCATATTGAGTAACTGCTGGACCAGGATTATATTCAGTCACTTTGGCTTGAATACCAAAAGAATCCAAAGTGTTTTCAATAATCGCTGCGTTGCCTTTGACATCTCCACGGTCGGCTTTGCCACCAGACTTTTGTGAGAGTAAGGATAAAGGTGGATAATCCCACATCATTGGCACTGAAGAGGCGTTAAGAGCTTCTTGATTATCAAGATTGGAAGAAGAGGTTTCTTTTTTAAGCTCGTCTTCAATAATTGCCTTAGCACTACTGTTATCTTGTTCAATTTCCTCATTAAAAGAAGAGCCTTTTTTAAGACCTTTGTCTTTACTAAATCCAAAACCAAAATTAGGAATAGAAAAACCCTTGGCTTTAGTGATTTCCTTTTCGCTGACTTGATCAGCAAAAATATCTTTAGCTTCTTTTTTATCTTTGGCTCTCTTCTTAAATAATTTGCCAAGTAATTCAACCAGCTCCAATAAAGAAGATTGGGACAAAATTAAAATACCAATTAAAACAATGGCGCTAAAAAAAGCATAGGAACCAGATTCAGTAATTAGTCTGGCAAAATTAACAAAAAGACTTGAACCTACTTGTCCACTTTTAGTAACGCCCATGGTACCAAGCATTAGTAAAATCGTGCCAAGTAAAATAGTTGGTTTTGACCAAGCATGTTTACTACGTAGCATTACTAAGCCTGCAGAAATCAAAACAAAAGGTAAAAACAACATTGATAAACCAAACTTTAAAGACAGGATATCATTGATGAAAATAAGCAATTGACCTTGACCGGTAAATGAAATTAAGACCAATAAACCAAGCAAAATCAATAGAACTGCCACTACTGAATAACTAGTGTCGCTACGCATTTTAAGACGAATTGCTTTGCGTTTTTTTCTTTTGCTGCGTTTAAAATTAGCCATATTTGTATTGTTATAGGATATAACACAAAACACTATCGCGTCAAGTGCTTTATTAAGTACTAACTCTATTTAAGAGGAAAAAAGCTCCACTTGCAAGAGATAGCTACATTTCCAAAATTACCGGTACAATAATTGGTTCTCTACGAATCACTTTATATAGTTTTTTTGCCAAACGACGCTCAATTTTTCTCTTGAGATCGTCATCTTTGATATTCTGTGCTTCATCACCCACTATCTCGGCAGTTTTTTGCTTAATAAATTGAATGACTTCATCAGCTTCTTTCATAAAGACAAAGCCTCGAGAAATGACTTTCATTTCTTTGAAGTCAAATTGTCCTTTGGTTCTTGGAATAATCAAAACAATAATACCTGACTTAGAAAGAGAGAGGCGATCTGACAAAACCACTGGTCCAACATCACCAATTCCTAAACCATCAACTGCTTTAGCATTGAGTAAAACTTCATCAACTACTTGGATACCGTTTTCGTCGATACCAAGCACTTGACCAGAATCAGGCAATAAAACATGGCGATTATCGTAATTGAGAACTGGAGCCACAAGTTTTTTGAAAAGAGCGCGATGGCGATTGGCACCACCAATTGGCATGATGTATTTAGCGTTTAAAACTTCGACAATTTCTCTTTGCTCAATGGCACTAGCATGACCAGAGCTATGAATGCCTGAGTTAATGGTTGGATAAACCACATCAACATTATTGGAAGACAATTCATCAATAGCTGCATAATAATTAATTTCATTGCCAGGAATAGCGTCAGCTGAAAAAATCACTTTATCCTCTGGAGAAATTTGGATAATACGATGCTCGCCATAAACGGCTCGCACTAGCGATGAACCCTCTTGACCCTGACTGCCAGCAATAATAACACAGAGCTGATTATCTGGAACTTCGCTAATGTGTTTCTTATCCACTTGAGTTCCAGGAGCCATGCGTAATTTCTTTAGCATAGTGGCTACAACCATATTTTGCTCAACACTGCGACCCACAAAAACCACTTTGCGTCCAATAGCTTCACAAACATTAACTACCTGTTGAATACGATGAATATGGGAACTCATCAAGGTAACCAAAATCTTACCTTTGACATTGGCCATTTCTTCTTCGAAAACTGGAGTAATAGTTGATTCTGATTTAGTCCACTGATCTCTTTCAACACGCAAACAATCAATCATGGCTAACAAAATACCCTGATCGGCAACTCTTTTGATTTCTTCCATGTCTGACAGAATGCCATCAACTGGAGCTTTATCAAGTTTAAAATCACTGCCGTGATAAATTCTACCGACTGGTGTATCAATTACAATGTGTCTTGTATCTGGTACAGAATGAGTCATTGGAATTAATTCAAATGAAAAGAAATCGCTAATTTTAGTAATTCTCTCGTCAGAAATAGCTTGCATGTCACGATCGAGTTTCTTCTCTGAGATACGATCGCGCGCAAAACCAATCGTCAAAGGTGAACCATAAATTGGGAAGCTTGGCAATTCACCCAATAAATAAGGTAAAGCTCCAATATGATCGTCATGGCCATGACTAAGAATCATACCAACAATTTTAGCGCCCTGTTCGAGCTGATCTTGTAAATAACTAATATCAGGAATCAAAGTATCGACGCCTGGCATATACATGTCAGGAAAACCAATGCCACAATCGACAATTAGAATTTCTTTTTCATATTGATATAAATACATATTTTGGGTGACACCACCCATTCCCCCTAGGGGTAAAAGTTTTAGTTTGGACATAATTTCACGAATTATATTTTTCTCCTCAGCGTCTCTCGAGTGAAGACGTTCACTCGGGTGGCGCAATGCATCGAAAAATAAATTCGTTCCTTTCTTTTTAATTTATTGTTAAATAATTTTTTATAATAATGCTTCTTTAACTGTTTCGCTAAAAAAGGCTTCGTCTTTGGTGTTTTCCACCCAATCCACAATTTTATCTATTTTGGCAAAATCCTTGATAAATGAATCTTTTACTCTAGTCGCTCTCAAAGCGGCGGCGGGATGATACATTGGCAAAATAAATAAGAGCTGGTCATTCCATTTTACCTTATGTAAACGTCCATGAATCTGCGAGATTTTTACATCTGACAAAAACTTGGCCATACTGAAACGCCCCAAAGTCATAATTAGTTTTGGCTTGATAATTTGAATTTCTGCATCTAGATAAGGCTTAAAAGCTAAAATTTCTGCTGGTAAAGGATCACGATTGTCTGGTGGGCGAACTTTGACAATGTTGCTAATATAAACTTGATCTTCTTGTAAACCACTCTCGGCTAAAACTTTACGCAACAACTGCCCAGAGCGACCAACAAAAGGTCTTCTCTGCACGCTCTCATTATAACCAGGAGCTTCACCAATTAGCATCACACTAGCATTCTCATTACCTTCACCATGAACGATGTCTTCAACTTTTTCTACCAAGGGTAAATTTTGAAAATTCTTTTCTAGATCTGCTTTGAGCGTCTTTAAATCAGTAAAATGCATTAAAAATATTATATCAAGAATTGAGCCTAGTAGGAGGGTAAGAAAATTTTGTAATTTTCTTGACCAATTTCAACCTTGTTATATTTACCTTCAACAATAATGCGCGCCGCTTTACGCGCCGCGCCCTGAATAGTTCTCTGCAAAGTACGAATACCAGCATCAAAACCAAGCGGACGAACCATCTTAATCCACATTTCGTCACGAATAACAAACTGCTCAGTTTTTAAACCAACTTCCTTAAGAACTTTTGGCATGATATATTTCTTAGCAATTGCGATTTTTTCCTCATCAGTATAAGAAGGCATGCTAATTTTTTCCATACGATCCATTACAGCAGTCGCAATCTTACGAGTATTGTTGGCTGTTGCTAAGAAAATCGCTTGGGAGAGATCAATTGGATAATTAACATAGTCATCAGTAAAAGCATGATTCTGGGCTGGATCAAGCAATTCCACTAAAACACCCATGATATCCATATTGGCATCATCAGAAGCGCGATCAATTTCATCAAGTAAAATAATTGGATTCATTACTCCAGATTCGCAAACTCCTTTTAAAACTTTGCCTGGCTCTGAACCCAAAAGTAAGCGTGAATTACCGCGTAATTCTTTAGAACTACCCATACCACCAAAAGGAATACGTACTAGTTTGCGACCCAAGGCTTCAGCTAACGAATAAGCAAAAGTAGTTTTTCCAGTACCAACCAAGCCAACTAAGAGCAAAATTGGAGCAGAAAACTTTTCATCTTGAAGATTATTTTTTTGTAAATTTAAAACTGCTAAATATTCCAAAAAACGATCTTTGACCTCCTGCATACCATAGTGATGTTGATTAAAAATCTCTTGGGCTTTTTGGATATCTAAAGTATCTTCAGTTTTTTTACCAAAAGGAATGCGCAAACACCAATCGACATAATGAGAAACTTTTTCATATTTCTCATCATAATTGCCAAGTTCAACACTACGCTGTAGCGCCACCATTTCTTTTTTGAGCTGGTAACGCATCTCATCGGGAAGTTCTCCCTGTTCAACTTTAGCTGCTAATGCAGCAATTTCTTGGTTAAGAAGTTCGCGAAAATCTGACATAAATTTCTATTAAGGTAAACTAATCTCTGTATTTAACTGCTACACCCAAGCCAATTGAAAATAAAGCTAGAGCGACAATTAAAAAAGTGTTTTCTGTGGCACCTGCGCTAGGCAAAGTACTAGTGGTTGTAGCCGTACTAGTCGGAGTAGCAGTTGGAGTAGTCGTTGCCGAAGCAGAACTGATCGTCAAAGTAAAATTTAAACTAGTTTGACCAGTAGAACTAATTGCTACACCATGAGCATCATAAGTTAAATTGGAAAGATAAGTGGACCAAGCACCATCTTTATCAGCAGTTGCGCTATAAGTTACATCATCAACTTTAATAGCTACTGAACTGGAGGCGTTAGCTAAACCATAAAGACTAAAAGAGCGCAACGGATAAGTATAAGCAGAGACAGTCGAACCAATTCCATCACCAGTAATATCTAAAGTTCCAATTTTGGTTAATTCCATAGCACGAGCACTATTTGGAAAAAGCAAAAAAGAGACAAGTAAAAATAAAATAAAGAAGACTTTTTTCATATGGCTAATTAATTAAACACTATTTTTGATCCTTTGTTAACTCCAAGATTTGCGTTTTACGAAGCAAGCCAGTTTTCCCTCCAAAATAAGCTACTACATTGCCAGCATTTTTAACTCCCCACGCAATGGCCATTGGGACATCTCTGCCATCTAAAATAGCTGCTACATAGGCAGAGGCAAAAGCATCGCCCGCCCCAGTGCTATCAACTGAAGAACTAGCCTCACCCACATATTCAAAAGTTTTCTTACCAAAAAGATGAACCTCACCACCTTTTTTACCTTTAGTAATAACTACTTGTGGAAAATTCAATAAAATTTCTTCGTGTAATGGCTCCACTAAAGCCCATTCTTCTTCATTCACAAAAAAGATTTCGCAAGGAATCTGATCTATGGCAAATTTTTCTTCAACTAACAACTGCAGTTCTTTTTTACCAGGATTCCAAGACATTTTAGTCTCTTGATTGTTATTTAATACCTTAAAAATCTTACTTAAAGTCTGTGGGTTACCACCGATACTAGAAAGATGAATCCATCTGCTTTTAGATAACCAGAAAGCTGGAATGTCAAAAGGATCTAACATTGAAGCTGCCCCTCGGTGCACCATGATTACTCTTTCTGAATTTTTTGCTACCAAAGCAACTGAGCCACCAGTCTTTTCTAATTTTTCTTGAATAAGTAAGCTTGTGGACACATCCTCTTTTTGAAAATCAGAAGTAATCAATCCAGAAAAATCATCACGTCCCGTTTCAGAAATTACAGCTGTGTTTAATCCTAAGCGAGAAAAAGCAACCGCAGTGTTACTACCTCCACCACCAGTAACAATGTGAAAATCTGTTAATTCTAATTTTTCGCCATAGGTCAAAATTTGCCTATCGCCATCGCGATCAGATTCTAAATCATTAGACTTGATAAAAATATCAAGCAAAGATGAACCGATTGAAATAACATCATACATATAGACTTACAGCAAAATAAAAAATGAGTTAATTAATATTAGCTTTTACTATATTTTAGTCTTCTTCTGATGACAATAGTAGCTTAGTCTACTTGAGGAAGAAGAAAAGACTAAAATATGTAAAAGATAAGTTAAGGAACCTTTTTTTATTTTGCTGTAAGTCTAGTGGCAGACTTTCTTTATGTCTCTATCTTAACTTAAAAGTTGGGATTATTTCAAACGACGAGCAGTCATCTCTTCTTCAAAAATACGTAAAGCTACCTTAAATTCTTCTAAATTACTCACAATACGATAAACTTTGGCTTCTTTATAACCAATCATAAAATTTTTATGAACCACATCCATAAATTCATGCCAAAACTCACCATAGAGAATCAAGGGTTTATGATTGCCATAATAAAGATGCGCCAAAAGCCAAGCAGTGGCCCATTCACTCAAGGTGCCCGTTCCACCTTTGAAACAAACAAACAAATCAGCATTATCCATCAAACCAAACATGCGCTCGATGTAATTAGCTGTTCTAATTTCTTTGTCAGCAATATTTTGCTCAGCTCTACCTTCAAACTCTGGCAGATCCTCTGGATAAAAAGTAACTACTAAGGTTTTACCACCACCTGCTTTTGCTCCCCTGGTAGAAGCCTCCATAATTCCAGGACCACCACCATTAACAATAACTTTTCCTCGCTTAGCTGCATGTTTAGCAGCAGCAAAGGCCTCAGCATATTCATGATCTGACTCATTTAAATCGGCGCTACCATAAAAAGCAATTTTATTTATTTTGCACAAACGATTAGACTTTGGGATAGTAATTTTTTTATTATTCGACATGACTTAAAAATTCCTCTACAGCCTGTTTGTAATCTTCAGCATTATTAAATGCTGAATTAACTGTCACTCCACTGATTCCCGTCATTTGTAATTTTTCAATGTTGTCCTTATTTACTCCGCCATCAACAAAAACTCGCATTGGCTCGCCTTTTTGAATTTTTTCTTTAACAACCCTGATTTTTTCAAAAAGGAAAAGATTCTGTTTTTGACCTGAAGCGCCAGCTTCGACTCCTAAAAGAAGAATTGAATCCATCCATTCCCAACTATTTTCATCAATTGATTCAATAGGGGTATACAAATCCAAAGCTAAACCTGCACGCCAATCTTGTTTTTTAACCTCTTCCAAAAAAGCCTCTTGATAGGACATTTTTTCGATCTGACCAAAAACTGCTCTAATTGGCAGATGACGGCAATGTTCTTCCATTTCCCAAACATAATCCATCGGCTCTTCGGTCATCAAATGAAAATCAATCTGTAAATCGCCAAAATCTATATCAATCAAATCTTGTGGAGTGAAAGTATGCATATCGGCAAAAATGCCATCGACAATATCTATTTGAATGGCTTCTAAGTTGGCATTTTTAGCTAACTCGATTTGTTTTTTGGCTAACTCTAAATTACTAGTTAAAACATTGGCGCTTACGTCTAAGTTCATTTCTCGTTTTCCTTAAATCTTTAATCTAATTATTCGTATTTTCGTAATTTGTAATTTGAGCAATTCGTCTTTGGTGTCGTTCACTCTTATCCACTCCAGTTTTTAGAAAGATCTCAAATAGTTCAATCATCTTTTCTAAAGATAAATAATCTCCACTAAAAGCAATCACGTTTGCTTGATTATGACTCTTACTGTGAGCGGCAATTCTATCATCATAAAGCTCAACTGCTCTGATACCTTTAACTTTGTTGGCTGCAATTACCACTCCCGAACCAGAGCGGCAAAGTAAAACACCCAATTCTTGATTAGTAGCAGTTTTCAAAGCTACTTCAAAAGCAAATTTCGGGTAATCGTCTTCGGCTTCATAAGTAAAAGCTCCACAATCTTCTAATTCAAATTCTGGATGTTTATTTAAAAGATAATTTTTAAATTCTTCTTTTAATTTAAAGCCACCGTGGTCACTACCTAGATAGATTTTCATAAAGTTAATATATCAATAAAAAGCCCCGCTTGAAAGCGGGGCTATCTTTTCACAAATAGTGAAGAAGAGTTTATTTCTTCTTCAAAACTGGCATTCCTGTTCTGCTGGTTTCAATCACCTGATAGGCGGCTGGAACTGCACTTAAGGAACCCTCACGAATATCACGTGCGAAAAAGTAGATGGTTTGAACTCTACCATTCTTCAAGGTGACATCTCTGGTGTGGAGGTAGTAGGTTTGACCTTTTGAGTTTGTGTAACTGTAGGCGTTTGCCATGTAGTACCCTTCTTTCTCTGTAACACAGAGAATAATTTTTATTAATATAGACTTATTTATTAATGTAAGTCTGCTACTAAGATTAGCACACTTGACTAGCTAATCAAGAAGCAGTTTTCATTTTTTTATGTCAAAGAACATCTAAATATATCAAACAAAGAACTAATTTGCCTCTGGAGCTAAGAGTTCTGCATGTAAAAGCACATCTTCTAACATTAGATCAGAGGCTTTAGCAACCACTACTTCAACAGATAAAATATTAGCCGGAACCATCGCACTTCCAATATAACCTGCTTTAGAATATTTGAGGTTAAAAACACGTTTCTTAGCATCGCTAGCAGAATCAACCAACCAAACGGCATAATCTTCTTTTGATTCTTGCAAATTAGCTGTTACAGTAAAACTAAGTTTGTCATCTTTAATCTGATAGCGTAGTTCACCAGTAGCTAAATTTGAACCTTGCATATCTATCATTGAGTAATCTGTAGCTCCTTTGATAATGCTATCTTGCACATCAACTGGCAAACTCTCAACCTCTAATTGTGAATCCAATAAACTAACTGGAGCTTCGGCAGTTTTGCCTTTGTACCAGCGAGCAAACATCACTACTACCAAAATGATGGCAATTAGTGGAAAAATATAAGGGAGAAAATTTTGCAGTTTTTTTGACATATTTCCTTGCAATAAGTATTACTATGATCCCATTCTGCCGAGAAAAAACTACTTTGTCAAGACGCAGTCTCGACCATACCAGAGGCCAATTGCAATTTTCACAACACTTTCGTATTCATCAGTCCGATTGGTAAAATGGTTGGTAATAAAGCCGATCATACCTGATTTTTTCCGCAAATCTGGATCTTGCAAATGACGACCTAAAGCTGGACCCATCTCTTCTCCAGCCAAGATCATATCTGATAAAAATTGTGGTGAAGGAAAACGAGCGCCATTGCTAAAATAGCTTTGATTATTATGGTCTATAGCAACCGCCCAAACTGTTGACCAAAGTTCATTTTTACTCTTAGCAAAATCAGGATGAAAAACACCGCCCTCTAAACCGATACATAAAACTTCTTCTTTTGGCTCAATTACTTCTTGTTTTATAAGCAAAACTCGAAGGTTTTTAGCACGATTAAGCGCTCCTTGTCTGGTTTCTTCATCACTCATCGGCTGAGCTGAAACAGCACTATCTACTTCAAAGCCTTCGACTGAGGAATTGGGAAATTCTTTTTTTATGGCACTTATGACTGCATTAATTTTGACTGGATTTTTGGAAGCAACGAAAAATTTCATGGATATTTTTAGAGTTTAGCAAAAGATTTTCTGATAGTATCTAAAAGAAAAGCACCGCTCTCTCCACCAAAATCATAATTGCTCAATTCAGCTTCAGACACCCAAGTATATTCTTGATGCTCATCAGATGTCTGAATTTCTTTTTGATCAGTTGCTGAAAAATCAACAAACCAGCCACAAATCATTGTGTAAACTTGTTTATCAACATCAAAATAGGTGGATAAATGACTCAACTTGTCTAAAGAAAAAGATTTTTCATCAACAACTAAACCCGTCTCTTCAGTAATTTCTCTAGTAATGTCGTTTAAATGAAGATTGGCTGCCGAGTTTTGATCTACTGCTGGCCATTCACTATTGCCACCTGGTAAATCCCAACAATTTGGTCTGGATAGAGAACTTATATTTCGTTTTAAGAGTAATACTTCTGCAAAAGATTCACCTTGACGAATAATGGCTGCTTTTTGCAGTAATTTAACATTTTCTGTTAGCTGATGTTTAGGAGACATAATATGTGGTTATTCTCTCAAGAATGACTCGACTTAGCAAGTTCAAAAGCTTTCAACAACTCTTTAAAAATATCTTCCATTAATCCTTTTTTATCTTTTCCTTTTAGATCTTCTAGCGAGAACCAAGTAATTTCTTGTGATTCACCTTCTGCTGGATTAATTTCTAAAGGACCAATGAGTTTAGCCAAATAAGTAAAATTCAAATGTTTTTCACAGCCTTTAGGCCATTTGGTTTCTGGGGCAAATTCTGCTTTATTCTTCTCGGCAAGCAAGCGTCTTTCATAGTTTTCTTTGCAAACCCAATGTTCATTAATCGCAAAAGGTAAGGGATGAAAAAAACGATCGTCTTTAGACGAAATACTCAGCTTTTTATAGGCACTGTAAACTTTAACTCTTAGACCAGTTTCTTCAAAAAATTCTCTTTCAGCTGCCAAATGAGGCAATTCGTTCTCATCGATATGCCCTCCTGGACCAAGCCACATATTTAGTTTTTTGTGCTTAATCAGGAGAACTTTGTCATTGTGAATGAGAAATACTGAGGCTGTAAAACAGAATTTTGGAGTCATCTGAAACGAATCATATCAAACTCATTTGCGTTCCACTAGCTTTAGAACTGACAAAAGAAAAATCTACTGGAGCATCAATTAAACGGTTCCATTTATTGCGAAATTTGATTCTGCCGTTTTTCAAACCATAATCATAAACATCCCTGGTAACCTCTACATCACGTAAACAATATTTTTCCAAAGCTTCAAAGTTGCCAGATTTATAATAACGAATTGCATCTAGACCATCTCCAGATTTACCTGATCCTAAAGTTTCTTTGGCTACAGCGTCAAGACCAATGCGATGCCCAACACTTTTTTTGATACGATCCATGACATCCAAAGTAGGAATACGACTGATATCTGCACGATAGTAAGGAATAAAAGTTGGCATATCAAAACCATCAATATTAAAACCAACCACTACATCAGCTCGCTCTAAAAGAGGGAAAAGCTTTGGCAGATCTTTTTCAAAGAAAGACATCATCTCACCTTTTTGGGAGCGGTCGCTGCGCACGCAGACTCCAACAAAGGAAATACCTAATTTCTCTGGAAAATAACCACCTACATCGTCAAAAATCTGTTTTGTTTCAACGTCAAGAATAACTTCGAGCATAAGCAAACATACTAAAACAATTTTAGAGTAAAGTCTACGATTTATTTAAACCAATTTGGTAACGCTCTTCAATTTTTTTCCAATCAAGTATATTCCAAATTGCTTCTAAATATTCCGGGCGACGATTCTGATACTTGAGATAATAGGCATGCTCCCAAACATCAATCCCCATGATTGGATAGTGTTTACTTAAAAGTGGCGAATCTTGATTGGGTAATGAATAGATTTCTAGTTCCTTTTTTTCATTAAGCACCAACCAGGCCCAACCAGCACCAAAGTGTTTACCAGCTAAATCAGTAAATTGAGTTTTAAATTCTGCGAAAGAGGAAAATCTACTAGAGATGGCGGCGGCCAGTTCGCCCACTGCCTCTCTTGGTCCATTTGGCGACATCGTTTTCCAAAACAAACTATGATGAACATAGCCACCGCCATGATTTTTTATGGCAACTTGAATATCAGCTGGAGTCGCAGGTTTAACCTGACTCTCAAAATTCCAGAGTACATCTTCTGCATTTTCTGCTTGCAATTGAGGATAATTTTTCAAAGCTGCATTAAATTTATCTAAATAAGCCTGGTGATGTTTATCATGATGAACACGCATCGTTGCTACATCAATATTTGGCTCTAAAGCCTCGTAAGCGTAGGGTAAGTTTGGAAGTGTATACATATATAAAAACCTTTCATATAGATGATAGTCTATATGAAAAGAAAAATCAATCCATTAAAATCATGAAAATGTAAGAATTAATAGAAATATGCCTAATTTTTATTGACGAAATCCTTAATTTGAGACCAAATTTCAGGACGATCTTTGGCAATTCTCAGATTGGCTGCTAACCAACCAAGCGGATAACCGCCATCGAAATATTCACCCTGAGGGGTGTAAACCAAAACATTTTTCATCCTTGCTAAAGCCTGGATGGTGTCAGTAATATAAAGCTCTCCAGATTTAGGATCAACTGTTTGTTTTTCTAAAATTGGCCAAATTTCCTGACCAACAATATATTTACTGATATTTGCCAAATTAGATGGAGCTTTTCCTAGCTCTGGTTTTTCAACAATTTCTTCCATAAATTGAAAATTACCCTCAGTTCTGCTTTTTACTACTCCATATTTATTTAATAGTTCAGTTGGTTTTTCAACACAAGTAATTAAACCCTTAGCAAAGGAGTTTTCGAAAGCCTCAATCATCATTGCTATCTCGCTTTTTTCTCCTGCTTGATAAATAAAATCATCACCCATTAGAACTAAAAAAGCTTCTTCATCTTTAACATAATCTTTAGCTAAAATAACTGGCATAGCAGTTCCGTAAGGATCACTATCTTTTTGTTTAACAAAATGAAAAGTGGCTTTATTATGTAGCTTGGAAATTGCTCCGTATAAATCTAATTTTTTATTTTTTTCCAGATATTCATGAAGTCGCTTGTTCTCACGATAAAAATGCAAAATTTGATAATTATGCTCACTAATAACAAAAATTATTTCCTCAATACCTGCTTTAACACAATCCTCAACAACATAATCAATAAGAGGTCGTTCTAAAACTGGTAGCATTTCTTTTTGGATAGTTTTGGTAATTGGCAAGAAACGAGTGCCAAACCCAGCACAGGCAATAATTGCTTTTTTGATTTTCATAGTTGCGAGACTATCATATTTTCTGTGGCTTATAAAGTCTTATCTTGTCGCTAGGCTTTCTGAAGCAATGCGATTGAGCTCTATCAAACGATCTCTAACGGTGGTATTTAAATATTTTTGAAGACCTTCTAGATCTAGACTTTGATTGTCGCTGCGATATGCGGATAACTCTTTCCATAAGATTTGACCTATACAATAACCTTTGGCTCCATTTTCCATCGCCATGCGGAATTTTTCTTTGAATTGCTCGTAAGTGTCTTGCTCATCTGCCATCACTAAACAGGGTATATCTAACTCACTGATAATAGTTGCCATTGCTAAAGGATCGGAGGGATTTTGAATGACTAGAATGTCCGCTAGGGATCTCAATTCTTGGATGGCGCTTAGCTGATCATTCTCTAAGTTGAAAGCAATCTTGCTTCCAACTTGTTCTTCTTTTGTTGCAAATTGATTAGGATCATAAATTTTTAATTTTAGTAAAAAATCAATTTTAAGAACTTTGGAATATTCTCTGATTTCAGACAAGAGCTGTTTCTTTTCAATCGCTTTGCTTTCTTGTGGATGATAGTTTAATTCTAATTTAGCCAAAGCATAATTATTGCTAATTTCCTCTAGACTAAAGTTGGGGAAAAGTAGTGGCATGCTATTCGGCATATTTTCTTTATCTTGTTCCAAGCGAATTAGAGCGCCCGTCGTACTAGCTTTTTGCGCCAAAAGTTTGAAAGTATAAATTGGATCAAAAATCACCCCAGTGACTTCTTTGCTCAAAAATAAAAGTTGCTGGTTAATCTGATCAAGCAATTCCACATTGTCAGATAAAGATAAATCCAAACCTAAACTCTGTGCTAAATCACGATTATTATCCAATTCAAGAATGGCAAAAAATCCGGCTGTGCTTTGTAAATTAGCAGTGTTCATATAATTATTATCATTAGTATAGCGGAAACTATGGAAAACAAAAAAGCTCCAGTTTTAGCTGGAGCTTTTCACTTTTAGATTTAAAAGATTTTAATATCTTCTACCACCGCGATCTCCGCCGCGATCATTACCACGACTTCCACCACGATTGTTATCGAAACGACGTCCGCCGTTGTAGCCACCATTGCTGCGACCGTTATCTTCGCGATCACCACGAGCAGCAGCTCTTTCTTTTTGCTCTGCTTCCTGATCTGCAGTTAACATAGTTAAAGCTACTTTGCCTTCTGGATTGTATTCTTTAACACGAACGTGAACACTGTCGCCAACTTTGTAAAGATCATTAGCATCTTTGACGTATTCGCCAGACATATTGGAAACATGAACCAAGCCTTCACGACCTGGTAAATATTCGACAAACATTCCGTAACCTTCAACACGAGTGACGGTGCCATCGAATTCATCGCCAATATTAATTTCTCTGACAATGTCTTCAATCATTTTAATAGCTTTATCAATAGAAGCTTGATCTGGAGAAGAAACGTTAATGATACCGGTTTTGTTCTCTTTATCTTCTTCAACGTTGACTTCTGCGCCAGATTTTTCAATGATATCTTTAATCACGCTGCCACCTGAGCCAATCACTCCTCCAATCTTTTCAGCTGGAATAGTGATTTGAGCTACTTTTGGAGCATAGACACTTAAAGAAGTTCTTGGCTCTGCAATGCATTTGAGCATTTCGCCCATAATATGCATACGACCTTCACGAGCTTGACCAAGAGCTTTGACCAAAACTTCTTTTGGAATACCTTTAAGCTTGATGTCCATTTGAATAGCAGTAATACCTTCTTTGGTACCAGCTACTTTAAAGTCCATATCACCCACGTGATCTTCCAAACCTTGAATGTCAGAGAGAACCACAAATTTCTCGCCATCGGACATTAATCCCATAGCAATACCAGAGACTGGTTTCTTAAGTGGAACGCCGGCAGCCATTAAAGATAAAGTAGAACCACAAACTGAAGCCTGAGAAGTTGAGCCATTTGAACTCATAATCTCACTGACCACATGAATGGTGTAAGGGAAATCTTCTTGACTTGGGAGCATTGGTTCAATAGCGCGCTGTGCAAGTGCACCATGGCCAATTTCACGTCTCTTTGGATATCCAATACGTCCAGCTTCACCTGAAGCATAAGGAGGCATATTGTAGTGGTGGAAATAATGATTGGTTTTTTCACCAGCCATGTCTTCAACCAATTGTCCAAGAGAAGGATCGCCAAGGGTAACAACTGTGAGAGCTTGAGTGGCGCCACGTTTGAACATAGCACTCCCATGAACTCTAGGTAATAAATCAACTTCACACCAGATTGGACGGATTTCAGTAGTGGTGCGACCATCTGGACGAATGCCATCTTCCAAAATCATACGACGAGCCTCAGCTTTCATTAGGTCATGGAAAATACCTTTAAGCATTCCTTCGCTCAATTCACTTTCTTCGCCTTCTTTGAGTTTAGCTTTGTCTTCTTCAAGAATTTTAGCGATCAACTCATCCAAACCAGTTTTCTCTAAACGACCCTCTTTATTGGTCATCTCGTTAACTTCTTTTTTGTAAGTACTAGCTAAACGATCAACAATAGCTTGCTTAGCAGCTACTTTATCTGGATCTTCAGCATCAAGTAAATTGACTTTTTCTTTGCCAACTTCAGTAGCGATCGCTTCGATTTGCTGACAAACTTTTTTAGATTCATCTTGAGCACGAAGCAAAGCTTCGACCATCACGTCTTCAGCAACTTCATTAGCCCCAGCCTCAACCATGACGATTGAATTGGCAGAAGCAGAAACAATCAAATCTAAATCATTGCCTTCAATTTGACTACGAAGTGGATTAATAATAAATTCACCTTTTTCATCTAAACTTAAGCGCATACCTGAAACAGGACCGTCAAAAGGAATATCTGAAATTTGCAAAGCAATAGCAGTGTTCAAAAGTCCCATCATATCTGGCTCATTTTCACCGTCATAAGATAAAACTGTACTGATTGCTTGCACTTCGTTGGTAATTCCCTCTGGGAAAAGTGGACGCATGGTGCGATCAATCACACGAGCACGCAAGATGGAATCATCGGTTGGACGACCATCGCGCTTGACCCAACGAGAACCTTTAATAATACCGCCAGCATAAAGCTTCTCAACAAATTCCACTGAGAGTGGAAAATAGCCAAGATTGACTTTTCTGCCTAAAGCGACGGTGGTGTGAACGATAGTTTCACCGCAAGTGGCGAGGACAGCGGCGCTGACCTGTTCACTAAATTTACCGATTTCCAGATGGATAACTTTATCACCCACGAGAATATCTTTCTTATAAGTATTTCCATACTTTGGATAAGACATATTTTTTCTTTCTTGCCCTTTTTATATTAGGGCGATTTGGGAAATTCAGGAGAGTCGAGTATTCTGAAAAGAGGAGAAAAATTCTCGTCTTTTTTGAATCCTCAAAAACTCTCTTTGAGTTTCCTAATTAAATAACTTGTCTATTATAACATGATAAAGGCAAAAACCCGACTCAAGAGCCGGGTTTTAAATATAAATTTAATTGTTTTCTACCAACTAAGCCTGTCTGCTCGCAAAAATTTTAGAAAAAACTCTTTTCAAGAGACTTCCTGCCTGAACCATTTGGTCAAAATCAGTACTTTGAAATTCTTGAGCCATTTTCTTAACTTCTGAGGTATCTTTATACTTATCATTAAGTAAATCATATACTTCATTATTAGCATTTACTCTTGATCTGTCTAATTTTGCAGTTAATTTTGCAAAACGCTTTTCAACTTTAGCAGTAAACTTATTCAAAGCCTCAGTGGATTTATCAATCTTTTTCTCAGCTTTTTCTTGTTCTTCGCCCAAAGCCTTTAGGTTTAATTTAGAAAATGCTTCAATAGCATTGGCGCCTTCTTCTAATTCTGCATCAGGAATTTCTTTTGCCTTCTTGAGTGCATCTGCAAATGGCTTACTTAATTCACCAATCAAATCTTTATGAGTTTGTTCTTTCTCACCTAGCAATTTTGTTTTTTCATCATCAAGAACTGCTTCTTGTTCTAAATAAGCATTTTCATTAGCCTTTGTTGAAGCATCTCCTACCTCTATTAAAGACGTAAGTATTTTCTGAGCTCTCTCGATAATACCACCGAGTTGTTCTTTATTGAGTTCTTCACTATCGGATAAATTTTCCAAACTAACAGTGTTAGCTGATCTTTTTTCAAGATCTGCAGTAACTTTTTTTGCATCTTTAAAACTGAATTCACGTAGATCATCTTTTAGAATATCCACTGAATCTTGCATGCGTTGTTTGTCTGCAATCTGCATCTCTAGATCATCAAACTCTTGCTCAACTTTAGCTTGCTCTTGTTCAACTTGTGACAAACGCTGTTTAATTTCATTAACCTCGGTTAACGTTAAACCTTTAAGTTGGTTCAATTCTTCCTTGGTATTTTTTTCTATTATCCCCAGTCTATTAATCAAACCTTGCTTACGTGCTTGAATTTGTTCTTCCAACTTAGCTGGCAATTCAGCTATCTTCTGCATCAATTCATTAACGTCTGGATTTACTTTAGCCTCATCTCTTTTAGCTATAAGCCCTTGTTGAATTTCATCAGTTCTCTGAAAACCAAGGTAACTTTCTAAGTCTTTTAGTTTCTGGGAATTTTCTGAAAATTCACTAACAGCTGAATTATTTCTAATTTCATTGGTTAAATAATGTCTTTCCTTGCTTGTACCTTCGCGCAATCTTGTTTCACTTCTTTGATATCTCGCTTCTGTTCTAGCTATTTTTACTTCACGTTGATTTTCTATAGCTTCTTTTTTAGCTTCAAATTCTTTAAACTTTGCTTTTAATTCTTCTTCTATTTTGCGTTTTTCCAAAGCTAATTCAAAAGCCTTACCTTCTTTTTTATTTTTTTGGTTTTCTAATTTTTTAAAAGAATCTTGTTCCTTAGCTGTATTCTGCAACTCAGTTAAGAATTTTTTCTTATCTTCTACACTAAAGGCATTCATTTCTTGTTCTGTATACGGAGATTGATCGTCTTGTTCTTCTTCGCTGAGGACACCATCAGCCTTAACCTTAAATTCTGATTTGGCAATTTCTTTTAAGTTTCCTGCCGTACTCATGCTTTTTTCTCTAAGTCTAAGATTTGTGTCAGCTACGTTATCAGTAAAACCTGCAACACTTTTTACATTCTCTTTCTTGAAATCCACATTAGGAGAAAATTCCAACATATATTCCTTTACTTTCTTTGTATTCTAGATACAAAACAATACACAAATATCACTGTGTTTTAGTGTAAAAGAATTTTTTTTGCTTTGCAATGAGAAAAATAACTTATTTGCTCAAGCCTAATTTTCCAATTAGCTTGCGGTATCTATCTTCACTTCTTGAAAGCAAGAAATTTAACAAACGACGTCTCTTGGAAACTTGCTTGAGCAAGCCTTTGCGAGAGTGATTATCTTTCTTGTGTAATTTAAGATGTTCAGTCAACTGTTCGATTGAAATAGTTAAAAGAGCCACCTGTACCTCTGGAGATCCAGTGTCGCCTTCAAAAAGAGCGAAGTCTTTGATGATTGAAGCTTTACTTTGTTTTGCTAATGCCATGATTTCCTTTCGCCTTTGAATTCCTAGTCAGCTAACCAAGAATTAAAGTAAGCATTAATTAATAAGGAGGATATTGTAAGTCTTATCTGGTAAAAAGTCTAGCTCTCTTTTTTATAAGCGACGATGGTGTCACCAATTTGAAAATCGAGTTTTTTATTTTTGAAAGTTAAACCACCTTCATTTTTAGTACCAATGCGATCAATTTCGTCTTTGCCGTGACGCATGGTTTTAAGAACTGGGTTGGAAATAATTTCTTCACCACGTTTAAGATGGAAAAGATCACTTTTCTTCAATTCGCCAGTTTTGACTCTGACGCCGGCAATAGTTTCGCCTTTCATTGTAAAAATCTGCAAAACCTCAGCCTCACCAGTGACTATTTCATCAAAAGTAGCGTCCATCAGCTTGAGCATGCTTTGTTGCAAATCTTCAATGAGATGATAAATAATGTTGTATTCTTTGATTTTGACGCCCATGTTTTTGGCAATTTTCTTCTGGGTATTGTTAACTTTAACGTTAAAAGCAATCAGTAAAACCTTACCATCACGAGCAATTTCCATGTCTTGCTCAGTAATTTGACCCACTCCACAAGCAATGACATCGACAGTTTCTGTATCTAAACTTTGCAAAATTGCCTCAAGAGTACCTTTAACATCAGCTTTGACAATTAATTTAATTTTTTCTTTATCACCAAGCATGAAATCTAGATCCATCTTTTCCCAATTAGTTTCATCACTAAGGCGGAAAGATTTTTCCAAACTACCAGTTTTGCTAAATTCATCAGTTAAATCCTCATCATAATTGGCATCAGCATCACGAATAACACTACCTACTTCTGGAGCTTCATCGAGCCCAATAATCTCTGCTGGCTCACCTGGTAGGACTTGGTTAATAGCCTGACCTTTTTCATTTTCAAGCAAACGAACTCTACCTGTAATTTCATCAACGATTAAATTTTGGCGAACGGCGAGAGTGCCAGAACGAACAATCACGCGAGCCACTGGACCTTTATTTTTTTCTTTACTGGATTCAATGACTACTGCTTCAAGAGGAGCTGCTGGATCAGTTTTTAGCTCAAGAAGATCAGCCATTACAGCGATTGTCTCAAGTAATTTATCAACACCTTTGCCAGTTTTTGCAGAAATTTCGACAGCTTCAATATCGCCACCGTATTCTTGGAGTAGAACATCAGCTTCAGCTAGTTGACCCTTAACCACTTCTAAATGAAGATCTGGTAAATCAATTTTGTTGATTGCCACAATAAAAGGTACTTTGCTTTCTTTAATGAAGCGAATGGATTCTAGAGTCTGAGGCTTAACTCCGTCGTTAGCAGCTACAACTAAAATTACTAAATCAGTAACCTGAGCACCACGCTGACGCATTTTATTAAAAGCAGCGTGACCAGGAGTATCAATGAAAGTGATTTTTTGATCTTGAAATTCAATTTGGTAAGCACCGATGTGCTGAGTAATGCCACCAGCTTCACGAGCTGCAATACTAGAATGACGAATAAAATCTAAGAGCGAAGTCTTGCCGTGGTCGACATGACCCATAATGGTAATAATTGGCGCTCTTTTCAATAACATAATTATTCGCGTTTACTTTCTTGTTCTAGATATTCTTCGACTTTGGCTAATAAAATTTTCTGATCTTTTTCAGCTACTTCATTCATATTAACCCATTTATCTCTGAAGCGAACTAAGTCAGCTAGAGTGGTTAGTTTATGTTGAATTAGAATTTCTCTAGAGTCATCTTCTAAACCAAAGGTATCAATTTCATAATCTTCTTTACCAGTGACGGATGATTGCACCTGACCAGAAGCAGATTTAACGGTGATTTGATAACCAGTTAGCTTGGCAGCTAAGCGAACATTTTGTCCACCGCGACCAATGACTAAAGATAATTGGTCATCTGGAGCAGTAACAGTTACCAATCTAATTTTGTCATCAACTTCAATTTGCAGACCTTCAGCTGGAGCCAAAGATGCTTGAAGTAATAAGCGAGAATCTGCTGAGTAAGGAATAATATCAACTTTTTCGTTATTTAATTCTTCGATAACCTTCTGCACACGAACACCACGTTGACCGACACAAGAACCAACTGGATCAACTCCTTCTTGAGTAGATTTGACAGTTAGTTTGGTACGGACACCAGCTTCGCGGGCAATAGCAACAATTTCAACAGCACCTGAAGAAACTTCTGGAACTTCTCTTTCAAAAAGTTTGCTGACAAGTTCGGCACTGGCGCGAGTTACAATAATTTGTTCACCACGAACAGTTTCACTAATTTCTTTGATGAGCACTGCTAAACGTTGATTGAGACGATAAAATTCGCCACGCATCTGTTCTTCTGGTGGCATAAAAGCCTGACCACGGCCAATGTCTAAAATGACATTGCGACCTTGCATGCGCAAAACTTGACCTGTAACAACTTCACCAATACGATCACGATAAGCGGCAATAATAGTATCGCGCTCACTTCTTCTAATACGTTGCAAAATAACTTGCTTAGCAGTCTGAGCAGCAATACGACCGAAACCAGCTGGAGTAACATCCTCAGTTTTCTTTTCATCCCATTCCAAAATCTCTAAGGTTTCTTCATCTCTTTTGGTCATTGGAGCTCTAAGAATACGAGCCGAACCGTTACTTTTATCTAAATCAACATAGTAATGAAAAGTTTCATCAATATCACCGATTTGCTTACGATAAGCTGAAACCAAAGCCTGACGGATAGCCTCATAAATATCTTCTGCCTCAATTTTGCGCTCAGTGGCGATTTGGTTGATAGCAGCAGCAAATTCAGTTCTAACTAAATTAGCATTCTGTACTGTAGACATAAAAATCTTTCTTTTTAATTAAATTCTTCTAAAAGCGTCTGATAAGAAAAAAGGACTTGTCTTTCAACAGTCCTCCTCTTACTAAACAACTAAAGTTCATTATAGCAAATAAGGGATAAAAAGTAAAAGGATGCTTGAATCAGGAAAAGCTATTCAAGTTCTCTTAATTCTTCAAGAGCTTTTTTTTGTTCTCTGCTTAATTTTTCTGGAACATTAATAATTAAACGCACATATAAATCGCCTTTACCACGGCTCTGTAAGTGCTGAACGCCTTCCCCGCGCAAACGAATTAAAGAGTGAGATAAAGTTCCTGGTCTAACCTTTAACTTTAGTTCTCCGGTTAGAGTTTTTACCTTAATTTCACCTCCCAAGGCTGCTGTGCTAAAAGAGATTTTCTCATCGACAAAAATGTCATAGCCATCACGCTTAAATCGAGGATTAGTGCCAACATCAATGGAAATATCAAAATCCGTAAAACGAATACGAGTGCCATTATTGGCGCCAGCTGGAACTTTGATTGTTTGTTTTTTGCCATCAATCTCGACAGCTTTTTCGACACCTTTAACAGCCTCCATGAAATCTATCTTTAGAGAATAATGTGGGCGGCGCTGTCTGGCTCTACCAGAAAAACCACCACCAAAGAATTGTTCAAAAATTTCAAAAGGATCGCCAAAGTCAAAATCAGCTCCACCTTGCCCACCAGAACTAGAATAAGACGACCAATTAAAACCACCACCTTGTCCACCAAAACCACCAAACGGACCCTGACCACCGCCCATACCAGAAGACGGATCGAAAGCAGCGTGACCAAATTGGTCATAAGTTTGCTTCTTTTTAGAATCAGATAAAACTTGGTAAGCCTCGTTGATCTCTTTGAATTTATCTTCAGCCCCAGTTTCTTTGTTGCGATCGGGATGAAATTTGAGAGCTAACTTGCGATAGGCAGATTTAATCTCTGCAGCACTTGCAGTTTTTTTAACTCCCAAAACTTCGTAATAATCTCGTTTAGCTGACATAAATTTTTCAACAAATATTAGAGGCGCTGGCTATTGCCAGCGCCTCTAAGCTTATGATTTTATTCTTTAACTACTTCGCCTTCCTCAGCATCTTTCTTGTCAGCTTCTTTTTTCTCGTCTTCCTCGCCTTTAGCCTCACCATCTTTACCAGGCTCAGCTGAAGCATTCTTTGCTTGCTCTGCTTGGGCTTTTTGCATGGCTTCGCCAATTTTTTGGCTAGAAGTCATGGTAGCTTCAATGGCTTTTTCAAGTTCGTCTTTAGTGACATCTTCTTTGGCAGCTAAATCTTGAAGTGCTTTGAGATCTTCCTCAATTTTTTTACGGTCAGCTTCTTCTAACTTATCGCCATATTCTTTGAGTTGTTTCTCCATTTCAAAGACAATGCTATTAGCTTTATTTTTGCTTTCAATGAGCTCTTTTTTAGCTTTATCATCTTCAGCGTATTTTTCAGCCTCAGCCTTCATTTTTTCTACTTCTTCCTCTGAAAGGTTAGTGCTATTGGCAATAGTAATTTTTTGTTCTTTATTAGATGTTTTGTCCTTGGCAGTAACATGCAAAATGCCATTACTATCAATGTCAAAAGTGACTTCTACTTGAGGTACTCCACGCATTGCAGCTGGAATACCATCAAGAATGAAACGACCTAAACTCTTATTGTCGACAGCCATTTCACGCTCACCCTGCAAAACATTAATTTCCACCTGAGTCTGATTATCAGCTGCAGTGGAAAAAACTTGAGATTTGCTGGTTGGGATAGTGGTATTTCTGTCAATTAAAGGAGTGCGAATGCCACCTAAAGTCTCAATTCCAAGAGTTAAAGGTGTGACGTCTAACAAAACCACGTCGTTGACATCTCCAGAAATAACCCCTGCTTGAACAGCAGCACCAATAGCGACTACTTCATCTGGATTAACACCTTTATGAGGCTCTTTGCCAAAAAACTCTTCAACAACTTTTTGCACTTTTGGCATTCTGGTCATACCACCTACTAAAACTACTTCATCAATATCTTTGGCTGTTAACTTAGCATCACTGAGAGCCTTTTTGACTGGTTCAATGGATTTTTTGATTAAATCATCCACTAATTCTTCTAATTTGGCTCTAGTTAGAGTCAAGGTTAAATGCAAAGGCTGACCATCATCACCTTGAGTAATAAATGGCTGATTAATTTCAGTGCTGGCAGAGGCAGATAATTCAATCTTAGCTTTTTCTGCAGCATCTTTAATACGTTGCATGGCTTGAGGATCTTTGTTTAAATCTTTTCCCTGATCCTTCTTAAATTCACTGACAATCCATTCGATAATGACACTGTCAAAGTCGTCACCACCGAGGAAAGTATCACCGTTGGTAGATTTGACTTCAAAAACTCCATCACCAATTTCCAAAATGGAAATATCAAAAGTACCTCCACCAAGATCATAAACAGCAATGGTTTGAGAGCCTTTTTTATCAAGACCATAAGCCAAAGCGGCAGCGGTTGGTTCATTAACGATGCGCTCTACTTTCAAACCGGCAATTTCACCGGCCTGCTTAGTAGCTTGACGCTGAGCATCATTAAAATAAGCTGGGACAGTAATGACAGCACGATCCACTTTTTCACCCAAAAAACTTTCAGCATCAGCTTTTGCTTTAGACAAAATCTTGGCAGAAATTTCTTGAGGGGTGTATTTCTTACCATCAATATTAACGACAGCCATACCATCTTTACCCTCAACGACTTCATAAGATACGTGCTTAATAGCTTTTTTGACAGCTTCATCATTAAGCTTACGACCCATAAACCTCTTAACTGAATTAACAGTTTTTTTAGCATTTAAAACCATTTGACGTTTGGCTGGATCACCAACGATAGATTCATTATTTTTGAAACCAACAATCGAAGGAAAAGTGTTTCTTCCCTCGCTGGTTGGGATAATTACAGAGCTACCACCCTGCATAACTGCAATGGCTGAATTGGTAGTTCCAAGATCAATACCTATAATTTTCGACATAATTTGTCCTTCCTTTTATTTTCTTAATTCATATTATTTTAGCAGACGAGAGTGTAGACTGCTAGTAGCAATTTAAGCTAAAATTACCTGGGCATGTTGAATAACTTCGCCGTTTAAGCTGTAACCTTTACGCACAACTTCGACAACTTTTTCGCCATCACCTTTTTTATCCACTACTTCCATTGTTTCTAGGTCAAATTTCTTAGCTAAGACTTCAATTTCTTCTAAACCAAAATCTCGTAGCTCCTTCCAAAATTGTTCAACTACCATGTCTAAACCGCGATCTTTGAGATTAGCAGCGGCCATAGATAAATGTTCTAAGGGTTGAAGTAAAACCTGGCAAAAATCTTTATTAGCCATTTTGATGAAAGCTAATCTTTCTGTCTGAGAACGACGCTGTAAGTTCTGATAATCAGCCAAAACTCTCTTTTCTCTTTCCAAAGATGCATTTAATAAAAGTTGCAACTCCTGAATTTTTCTTTGCTCCTCGCTAATTACCTCTTCAGTCTTTTCGTTAGGAACAGTTTGATCATCATTTTTATTTTTCATAATATTATTTAATTTCTTATAATAATGATTTTCTAGATTTTGAAAAAATTAATCCGCCATGCTTTCAATCAAACCCTTGAAATATTTCATGATTGGCAAAACATAGGAATAATCGAATCTAGTTGAACCCAAAACACCAAAGCGACAATTAGTGTTTGGTAATTCAACAAACATAATACTAATTTGATCAAGATCTTTATTGCCTAAATCTTGGCCAAAAATAACTTTAACTGCGTTTTCGCTATGATTACTTTCAAAGATTTGATCCATCAACTGATCTTCTTCAATCATGTGTAGAACTTGTCTAGTCAAATTGATGTCATAGAATTCTGGCATTTGTAGCAAATTGGAATAACCAGAGTGAAACATTCTACCTTCGCTGTTCATAGCAATCCCAAGAGCATGAGATTTATCAGCTAAAACCTTGGAGGTCTCATAAAGCAAATCTTCCATTTGGTTTCGATAGCGCCAAATTTTTTCCTTAACACCAACTTCATCAGCAACTGAAAGTTCTTTTTCTTTGACTAACTCATTAATGTAAAGACGCATAGCTAAAGCGGTTGGGACACGACCTGCACTAATATGAGATTTAATCAGATAACCTTGTTTAGTAAGATAAACCATTTCGTTACGAATGGTGGCTGGAGAAACACCAATGTTGAATTTCTTATCGATCTTTTCAGAACCAACAGGCACACCCGTCTCAATAAATTCTTCGATAATGGCACGTAAAATTTGGATTTGGCGAGCAACTAGATCGATCATATTAGCAATCATATCGATAGTTTGCTAAGCTGTCAATTAGAAGATGAGGTTTGAAAAACTAACTTAGCTCTTCTTTTTCTTATTCGCCAACTGTAATTCCCAGAAAAGTTGTTTGAGAGAACTTTCGATCATCAACAGCTCACGCTTGTCTTTTGTGATCTTGAAGGCTTCTTTTGCTTTGGCTACAGCTACCTTGATCTTTTCATTATTCAACTCTCGAGCACTAAAAGCGGAGTCTACTACGACTAAAACTTGGTTGTTTGGTTTTTTGTTAACAAAACCCTGAGTCAAAAGTATGTTATGGCGTTGATTACCAACTTGGTATTCCAATTCACCAAACTCCAGCTTACTAATAAGGGGTTGATGATCCTTGAGAATAGTAATCACGCCATTTTGAGTCAGTAGGGAAACCGAATCGACTTCCTGATCGAGCAGTTGCTCTTCCTGAGAAACGATGATAAGTCTCAATTTGTTACTCATAACTGTTTAATCTTTCAAGGTTTTGGCTTTGACGACAACTTCGTCGATAGTGCCGACCATATAAAAAGCTTGTTCTGGCAAATGATCATGTCTACCTTCCAAAATTTCTTTGAAACCACGAATGCTTTCGGCGACAGGCACATAAGCACCCTTAATACTGGTGAATTGCTCAGCGACAAAGAAAGGCTGGGAAAGGAATTTTTGGATTCTTCTGGCACGAGCCACAACTTTCTTATCTTCATCGCTCAACTCATCAATACCTAAAATGGCGATGATATCTTGCAATTCTTTGTAGCGCTGGAGGATTTTTTGGATAGCACGAGCCACTTCGTAGTGTTCTTCGCCCACAATACCTTTTTCCAAAATCTTAGAGTCGGAGCTAAGCGGATCGACTGCAGGGTAAATACCTTGCTCAGACAAGCGACGCTCTAGAGAAATGGTCGAATCTAAATGAGCGAAGGTCGTGGCAGGAGCTGGGTCAGTGTAATCATCAGCAGGCACATAAACTGCTTGCATCGAAGTAATTGAGCCTTTTTTAGTCGAAGCAATACGTTCCTGCAGGGCTGCCATATCAGTGGCTAAAGTTGGTTGGTAACCTACAGCTGAAGGAATACGACCGAGCAAAGCGGAAACTTCACTACCTGCTTGAGAAAATCTAAAAATGTTATCGATGAAAAGCAAAACGTCTTCGTTTTTCTCGTCGCGGAAATACTCAGCCATCGTCAAAGCGGTTAAAGCAACTCTAGCACGGTTGCCTGGTGGCTCATTCATTTGTCCAAAACACATAACAGTACTTGCAAGTACACCTGATTCTTTCATTTCGTGATAGAGATCATTACCTTCACGAGAACGCTCACCTACACCTGCAAAAACTGAGTGGCCCTTATGTTCTTGAGCAATGTTTCTAATTAGCTCTTGAATGATAACGGTCTTACCCACACCTGCACCACCGAAAATACCAATCTTACCGCCTCTTTTGAAAGGACAGATGAGGTCTATAACTTTAATGCCTGTTTCCAAAACAGAAGGAGTAGTCTCGAGTTCAGTGAGAGCGGGAGCATCGCGGTGAATAGGAGCATATTTCTGAGTTTTGACTGGGCCTTTGCCATCGATGGGATCACCAACAACATCAAACATTCTGCCCAAAGTCGCTTCGCCAATCGGCACCATGATCGGAGCACCTGTATCCATAATTTCCTCACCTCTAGCTAAACCATCGGTCGAACCTAAAGCTAAACAGCGAACAGTTTTGGCATCAATTTGTTGCTCAACTTCAAAAGTGAGATTGGTTTTTTCATGTTTGAGCGCGCTGTAAATGGCAGGGAGTTTTTCTTTAAATTCAACATCAACGATTGGACCAATGATGCTAACAATTTTACCCATTGCTTTGTTTTTTTCTTGTTTCATAGTGTTTTTATTCCTTAACGCATTTTGGCGCTGCTAATATCTAAAAGTTCATTGGTAATCATAGTTTGTCTAGATTTATTAAACTCAAGCTTCAAGATTTCAACAAGGTCTTTGGCATTATCACTGGCACTCTTCATGGCAATCATACGAGCCGAATGCTCACTGGCGAGCGCTTCTAAAACCAAGTGATAAAAACTCATTTCTATGTAGTAGTTAAGTAGAAAATCCAAGAGTTCTTTTGGATTTGGTTCAAGCAGATAGTTTTCTTCTTTCTTTTTTTCTTTGATTGCAGTTTTGCTTTTAAGATTAATGTTCTTGTTTTGGAACTCGGTTCCCAATTCTTGAATTTGTAAGTCTTCAATGGGTAACAGTCTAAAGAGTAAACTGCGCTGCGAAAGTGTGTTGATGAAGTCAGTAAAAAGCACATCCACTCGATTAATACTGCCTGATAAATAGCGCTCTTTGACCAAATCAAGCAAAGGTACGACATCACTTAGTTTGGTTTTTTCTGGCCAATCAGTGAAACCAGCAATCAGATTTAAGTCATGGATACGTAAAAAATTAACTGCCTTCTGGCCAACTGCGATGTACTGGGCATTAGGATGGTCTTTGGACCAAAAGACGAGTTTCTTAAAAAGATTGGTGTTGAGCGAGCCACAAAGACCTTTATTGGGCGAGATTACTATAAGCAGATCTGCACCTGATCGATCTATACCGAGAAAAGGGTGAGCTGATTGATCGAAGACACTAGCAACTATCTCTAAAGAATCAAGCAAGGAGTTCATGTACGGCAAAGAGCTGGTAGCCATTTTCTGAGAATAGCGAGTCTTGCTGGCAGAAACGAGTTGCATCGCCTTAGTAATTTTGGCGATATTTTGCACAGAATTGACGCGGCGTTTGATAATTCTTGCATTGGCCATACAGCTTAAGACTCTTTCTTATAAAAATGAGGATAGGATTTTGCAAAATCTTTGACCAGCTTTTGCAAAGCTTCTGCCTCTTGTTTTTCAATTTTTGGTCCAGTCGATAAGGTACTAACTAGTTTGGCATGTTTGCTCTTGGCGAAGTTCAAATAACTCTGCTCCCATTCAGTCAGCTGAGTAATTTCGATTTCGTCCAAGAAACCATTAACTGCCGCATAAATCATCAAAACCTGATCGGCAACTGACATTTGTAAATCCCAAGCTTGCTTGAGAATTTCACTGACTCTTTTGCCTCTTTCAAGTTGTTTCTTGGTGGTTGCATCAAGATCTGAACTGAATTGAGCAAAAGCTTCAAGTTCTCTGAATTGAGCAAGATCAAGTTTCAAACTACCAGCTACTTGTTTCATGGCTTTTACCTGGGCGGCTGAACCGACACGAGAAACCGAAAGACCGACGTTAATGGCAGGTCTAACACCTGAATTAAAAAGATCAGTTTCTAAATAAATCTGACCATCAGTGATGGAAATAACGTTGGTAGGAATATATGCTGAGACGTCATTGGCTTGGGTTTCAATGATAGGGAGAGCAGTGATGGAGCCACCCCCATGTTCTTGATTGAGTTTACAAGATCGCTCTAAAAGACGAGAGTGTAAGTAAAAAACATCACCTGGATAAGCTTCACGGCCTGAAGGGCGCTTGAGTAATAGAGAAATTTCACGATATGCTTGAGCATGTTTACTTAAGTCATCGAAAACAATGAGCACATCCTTACCTTTATCCAAAAAGTACTCTGCAACTGCTTGGCCAGCATAAGGAGCTAAAAACTGCAGAGAAGCTGCGTCGGAAGCTGAAGCGGCAACGACAATCGTATACTCCATCGCACCCTTATCCTCTAAAACTTGGATGAATTGAGCTAAAGTTGATTTCTTCTGACCAATAGAAACATAGACACAAATCATATCCTGACCCTTTTGGTTCAAAATGCTGCCTAGTGCAACGGAAGATTTGCCTGTGTTGCGATCACCAATGATCAGCTCGCGCTGACCACGACCGATAGGAATCAAAGCATCAACGGCTTTGATACCTGTCTGCATTGGCTGATTAACTGCCTCACGAGCGATCACGCCTGGAGCGATTTTTTCCAAAAACATGTCTTTGCCACGAGCAATGTCCGCCTTACCATCGATAGCATTACCCATCGCATCGATGACTCTACCAATGATATCTTCGGAAACGTTGATGGATAAAATTTTACCCGTACGATGGACTAGATCTCCAGGCCTAATTTGCTCGCCACCGGACAAAACAATGATACCTACCTTTTCTTTTTCTAAGTTAAGTGCCAAACCATAAGCATTCTCACCAAAAGTTACTAGTTCACCTGATTGCACATCTTCAAGCTGGTCAGTAAAAACAATGCCATCAGCATAAGAAATTACTTTACCCACGGAAGACTGGCTGACTTTGAGATCAGCTTCTTTAATTGAATAGAGGTTGGCGAAAATATCTGATTTTGGCATAATTTACATTTGTTTGATTAACTGATCTAGGCGAGCGCGCAAGCTAGCATCATAGAGCTTGCTATCTACGCTAACACTCAAACCAGCAATAAGGTCTGCTTTGACTTGATAATTAAAAACTAATTCTTCTCCTTCGTATTTTTTGGCAATGGCTTGCTCGATTTTTTTCTGTTGAGTCGCGTTTAAAGCGATGGCGCTTAGAATATCAACTTTAAGCCTTTTATCTTCAACCCGTCCTACGCTAACACTCAAACCAGCAATAAGGTCTGCTTTGACTTGATAATTAAAAACTAATTCTTCTCCTTCGTATTTTTTGGCAACAGATAGCTCAAGCTCTTTCTTTTGCGTACTATTCAAAGGAGTTGCACTGGCAACAGTAATCTTTAACATAATAACTTAAAGTTTTTCGATAATCTTAGTAATTTGCTCATCAAGCAATTTTTGATGCTTTTTTGCATCAATTGATTCGTTGAGCACTTTTTCTGCCATTAGAAGAGCTGCTTTTTTGATTTCATCTTGCATGGAAGCAATTTCTTGCTTCTTCATTTTGGCAAGCTCACTTGAGAATTTAGCTTCGCGAGCAACAATTTCTTGCTTGCTTTGTTCCAAAGCAAGTTTGGCTTGTTCACGAGATTCTTTTCTCGCTTCATCTTCTATTTTTTTGGCTTCCTGACTAGCTTTGAGCAAAATACTTTCGTGTCGACTCTCTAATTTTTCTTTTTCTTGCATCATTTCTGCAGCAGTAGCGGCGGCGGCGGCCACTCGCTCGCGACGATCATTGAGCAATTTAAGAACTGGTTTATAGATGAAATACGTCAAGACACCAAGTACTACGCCAAAATTAATCATTTGAAAAATAATTTGGTTTAGTTGTATATCCATGTTATTTAACCTTAGACAAACTTAATAATCAAAGCTACGACTAAAGCATATATAGCGATTGCTTCAGCAAAAGCCATACCAAGAATCATGCTTGTCTGGATTTTATTACTAGCCTCTGGATTGCGACCAATTGATTCCAAAGCTTTGGAAACCAACATTCCAATACTAATGGCAGGTCCAAGTGCTCCCAGTCCCATGGTTAAACCTATTGCTAAATCTTGCATAAAAACTCCTTTTTATTGTTTTTATTAATTTATATTTTTTACTATTATTTGCTTTCATGCTACTACATGGTCTTCTTCATGATGGCCTTTGGTAGCCAAATTGAAGAAAATCAAAGATAACATTGAAAAAACTAAAGCCTGAATAAAGCCAACAAAAAGTTCTAGTGCATAGAACGGAGCTGGCACAGCAATGGAAATTAAATAAGTCATTACTACTAGTAGAACTTCACCTGCAAAAATATTACCAAATAATCTAAAAGCAAAAGAAACAATTTTGGCAAACTCCAACACCGTTTCTAAAATACCTACAAAAAAATTAACCGGATTGGAAAAATCAATAAATTTTTTAAAGTAAGAAAAACCAAGATGAGAAATACCAAAGATTTGAGTCAACATCACTGAAACAATCGCTAAAGCTAAAGTGGTATTCAAATCTGCAGTGGCAGCTCTAAAAACTGGAACCATTTTGGCATGGATGGGTTCACCATGAACAGCTGACTCAACAATCTCTTCCTCTTCCGCTACTGCTTCCAATATTTCTTGATCTGAAGCAACTTGAGTTATTTCAGTCTGAGCCTCTGCCTCTTTAGTCAAAATCGATCCAACTCCAGGCAATAGTCCAATGTAATTATTTAAAATAATGAAAATAAAAAAAGTTGAGATAACTGGGAAAAATAGAAGAGTCTTCTTGGTATTCTCAGTAATGGAATAAACAAAATTATATAGAGCCTCTGCAATCATTTCGACAAAATTTTGCAGGGAACTTGGTTTGTCTGTATTCTTAAACTTAGATCTGAAAAAAATTGCAAAAACAATTAATAGAAAACTAACTATCAAACTGGTAAAAATCGAGTTGCTAATTTCTAATCCAAAAATACGGAAGATTGGTTCAGCAGAAATAGAAACATGTAAGCTTTGATTGCTCATTTCATATTCTTTCTTATATTTAAATTTGTGGAAAAATAAGAAAAAAATATAATTCTTATTTTTATTTCCCCACAAATCTATTTAAGATACTAAATCTCGACTCTGGTGTTGATTATAAATAGACAAAGCAAATAAGACAAGCCCCTGCTTTTTTGCTAACATTAGTATTGGAGTGAAACAAAACTACCCAATAAATCCAAGGCTAAAGAGAAAAAGAAAAATTTTCTTTTCTTTTCTTGGCTTGCTAATTTTAATTGGAGGAATCATGGCTGGAGCTTGGCAAATTAAAGTTGTCAGGCAGTTCTTCGGTCAAGCTAATGGTGTTCCAGCTAATTTAACTGTTGATACTAAAGCTGTTCTTGGACCAATGCCACGGCCTTGGCGCAATCTTGCACAGGGTGGCGAAGATCACGCCTGGCGCATTGATAATTTAGTTGGTCAAATTGCCGCTCTCAAACCAGAATATATTCGCTTAGATCATATTTATGATTTTTATGACATTGTTCAGGGCAGTCCTGGCAATGTTAGTTTTGATTGGACTAAGTTTGACTTGATTTTGGATGACATCAATAAAACTGGTGCTAAGCCATATCTTGCCTTAACTTATATGCCTCCAGCGATTTCTTCTGGAGATATTTTGGCTTATCCAGTTAATTGGGCTGATTGGCAATTGGTAGTACAAAAAACCATTGAACACGTTAGTGGCACTAAGGGTATTCGTGATGTTTATTATGAAGTTTGGAATGAACCAGATCTTTTTGGCTCTTTTAAATATTACGGCGATAAAAATTATCTAACTCTTTACGCCTACGCCAGTGCAGGTGCAAAAAATGCTCGCGGGGCTTTACCATTCAAGCTCGGTGGTCCAGCCATCACAGCTCTCTATGAGAACTGGTTTAATGCTTGGGCTAAAGGTTGCAGCGAAAACGATTGGCGCTGTGACTTCTTTTCTTGGCATCGATATACCAATGATCTAAATCAATATGCCGAAGACATGCAATTGGCAAAAACTTGGGTTCAAAAATATCCAAAACTAGAGCCAACTCTTGAATTCCAAATCACCGAATGGGGTCATGATAGTAATAATAATGCTGGATACGATTCAAAATATGGCGCAGCTCACACTGTTGCTGCCGCTATTTCCATGAGCAATCGTGTCGAACGAGCCTTTGCTTTTGAAATTCAAGATGGCAAAGATCCTGAAGGCAAAAATTACTGGGGACGCTGGGGCTTATTCACTCATAATGACTTTGGCGCTAATAGCAAACCACGTTATCGAGCTTTAAAAATGCTAGACAGCATCGCCGATCAACGCCTACAAATTACTGGATTGGGCTCTTGGGTCAAAGCTTTAGCTGCTAAAAATGATAACAACGAAACTGAAATGGTCATCGCCAATTTCGATCCAAAGGGCTCACACAGTGAAACAGTGCCCATTACTTTTATCAATATTGAACCAGGAAATTACACTTTAAATAAAGAATTCCTTAGCGGATCCAAACAAAACCAAGAGGTTGCTACTGATGCTGCCGCTTTAAGAGTAGAAATCCTTATGCCTGCCAATGAGGTGGCTAAAGTTAGACTAATTAAAAACTAAGCAAGAATTAATTTCTGGAGTTTTTCTTTAAAAGTGGTAAAGGAGTAAATCTTGCTACTTTGGTGAATTTGTAGTGGTTTGCAAATAAAATTTTTCTCAAAATCGATAATGGCTTCAGCTAAACTTTCGACTGTTAAACTTTTGAAAAACAAACCCGTTCTGTCTTGTTTAATTGTTTCTTTGGGACCACCTGATTGATGGGCAATTACTGGTGTACCGAAAGCCATAGCTTCAACTGGCACCATACCGAAATCTTCATCCTCAACTGGATAGAGCAAAGCTCTGGCATTTTTATAAAGTTCTATCAATTTTTTATCATCAACTGCACCGAGAAACTCTATTGTTTCGCCAGCCATTTCTTTCAAATCTTCTAGCATGGCACCATCACCAACTACTTTGAGTTTCAAGTTTAATTCACTTGCTACTTGCACTGCTAATTCTGGATGTTTGGCTTTAGCCAAACGATTAACATATAAATAGTAGGAGCTGTTTTTTTGTTGAGTAAAATCTGCCAAATCTTTTTTATTCAGTTTATCAAAAAAAGTTTTTGCTTGATCATAAATTTTGATGGGTGGATTAATGACGGTACTGTCTCTTTTATAAAACTTCTTAATTCGCAATTTTGTTTCTTCAGAGTTAGCAATAAAAACATCAGGGTTTTGTGCAGCGACAAAGTCCATTTGTCTAACAAAATGATTAAGTAAATTACCAGCAAAAAGAGTAAAAGGATTAGACCTCCAATTGCTCTTAGCACTATAACCATACAAAACTCTAGGTGGCGTATGGCAATAACAAAGATGCTTACCGTTGGGTACTTTAACTGCCTTGGCAAAATAAGCATTGGAGGAACTAATAACGAGATCATATTCACTTAAATCCAATTGCTCAAAAGCCCATTTTGCAAAAATGCGCATCGGCGAAAAAAGTTTTTTATAAAAAGGCAACTGAGTGATTTTACTTTGACGAATGTCCCAATTAGCAAAACGGTGCCAATTCTTGCCCATAGCTTTGGAGTCAACAAAAGCTGTATAAACTGGCGCTTGCGGAAAAATTTCATGCAAAGCTTCAAGAACTCTTTCGGCTCCACCGTATTCGCGTAAGTAATCGTGAACTAAAGCAATTTTTGACATATTAAAATAAAGCCTCCTGAACTGATGATTCAAAAGCATCTTTCGGCAGGGTATTAATTAAAGATTTAAAACCTAAGTTCTGAAAAATTTCGATAACTTTATTTTTATCATAAGCAGTTACCCGACAGTTTTCTAAATCAAAATCAATTGGTGCGGCACATTCAATAGTTGCTAAATCTTTAGACATTAATGCAGATTTTTCCCCATTCAGCAATTTTTGTAACAATGCACCTTTTATTGTTTCATCACCTTCTGGATGTTCTTTCAAAAACTCATAAATTTTTTCAACCGTGTTGAATCTTTTAACCAAGGCAACCGCTGTCTTTGGTCCAACCCCTTTGATGCCAGGAATATTGTCGGAATTATCACCCATTAAAGCTTTAAGATCGATGACTTGAAGAGGCTTAATGCCTAGCTTCTTTTCAACCAAAGCTGCATCGTATTCAATGTCGCCTCTTTGCTGTTTGCCGCGCGCCGGCATCCAAATATGCGTATCATCATCTACCAATTGAAAAGAATCTTGATCTCCAGTGACAATCACTGTCAGCAATTGGCGATCCAGATCTTCAACTTTGCAATTAACGGTACCAATTAAATCATCAGCTTCAAAACCCTCAATTTCAAATTTGGGAATTCCAAGTGCAGTAACGACGTCTTTGACAATTTGAATTTGTGGAATTAAATCATCTGGCATTTTAGCTCGCTGAGCTTTATAGCCATCAAACTTTTTGTGACGAAAAGTTGGCTTGGGATGGTCGAAACAAACTGCTGCATATTCTGGATCAAAATAAGTAATCGCATTGAGCAACATTTTACTAAAACCAAAAACAGCATTCACCAGGTGACCGTCGGAGTCAGTTAGGTTGGGCATAGCATAATAGGCACGATAAATTAAAGCATGGGCATCGACTAACAGAAATTTTTTACGAGACATAGCTTACTTTTTTTTCTCTCCAGTTTGCAAAATAATGAAGTCAGTTTTTTTCTTCGTCTCATCAATGTCTTCACTAATTAAGTCTAATTTTTTGGAAATTTTTTCCCATTCGTAACTATCTTTTTTACGATTTAATTGCACAACTAAACTACCAATAATACTACTCGACATGATAACCCCAATTATTTGCAAAACAATTCCCAGCGCTCTGCCTTCGGTGGTAACGGGAACTATGTCACCATAACCAACTGTAGTAATTGTGGAGACTGTCCACCAAATAGAATCTTCAAGATTATGAATCCTGGCATTAGGTTTACCAGACTCTAAAGGCACTACTAAAATTGCCAAAGAAAAAGAGATAAAAAATAAAGAAACAATAATTTTACGCAGGGTGCGCTGACGAAATAATTGGGCAAGTATATTTCTCATAGAAAGTGCTTTTATTATATAGCTTTGGCTTTTGGCATGTCCATTAGCTTAGCAAATTCATCTGAATCTAAAGTTTCTTTTTCGAGTAAATTTTCAGCAATAACATCGAGATTTTTTCTATATTTCTTCAGCAAGTCCATGGCTCTCTTTTCTGCTTCATTAATATAATTCATCATCTCTTCGTCAACTCTTTCTTGAATTTTAGTTGATGGCTTGTCTGCTTCACCCCAAGCTCGGTTATAATCTTCGTTTTCATATTGTGAACCAAAATTCATTGGGCCCAATTTACTCATACCAAAACGAACAACCATACTACGAGCAATTCTGGTGGCTCGATCAATATCACTACTAGCTCCAGCGGTTTGTTCATCAAAAATCAACATCTCAGCAGCTCTGCCACCAAGCATGACAGTCATGTCATCTACTAATTCAGATTTGAGCACCTGTAATTTATCTTTTTCTGGAGGAGTAAAAGTGTAGCCTAAAGCCTGACCTCTAGAAACAATAGAAATACGGTGAACTGGATCAGCATAAGGTAAAACATGAGATAAAACTGCATGTCCTGCTTCGTGATAAGCCGTCATTTTTTTCTCTTTATCATCTTGGAGACGCTTCTTGCTTGGACCATATTTAACCTTAAGTGAAGCTTCTTCAATATCTTCCAAAGTGATTTCTTCGCGACTTTCTCTGGCAATAGCAATCGCTGATTCATTAAGCATATTTTCCAAATCTGCTCCAGAAAAACCAACTGTACGTTTCGCAACCTTAGCCCAATCAAGACCTTTGGTAAAATTTTTATTTTTAGCGTGAATACCTAAAATAAATTTGCGTTCTTCCAAATCTGGCAAATTAACTTGAACACGACGATCAAAGCGACCTGGTCTCACCAAAGCTGGATCAAGCATGTCGCCACGATTAGTGGCGGCCATAACAATCACATTGTCATTCTGAGTAAAACCATCCATCTCTACCAAAATTTGATTGAGAGTTTGCTCACGCTCATCATTAGAAGACATGCTATTGCGTCCTCTCATACGACCAATCGCATCAATTTCATCAATAAAAATAATTGATGGAGCAAGTTTTTTAGCGGTATCAAATAAATCTCTCACTCTGGAAGCACCCACACCAACTAACATTTCCATAAATTCACTACCAGCTATCGAAAGGAATTGCACACCTGCCTCACCGGCAACGGCTCTAGCCAATAAAGTTTTACCTGTGCCAGCTGGACCAACTAAAAGAACACCTTTTGGAGTGCGGGCGCCAACTTTGGTATATTTTTTTGGATGTCTGAGAAAATCAACAATTTCCTCCAATTCTTTCTTGGCTTCATTCATGCCACCAACATCTTTAAAAGAAATATTTTGCTTGCCTTTGACATAAACTTTTGCTTTGCTTTTGCCCATGCCAAACATGGCGTCACCGCCGCCTTTAGCCTGTCTAAAAACCACTAGCAAAAAAACAAACATCAAAATAATTGGTAAAAAGTTAATTATTAGTTCCCAAAGCATCTGTAGTGCTGTGGCATCATGAATTTCTGTGTCTACAGTAGCTAAATCAATTCCCGATGCTTCAAGAACTTGCAAAGCTTGCTGTCCTTCTTCTTTTTTAGCAACTTTTTTGGAGTCATCTTTATAAGTTAAACGCAACTCTTGGCCATAAACCTCCATTTTGTTGACTTTTTCGCTACGAATATCTGTCACCATTTGACTAATGGTAATTTGTTCGCGCTTACCACCTGCTCCAAGAGCTCCCAGTAGCGATGGAACAAATAAGAATAAAATGATTATATAAATTAAGGTTTTACTAAAAAATTTATTTAAATTAATTTTTAATTCAATGCGCTTAATTGGATCTTGCTTTTTTGGAGCTTCTTGAGGAGCTTTTGGTTCAGTTTTTTTGTTGTTCATATGTTTACTTTCTATTTGTGGCTAGTTTAGCACAAGACTGCGCCGAGCTCTGCCTGATCATCTAAAACAATTAGTATCGGTTTTTCTTGATTATCGACCATCATCATCATTCCTTGACTAACAGCTGGACCCATTTTGCGCTCAGCTAAATTAACGACAAATGGAAATTTCTTATTCAAAAAGTCAGCTTCGCTGTACCATTTCTTGACTCCAGATAAAATTATCTTTTCACCTACTTCCGAGCCAAGATCAACTTTGAATTGCAGAAGTTTTTCGCTCCACTCTGGGACTATAACTTCAATAACGCGACCGACGCGCATTTCTACCTTGAGGAAATCATTGAATTGAATAGTTTCTGCCATAGGAGGTCTTCGAGCTTTTTCTGATATAAAATAATTGATTAATTAAGTATAGATTTTAACACATTTTGGTCTTTTCTGATGACGATAGTAGTTTAATCTACTTGAGGAAAAAGAAAAAGACTAAAATGTTTAAAAGATATTTTGAACCCTGCCTTTTTGCAACACAAAAAGTAGCTGGTGCAAAAGATGCTGTGCATAGCTTAAGGAAGCTTTATTTTATATCAGAAAAAGCTCACTTTACCATTTTTTTCACAAACAAAATCTTAGAATTTCTTGAGTAGCGCTTTATAGCTAAATTAATCAACTCATCAATTAATTCTCCATAAGTCATACCTGTTTCACTCATCATTAATTTAGGATACATACTAATCTTGGTAAATCCAGGAATGGTGTTGATTTCATTAAAAACAACTTCACCATTTTTTGTCATGAAAAAATCTACTCTCGCCATGCCTTCACATTGGCAAGCTGCAAAAATTTTCTTAGATAATTCTTGGATTTCTTTTTTCTTGGCTGGTGCGAGCGGAGCTGGAATAAGTAGAGCTGCGCCTGATTCATCAAGATATTTTGCCTCATAAGAATAAAAGCCATGCTTAGCGCTTGGAATAATTTCACCCACTTCACCAGCAATTAATTTTTCTCTGTTTCCTAAAACGGAGCACTCCAACTCTCTGCCAACAATTGCTTCTTCAATTAAAATTTTATGATCAAAATGGAAAGCCTGATCGATAGCAACCATAAAAGATTTTTCATCATCAGCTTTACTAATTCCCACAGAAGAGCCGGCATTAGCTGGCTTGATAAAAACAGGCATAGATAGAGCTGATTTGATTTCTTGAAAATTGATTTTTTCTTTAGTGTTAGTATCAAAAGATAAATATCTAGAAATTTTGACACCTGCTGCTACAGATAATTTTTTAGTAATTTCCTTGTCCATAGAAATTGCCGAAGCTAAAACATCTGGGCCAACATAAGGCAAATCCAACATTTCCAAAAAGCCCTGCATTTTGCCATCTTCAGCAAAGGAACCGTGCATAATTGGAAAAACCACATCTAATTGTAAAAATTGCTCTTTATCGCCAAGCAACATCGCTTGCCCACGCTGATCAGCACTAAGCCAAGCAACTTCAGAAAAACCACTTTCCTTGAGGGAAACTATGTCTGGATTATCTTGATTGTCTAAAAAATTCTGCTTATCAGCATAAAAACGAAAAGCTCCGTCTTTAGTCACCGCAAAAAGAAAAAGATTATATTTATTAAAATCTAGAGCAACGATCACGTTTTTAGCCGAAATCAGAGACACTTCGTGTTCTGCAGATTTACCACCACAAATTAGAGCTAGATTAATTTTTGCCATATATTTCCTCTACTTCTTATAGAAAATATCTTAGCACGAGAATGGCTCAAGAAGAAATGAAAAACCATTCTTTAAAAAGTAATTCTAGATTATCTTACTTTAGCCCATAGAAGGAGCTGATCAACATGCACAAATTAGCTAACTGCTAATAAACAGCGACTTCTCTGAGCGAAACAAAGATTGTCTATATTAAAAAATAAACAATTTTAGTGGAGCTTGGCTAAATAAGATAATCTAGAATTACAATTCTTCGATTTTAATATTTGGCTGCATTTCTGGAGCTTCAATTAAATGTAAATATTTTTCAGTGGTGGTAATGCGTTTGTGACCAACCAATTGAGAAACATAAACCAAAGGAGTGCCAGCCTTAAGCTGTTCAACTACAAAGGTATGACGAAGATCATTAACTTTGGCATCTTTAATACCAGCTAAACGGAAATAACGATCAATAGCAGTGCGAATATTTCTGACCAAAAAAGGACGACAGGTTTTAGTCAAAAACAAAGTCTTTTCTTTGGCACGAGGACGCATTTTGAAATAATCCAAAACTGCTTTTTTAGCGGCAGCATTCAAAGGAATACGGCGAGCTTCACGAGAATTTTGAGCTTGAATATAAATCAATTCTCTCTCAAGATCAATATCGCTTTGTTGCAAAGCAGCTAGCTCACTAATTCTCATACCAGTTTGAAGTAAAATTTCGACAATAGCGTGCATTCTGATGTCAGCGCGACAAGAATCACGCAAAGCGCGATACTCTAAACGGGATAGAATACGTGGAGGAGTTTGATCAAATTTTGGCTGAGTAATGTCTTCAGTTGGATTGCCCTCTAGTAAACCTTCACTCACGCAAAAACGAAAGAAAGATTTAATAGAATTAATTTTTCTGGAGATAGATTTACTGGTGTAACGTTGTTTTCTAAGCAACTCTTTGAAAGACTCTAGGTCTTCTGCCACTACCTCAGCAAGGAGATTTTTAGATCTCTTACTAAGAAAATCAGCTAGTTGTTCGATGTCCTTGCTGTAAGCAATTACAGTAGCATGAGCTTTGCCTGCGGCTTTTAAGCTCTCTGTAAACTTTGCTTGCGCGTCAAGTAAGTTTGTGTGCATAATTATTTAAACCTATTTGGACAGATAAGTTTTTATTTATCGAATAATAGGGTCTTATAATATCATAAACTCGGTTTATAAACAAGTCCTGAGAACATATAAAGACATCAAAATGAATAAAGAAAAAATCCAAAATCTCTTCGGTCACCCCCTGCTAATCTTCATTTTTACCTGTCTTTGCTTATTAGGCATCTTTTCTTTGCGCGAGAGTAGTCGCAAAGCCTTGGTCTCCAAAGAAAGTATTCAAAAATTGGAAAAAAATATTGAAATAATGGAAAACGAATTCAAAGAGGAAGAAAAAAAGTTTGCTGATAGTCAGGACGAATTAGCTACAGAAAAAATTATGCGCAATGAACTTTTGCAAAAAAAAGAAGGTGAAATTATTTTACAGATTCCTGAAAAAGAAGAGCTTAATGAGGAAATTAATAACGAGATGACACTTGAGAAAAATGGACCTCTAGAAGAATGGAAAAAGTTAATGTTTCTCTGAAAGAAAATTTAGCTGATAAGCGTATTTCAATACTTCAAATTTTTGACCTGCCCTCATCTGAACAAAATTAGATCTCATCTCATCATCTGTATAATTTTGGTCGCATTCTTCTATGCCAGACTCTATCAAAATTTGTATTTCTGATTCATTTTTGTCTGGATAAATATATTTAAATAGCTTAGAAGCCTCAGCTTTGTCATTACTCCTTACCATTTTAATAAAATCGTCAATAAATTCATCGCTAATCATTTTAAATTTTTCTAGAGGTTTATTAAAAAATTCTTTAATTTTTTCTGGATCTTTCGACTCAACAACTTCTATAGCCTCAGCGACATCTGCATCAGAAATTTCTAGGGGAACTTCATATATAGGAAAAGAGTCAAAAATTTGTAATTCTTGATTGTGAAAAGCTAAATTATTGAAAAGAGGTAATTTATCATCACTATTCATTAATGATAAAAGTTCATCTACATTAGCAGCGTAGTCGTATCTACCTGAATTATTTTTATCAACAACAAAAATACGATCCTGGCCAGAAATGTCCAACATTACTCGTTCTTTTTGAAAAAGTTCTAAGGCTTTTTTGGAAAAATCAGTCGCTCTTTCTTGAAAAGAAGAATTGCTATACAACTCTTTTAGAAAATCAAAATCCGTATTAAACAATTCGTTTTGTTTATCAATTTTATCTCCTACTTCCATGACTGATAATTCGGAAACCGGAATGTTCAATACATCGATGTCATTTTTAAACGAGTAGCGTAATTTATATATTTCTCTAAGTGGAGCATCAACTATCGCGAAAACATCAACATTAGTAACATGAGCCCCTAAATATTTTTTTAATAAATCGTAAGTTTGCTTTTTTTCTTTGGCATAATCCATCAATTTAGCAATTGCTTTTTCTCTAGAAGTATTCGCGTCTTCGTGAAGATTATTTTCAACTAAAGGCGGAGTCATACCTGAAGCTATTACTTTTCCAGAAGATATGTCGACCACGCTGCTAGTTAATTTTAAAACTTTATCATTATTTAATTCATAAACAGAAGAAACAGCTCCGTAACCTAATTGTTGCTCTTTTTTTAGAGAATGATTCTCTAGGGGAAGAATTGGCTTGTCACCTTCGTATTTGAAGTTAGCGTATTTAACCTGGTCTTTATTATCTTCCATTAGTCCATTATATAAACATTATTTGGAATCAGGCAAATCTGTTTTTGAGGGAGATTCAGAACTTTCTGAACTCGCACTACTAATTAATGCTTTTCTCAAAGACTCAGTAAAAGATCCTAAACTAAGTGTCCCTCGCTCAGCAGGAACGTAATCGGGAACATCACTTAAAGCCTCATCTTTTTTTTCTTGACTCTCTTGTTCTGCTGATTTAGGTTGTTCACTCATTTTTCCTTTTTGTTAATTTAGTTATCATTGTAAACATAAACAAAAAATCTGGCAAATGCCAGACTTATTTTTGTAATTTGCGGAACTAGGTCCTCCGTCTCCACTCCGGACATTCCCTCGTTATAAACTCGGTCAGAGTCAACAATTCATAGTTGATGCAAAATTAAATAAAAAAAACGACTCAAGGTCGTTTTCTTTATTTAATTTGCGGAACTAGGAGTCGAACCTAGCCTGTGGGATTATGAGCCCCACGTGCACCGTACACTATCCCGCGTATGTTAGGCAGTTATTGTAACAAAAGAATCTGGTATTATCAAGCAAGCTGCGCTAAAATACACCAGTCTCAAATAAAATGGCGGGATAGCTCAGCTGGTTAGAGCGTGGGATTCATAAACCCAAGGTCCTGAGTCCGAATCTCAGTCCCGCTACTTTTTTTCCAAGTGAAAAAGATAATTCTTGATGAAAGACCATTAGAAGTCGCTGATTGTTTTTTGTTCTAAGAACAAAGTAAATACAGCGACTTCTCTGAGTTTAAAAAGATTGTAACTTCAATGTAGCAAGACTTTTAGTAAACGTGTCTTGAATCAAGAATTGCTTTTGAACTACATCATTCCCGGCATACCACCGCCCATGCCACCCGGCATAGAAGGTTCATTTTTCTTTGGGGCATCAGCTACCAAACATTCAGTGGTTAAGATCATTGAAGCCACTGAAGCGGCATTTTCCAAAGAAGCGATGGCAACTTTAGCTGGTTCAATAACACCGGCTTTAAGTAAATCTTCAAAAACATTGGTTAAAGCGTTAAATCCCCAGTTATCTTGGTTTTTAGCTTTAACTTGACCAACTACCCAACCAGCATCTTCGCCAGAATTGGTAGCGAGCATACGAAGTGGCTCTTCCAAAACTACTTTAATCAAATCAACGCCAGCCTGTTCATCATCAGAATCAGTTTTGATTAGATCAAGAACTTTAGCAGCTTTGATGAAAGTCACTCCACCTCCTGGAATGATGCCTTCTTCGATAGCAGCTTTGGTTGCACCCTTAGCGTCCTTAACTCTTTCTTGAAGATTTTTCATTTCAATTTCGGTAGAAGCACCAACCTGAATCACTGCAACGCCGCCGGTTAGCTTGGCTTTACGTTCTTGAAGCTTTTCAATATCAAATTCAGAATTAGAATCCTTAATTTGCTTTTCAATTTGAACTACGCGAGCATTGATGGCAGCTTGCTTGCCTTTACCACCAACAATTCTTGTGCTGTCTTTGCTAGAACGAACACTGTCTGCTTGACCAAGATCGACAATGGTAGAGTCAGCTAATTTATGACCAGTTTCGGCACTAATCAAATTAGCACCAGTCAAAATGGCGATATCTTCAAGCATTTCTTTGCGACGATCGCCAAAACCTGGAGCTTTGACTGCTAAGCATTTAAAAGCGCCGCGCAATCTGTTGACTACTAGGGTGGTCATTGCCTCACCTTCAATTTCGTCAGCGATAATCACTAATTCACGACTTTCACCGACTACGGCTTCTAACAAAGGTAAAATGTCTTTAATGTTGGAGATTTTTTGATCAGTTACTAAAATATATGGTTTTTCGCTAATGGCCTCCATATGATCAGCATCAGTCACAAAATATGGAGAAGCGTAACCCTTATCAAATTCCATACCTTCTTTATGTTCGATAGTAATTTCCATGGTCTTGCCTTCTTCAACTTCAACCACGCCATCTTTACCAACCTTTTTCATAGCTTCGGCAATTTTTTTACCAATAATCTCATCCTGAGCGGAAATAGTAGCAACTTTTTCCCAATCTTCCTCTTTGACATCAGTGGCTAATTTGCGAACTTCAGCAACTACAGCTTTAACAGCTTTATCGATACCACGTTTCATAATCATTGGATTAGCACCAGCGGCGACCTGCTTCATACCCTTAACAGCGATTTGTTGAGCTAAAAGAGTTGAGGTGGTAGTACCGTCACCAGCCACATCATTAGTTTTAGAAGCGGCTTCTTTAACTAGAGATGCACCCATGTTCTCAAATGGATCTTCGAGCTCAATTTCTTTAGCTACAGAGACACCATCATGAATCACGCTCGGGGATCCCCAAGAACGATCTAGGGCGACATTGCGACCTTTAGGACCCAGGGTTGTAACCACTGCGTCGGCTAATTTGTTAATACCAATTAACATTTTTTGTCTGGCTTCATCGCCAAAAAGAAGTTGTTTTGCGGACATATTTAGTTTCCTTTTTATTTTTATTTTAAAAATTATTTAATAATTGCCAAAATATCTTCAAATTTTAAAAATTGATATTCAATTTCTTCAATTTTCAATTCATTACCACCCCATTTTTTATAGATGACTTTATCACCAACTTTGACAGGGGCTTCACAAGAGCAAGGCTCGGAGGAGCAACAGCTACTTTCCTCATTGCCACACTCGCAATCACCACCGCACTCACAGCTATCGCCACAAGAACAAGAGGCTTCGCCAACAGCTAAAACAATACCGTATTGAGGTTTTTCACTTTCGTTTTCTAGCAAAAGAATACCTGATTTTGTTTTTTCTTCAGCCTTGGCTGGTTCCACTAAAACATAACCTTTGGTTGGTTGGATATTTTTGATATCTAAAGTTTTCATGACAAAAACCCTTCTTTTGAAAATAATTTAGTAATAAGTCTTTAAGCGAAAATTTAACACAAAAATATTTTTTTAGCAATACTGTTATTGAACTGCTAATTATCAACTTATCAAACCTTCAACTCCATGAAATAAAGCGTTAATTAAAGAAACAGACTTGCGTAGATCGGTCGCCAATTGCATTGAAAGCTGAGCTGATTCTTGATCCATTTGCATGCCTTCTAAAGTAAGGTTAGAATCTTCAACGAAAGCCTTCATTAAAGAATCAATAAATGCTTTGTTCTCGCTAGCAAAAAGCTCACGTTCACTTTTTTTCTTGAGCATGATTTTTTCCAAATAAAGCACAATTTGGCTAACTTCTCTTGAACGTAAGTAAAGACTGAACTTGAGGTCATTTTGATCCTCAACTAAAACTGGACTTGGTGAATCGAGTACATCAAAAATATGCTGACGATTATTGTTTTTTGGCATTATAATATTGGGCTACTATCTTACAGAATAACATGAAAATATTAAAGCTCAATTCTAATCGAGCAGCAGTCGTTGACGAGGCAAAAAAATGTCTCAAAAATGATGGTTTGCTAATTTATCCAACTGAAACCGTTTATGGAATTGGGGCTAGTGCTTCTAGTACCAAAGCTATTGATAAATTGCTTAAATATAAAGGCCGCCGCCAAGGAAAACCGCTCTCCATTGCTGTTGCTGATCAAGAAATGGCTGAAAAATACGTTAAAATCAATGAACAAGCTTTGAAATTCTATAAAAACTTTTTACCTGGACCTTTTACCGTCATTTCCAAAAGCAAAAATATCGTTGACTCTCGAGTTAATTCTGAATTCGGCACCTTAGGGATTCGCATTCCTGATTACCCCATGATTATTGACATTATCAAAAATTTTGGTCAAGCCATTACCAGTACCTCCGCCAATGCTTCTGGTAAAAAGAGACCATACAAAATTGCTGACATTCTGGACAATTTATCAAAGCAACAAAAAAGCCTCATTGATCTGGTGATTGATGCCGGCGAATTGCCAAGAAATGAACCTTCGATCGTCATCGACACCACTCTTTCTACTCCAATTGCTTTGCGCGGTTCTTTGCATCAAAAAAATGGCGAAATTTTGTACAGCGATTCTGAACAAGAAACTATTGAGTTGGCTGGTCGCCTAATGCTCAATCATCTTAACCAATTAGAAAAAAATGGCTTGGTTTTTGCGCTTAATGGTCCACTGGGCATGGGTAAAACTATTTTTGCCAAAGGAGTCGGGAAATTCCTTGGTATTAAGGAAGTCATCAATTCACCAACTTACTCTTATATTAATGAATACGATTATCAAAGATTGCAAAGTAAAGGTGTTTTTTATCACGTTGATGCCTGGAAAATAGATTCGAAGGAAGAAGTCGCGCTCTTAGAAATTGAAAAACTGGTCAAAGAAAATAACGTCATAGTCATTGAATGGTTTGAGCAAATCGAAAAATGGCTCGACTTAGATAAAAAGAAGCTTGTAACTTTAGATTTTAGTGAAGAAAATGGTCAAAGAAAAATTCAGATTGGAAACAATGCCTAAAATTTTAGCCATTGATACCAGCTGTGATGATAGTAGCGCCGCCATTGTTGAGGGCAAAGTTGTGCTAAGTAATATAGTCGCTTCACAAAACCAAATTCACAAAAAATATGGTGGAGTTTTTCCTACTCTCGCAAAACAAGCACATAAAGAAAACATTGATCCTGCCATTAATTTAGCGATGAAACAAGCTAAAGTTTCTTGGATGGAAATCGATGCGATTGCTGTTACCGTGGGACCAGGTCTTGCTCCAGCACTGGAAGTTGGCATTGAAAAAGCTAAAGAGTTGGCGTTTAAATACGGAAAAAAACTGATCGCCGTTAATCATATTGAGGCTCATGCCCTTTCACCTCTAGCACTTGCTAATGGCGAAAATGGCGAAAAAAAATCCGAACTAGAAAAAAATCTGCCAGCCCTAGCATTAGTTATTTCTGGCGGACACAGCGAATTTATTCTGATAGACAAAATCGGCCACTACCAAAAACTTGGTCAAACTATTGATGATGCGGCAGGCGAATGTTTAGATAAAGTTGGCCGTCTATTAAATCTTGGTTATCCAGCTGGCCCACTAATGGAAAAATTCGCTAAAAAAGGTCATCTTAGTAAGTTTACTTTTCCAAAAGCAATGACCTCACAGGCTAATTTTGATTTAAGCTTTTCAGGACTAAAAACTTCCGCTCGCAATTTGATTGCTGATCTAGAAAAAAAGAAGAAGTTAGATAAACAAGCAATCTATGATTTAGCTTTGGCACTACAGGAGGCTGTTTTTGAGCAGATTATTTACAAATTGGAAAGAATTCTATTTAGTCCAGATCTTAGTAAGCACCTCTATCCTGATCGAAACTTCATGAAACACCTAGATAAAGATCAAATTATACCAAGCGAAATCGAACAGATTTGGCTTGGAGGCGGCGTAGCCGCCAATACTAATTTGCGTAGCAAAATTAGAAAACTTTTACGTAAATACCAACAATTAAGTGGCAAAAGAATTGAACTCAAAGTGCCTTACAGCAAAAAACTCTGTGGTGACAATGCTGCCATGATTGGCTTAGTGGCTAGTTTTAAATTTGCTAGAGGTGAGTTTGCTAAAGATGATGCTAAAAAGAACGATCTAGACAGAAAACCAAATTTGGGAATTTAAAAAGCTATGCTAAGATAGACTCAGTGAAAGAGGCTCAATTTGTATCAATCTTAGCTCATCCTCGCTTAGACTTCTGTAGCGAAGTCGTTTCAAGTCAAAATAAACAGCTATGTATCGCTTTCTCTCTTAAGGGTCAAGACGCGACTGGCTTCTGCAAAGATCTAACAGCTGAATTTTTAACTTGGCAAATCGAAAATCCAGAACAACTCCACCAAAAAATTCTAGACTTACTTAGTTTTGTCAGAGAACAAAAACTTGATTTAGAATTTTCTCTCAGTCTATTAAAAACAGAGGGCATAATTTTCGCCACTTATTCTGGAGAGGTTATTCTTAAAAGAAATGACCAAGCTAGAAAAATTCTAGCCAGCAACAAAGAAGTCAAGATTGTGACCGGTAATTTCAAAGGAAATGACCAAATTATCTTGATAAACAAATCTTCAAGTCTAATTAGTAGCTTCGTCATGGAAATGCTTGAAAAAGGAGTCAGTCTAGAAAAATTAATTAGTGACAGCACTCTCTTACAAGGAGAAAATGGCAATCTTGAAACAAGCTTGGCTTTCTTAACTTACATTGAACAAGAAGACGAAGTAGCAAAAGAAAAATTTGATTTCAAGAAAGTTGTTTTAAAGATTTGGCAATTAAAATATTTACTTAAAAAAATTCCAGTTTTTCTAAAAAAAATTCTAAAATTTTCAAATAAAATTATTTACATATTAAAAAAACAAGATAAAAAGAAATTACTAATTACATTTCTTGTAATTTGTGGAGCTGTTGCCATTATTTTCACCACGGCAACGGTTAGCAGAAATCAAAATCAAAAAATTGTCACTAATATAGAAAAACAAATCACAGAAATTAGTCGCAATACAAATGATATTGAACAATTGCTTCTTGAACAACCCATCAGTGCTAGAGAGAATGCCCAAAAAAGTTTACAGGCGGTGGAAAATCTAAAACAAGAAAAAAATAACAAAGACAGTCTTAAACTAATTGATGCAGAAATTGAACGCTTGAATCAATTAATTGAAAGAATTTCTGGAGAAAATTCTCTAGATCAACTCTCCGTTGCTTACAACTTAAATGATTTTTTAGCCAACAAAATTGAATTCAAAAATGGCGAAATTTTTGCCCTAGAAAATAATAGTCAAGAAATTTTACATATCAAAACTGACGATTCTCAATCGAGAATTAAAGTAGAAGGCTCAGATCTAATTAGAGATTTTACTGTTAGTGAAGGCAATTTATTTGTTCTAAGTAATGGCATCAAAATTCTTGATTTGGCAAAACCCGAGAGTGGCTTCAGAGAAATAAAAGCAGAGGGCGAATCAGATAAAACTGGCGAGTTTTTGTCTAGTTTTGGCCCATACCTATACTTATTAAATAAAGAAAAAAGAAACATTTATCGCTACTATTACAAAGATGAAGAATTGAGCGAGCCAATTGGTTGGTTGGTTGACAAACAAGGTATTAATTTTGAAAATGTTAGCGACCTAATAGTAGATGGAGATTTGTGGATGGCTTTTAAAAGTGGCAATTTGCTTAAATTCACTAAAGGCTCAACTGCTGAATTTTCCATCAAAGGCTTAGAAAATTTGCCAAATAACCAAATTATTCTCAGCGCTAATGACCAAATTAATTCTTTGGCAATCTTAGAAAAACAAAACAAAAGATTATTAATTCTCACCAAAGATGGTCAATTAATCAGCGAAATTAAAAGTAATGAATTGGCTGGAGTGAGCAGTATCGCTTTTAACGAAGATGGCACAAAAATCTACGCCGTGAGTGGCTCAGTGATTTATGAAGTAGAAATCTAAGCCTTCAATGCTAAAATGAAGCTTATAAATGTCACTCGTTTTTAATAAAAAAGCCCAGTACGAATACACCATCAGCAAAAAATTTATTGCTGGTCTTGTTTTAAGTGGGAGCGAAGTCAAAAGTCTTCGTCTTAAACAAGCTAGTCTAAATGGCAGCTACATCAAGGAAATTGGAGGCGAGCTTTTTCTCATCAACTCACAAATTAACGCCTACTCTTTTGCGAAACAAGAAGATTACGATCCAAAAAGATCTCGCAAACTGTTGCTTAAAAAAAGTGAAGTAGAAGCGCTTGTCGAAGCTAGTAAACAAAAAGGCTTTGCCATTGTTCCTCTCACTTTCTTTATTTCTCACAACAGAATTAAATTGGAACTCGCTTTAGCTAAAGGTAAAAAAGAGTTTGAAAAAAGAGAAACAATTAAAAAAAGAGATTTGAAAAGAGAATTAGACAGCGAAAACAAAAAAGTACACTTGTCCTAAGAATAAATTTACGCTTTAATTAAACTATAAGGAAAATCAAAAATGCCTAAACGAACTTTTTGGCCAATCACTCTAGTAATTATGGGACTCATCTTTATGGCTTCCAATCTTGGTTATTTGCCAAAAGCCTTTTGGAATCTATGGCCTCTTATCTTAGTAGTAGTTGGACTAGGTGGTCTAATTACCTCTGACAGAGAAGAATGGCTAACTGAAATAAAAAAGCCAAAAGTTAAAAAAACTGACAGTAAAAAGAAAAAAACCTCTAGAAAATAATCATGAGTGATTTTTTTCAAATTGCTATCGATGGTCCAGTTGCTGCTGGCAAAGGGACCGTTTCTCGCCTACTTGCTCAAAAGTTAGGTTTTCTTTACGTCGACACTGGAGCTATGTATCGAGTTGCCGCCCTACTAGCCATTAGAAACGGAGTTGATTTTAGTGAAGAAGATAAGGTTGTTGCTTTGCTCGAAAAAAGTAAACTAGAAATGAGAAACCCACTCCCTCCAAAAGAAACTGATGGTCGATTAACCACGGTCATTTTAGATGGTGAAGATGTTTCTTGGGCTATTCGTACTCAAAAATGCAGCGAAGGATCTTCCAAAGTGGCAGTTTTGAAAAAACTAAGAAAAGTACTTGTCAAGAAACAACAAGAAATAGCTACTAAACAAAATGTAGTTATGGAAGGTAGAGACATCACTTTCCGTGTCCTTCCAGATGCAAATTTAAAAATATTTTTAACTGCCAGCATTGAAGCTAGAGTTGCAAGAAGACATACTCAATACCTAATTAAAGGAACAAATACTTCTATTGAAGAAGTAACCAAAGAAATAAAAGAAAGAGATTTGAGAGATAGTAATAGAACAAACGATCCACTGCAAGTTGTTCCTGAGGCTTGGCTCGTGGACACCAGCAAACTAGAAATTGACGAAGTAGTCGACTTAATTGCTAAAAGAGTTGATGAGCTCAGAGATTAAAAATGGGGAAAAATTACCAACAAGATCCAGAACTAATTAGAGATGTCGCTAAAAATACAGAGCGTATTGAAAAAGCTTATCTAGCCAAACAAAGCAAAAAACGACAAAATAAAACTGAAAAAGAAGAATTGAGTCAGAGATGGGTGGCACCACTTTTGCTTATTATTACTCTCTTACTAGGTTTTCTTGTTTCTATAATTTTTAATTAATAAAAACTTTATAAAACTTGTCCAACTGAATTTTCTGCAGTTTTAAGATCAATGAAATACTGATCGTTACAAGCCTTTTGTGGCTCCGTGCCCTTAACAAAAATCTCTTCACTAATCCTAGGGCAAGCACTACATGGCAAAGTACCGGTACTGGCACAGATTTTAACCTTAATCATATTTTCTGGCACAGCAAATTTATGCGGGCTCTTGTCATCTAATAAAAGCAGCATAATTTTATTCCAAATCGGTGAAGCTCCAGTAATACCAGAAGCGACATAGCTCATTGGGGTGTTATCATTATTGCCTACCCAAGTAGCCACTAAGCGGTCGCTGATATAACCAATCGTCCAGTTGTCTTTCATGCTGTTAGTGGTGCCTGTTTTGACCGCTACTTGCTGCAAAGGAATGTTCAGCACTGAAAACGCTCCAAAAGCAGCAGAACGCGCTTTATTATCAGATAAAATGTCAGTAACTAGATAAGCAGCTTTTGGACTAAGTTCTAAATCCTCATAGCAATTATCACTATCCAAAGCACAACTATTGCGATAAAGTATTTCTCCTTTATAGTTGGAAATTTCCAAAAATGGATTAACTGAAACCGGATAGCCAAGGTTAGCAAAGCTACTGTAAAGTTCAGCCATGTCGGTCATCAAAACTTCTCCAGCTCCAAGAGTTAGAGATAGACCAAAACGACTGCGATCCTGCCAAGTACTAATTCCCAAAGCTTCACCTTTATCAATAAGATTTTTAACGCCTAGCTCAGCCAAAAGCTTAACTGCTGGAATATTATAAGAAGAAGCCAAAGCATCTCTCAAAGTTACTTTACCATGAAATTTACCATCATAGTTTTTAGGAGCATAAGGCTTACTGCCAGGAATTTGGTAAATTACTGGCGAGTCCTCAATAGTTGAAGCAGCAGTTTTACCTTGTTCAAAAGCAGTTGCATAAGTTAAGGGTTTAATTGAAGAACCTGGTTGGCGTGGTCTAATAGTCACATTAACTTGTCCATCGTGAATAAAATCATAATAATCTGCTCCTCCTACCATCGCTAAAATTTCTCCAGTTTTAGGATTAGTAACTAGAGCTGCTCCATTGCTGATCTGGAAAGATGTTAGTTTGGAAATTTCATTACTAACAATTGTTTGAGCTTGGTTTTGCAATGACAAATCAAGAGTAGTTCTAACTTCTAAACCACCTTTAGAAAGCACATCCTCACCATACTTCTCTGCCAAAAGTTTGCGTACATACATCACAAAGTGAGGAGCTTGAATATCAATTCTATCTTGATTAAAAACTAATTTTTCTTGTTTTGCTTGATCAGCCTGCAGTTGACTAATATAACCATCTTCGACCATACGACGCAGAACCTCTGCCTGTCTGGTGTAAGCCAACTCTGGATTAGAACCAAAAGGGGTGTAAGTTGAAGGCGCTTGTGGCAAACCAGCCAATAAAGCTGCTTCACCCAAACTTAAATTCGCAGAGGATTTATTAAAATATCGCCACGAAGCTTCCTCAATTCCATAAGTAGAGCCACCATAAGCCACGGTGTTTAGATACATCTCTAGAATTTGATCTTTACTATAAATACGTTCCGCGATAAGTGATAAAAGTAGCTCACGAATTTTGCGACGGTAAGTTTTTTCATTGTTAAGCAAACGATTCTTAATTAATTGTTGAGTAATAGTTGAGCCACCTTGGACTGTTTCTCCAGAAAAATTTTTAAGCAAAGCTCTGAAAATACCTTTAAAAGAAAAGCCAAAGTGTTTGTAGAACTGTTGATCCTCAATAGCAACAGTGGCATCTTTGAGATATTGCGAAACCATTGGTAAAGAAACTAAAGTACGATTTTCATCCTCATAAATTCGGTAAAGAAGATTGCCATCTCTATCCAAAATTCTAGTAGTTACATTTTGTTCTTTATTAGATAAATCTGTTGGTGATGGTAAATCTTTAATTGCTATATCATAACTAAAATAAGTAAAAGCTAAAAAACAAATTGTTAGAAAAATAGAGAAAAAATAAGTAAAACGAAGCACTTTATTTTTTGGTCTACCAACTCTTTTATTTAAATGAAAAAATTTTAGAACTTGCTGTTTTCTAAAATGATATTTTTTGATAAATCTATTTTTATTTTTTAAAAAAGTTTCGTGATTGTCTAAAACTAATCGCTGCCATTTAATATAAAATGCTAATTTCTTTCGACCACGACCTTTCTTTATTTTCAGAAATTTTAAAATTGAAATATATTGATAATTCAATTTTTTTATTGATTTATTTATTTTTTTATCAATGCTAAGAAAATATTTCTTGACTGTTCTTTGACACTTAATGTGAAATGCTAATTTCGGGCGACCTCGCTTAATTTCTTTTAACTTTTTAACTGGCTGATTGACTACTAAAACATTTTTTTCTTGTTTTGATTTATTTTTTTTAAGAATTTTATATTTTCTTTTAGTAGCCACAGTGGCGTTATTTTAGCATGGAAATACAAACATAAAGTGTTAAATTAATCACGTTCCACTAAAAGTAAAGCTCGTGCAAAGATTGATCGAATTAAATAGGACAAGCACCGCTGTCACACTTTAGATGCTCCATACTAATATCCTCGGTCACGCCAGCCTCATCATCACTAATTTCATTGATCACCTGCATAAACTGACCAATGGTCACTGCTTCTTCGGGTTGATATTCATAAGCAGTCACATCAATCTTAGGCATAACACTACAAGTTTTAATCATTGGCTGATATTTGCGAATCATACTTGAAAATTTACGATAAGAAACTTGCTCTGGATCATATTTAAGAGTGTAAGAAACCTGGTTACCCTTATCTTCTGCTAAAGACTTACCATTCTCATCAACACCCACAATCCAATATTTTTCTATCAACATTAACCATTTGTATTGCTCTTCAGGAGTTGCTTCGCTAGCAGTCACTAGTTTATTATTCATGCCCAAACGACAAATTTCTGGCTGAGTTGGGAAACCAATTGCGGTAGTGCCTTGATAACTCTTGAGTTCTTTGATTGGATAACCCATTTTTTTATATTTATTAACCAAAGGATCATCTTCGCGAAATTGTACCCAGCGGATATATTCGCGCATGGCTGGCAAATGAGCACCCTCAGAAAGACTAAAAAGCTTAGAGGTTGTGCCAGCTGGTTTGATAGTCGTATTAGTATGAGGCACGGTCGCACCAATTTTCTTGGCATAGCTAACTGATTCTTCTTCGACGGCGCGTTTAAAACGAGCAATGGTCATCCAAAAATCTTTGGCCTTTTCTTCATCAATCAGATCGCGGAAAGCTAAACCAAAAGCATTCCAAGCATATTCATGAATACCAGTCATGCCAACACCAATACGATTAGTTCTTTTAACCTCGCGAGAATACAAACTATCCATGTAAGTATTAACTCTCATCAAAGCACGAGTAGCTGCACGGAAAGCCTCTTCTGCGCTGTCAACATCAGGAGCATGATAAGGTACCACATCAGCAATTACACAGTAACCACCCAGCATATTTAAAGTAATCTCACCACAGGGATTTGGAATTTGAGTGTAATATTTTGCTCCAGCATGCTTTGCCACTTCAGCCAACATCTTGATTGTTTTTTTCATTGGCATAAATTTTTTGCTTTGAGCATATTTGCCATCAAGATAACCATCAAAACCGTCATCGTTTTGGACTAATTTATGTTGATTCACAAAACCTGGCTCGCCAGTTTTATCAAAATAAGAAGCACGCATTACAGCATCCAAAACCTTCATGGAGTGTAAACTACGCTGTTTCCAAAATTTCTCATCAACGGCTACGCTGTTATTAGCTGACCATAAAAAGCCACCTTTTTTGATACTAATAAACTCAAAAATATCCGGATCGGTCCAAGTTTTAACTGCAATACGAGCAGCACGGCGCGCGCCACCTACTAGAACACATTCAGATAAATAGTGATCGGCATAAAGAGCTTGTTTCCAAGGTTTCATGCCTGAACCTTTGATGGTCGCTAGTTTCTGAATAGCTTTAATTAAAGGACGAGGACCAGAAGCAGGACGTCCCTGCATACCACCAATTGGTGAGCCTTTTGGCCGAACTTTAGTAAAATCCAAAATCAAAGTATCATTCTTGAATTTGCGCTCATGAGCCATTTCTTCAATCTTTTCGACTGCCTGAGCCCAACCTTCTCTAGTATCTGGAATTTCAAACCAATGAGCATTCTCATACTTATGACGAGCTTCACGGACACTCTCATCATCACCCCAAACAAAATCTCCGTGATCTTCACTTAGTACGCAACGAATAATTGGCATGTAGTCCCAGTCCACCACCATTAAAGCATCGTCATAAGCACGACCAACACCGGAACCATTTAGCAGTAAATAAAACAGAAGAAAAGAAGATGAAGCAGTGCTGCAGTTGGTGAAAACTTCCATGTTGCGACCCGGTTGAGTTTCGTCACCATGCTGTAGATGGCGACCACTCATTAACAATGAAGCATTAGAAATATGTTTGCGCAAAATTTCATATTCACTTTGACGATCTTTTTCAAATTTCTTAGGCAATAAAGAGGAATTACCAAGAGCCACACGATGAGCCACATCAGCCCAAGTTTCTAATTCGCCATCAGCCTTAGTACGCAAAATTGTACGCTTGGCTACTGCCTCCCCCAAGCCCTTAGACAGTTTTCTGTCAATGAATTTCATTTTTATTTTGGGGAGAGTATTTTTTACTTTCATAGATTAGTTTTCTTTCAATTTCTTAATTTCTGCTTCAAAGTCTGCTAGTTCACCAAAGTCTCGATAAACAGTGGCAAAAAGCAAATAAGAAAGTGGATCGAGTTTCTTGAGACGATTGAGCACTAGATTGCCAATTTCCCAACTCTTAACTTCAACCAATTCTCTTTGCCTCAGCTTGGCCTCAACATCCTCAATTAGTAGTTCTATTTGCAACATACTGACAGGACGTTTCCAAGTTGCTTTAATCAAACCTCGTTTGATTTTTTCTCTATCAAAATTTTCTTGATTACCGTCTTTTTTGATGACTTTTAAATCTACGCCTTCGACTCTTTCGTAGGTGGTAAAGCGCTTGCCGCAATCTTCACAGGTGCGCCTACGCCTCACAGTATCCCCATTTTCCGTCTCTCTTGAATCGATAACGGCTGTTTCGCTGCCTTTGCAAAATGGACACTGCATAATATGCCTTAAATCGCTACCTATAGTATTTCCTCGTTTCCTTGAACACAACTTATAGTGGTTCAAAGAAACGAGGAATAGAAGAATCTCATGCGGAATGGGTACTTGTCAATATAACAAAATAGATCAGTTTTGAATTGATTGATTCATCAGGCTGCGCAATTTTTCTGCTAGGGATAAACCTTCTGTGGAAAGTGAATCTAAGATTGCTTGCCCCTCATCGTTGAATTGGTTTTTGTATTCTGCAGTAAAAGTCATGTCTTGATTAAAATTCTCTAAAGTGAAAAAGGCTAGCTTTTGATATTCCTCTGTTTTACTTGGACTGGCCTTTTCAATTAAGCCAATGTTCTCTTCCAAAGCTTGATTTATATACTTGATTGCTTTGCTCAGAGTAGTAAGTGCCAAAACTTGATCGTTTTTTTCTAGAAGCTTTTTACTATAAAAAAGACGACGATTAGCATAGGAACTCAACAAATACACTCTTCTTTCTGGACCAGCTAACTCTAAACGTAAACGATCGACAACCATTAATATAGGATATAAAGAATGATCTGGCAAAATTTCTTTGGCGATATAAAATTTGCCAGAAACCAATCTACCTTCATTGGTCATTCGAGCTTTGTTGGCCGACTGTAGCGAAATAAGTAAAATAAAAACAGAGAAAGCGACGGCAAACAAGATACATAAATAATTAATCTTTTTCATAAAAAATTAGAAGTGAATTAGTAGAACCATTCCCCAAATAGCTTGCACCAATATCAATAGATAAGCGTTGCGTCTCTTATAAAAAATCAGCGCTTGACCACAGGCAAAAGCAAAAATAAGTAAAATCTGAAATAAAGATTCGGTAAAACTAAAACGAGCAAAGATGTTCGGCAAATGAAAAAATAAAAAGACTAGAGCAACCATGCCGATTCTTTTCAATAGTGAAAGATGACGAAACTTATCATTGATAATGACCATAACAAAACTGTAAAAAAACAAAGTTTCCCAAAATCCAGTTAAAATTGCCAAAAACATTTCTTGCCAAAACCAATCAGCAAAATAATAAGGAATTGAACTAACAAGACCCCCTCGACTCAAAGCTCCTAAAAAGGCTGCTGCAAAACCAAAAACACCACCTATAGCCAAACCCAATAGTAAACCTGGCTTAAGTTTCTTGAGAGAGAAAGTTTCAAAGATTTCAGTACTACCAGAGATCGAAACATATAATAGGACTGGCAAGGCAAAAAAGACCAGTTTACCAATGCTTTCATCGAACAAAACTGAAAAATGAAAAATGCTTCTATAAAAAATCCACAATAAAAAAGTTAGAAGCAAAATCGGCAAAAAAGCTTCGTGTTTGTGTGACCTAACAGTTTTCTTAAGTTTTTTTGATGGCATCTAGGACAAGCCTTAGAGTCTTTTCTTTATTATTTGAGAAAGTATCAATAACTAAATCGTAAAGCTCTGGACGCCAAAAATCAATCTCAGCTGACTTTGGCAATTTACCGGTCTCTACTACCCATTCTTGCCATTCTTTAGAGTACACACGTTGCCATTTCTCTAAATTACCCTGATAACGATCATGAATACTACGCTTGGCTTCTTCAACATCAACATCATCGCGATTGACAATCCGATCAATGCGAACGGCATCATCACTGCAAGTCATGAGAACTTTAAGTGTACCTGGAACATTTTGGGCCATAAAACCAGATAGCCATGACTCAATAATCCATTTTTCATGTTCACTGACTTTTTCACGAATGCCATAATCTACTTGGCGATCAAAATCATCATTGTAAACAGTAGCACTGTGATGAACAGATTTATTTGGATTGAACAAACCTTTTTCAATTGCATAAGAGCGCATGAATTCTCCACCAGAGAAACCCACCCAGTTTTCAGCCTCCAACTCTTCTTTAAGCAAGCTCAATAAAGTAGTTGAACCGCAACCAGGCAAACCAGAGATGGTGATGTTGTTATATTTATAATTCGTCGTCATAGTTTCCTTCTATTAATTTATTTTTTTAATTGATTTGTAACTAATTGCATTGCTTCTTCCATCATCTTGACCCGTTCGGCAGCCTCATCAAAACTAAGAAATTGAGTACAGTCTGAAAAATAATGGAAAACTCGATTACGACAAACTAGCCAAGTGTCCCATAATTGACGAGCGATTTCCTTGCCAAATTTATGAGCAACGTCATCATAAAGCCAATCTTGATCTCTTTGATTATCGCGAATGTCTGGATTAAGAGCTCGACCGATACGAAAACGACGCCCTTCATAAGTCTCTTTATTAATCAAATAAAGATCAAAAAAGACTTTCTTGAGAAAACCTTCATAAGCCTTCGCCATTGAAAAAACAATAAAAGAATAATCTTTAAGATCAGCTAAAGCTTCTTTTTTGTTTAAAAGGGAAAAACTAACCACCACTAGCTCTTTTTGGCACTCGTCCAAGTATTGATACCAATCAGCATTTTTTTGAAGTTCCATGAAGTGATTATAATGGAATTCTCATCAAATAAAAATACCTTGATCATAAAGCCTTAAAATTTTAATGTATAATAATCCCATGAATCCTTTCCTTCTTGCCCAGAAAAAACAAACAAAGAAAAAAAGACCCATGACTCCTCCTTTTTTGGAAAGATTAAAGACAAGTCGCCCTTTGCAAATTTCCTTGATTGCTATCGCTACTGCTATTTTAATTACACTTATCTATCTATATAAACAACTTCCTTCACCAAATAATTTAACTTCTAGCGAAAATTTCCCAGTCAGCACTCAGATTTTCGACCGCAATGGAGAATTACTTTATGAAATCTATGGCAATGAGAACCGCATTCCTGTCCAAATTGACCAACTTCCAGAGCATTTACTTCAAGCAACCGTCGCTATTGAAGACAAAAAATTTTATTCCCATCACGGCTTAGATATTACTGGTCTTATTAGAGCTAGTTTTAATAATTTCAGTAGTGGTAGCTTACAAGGTGGCTCGACTATTACTCAACAATTAGTCAAAAATGCCCTACTCACCAATGAAAAAACTTTTAAACGTAAAATTAAAGAAGCTGTTTTAGCTATTATGACCGAAGTTCTTTATAGTAAAAATGAAATTTTAGGGATGTATTTGAATTACATTTCCTACGGTGGCACTGCCGTTGGAATCGAGACTGCTGCTAATAAATATTTTGACAAATCAGCCAAAGATCTAACTTTAGCTGAAGCATCACTTCTAGCTGGTCTGCCTCAATCTCCAACCACTTATTCTCCTTTTGGATCAAATCCAGAAAAAGGCAAAGCACGTCAAAAAGAAGTTTTACGTCGCATGGTGGAAGATAAATACATTAGCCAAAAAGAGGCTGATGACGCTGCAAGTGAAGTGCTGACTTTTGCGATTTCTAGAACAGACATTAAAGCTCCTCATTTTGTTTTTTATATTAAAGATCTGCTTTATGAAAAATATGGCGAGAAAATGGTTGAAACTGGTGGACTACGTGTTAAAACTACCCTGGATCTAGATTTGCAAGAAACTGCTCAAGCCTCTCTGTCAGCAGAAGTAGCCAAACTAGCCAACCTTAAAGTCGGTAATGGCGCGGCTCTAGTTACCAAGCCGAACACTGGCGAAATTTTAGCCATGATTGGCTCCAAAGACTATTTTGATAGTGAAGAAGATGGTCAAGTTAATGTAGCTCTGGCACTTAGACAGCCTGGTTCATCGATTAAACCAATTATGTATGCAACAGCTTTTGCCGAAAAAACCCTCAATCCTGGCTCAATGATTTTAGACATTCCTACTTGCTTCAAGGTAGCTGGACAAAAAGACTATTGTCCAAAAAACTACACCGGAGCCTTTTTAGGACCAGTAACAATTCGTCAGTCTTTGGGAAATTCACTTAATATTCCTGCCGTCAAAGCTTTGACTACAATTGGCCTTCAAAAATTTATTAACCAAGCCACAGCGATGGGCATTACTACTTGGACTGATCCTGCTAATTATGGCTTGTCATTAACTTTAGGAGGAGGTGAAGTAAAAATGACTGAATTAGCTGAGGCTTTTGGCGTTCTGGCCAATCAGGGTGTCAAAATTCCTTTAACTGGAATTTTAGAAATTAGCAATTATAAAGGTGAAGTTTTAGAAGAATATGATTCTGAAGAAGCTAAAGCTGATTTAGCTTATTTAAATGAAAATGATTTGGCTGAAGAAGAAAATTTAGCAAAAAGGGTAATGGATCGCGCTCCTGCCTATTTGACTAGCCACATCCTCCAAGATAACAATGCTCGTCAAGCAGCTTTTGGCTCAAATTCTGAATTAGTCATTAAAAATAAAATCGTTTCTGCCAAAACTGGTACCACCAATGATCTTAAAGATAACTGGACCGTCGGTTACACTCCAGAATATTTGACCATTGTTTGGGTAGGTAATAATGATGGTAAATCAATGAGCTACTTAGCCTCTGGTATTACCGGCGCAGCTCCAATTTGGCACGATATTATGCAATATATTTTGCAAGATGAAGAAACTGTTTGGCCAGAAAAACCAGCAGATATCAAAATAGGTAATGTTTGCTTAACCGGCATGCCCCCTCAAGCAGGTTTGGGAAGTTTATTAATTAGCACTGGAGACAATGAAACCAGTGTTGCCACGGTAAATACTGATACCGATCCAGTGGCTAGCTGTGAATCTAAAGGTCAAGAGCTGTACTGGGAGAGTTCTAAACCTAGCTATTCAGGTACTTTCCGTAAAGAGTACTGGATTCGTGCTGAAACTGGTTTACCACCGGCTGAGGGCGAAGAAGCTACTGATCTGAATCTTGAAGAACATGCCTTTTACTACGATCCACTCACCAAGCTTTATTGTGCCGATTGTGCCAGACCAGTTGATGAAGAAGGCAAAACTATTTATGAACAACAAATGATAGATGTCAAAAATATTTTTTAGCATTTTTTTATTTTTGCTACTGATTTTTGTAGTACTTTTATCAATTAATGTTTTCTACGACGCCCCTCTTTTTTCTTCGATAGATAACAATAGTCGCTTGCGTTATCTCAAAGAATTGATTATCCCCAAAAAAGAACGCAAGATTGTTTATGGGTTTTTGCCATACTGGAATGTCAATGATTTTATTTTAGAAAAAGAGTTGACTCATCTTTCTTATTTTGGATTGAATATCGCTGCTAATGGAGAGATTTCTATTAAAGATGAAGATGGCAATTTAGATCCTGGCTATCGCACCCTTAATGAAGAAAAGTTCACGGAACTAGCAGAACAAATGCAAAATCAAGGTGGCAAAGTAGAGCTAGTGCTTAAACAGTTTAATTCAGCAGATATTAGTGCTTTTCTTAATAACGAAAAAGCCCATCTTACTTTTTTTCAAAGTCTAGATTCTTTGCTTTTAGCTTATCCTGTTTCTGGAATTAACATTGACATTGAGTATAGTGGTGAAAACAGCCAAGCTCTGCGAGAAAATTTTGTAACTTTTATGCGTAAGCTTGATTGGTATCTGGATACTAAATACAAAGATGTGCAAATAAGCGTAGACGTTTATGCTAGCGCTGCCAGCAACTCACAAAGTCTCTGGGATATTGCCACAATTGGCCAATATGTCGACTACGTTGTTGTTATGGCTTATGACTTTCATCAACGAAGCAGTAGTCAAGCTGGCCCAGTTGCTCCTCTTTTTAGCGAAAGTGAAAATAGTAAATGGAATAAAGACATTAATCAAAATCTAAAATTATTTTTAGATCAAATTCCTCGTGAAAAAATTCTTCTCGGCATTCCTTTTTATGGCTATGGCTGGCAAACTGACTCAAACAATCCAAAAGCTAATACATTTGAAGATACCGGCTTCACGGTAAGTTATAAAAAAGCCAAAGAACTGTTGACCCTAAGTGAAAATGGCAATACTGATGAAAATACCTGGAAAGGAGCCACTCAAATTAAAAAGTCATTCGACAGTGACGCTCTTTCTCCATACATCACTTACAAACAAGATGGTGAATTTTACACAATCTATTATGAAGACTCAGAATCCATCTCCTACAAATTAGAGTATGCTAGACAATTAAACTTGGCGGGAATAGCCATTTGGGCACTTGGTTATGAAGATAACGATCGAGAATTATGGCAAGTAATTGCTGATGGAATTTAGCTTCTTTTTTCTTCAAAAGAATTAGCCAATAGATAGCTCCAAACACCAGCCGCCACAAAAAATAATCCACCAAATAATAAAGCTATCGTGGTACCCACAGAACCAGCACTATATTGTCCGCTCGTTGTAGAAACTACGGCTGATCTAGTACTAACAGCTGAAGAAATAATAGCAGTTGGAGTTGCAGAAATAGTTGGAACATAAGGATTTCCAGAGCCATAAGGCACTGCTACAGTTGGGGTTACTGTTGGAATTGTAGTTGGAGTAGGAGTTGTAACCACCGCCGCCAGCTGTCTAGAATCAGCGCTTGGATCGACTGTAAAACTATAAGTTTTAGTGATCTCTTCACCTGTTGTAGGATCAATGTAAGTGTAAGAAGCAGTGTGTACTCCTGGCTCTAAATTCTTACCAAGACTCGCAACATCTAAAATTAAATCACCATTAGCATCTGTTTGAACGGTTTCATCAATTTGAGTATCGGAGTGAATGATTACTCTAACCATAGTATTGGCTGGCAAAGTAGCTTTTATTTGAGGCTGAGTTGTTGTAATAGTTGTAGCTGAAGCTTCTTGAGATTCACTGAGTTCATCTAAGTTTAAAACTTCTGGTTCTTCATTAATGCCGTCATTTGATAACAAATCTTGCAAAGCTCCAGATGAACTAGATTGCTCTATTAAGACAGCACTTTCGCTACCCTCAGCACTTGGAGTAGATTCTAAAAGGGTGCTTGAGGAAGAGGTTTCTGCATCAGCCAAAAGCTCTTCTTTATCAACCAATGATGATGAGGCATCGGCAACTACTTCATTCTGACCTAAAGTTATATTTGGAACTGGCTGAGCTGCTACTACAGTAAGTTGCAAACTACTTAACAGATCTGGCTCAATACCTTGGATCTTGATGTCTAGTGGGCTTTCGTCAGTCACCACAGCGTAGCCACTTTTTTCAGTATTAAAAGCATTGGATAAAGAAATTCCCCAGCTTCCAGATGATTTAACTAAACTTGATAAAGTACCCATGCCCTCACTATATAAATAAACAATGGCTCCTTCTGCAGCTGAACCATCTGTGTTAAAAACATTGCCATAAATAGTCTGACTATTATTTGGTGATTGGCTTGGTTTGAGGGCTGTTTTTAATACATATGGCTGTCCTTCGTTATCAAAAGAGCTTGAATTAACAATTAGTTCATAAAAATAATCTTGGTTGGGTGAAAGAGCTCTTACTGTTATTTGATGTAATCTGTAATCTTTAACAACTCCTGAAAGCTGATCGCGATCATCACTGGCTTGCTTGTCTAAAGATTTTTCCGACTCACCATATTTTATAGAAGCAGTAGTGCTTTCATCGGTATAAAAAGAGATCGTAAAAGTTTTATCTGTCACATTGCTAATTCGAATGTTTTTGGGGGTAGTTTGAGCTGTTGCACGCGGAGCAAAAACTCCAGTTCCCTGACCAAAAAGTAAAACTCCAGAAATCAAAGCCACAAACAAAATTAACAAACCAAGAATAGTAGGAATTTGTTTTTTTGATCTAGGACCCTTTGATTTATTGAGTTTAACTTTAAGATCTTTTTCAGAAAAAGAGTCTTTCTCTGCCGATGCAACAGAAGTGGCTCTAGCAGTTGGAACAACTGAATCAGTTTTATTTAGAATTGACGGAGTTGCTAAAATTGGCTTAGCTTGAGTTGTCGCAGGTCTAGTTGCAACAGGACTAGAGCTAGGCACAACAGGGCTAGCACCCAGTGGTGGATTTATACTTTGGGAAGGTTTGCTGGTTTGTGAGTTGTTTTGAACCTGCATAAAAAAATAACAGCTATAAATATCCTTACATTAAATTTACATGATCTTGAGCAAAGCAACAAGTATTAGACTTTAGTTTTGAGGTTTATTATCACCCTCAATTGCCTCTAAAATATTGTCTATATTTGAACTCCCAGGATCTGCTGCTTGTGTTGGCGATGATGCTGGTGTTGGTGTTGGCGATGTAGTTGATTCTTCTGCCATAGATTGCTCTTTTAGTAATCCATCACTCTCAGTAGTAATATCAATTAGTTGGGATTCTTCTCCCGTATTATTTTTATCTAAAATATAAATAGAAAAACGAGAAAGCTCTTCTTTAGAAAAAAATCTCTTTAGCAAAATCTCATCAAAAACTTTAGACTCTAGTCTCGGCACAAAAGGCTTAGCTAAGATCTGTAATTCTGGAGAAATTGAGCTCGTCTTAGTAGTAGCAAAAAGACTAAGTAAGATCCAAAAAGTTACTAAAACAAAAAATAAAATTCCAAGCCATAAAAATCTCTTATCGCGGCGCAATTTATTTAATTGTTTGCTAATACTGTTATTATCTGTTTTTTTCATTATTCATTAAGATAGTAAGGCAAATTAATTCTAACAATAGCATTTAAGTTTTTTTGGTAACGATTGCTACCCATGCTGAAATTAACCTGATCAACAATCATCATTCTACGAGAATCCATTAAACCCTCAATAAATTGACGAATATTTACATAGTCACCCACTAAATCGATATTAAAAGTTAAAGACTCTCTTTTGGACTGATTAGCATTTGCCTTGACTAGTTCATCTGGAACAGATGAGATTGTAATCCCCTGAATTGCCAAGTTATTCTCACTAGCGATTTTTTCAACTATTTTCAAACTCTCAACTAAATTAGCGGTTTTAGGAATGGCCTCATCTAATAAATAAAATTGAGAACTATACTTTTCGTACTGACTTTGAGCAGTATTTAAGCTAGCAATTTTTTGATTTAATTGTTCATCGAGAGCTCTTTTATCGTTTATTTCTTTAACTAATTCGGTCATGGTTTGCAAAGTTGGCTTAATTGCAAAAATAGCAAAGAAAATTATGGCTAAAATAGAAAAAACTAACTCTAGAGATACCCTAGCCACTGGATTTTTATAAAAATCAAATAAAACACGCTGAATTTGTTCTTGTCTAGTTTTTGGCATTTAAATTAATTGTTGATCTAATATCAAAATTAAAACCAGAGGTTTTTTCACCCCTAGATTCAATTTTGTTAACACTTACTTCTGGGAATGATGGACTAAGCTGTAAATTGTTAATCAGAACGTTTAAGGCATTTTGAGATAAAGCTGAGCCAGTAAAATTAATTGCGTCTGCTCTGATTAAGAGAGTTTCAAAAACAACGTCATCTGGAACATTTTTATTTAAAATCGGAAAAATATCAATTAAATTAGACTCTTGCTTAAATTGCTGATAATCTCCAATTTGTTGTTGAATAAAACGAAACTTTTTCTCTAAATCACCATAGGAACTAATCACGTTTTCTTTTTGATTAATTGAAGAGTTGAGATCAGTGACCATGCGATCTAAAGTAAATCTAGAAGCAAAGCTTAAAATAACAATCATTTCTGTAAAAATAACAATATAACGCCCAATAGAAAGTGCCCATTTCAAAAAACGTCCCAAGGCCGTCTCAAAAAAAGGATCTTGAGGAACTAGATTAACAGTAATGTCCAATTTTTTATTGGCAGGCTTTTTTGACATTCATCTCTATAATAAGGGTTTCGCCAAGTTTTTACAATTCGCTATCGTTCGCTGTCAGTGGTAGAACTGTCCAAAAGCACCTCTGAGGAGTCCTCAATCGCTTCTTTCCACTTGCCAAATTTGCCCAAAATATTGCGAAAATAAGTTAATTCTTTAACATCAAAAAGCACTGAAAAATATATATAAACCAGACTTGCGACGCTTGCTGTTGAAACGGTTAGGGCAATCAAGTCAATAGTTTTAGAGGTATCAAAAACTACTTCATCAAGTATTTTAAATGGCAAATAAAGAAAAACAGCCATAAAAAAGCTTGATGCTAATATTTTTATTTGTGGCCCCCAAAATTCTTTATTATTAAAACAAGCCAATTTTTTATTTAGTAAAAATAAAAACAAAATCAGTTCTAAAAAAGCTGAAAAAGAAATTGCCAAACCCAAGCCCAAAACATCTAGCGAAAAAACAAAAACTGAAAGATAAGAAACTAACAAATAAGAAGCCACTGTAACTAAGGTGATTATAAAAGGTGTTTTGGTATCTTTAAGAGCATGAAAAGCTCTCACTAAAAGTTGAACCATTGCTTGAGCAGTGATCGAGATGGCAATAATAGCTACTACTTTTCCAGTTAAGACAGTAGTCCCCCAAGGGAAGTTGTAAGTACCAAAAACTAAACGAACGATTGGCACACGCAGAATTAACAAAAGCACTGAAGCTGGCATAGCAAAAAAGGCAATTTGATTCAAAGACTGCAGTAACAAACGATTAAATTTCTGTCGATTTTCAACGGCTGATTCTTCAGACAAAAATGACAAGGAAGCTTGCGAAATCGGCACACCAAAAAAACGAATTGGTAAACTCATTAAACGACTGGCTAGTTTAACCACTACGAAACTGAGATCACCGATTGTGGTAGCAAAAAAGCCCATAGCTAAATTCTGAAATTCAGTCACTCCTACCGTTAATAAACGCGGTGGCATCAAAGAAAAAAGCTTTTTAACTGAAGTAAATTTCAAATTAAAATCAAACTTAAAGCGAAAGCCCATCTTCCAAACTAGAGGCAACTGAATAGCCATATGCAAAAATGCACCGATTAAAACACCTAGTCCAGCAGCATAAATGCCAAAATATTTAGCCAAGAAAACTGTTCCCAACATAATACCTAGGTTATAAAAAATTGGAGCAAGAGCTGGAGCGACAAAACGCTGGTAAGCTTGTAAAATCCCAGTCAAAAAGTTTGAGATCGCAAAGAAAATCTGCGCAAAAAGCATTAGACGAGTTAATTTAACTGCAGTAGCGATTTGTTCTGGGGTAAATTCTACACCTGTGCGAAAAGCCGTAATTGGTTCTGCAAAAATAAAAGCTAAAACTGAAACAACTAAAAAAACTAAAAGCACCCAATTCATAACGATTGAAGTAAAGTGAAAAGCATCTTTTTCATTTTTCTTTTTAAGCTCTGTGAAAAGTGGAATAAATGAAGCTGCCAAAGCACCCATGACAATCAATTGAAAAATCATGTCCGGAATTTGGAAAGCTACTTGAAAAGCCTCGTAGGCCTTTTGAGAAACATCAGTGCTAAAAAATTGGTTAATTAAAACTCTTTCTCGCCATAAACCAAAAACTGAAGAAAAAATGTTGGCCAAAGTAATCACCAAAGCGGCAGAAAGAATAGAATTTTGCTTTCTTTCCAGCCATTTGCCATTACTATTGAATATTTTAGTCAAAGAGATCACGGATAACATTATACTGTAAAAGCTTTTAATGCGAAGGCTTGCTTGCTTAAAGGCAACACCTCTAGTATAATTGTCGCCTATGCCGATACTCAAAAACGCCAAAAAAGCTCTTAGAGCTAGCCAGAGAAAAACTGTTATCAATACTCAGTTGAGATCAAAAATGAAGACTGCTATTGATGAAATGAAGAAAAGTCCAGCTGCTGACAAACTCAGTGCTGCCTTCTCCGCGGTTGACCGCAGTGTCAAGAAAAATATCGTACAGAAAAACAAGGCTGCCCGCGTTAAAGCCTCTCTAAGCAAATTGCTTGGTAAATAAATTCGTCCATGACAAACAGTGATCTTTCTTTGATTAGAAATTTTTCTATCATCGCTCACATAGATCACGGCAAAACTACTTTGACCGATGCTTTTCTGCGTCTCACTGGTGCCGTTTCTGACCTCAATTTTCATGCTCGCATGATGGACTCAAATCCAATTGAACAAGAAAAGGGTGTAACTATCAAATTAGCCCCTGTTCGCATGAACTATGAACATTTAGGCAAAAAATATATCCTCAATTTAATTGATACTCCAGGACATGTTGATTTTGGTTATGAAGTAGATCGCTCACTCGCTGCTTGTGAAGGAGCTCTTTTGCTCATCGATGCTACTCAAGGAGTACAAGCTCAAACATTGGCTAATTATCAAAAAGCTAAAAATTTGAAACTTAAAATCATTCCTGTCATTAACAAAATTGATTTGCCATCAGCCAATGTTGAGCAAAGCATTCTTGAAATCATGGAGTTTTTTGAACTAAATGAAGAAGAAGTTCTAATGGTCTCAGCCAAAACTGGGCAAGGCGTGGAAAAGGTTTTACAAAGAATTATCGAAGAAGTACCTGCGCCAGGAAAAAAACTTATCCAAGAGGATCATGTTCAAGAAAGCGATAAACTAAGAGCTTTGATCATTACTTCTAAATTTGACAACCATCAGGGCGCCATTGCTTATATGAGAGTGGTTAATGGTGAAATGAGCAAAAAGGATATGTACTTAAGTTTTAGTAAAACTAAATTCTTGCCAGTAGAAATTGGCATTTTTGCTCCAGAAAAAGAAAAAAGAGCTGTTCTTAAAGAGGGTGAAGTTGGTTACATCGCTACAGGACTGAAGGACATCTCTCTACTTAAAGTAGGTGACACAATTACTAGCTTTGAAGACAGAGAAATGATTGAGGTTTTACCTGGTTACAAAGAACCAACTCCCATGGTTTTTATGGAAATCTATCCAGTGGATAGCAAAGATTTTTCCAATCTAAAGGACGCCATGGCAAAATTGACCATGCATGATAGTGCGCTGCAATATCAGTCTACCCACTCCATTGCCTTGGGAAATGGCTTGCGTGTTGGCTTCCTAGGTATTTTTCATGCTGAGATAGTTCGCGAGAGATTAATGAGAGAATTTGATTTGGACCTCATCGCCACTGCTCCATCTGTAACCTACCAAATTTTAACCACTAATGACAAAATAATTGAAATTCACTCTCCAGCAGAAATGCCAGATTTAAGTAGAGTGAGAAAAATACTTGAACCGATTGCTAAATTGAGTGTTTTCTGTCCAGAAGATTATGTTTCTGCAGTCATGAAGCTTTGTCATGAAAAAAGAGCCACTTTGGAAAACAGTATTGGCACTGGCAACCGCAATCGTTTGGAATATCTAATTCCCTTAGCTGAACTCATTACTGACTTCCACGACAAGCTTAAGTCTGTTACCTCGGGCTTTGCTTCTATGGAATATGTCCTCCAAGATTTTAGAGAAGTGGATGCTGTTAAAGTAGAAATTTTAGTCAACAAAGAATCGATAGAAGCTCTCAGTTTTATTACTGTGGCAGATAACGTTGAAGCAAAAGCTCGAGCAATTGTTAAAAAATTAAAAGAAGTTATTCCTCGTCAATTATTCGAGATTCCAATTCAGGCCAGCATTGGGGCAAAAGTTATCGCTAGAGAAACCATCAAAGCTTGGCGTAAAGATGTGACTGCTAAACTTTACGGCGGCGATCGCACTAGAAGAATGAAACTCTTGGATAAACAAGCCAAAGGCAAAAAAAGAATGAAACAAATTGGTCAAGTACAACTTAATCAAGATGCTTTTTTGGCAGTTCTTGAAACTTAATAAAAAAATCCCCCAAACTAAAAGCTTGAGGGATTCAATATTTATTATTTTAATTTTTAAAGATTAACGCTTGGAGCAAATTTAAAGTAATTGATCTTTGCATTTTTCTTAATTTCTGCAAACCATTTTTGTTGCTCTGTAGCTAACTTTTCTTGTTTCAATTGAGCTTCAATGTCAGCTTTAATATCTTCCAAAGCAACGTCTGCGCCCATCATTTCTTTGTTTTGCTCGAAATAGGCAGTGATTTCTTCATCGGTAACAATGATATTGCCAGCTAAAAGTTTTTCCATGCCTTTACTGAGGGCCAGTTGCTCTCTAACAGTTGTTCTGGTTAAATTCTGAGCAGCTAATAAATCATCTAAGTTTTGACCCTGAGCAGCTAATTGCTCCTCAATCTTGCTGATTTCTGCATCCATCTCTTCATCAGTAACCTCTATGCCAGCCTTTTTGAGTTCTTGTTCAACTAACATTTGTAAGGTCATATTTTCTAAAACAGTTGAAGCACTTTGTTTCTCTAGATTACGTGTTAAAGCCCAGCGTGTCACTGGTTTACCATTAACGCTAGCGACGATCACCTCATCTTTGAGTAAATAAACAGTAGCTAGAATAAGTAGAAAAATTAAAGGCTTAATTAGTTTTTTGGAGTCAAGCTTTTTTATAGGCATTGTCTGAACTTTTGGCATGACCATCTTAGGCATAACCTTAGGTGCAACTACTGTTTTTTTAACAGTTTTTACAGCTGGCTTACTTATCACTTTTTTTGCGACTGCTTTTTTACTGGTTTTTTTAACTGGCATGTTTCCTTTTTATAATTTTTGCTAACAAATATACTAAACTTATCTGTGTCATAAGATAGCAAACTTTAGAGAAAAATCAAAGTAGGAATCATAAGGCGTATATAATGGTATAATTAGAAAGAAATATGACTGATCAAAATAAACACCACGCGAGAAGAAACGTTGAAGATTATTCAGAAGTAATGAAAAACGAAAAATCTACCAATAATTTCTTTCGTACTTTTATTTCTAAACCAAAAAACATTCATCTTGATATTCAAAACAAAGATGAAAAAATTATTTTGGTTTTGAGACAGCATTTAATTACTCAGTTAAAATCATTTCTTTTCTTATGTATGATTATTTTGCTTATTCCTATTTTGCTCAATTTTTCCGGATTTATAGAAACTTTTCCAGATAAATTTATAGGCGCTTTTTATATTTTTTGGATTGTTTTAACCTTTGGTCTTTTCACTAGAACATTTTTAATTTGGTTCTTTAATGTTTACATTATCACTGATGAAAGAATTATCGATGTCGACTTCGCCTCGATGATCTATCACAATATTTCTTACGCTAAAATTGAAAATATTGAAGACGTTACTGCTCGCACCACTGGACCTTTAGCTGCAATTTTCAATTATGGAACCATTCTAATTCAAACAGCTGGAGAAAAGACTGAATTCGAGTTCGGGAATGTTCCCCAGCCAGCCAAAGTTACTAAGTTAATAAGTGAACTTCTCTTAGAAGAAGAAAAAGAAAAAATAGAAGGCAGAGTCAATTAAGGAAAAATGAATAATATTTTTAATGCAGAACTATTAGATGGTGCTCTCAAAATTGCTTTTGTTGTCGCCGCTTTTTTTAATCTAGTCTATATCTTTATAGTTTCTCGTCAGATCAATCTCATGAAAAAAACCCTTATTACTGGTTTTTCCTCAAGCGTAAGCTTGCTTGGCCTAATAAATTTATTACTAGCCCTAGCGGTTTTTGTTGGGTTTTTACTATTTTTGTAAAGAAAAATTTCTGTAAAATTGGGAAATAGTCGCGTCCTCCGCTTCCACTTCGGACACACCTTCTTAAAGAAGGACTGGCTCGTCTTCCGCTTGTGCTTCAGACGTACCCTCGCATAAGCTCGGGCACAAAAAAAACGCTTTATTCTGGCCTCGACCTATCTTTGCAGGGGGAGAACCCCCAACTATTGTCAGCGCTGAAGCGTTTCAAGACTCTGTTCGGGATGGGAAGAGTTGGTACCACCTCGCTCTAGAGACCAGAATAAAACGTTTTTATGCACGTATTTTATGTTAATTAGCGATTTTGCTCGCTAATAAGTGAAGCTAACTGCTTTATATCGAAATATAAAGGTTAGTAGTAAAAGATAAATCTTTCACTACTAACCTACTCAATAAGACCTTTGTGAAAACTAATAAATATTTTGTTCAATCGACACTTAGTACTGCTAGGCTAAATATGTCACCATACTTACACCGGCAGCCTATCAACGTGGTAATCTCCCACGGGTCTAATGGAGAAAGTTAATCTTGAGCATGGTTTCCCGCTTATATGCTTTCAGCGGTTATCCAAAAGAAATGTAGCTACCCTGCGGTGCGCTTGACAGCAACAACAGGAACACTAGGGATTTCCTCATCTCGGTCCTCTCGTACTAGAGACAAATTCTCTCAACTTTCTAACGCTAACATCGGATAGAGGCCGACCTGTCTCACGACGGTCTGAACCCAGCTCGCGTACCGCTTTAATTGGCGAACAGACAAACCCTTGGGAGCTTCTTCACCCCCAGGATGCGATGAGCCGACATCGAGGTAGCAAACCACGCCGACGCTAGGGACGCTTAGGCGTGATGACTCTGTTATCCCCAGAGTAGCTTTTATCCGATAAGCCCGGCACCTTCCACAAAGTGCACGAGGATCACTATAACCTGCTTTCGCATCTGCTCGGCCTGTATGCCTCACAGTTAAGCACTCATATGCTATTGCACGTACAGCCTGATTTCCATCCAGGCTAAGAGTACCATTGCGCGCTTGCGTTACACTTTAGCAAGCAACCTCCCCAGTTAAACTACCCGCCAGACAGTGTCCTTGTTAGAGTTTGCATCTAACCTAAGTGAGGTCTTACATATAAAACGAGTGGTATTTCACTGACGTTCCATCACTAAATGAGGGAACTCCCACCTATCCTAAACAATTCCATATATAAGACCAGTGCCAAGTTGTAGTAAAGCTTCATGGGGTCTTTTTGTCCAGATGTTAGTAGGCCGCGTCTTCACGGCCATCTCAATTTCGCCGAGTAGTAGTTCAAGACAGTGTAGGGCTTGTTGAGCCGTTCGTGCAGGTCGCCAATTAAGCGACAAGGAACTTCGCTACCTTAGAACAGTTATAGTTACTGCTGCCGTTCACTGGGGCTTCGATTAGAGGCCTATATCCGAAGACATAAACCCCCGCAATTAACCTTCCAGCACCGGGCAGGTTTCAGCCCGTATACTTCCCCTTGCGGGTTCGCACGGACCTGTGTTTTTGGTAAACAGTCAACCCTACGTCTTTTGCTGTGCCTCTCTCAGGCTTTAACACCCGAAAGAGAAGGGCATCTCCCAAAGTTACGCCCAGCTATTTTGCCGAATTCCTTAAACTACTTTCTCTCGCTCTCCTTGGTCTACTCGACCTGTCCACCTGTGTCGGTTATCGGTACGATTTGATAAAAAACTCCTTGCGAAGCTTTTCCAGGACAATGAAGTCAAGGTAGTCAATGCTCCCGCAGGAACAAAGACTTATCACAGCTTGAATAAACGCCTTGGTGGATTTGCCTGCCAAGACTGTCTTGCTGATTGAATGTCAAATTCACTTTGACACTACCCCTATCCATCGCCGTCCCTCCCCAAGTAATAATGTTTTTTATCAAGGACTGGAATATTAACCAGTAATCCATCGGCTACCCTCCATCTGAGATGGAGGCTCACCTTAGGGTCGCCTAACCCGCACACGACGAACGTGGGTGCGGAAACCTTGGACATTCGGAGTCGAAGATTCTCACTTCAATGACGCTACTTATGCCAGCATTCTCACTTCTGATCGCTCCAGCGACTCCTTACGGGTCACCTTCATAGCACACAGAACGCTCCCTTACCGCTCCACTTGATAAATCAAGCAGAACCCTAAGCTTCGGTTAAACATTTGAGCCTCGTTAATTTTCGGCGCATAAATTCTACGGCTAGTGAGCTGTTACGCTTTCTTTAAAGGATGGCTGCTTCTGAGCCGACCTCCTAGGTGTCTTAGAATTTAAACTTCCTTTTCCACTAAATGTTTATTTGAGACCTTAGCTGTAGGTCTGGTTTGTTTTCCTTTTGCTCCTGGAACTTAGCTCCCAGGTGCTGAGTGCTGCGAAACATGTATTTGGTATTCGAAGTTTGACTAAACGCCTACAGTTTCCCATAGGACGCTCGATCAGAGCCCTACCCCCAATTACACTTAACGCAACCCTATACCTAAATATATTTCAGGGAGAACCAGCTATCTCCGGGTTCGATTGGCATATTACCTCTAACCACAGCTCATCCGAGCATCTTGCAGCATACAACGGTGCGGACCTCCATCAGGCTTTCGCCTAACTTCATCCTGGCCATGGTTAGCTCACTCCGGTTTCGGGTCATTTACTAGTTACAAAATCGCCCTATTCAGGCTCGCTTTCACTACGGCTCCGACACGAAAGTGTCTTAACCAAGCAACTAGCAAATACTCGCTGGCTCATTCTTCAATAGGCACGAGATCACCCATATTACAGGGCTCTCTCTGGTTGTTAGCAGATGGTTTCAGGTACTATTTCACGGGGCCTTCCGCCCTTCTTTTCACCTTTCCCTCACGGTACTCGTTCACTATCGGTCTTGTTTGATGTTTAGTCTTGGAGTGTGGTCACCCCGGATTCGGAAGGGAGTTTGCCGTCTCCCAACTTACTCAGGTACTTTCTATGCTTCTTTTGATTTTCATATACACGGCTGTCACGTTCTTTGGCCAACTATTCCACGTTGTTCTACTAATCTAAAGAATCCAATATCGAAAGCCCTACAACCCCGAACAAAAGTTCGGTTTGGACTAGTCCCTTTTCGCTCGTCGCTTACTAAGGGAATCTCTGTGATTTCTTTTCCTGCGCTTACTTAGATATTTCAGTTCAGCGCGTTCCCCTCCCTAAATAAATTTAGGAATCCCTACCATCGCTGATAGGGGGGTTTCCCCATTCGGACACCGTCGGATCATAGCTTTTTGGGAGCTCCCCGACGACTTTCGCACCCTAGGCGTCCTTCTTCGGTCAAACAAGCCAAGGCATTCACCTTCTGCTTTAATTTACAAAATATTTATCATTGAAATGTTCTCTTACTCAGTCATATTGAGTAACAGTTAGTTTTTAACTTAAATAAATTTAAGTTAAAAAGTTTCTTCACTTATTAAAGAACAAAATTTGACACTTACGCGTCAAAGTCTAGCAATTTGCTAGTTATTAGCCTCTAGAAATCCCGGAAGGAAAATCCAAAGCCTAATAATTAGCAAACGGCTTTATTAATCAAAGTGGACCCTAAGGGGCTCGAACCCTTGGCCTCCACATTGCAAATGTGGCGCTCTAGCCAACTGAGCTAAGGGCCCTTATAAGTCTTTCGGAGACTTTTCACTTGCTTGTTCAATTTAACGTGCAAAAAAAACAAAAAATCAAATAAATTTCATGTTTTTTCTATTTTTAGCCAATTTAATGGCTGTTTTCTTGAGACGGAGGGAATCCTAAAAACGGATTGTCGCGTATACTCTTGTAGACTTTCCCGAAAAGCCTTAGAGACAAAGAGTGATTATATATGCTTTTTAGACAAATGCAAGAGATACCTAAGAGCAAAAACACAAAATACACAAAACGAGATGGCCTCAATAAAATATGTTAATATAAAATGCATGTCTGTAATTGAAAAGTTAAAAAAAATCAGTAATAAAATTAATACTAAAATTGAGCCAATAGCTCTCTTTTTTATTTTCTTCTTGGGAATCTCTATTTCTGCTACAATTGCAAAAATTTTTTCTAAAAACTTTCTAAATAAAAAAATAAATAGCTCCACTTGGGAAAAATATCTGCAAAATAATAACCATAATAAAATGTATTAGGAATTTTTATGATCATTCTCGGAATATCTTGTTATTTTCACGACAGTGCTGCTTGCATAATTAAAGATGGCAAAATTATTGCTGCTGCTGCCGAAGAAAGATTTACCAGAATTAAACATGATAACAATTTCCCCAAAAAAGCAATTGAGTTTTGCTTAGACAGCCTTCAAATAGCAGCTAATGAAATAAGTTTGATTTCATTTTATGAGAAACCATTGATTAAATTTGAGAGAGTTTTATATCAACACATTGATAATTTTCCTAAAAGTTACAGGCAATTTATTAAAACAATGGGGCCTTGGCTTGGCTCTAAGTTACAATTAAAAAAAATTCTAGAAAAAGAAATTAATTATTTTGGAAAAATAAATTTCGTAGATCATCATTTGTCTCATGCTGCTAGTAGCTTTTATTTATCCCCTTTTGAAACAGCTAGTATCGTGACCATAGATGGCGTTGGAGAATGGGCTACAACAACAATAGGAAAAGGTTCTGGTAAAAAAATAAAAATAGAGAAACAAATTAATTTTCCGCATTCCCTTGGACTACTCTATAGTACTCTTACGACTTATCTTGGTTTTAGCGCTAATGATAGCGAATATAAGGTTATGGGTTTAGCTGCTTACGGAAACCCTGATATATATAAAGAAAAATTTGATCAAATTGTTGAAGTTTTTTCAGACGGTAGTTTTCAGTTAAATATGGATTATTTTGACTTTGACTGGTCAAAAGAAATGCCTTCTAAAAAAATGTCTAAACTCCTGGGTCATCCAGCTAGAAAAAAAGACGAAATTGTTAAAAAATACCACGAAGATATTGCTGCCGCTCTACAATTAAAACTAGAAGAGGTAGTCTTTAATATTTTAAATCAAACTTACAAAAATCATAAAAATAAAAATCTATGCTTAGCTGGTGGCGTTGCTCTTAATTCTGTTTTAAATGGAAAGATATTAAGCAATACTCCTTTTAAAAAAATATTCATTCCTCCAGATCCAAGTGATGCTGGAGCAGCAATGGGGGCTGCTCTTTACAGCTACACTAGATTAACAGGCAAACTCACAAATAAAGAAAAATTTCACCCTTATCTTGGTCCAGAATACAAGTGGTATCAAGTTGAAAAAGAACTTAAAAAATATAAATTAAAATATAAATTTATAGAAAATGATCAAGAGTTGATCGATAAAACAGCTGCTTTAATAAAAAATAAAAAAGTAATTGGATGGTTTCAAGGAAGAATGGAATGGGGCCCAAGAGCTTTAGGCAATAGAAGCATTCTTGCATCTGCTACCACTACAAAAATGAGAGATATTATTAATGAAAAAGTTAAAAAAAGAGAAATGTTTAGACCTTTTGCCCCAGTGATTCTAGAAGAAGAAACAAAAAAATATTTCAAAACAGATGAATACATATCACCGTCAGCAAGATGGATGCTTATGGTTTATCCATTTAAAGAAAAAGGAATTAAAGAAGTTCCAGCCGTTGTCCATGTCGATAATAGTGGAAGACTAGAAACACTAATTAGAGAAGATAATCCAAAATACTATGACTTAGTTAAAAGTTACAAGAAAAAAACTAAAATACCAATTATTATTAATACCTCTTTCAATGTAAAAGGTGAACCGATAGTTTGTACTCCTAAAGATGCTATTAATTGCTTTTTAACAACAGATATTGACTATCTAGTTATAGACAACTATATGGTTAAAAAAGGAAAATAAAAATATGTTTAAAGAAATCGCAGAGTACTTGATGAAAAATAAAAAATGGTGGTTAATTCCTCCAATAATCTTATTTATTATCTTTGCCCTATTAATTGCTTTTTCAACAACTTCTCCAATAAGTCCATTTATTTACATGCTTGTTTGAGCACTATTTAAAAAAAATGAAAATAAAGAGGAAATTGGCAACTTTGATTTTAATTATTCTAATATCAGGAATTATTAATAAAATACATCTACTCAGCAATAATACCCTAGAAAAAGGCAACACTTGGGACAGTGAAAAATCAAAACTAGAGTTAGATATAATGGGTGCAGAACAGTTTCTCACTCAAACGCAAACACTTAACTTTGAGCGTTTAGATTTATCAGCTTGGCACGGATTTCAAGAGGTAATTACAAAAACAGAATATAACTATGAGCAGATGGAGTTTGATTTTTTTATTGAAAAAGAGGCCTATCTAATAGTCCATTTATTTATAAAAGACAATTATAAGCATAGTATAAAAATTGCTGATGATCCTAAACAAAATTCTTGTTTAAAAATTGACGAAAATGGCAAATTTTTGTCTAATAATTCAATTGAAAATTTAAGAATAAATGTAGGTAAGTGGAATCATGCCAAAATTACTTTTAAGGAAAATTTTATAAACTTAGAAATAAATAAAAAATTGTTTACCTGTGAAGTATCCGTTGATAAAGAATCTTCTAAAATCGGCTTTAAAGGTTCGTATCATAAAAGTTTAGTAGACAATGTTTCATTGAGGACAGGAAACAAAATCATCTTTAAAGAAAATTTTTCAAACAAAAATCACCTGAGCTGGCCATTCTTCGTATCCTTATTCTCATTAATTATAATCTCTATAATATTAATTAGTTATTTTGACAAATTAATTTTAATTTTAATCTCTATTAATATATCCTTAATAATTTACTACTTTTATCTTGTCTTCTTTTTTGTTGGAAATTATCCAAGTATAAATTTTGGTTTGAATAATTTAAAAAATAAGGAAGAAGAATATATAGAAAATATCACTGAAAAAATATCAAACGAAATAATGAATGCTTACGTACATGATGAAGAACAAAAGATCATGTTTATTGGCTCTTCTCAAACAGAGGGAACTGGTGCCTCTGAATATAAAAAAACATTTACGGCTATTCTAGAAGAAAGACTTAATAAAAACCTAATCGAAACTCCCAAAGAAGCTACCGAATCAGAACCAATGATTATTAATTTTAAAAAAAAGATCAATATTGTTAACACTGGGATATCTGGTTTAACCAGTGTAGAACTAATTGATCTTTATCAAGAAAAGTGGATTCAATTAAATCCTAAAATAGTATTCATAAATCTATCTAGCAATGATTTTTCATATGAAATAGACAAAGCAATTTTCAAAAAAAATATTGAAAAGTTCATTGAAATAAATAAAAAAAACAATATTAAAACAATTTTAATGCTAGAGGCGAATTCATACGAAAAAGGAATTGAAAATCAATTTCACTCAATAATGAAGAAAATTTCTAAAGAAAATGATGTCTATCTTATAGATACTAACGAATTTCTAAAAGAAAAGGATTCTACGGGATTACTTTGGTGGGACTTTGTTCATTTAAGTAATTATGGACAACAATTGCTTGCAGAATACATATTTGATTTCTTAACTCAAAAACTTAACATTAATCAAGAAAATGATCTTTAAATTTATTAAAAAAGCCCTTAGCTATTTCTGCTGACAAACTTGCATTAGGATGGTAGTCATCCTCATCGTTAACATAATATTTTTTTCCCTTTGTTTGAGAATCTATTGCCCAATTAGTAAAATTAAAAACTTTATCTTCTTTATCACCATCAAAAATATATTTAACAAGATAATCATTATAACTATAAATGCTGGTGTCATATACATTGTCGTAGTATATGTAATAATCTTGTGCACCATTATTTCTTACAAGCTCAGATATCTGATTAATAATCTCTTTTGTTATTTTTTCTGCATCTCCACTCTCAATTTGTTCTCTTTCTTTACTAATTTGATAAATATCATCTAAAAATAGAGCAAGTTTAAATCTATCAACTGTTTTATATAGCTTTGGTTTTCTAATTTGCTTTAATTGCCCATCAACAATTCTAAAAACAGGCTTAGTACCATTAAAATCAAGACATTTAACGTGAATTCTCCTATCATAATTAATATCTCTATTAATATGATCTGGAATAAAAGTATAAACAACGAAATCAGGCCTGATTTCAGAGATTAAATTTTTCAAATGAATCATTGACTGGCTTGTTCCAAAACCCTGAACTCCTAAATTTACAATTTCAAATTCTTCACCAAGTAATTCTCCTATTTTGGCAGGAAAAGTATCTTTAAAAGACAACTCTTCTCCAAAAGTAACAGAATCTCCAATGAAAGCTATTATTTTTTTATCATGATTTATTTCATAGTTCTCACTCTCAACCCTAATGCCATTTTTATCAAAATGATATTCAAACTTACCATTATCCTCATAATAAGAAAATGATTTCTTGTAAGACCAGCCAGTTGCTTTATTAAATTCTCCCAACCAAGACTCGCTGGCTAACTGAACTTCTTCACAACCCTGATATGGATATTTTATTATTCTTAAGTAAAACTCAAATAAAATTAAAGAAAATAACAAAGATACAAATATTAATAATAGGTTGAAGTATTTTTTCCCACACCCAATTGATAATTTTTCTTTAGTAATTTCTTCTGGAAATTCCATACCTCAGAGTAACCTCGCTCTTTGATTAATTTCTGCCTCCACCAATTCTTTATCTTTGCCATATTTAAGACGTGAAAGCTGCTTAATCATTTCAGCTAATTTAGGATTCATTCTGGCTTCCTGAGCTTTAATATCCTTATAGAGAGACATGCTGAAAGCTGAAACTGGCTCATTATCAACGATTGTCTTAATATAAGCATGGTATTTTTCTACGTTGGTTAAATCATTTTCAGAGAAAGTTGGGGCAAACTCATGTTGTAAGAAGTTAGCGTCAGTTACACCAACGCGGAAAGAAACCATTGTGCCAACGTTACCAAAAACAGCATTTTTGATTTCTTCATCAATCTGACCAATAAACTGGTTAGCAACAATTAAATTTAAGCGATATTTACGAGCCTCAGAAAGAATAGCTGCAAAATCTTCAGTAGCAAAGTTCTGAAACTCATCAACATAGAGAAAGAAGTCAGGACGTTGCTCCATGGGAACATTCTGACGACTCATGGCGGCAGCCAGAATTTTTGGTACCAAAATCAAACCAAGAAATTTAGCATCTTCTTCGCCTAAAATACCTTTAGATAAATTACAAAGCACAATTTTCTTTTCATCCATGGCTTTGCGAAAATCAAAAGAACTAACAGGCTGACCAATGATATTGCGCATGGTTTTATTGGTCACGAATTTGCCAAACTTAGAAACAATGTAATCCATTACCTCTGACTTATGGAAATCACTGGTATTGGCAATCTGATCGGTCCAATAACGCTTAACCATACCATCTTTAATTAATGGCAAATATTCTTCAACAAATTTTGCATCGGTTAAAACACGCACCATTTCAATAAAGGTACTACCAGGCTTGCACATAATGGTTAACATGGCATTACGAATAGCGTGCTCAAAACGAGGACCGACGATACCAGTGTGGTGAGGATCATAGAGCTTATACATTAAGCCAATAATGGAACTCGCTACAAAGTGCATTTGCTCTTCTGTCTCGGCTTCCATAATGTTGAGTCCAAGCGGTCTAGTCAAATCAGAAGGATTGAAATAGATCACATCCTCAGCTCTTTCTGGAGGCATTAATTGCAAAACATCATCAACTAAATCACCGTGAGGATCGATGACTGCTACACCATGCCCAGCCTCTATATCTTGTAAAACCATGTCCTTAAGAAATTCTGACTTACCAGTACCAGTTTTACCAATGATGTAGGTGTGACGACGGCGATCATTGAGACCTGCATAAATATCTCTTTCTTCGCCACGATAGATCGATTTACCCATAAACAAGCCAGAAGTAGGAATCTTGTTTGGAGCTGGAGCATTTTTAGCAGTCAACTTGCGAATGTGATGCGTCTCGACAGTTTTATTTGGAAAATGCATGACTGTGGCTAATTCCTCAGTATTCAGAATCATTGTATTGGCATTAAAAATCGGCATGTAGCGATAAATAAAATCAATCATGAATAAATGTTTGAAAAGTAAAAAATTAGGTTTTTTGAATTTGTTATAAGTAGAACTGAACTGCGAAAAAGCACCAACGATATTATTGAGATTGGATTGCGCTGTAGTTGCATTTTGTGCTGACACTACCGCTCGAATTGAAACTCTAAAACCTGATTTACCAACTTTGTTATTAACTGCTTCAACTTCTTTTGGATCGTGAGTGTAGTTAGCTTTATCTGGATCTGATTCGCGCTTTTTTTCTTTTTGATTGTATTTCTGACCGCTCGTTTGCCAACGTTTCCCCTCTGGTCTCATTAAAATTTGCAAGGTTGCGCCCTCACCATCACTCATTTTTGACATAGCAGAAGTAATCAAAGATAAGCCATCAGTTGGGAGATCTTTGTAAGTTTTAATTGGATAAAAATTAGCTTTTTCTAGTTTAATCGGGGCAAAAGCTACTCGACCTTTTTCATTAAAAATATTGACCTCATCCATTTCACTAATTTCAGCCAATGGATAAGCACCATTAACTTGTTTTTCTACAAAATCGCGAATTGCTTTGTGACAAGTCACATAAAAAGCAATATCTTCTTTCATACCTACTATTTCAAAACTGATGGTGTCTTCTGGTTTAAGAAAAGAGAAAAAACCTTCTTTCTTAAGCGAATAAAGTCCGGCAAACATTTGCTCTGCAGCATCAATTTTAATCTCATTACCCTTTGGCAACTTTACAAGGAGAGTAACGAAATTCAGTACGTAATTTTCTCGACGCTGGTTCTTAATCAAAGAAGCAATTAATAAAACTATTAGAACTATTAAAACCAGCAAACCAATCCATAAAAAAAAGGTAATAAAAAAACTATTTAAATTTGATAGTAGATTTTGGCTTTGTTCATTCATCTGCTATTTCTTCTTTATAAATTACTGCTCCAGAAAACATTTTAGCAACTTTTACACACCATTCCACCAACCACTTTACACTATATTTAGTACTCTTAAATTTTGCCTCTTCTTTACTTTTTGCTGTAATTGGCAAAACCACCACTGGTTTATCTGAAACTGCCACGGGAGTAGTGACTGTTGCAGCTAAATTATTGATCTCTTGTTGTTTTTCTTTAATCGCCGCTTGCTCACGTTGCTCTTTAGTTTCACTAGAAACTTCTTTTAATTCTTTGGAAAGTTCTGCCATTTCTGGAGTCACTGTAACTTCAGGAGCAGACTCGATAGCGGACTCAGAAGTAGATTCAGCAGTTGCCTCGGTATTAATTTCTGCGTTTACAATAGGCGACTCTGTAACTACCTGATTAGCTAAAAACTCTTTGGCGCGAGCAGTTGTCTGGCTTGAAACCTGAGGAGCTTGAGCAACTGACGAAGTATCAACACGACTTAAAATAGTCTGACTTACTAATTGATCAAGTAAATCTAAATCATTTTTATCTTCCTTTTGATCATCTGCCTTCTTGCTTGCTGCAGGAAAAACAGCCTGTTGCTTGGTGGCCGACGGCAAAAACCTACCAATAGTTGGATATTTGCCTGGATCAGAACTAGAAAACATCCTCTGTAAGGAGTGATTATTTGTCACGCATTTATCATAACGTTTTTTCTTTACCACTGGAAGAAGAGCTTTAGTTTGAGATCATCATCGCTCAATCGATTTGGGTTGGTTTCTAGAACTACATTAGAGTCTGAATTGGAGCTATAAATTTTTAAGTCTTCACCTGGTGAAGGAAGCTGAGCTGATCTCTGACAGGAAAGAAAATCCAAGTTGTTTAGCCAACAGATGTCAATATTAAATAGCATTTCTTTCATCCAAAATCGACGAACTGTTTTCTCTGGAAAAATAAAAAGAAGACCGTCGATCTTTTGACCGTTTACACTTTCTAAACTTTTACGATTAGAAAGACCCTCCGTGGTACTCTGTTTGGTTCTAACTACTTCAACTAAAAGTTCCTTTTCTTTACTAGCAAAAAAATTCTCTTTTAAAACTAGCTTAATTACTTGTCTATCTTTTACAAAAAAAATAAAAGCATAGCTTCGATAGAAAAAATAAATGGAAAAAATAAAAAGACTAAATAGAGCAAAAATAAAAAAAACCTTTTTCATATTAAAAATATAAAATGATTAGCAAAAAAACAAAGTAAAATAAAGCAATCCAAGAAATTTTACGAACCATTCTGCTGTTAGTTTTTATTTTTGAAAGTGCTAGAAAACGATCTTTGAAAAGTAAAAATTCATCACGTAATTGCCACACTTCAATTAATAAATAAAAGTTAATTGCCAAAATCAAAGCAATCCCTAAAACACTTCCTGATGAAGTTAAAACAAAAATACTTAGAAAAGGTAACATTAAAATAAAGAAGAAGTTTCGGCTAGCGAGTGCTGGAAAATGCGAAGATCTTTCCTCTCCATTATCAATCTTTTCTACATAAAACTTATACAAAAATTGTTCATCTAAATAGAGTAAAAAAACAGCAACTGAATAAGCTAGAACAAAAGCAATTAAGGTACTAACATTTTGCCAAGCTTTATAAAAAATTACTAAAGAAATCAAAAATAAAAAAGAAAAAATGAGTTTAAAAACGATTTGTTTCTTGGTAAAAATTTGCTTCATTTCTTTAGGCTTAAAATCTTCTCTACTGAATTATCTACCTTTGCTCTAAAGCTTTCTGAGTCATCATATTCTTGTTGTAAAGCATAAATAATTTTTTCAAGTACGGAGGAATCAATTCCTCTGCCAAAAACTAAAACATTATTCCCTGCTTTGACTGCTTCAATTGCTACTTCAGAAATATCCCTTTCTCCTTCTCCAGATTCTTGAGCTCTGGCTGCTTTCATTGTTAGATCGTCAGTGAAAAGCAAAACTTTTGGATAAGACTGCTTAAACTGAGCCAAGCACTCTTCACTTAAACTACAAATCTCTCCAGACAATTTATTTTCCAAACGCACGTGAGTGGTCATTACTCCGATGTTGTTGAATTTATCTAAAATCTTACTAAAAATTGCCGTATCGTCTTTACTCAAACTAATTGTGGAGACTGCATTGTGAGGATCTTTGCTTATAGAACCTATACCAGGAAAGTGTTTAATGACTGGCATAACTCCATTTTGAGAAAAAGCATAAATAAAATTACTGGTAGCAAAGTAAGTCTCTTCAGAATCGCTGGCAGCTCTTGTTTTAAGAACTGCACTGTTTGAAGCTAAGTCAACTACCGGAGCAAAAACAATGTTGATTCCAGCTGACTCCAGTTCTCGAGCTGATTGATTAAAAATAGCTTTTTGCTGAGTTACTGAGTAAGTACTAACTATTTTTTGCCAAGAATCTAGCTTGGTGAAACCTTCTCCACTTAAACGCTGGACTAGACCACCTTCGTGGTCAACTGCAATAAGTGGCAAATAATCTTTTTCAGTAAAAAGACCATTAATCTTAATCGTGGCTAAAGCAGCTGACTCTGTAGAAATTTTTTCACCAAAATATAAGACAAAGCCAGGATCATTGTCCTCAATAAAACGCAAGATTTTGGCACTAGCACTACTATCTTCATCTAGTTCATTAATGTCGACTGGAATTGCTAATAGTTGAGAAACTTTCTCTTTACTATTTAATTCTTTCTTAGGAGCTTTACTCGGAGTTGGTGTCGGAGTAGGACTCAAATCTTCAGAAACAACATCTGAACTTTTAAAGAAAGGTTTCTTAAAATAATTATAAGCAGAAACTAAAACTAGAAGAAAAAGGAAAAAAATTAGTAATTTAGTTGTCCAGTGTTTCATAATTAAGTCGATTTAGCTTTTTTTAATTGCTCCAACTTCCACATGAAAAGCTTGGCTTTATTATCTGCAGTTGAATCAGTTACAAAACTTAAAGCTCGTTCTAAAAGACCACGCGAAACTGTTTTGGCTAACTTAATATACAACGAGGTGTGACGCTTGTCTGCTAAGGCTTCTGCCAAATGGCAACCAAAGCTTTGAAATTCGTGAGAAATATGCTTATTTGTTTCATTGACTTGATATTTAACAAGCAAATCTTTAGTCGAGGTAAATTCTGTTTGTTGACGTTTTCTCTCCTGGGCTGGTTTAGCATCTTCAAATTCACTAAATAAAGAAATGGCTTGATTTGATGATTTAGATTTAGACATCTAAAGAGAAATTATAACCTAAGCTAAATAGAATGGTTTTATTCTTCGCAACTATCTCGCTTGGCAGATCTCCTGCTTCTTCAATCACAAACTTCAAAGGTCTCTTGGCTAATTTTTCGTAAAATTTAACCTGAGTATCTATGACTGACTTGACTAAATCTTTATCGGCAAAAGCCAACCAATCAGCTGAGATCAAATATTGACCAAGGTTGTAAGTAGTTTCACCACCTGACAAGGTAAAGCAAATTTTATTAGCAATATGAATATTGCGAGGACGAACCATGTGACCTTTGATCCCATGTTTTAGTTCTAAAGGATCGGCAAAAGGCAAAATTCCGACATAAAGCAAGTTTTCTTTATCTGATAAAGCCTGTAAATGCTGTTGCATGCTAGCATTAGCTTCATCAAAATCATTGAGACCTAAAACTTCCTTGACATAAGAATTTTCTTCACTGGCAACTAAACGCAATTGACGATCTGATTGATCGCTGTAGGATTCAAGCATTTTACGCACAGCTACTAAAACCTTATCAAAACCCTCTAATTTCAAGCCTGCGCCTAAAAAAGCCAAGCGACGACCGACGTTGATTTGTACACCCTCATCACCGCAGGCAATTACCAAAGGAACTTTGACAACTTCTGGAGTGAGATTTTCTTGATTATTTTTGTCTGACATTAAACTACCTTCTTGTTTAGGGCAGAAAACAGATTATAAAAAATGAGGCGAGCTTATTCTTCGTTAGCTTCGTTGGTCATGCCTTGAACAGCAGCTAAATATTGCTTCATTTCTTGTTCGACTTGCTGCCAATTACCTTTGGCTTCGCGAATCGCATTAAATAATAGATCCATGTCGATTAATAGTTGGTCGTCTGTAACAATCATTCTTTGTTTTGCCATAGGCGTATTATATCACTTGCAGTAGCCTTTTCGGGTGGTAAAAATTACTGATAACTTCGCATATATTTATTTATTTTTGAAGGCAGAGATTTACGATAGTAGCTTTGCCTACTTGAGTGAAGCTCTAACATACAAAAATGAATAAATAGATGTGAAGAAATTGTGATTTTTACCACTCGAAAAGGCTATAGAAAAAAGACAGTTTAACGTCTGGTTTTTTAGTTTTTTGCGGTTAGAATGGGAGACACTTTTATGTTTAATAAAAAAAGAGCTTTTGACCTTATTACTGCTGTTTTAGCACTGCTTGTAGCTGTTCCATTCACAATTTTAGCTTATCCTTTTTTAATGTTTTTTATTGGCCAGCCTATTATCTTCAAGCAAGAAAGAATCGGCAAAAACGGACAAAAATTTATCTTATATAAATTGCGTAGCATGAAAAAAAACGCTCAATCAAATAGAAAAAAATATCTAAGCAAAAATGAGGCTCCAAATCCAATGTTTAAAATTGCAGAAGACCCCCGTTTTCTTAAAAAAGAAATCAGAATATTCGGCTTTAAAAAGCCGCTTATAGTCAAAGTTGGAAAGTTCTTATCTCGCTCTGGTCTAGATGAAATTCCTCAACTGCTTAATATTCTAAAAGGTGAGATGAGCCTCATTGGACCAAGACCTCTCCCCACTATAGAGGCTACGGCGCTTAAAAAAATTGATCCTAATTGGTACGAATGGAGACATAGCGTCAAACCAGGAGTCTTTTCGCTTTGGGCAGCTGATTCAGCACACAATAGATCTTTTGCTTATTGGAAGAAACTTGAAAAAGAAAGTTTAAGAATGAACACTAAAGATCAAGCTTTGATCATTCTTAAAATAATCTTGAAACAGATTAATAATTTATTTAGTTAACAAAAATAAAAGAGCGCCTTAAAAAGGCGCTCTTCATTATTTCTTAAAAGATTTTACTTGTAAGCAATTGGTGTAGAAGTATCAATAATAGATAAACTCATACGACGCTGTTCTGGCACAACGTTTTCAACGTTAACCGTAACTTTTTCACCAACTTGGAGATCATGTCCCTCAAGTTTGGAGGCATGGATTAAAGCATCGACACCTTTTTCAACATTGATAAAAGCACCGAAAGCTTCTACACGAGTGACTTCACCAGTAAAGGTGGTGCCAACACCATAGCGCTCTTCAATACTCTCCCATGGATCAGCATCTAATTGCTTGATAGAAAGATTAAGTTTATTGGTTTTTTCATCAATCCCCAAAACTTTAACCTTAATGCGATCACCAACTTTGTGATAATCCTTTGGATGATTGACTTTTTCCCAAGAAATTTCTGAGATATGAATCAAACCTTCAACATAGCCAATACTATCTTTTTTTTCTGAATCTTTGACAGGAACTTCAACAGTGACAAATAAACCAAAATGCATTACTCCGGAAACGACGCCATCGTAGATTTTGCCTTCTTCAACACTAGCAACTGCCAAATCTTTTTGGGCTAATTCTTTAGCTTCACTAACGTGTCTCTCTGAGAAAATCAAACGATTTTTCTCGCGATCGACTTCGATAGCTTTGACTGGAAAATCAACACCTTTAAGATTTTGGATTTTACCCATGTATTTACGACTAAATTGGCTGGAAGGTACAAAAGCACGAATGCCATTGACTAAGATAATTAAGCCACCACGATTCATTTCGATACCGGTAGCCTTAATTTCTTGATCCTTCTCCATAGCCTCTTCGAAATATTCCCATTTGGCATCCGAAGCAGCGCCTTTGAGAGATAGAACGACTTGACCCTTATCATTATCAGTTGAGATAACAATTGCTTTAACCTCGTCACCTTCTTTGAGTTCTTTGACAAAATCGACGGCAAATTCGAATTCTTTTTCGGCAACAATGCCTTCAGTTTTAGAGCCTAAATCAATGATTAAACTCTTTTTATTTTTTTCAACAATGACTCCAGAAATGGTGTCACCTTTTTTTGGGATCACTAGCTTACCTGCGTTAGCAGTTAAGAGTTCCTCCATAGTTTGTAATTTCTTGACCGTTTTATCAGTCATAGCAAAAATATTTCCTTTCTTTTTGGATTGCGAGATTGTATCATAACAATATGATCATTCACACTCCTAAAGTCTCAGACATCCAAGACAAAACAGTATTAGTTAGAGTGGACTTTAATGTTCCTCTTAAAAAAGTCGCTCAGGGTGAAGATTTTAAGTATCTAGTCTCTGACGATCAACGCATTAGAAGTGCTTTAGAGACAATTCTTTTTTTGAAGGAGCATGGCGCCAAAATTATCTTAATTTCTCACTTAGGCCGACCAGATGGAAAAGTAAGCAAAGAATTTAGTCTTAGTCCAGTAGCTAGCTATTTAAATAAAAATTTAGGCTTGAATACAACTTTTGCCCATGACTGCATTGGTGAAGAAGTTGCTCAAAAAACTCTCTCATTACAAAAAGGCGAAGTCTTGCTACTCGAAAACTTACGTTTCCATCCAGAAGAAGAAGCCAATGAGCCTGATTTTGCTAAAAATATTATCAAAGACACTGGTGCTGAAGTTTTCATTAATGAAGCTTTTTCTGCTTCGCACAGAGCCCATGCTTCTGTAGTTGGCTTGGCTAAGTTATTACCTAGTTTTGCCGGCTTTGATCTTTCTGCAGAAATAAAAATCCTAAGTAAAATTCTAGAAAAAGCTCAGCGCCCTTTCATCGTTGTACTCGGTGGAGCCAAAATTGATGATAAAGTCTCAGCTGTAAAAAATCTTTCTGCTCTGGCAGACCTAGTTTTGGTAGGTGGTGGCATCGCCAACGCTTTCTTAAAAGCTAATGGTATTGAGGTTCACAAATCTTTTATGGGTAAAAATGCTGAGGCAAACGTCAGAATTGCCAAAGAAATTCTTGATGAACACAAGACAGAAAGAACCATGATCAACGTCGAAGAAAATGGTAAAAATTTGCCACTACCAAAAGTGATTATGCCAATCGATGTGCTGGCTGCTAAAAATCAAGATATCAGCAATGAAAAAGAAGTTGTAAACCTGGAATTATTAAAAGATGTCGCCGACACTGAAAATGACTTAGACTTGCAATACTTAGACATCGGTAGAAAAACTACCGATTTATATAAACTTTTACTTTCTAAGGCTAGAACGATTTTCTTTAATGGCCCAATGGGTGTTTTTGAAAATCCTCTTTTTGCCAAAGGCAGTCGCGCTCTTGCTAAAAATATCGCTAACAATACTACTGACTCACCAGCTACCACAGTTTGCGGTGGAGGTGAAACCAATGCTCTAATTAATGCTTGTGGGCTGAGAGACCGTTTTACCCATGTCTCAACTGCTGGAGGAGCTGCTTTGGAGTTCTTGGGTGGAGAGAAGTTACCTGGGGTGGAGGTATTAAAAAATTAAATGTTGATTCCATTATCTAAAAGGCTCCACTCATCTAAAGTATGGGCAAAAGAATAATATTTAAGAGCTAAAGGTTCATTTTCTAAATAAACATCATTAGCTAAATTTACAAGATCAAAAGACAATTCTTTTTTAAAAAAATAATTCCAATAAAGATCTTCATTTTGAAAATAAAAATTCATAAAATTAGATAAATAGAGATCTAAATCAGCATTTTTCTTTTTTACTTTTGATGAAGTCTCTTTTAAGACAAAATCTGAAATATCTCCAAACCAGGTACCTTCTCTCCTAAAAATCGGCAACATTCTTGAATATAGTTCATATGCTTCTTCAGACCTTCCATAAACTAAAAGTTCTTCCGCAGTATTTCTGTAAAATTCAATGAATTTCTCAGTTTGATCTCTAAACAAAAAAGGATTGAATTCTCCCATAGAAAATAAAAAAGATGCATGTGTCAACTCAACTTCATCGGATAAAAACGAAGGATTATATCCTTTTGGGAACTGGATAAAAATCCTAGAATATTCATGATATATTTCTCCTAAATAAATCAAGTTCCTTTCTTTATAAGCAATGTTGCCTAAAGATACTAAATAATTTCCCACATCATTTTTTATATCGTCGGACACTGGAAATCCTTTATTCTGTTCTTCAACAATAAAATTAACCATTCTAAACAAAAGTTCTTTTGATTTTATGTAATTATCTTCATTCAAACATTCGTTTTCAATAAATAATGAAAAATCTTTAGTGGAAATAGACAAAGGATATTTCTCAAATGCTTTTGTATAAGAATTTAATTTTTCTTCAAAAGTTTTCGACCTAGAACTTTGAATCAAAAAAAATGGATCATTTCTGTAAAGATTCTCCAGTTTTTTTCTGTCGTTACCAGACAAAAGCTCACTCTTTAAAAACACAAATTTTTGATAAAAAGAATAAGGATAAACTCTAAAAGCTAAATCATCTTTTCCAAAAAAACCCAAAAGATTACTGCTCACTATAAGCAAAGTAACTAAAAATAAAGGTATATTTAAAAAATAGTAAAAACTAGAAAAAAGGTAACTGAAGCTAACCTTCTCTTTACTCAAAAGATCATCTTTTAAAGCTTGTCTTAAAATAAGAGAAAAAAAGATTAGTGTTAATGAATATATTGAAACAAATTGCCAATCGAAATCAAAAAAAGAATTTAGATAAGTAAAAATTAATCCTACAAATAAAAATCTATTTATTGATTTTTTTTCTGTTTTTTTAATAATCTTAAAAGATAAATATAAAAGATAATACATTAGGATCAAAAAAGAAAACCCGCCTACAATTCCAAGATCTGAAAACATTTGTAAAAACTCATTATGAGGATAACTCGTCGCAGTATCTCCATAGTGTATATATTTCTGATTTTCTAAAGAGTAAGTATTCAATCCAGTTCCATTTATAATGTTTTCTTTAAATATAAGAATAGAATTCGTCCAATATGTTTTTCTACCTTCGTTAGAAATATCTTTACAAATTACTTTTAAATCGGAGTTGCACACGGAATTCAACTTAAACAAATTAGAAAAACTAAAAATAGCCATTAATAATAGAAAGAAAGAAAGAAAAGTAATTGTAATAGTAATTATTTTCTTAAAGCTAGCTTTTAAAGATATAAATGAATCTTTAGAAACAAACAAAAGAAGAAGAAATTCCACTACTGCTAATAGAATAACTACTCTAGCGAAACTGATAAGTATTAAAAAATAAGAAAAAATAAAAATAAAAAGATGAAACCCGCTCTTGCGACTTAATAATTGCCAATAAAATAGCGGTAAAATCAATAATAAAAATGCTGCAAAATGATTATGCCCATAACTGAGAAAGATTAAATTCATCCCTGGTAAAAATTCACCAATTCCAGGGAAAATAGTTAATATTAGAACTAGCAAACCAAGTGAAACAATTAACAAATTAAACATTAAAAGAAGATTTTCTTTTTCAATATACTTATCTTTTATAAATAGAAAGAAGAAGAAAATTAAAAATGAAAAAATTAAAGTTATTAAACGATTGATTGAATGTGGCAAACTAATCGTATAAATCAAGCTAAGGCTGGAAATCGTTAAAAATATAAGAATTAATAAAAATAAAAATACAAGATCTTTTCTAGAGAAAAAAATACTTATTTTTTTCCTAGATAAGAGCTTTGGAGAGAGAAATAACAACAATCCAGATGCAATAAAAATAACATAAGCTCCAAATTGGTTATCACCAAGCAAAATTAAAAATAAGAAAAGCAGGCTAATAACGAGAGCCAATATCATAAGTTAATGATATTGTTTTTTAAAAAAAGTTACAAGAGAGCTGAGAACATAGTCTACCTCTTTCTTTGACAAACCAGAATACAAAGGCAGGCTAATTGTTTGTTTAAAAAATCTTTCTGCTATCGGAAAATCGCCTTTTTTATAAGACAAAGGTAAAAACGATTTTTGTAAATGTAAAGGAATTGGATAGTAAACTGAGTTGCCTACACCCCTGCTCGTTAAAAATTCTCTTAATTTATCTCTATCTTTATATTGAAAACTATAAACATACAAAGACGGCTTAATCTTTTTATCGTCCCAGAACATTCCCTTAAGACCTAACTCTTGTAATTGCTGATTATAAGTTTTTGCTATTTTTAACCTTTTATTTATAACTGAATCAATTTCTTTTAACTTTAATATCAATGAAATGGCCTGAAAATTATTGATTAAGCCATTAATTCCACAAAGGTTGTGAAAATATTTTTTCTTCGGATCAAAAACACCATTGTCAGCAAACTCTCTAGCTTTTTCCATAAATTTTTTATTATTGGAAACAATCATCCCTGCATTACCAAAAGAACCTAATGTTTTTGATGGATAAGCAGAAAAACAAGAAATATCCGCTAAGCCTCCCACCTTCCTACCTTTATATTCAGATCCATGAGCATGAGAAGCATCTTCTACCACTTTAAGTTTATGTTTTTTTGCTATTCTATTTATTTCATCCATCTCACAAGGAATGCCATACAAATGAACAACTAAGATTGCTTTTGTTTTCTTGTTAACTCTAGCTTCTATTTTTGAGGGATCTATATTGCCTGTTTTTTCATCAACATCCACAAAAACTGGTTTGGCATTAAGCCAAACGACCGCATCTGATGTTGCTGAAAAGGTACATGGAGTGGTAATAATCTCATCACCACTGCTAACCCCTATTGCTTTAAGAGCGAGAATTAAAGCCGTCGTTCCAGAATTTACAGCCAAACAATATTTACTATTGCAATAATTTGCAAAATTTTTTTCAAATTCTTTTATAGCTTCACCGTGGACAAATTCACTCTCATCAATTGCTATGGATATTGATTTGAGAAATTCTTTTTTTAATTTTTGGTTTTGTCTTTTAAGATCAAAAAGGGGTACATTCATTTCTTAAACATTCTAGCATGCAAACATACCTTTGGTGACTAAGAAGATCTGGAAATTTTTCTTTGCTACTGCGTAAAGAAAAATAATCATCAATCATTTTTTCCAAAGGAGACTTGAGCTCTTCCTTAATATATTTTTTTTCTAGACCTGTTGCTTTTTCTATTTTTAAATAATCAAAGTTCTTGTCCCAAATAATTTTTCCTTCTGTTCCGTAAACAGTCATTTTTCTTTGCGGATTTTTTCTGATCCAACTATAAATGGATTCCATTTGAACTCCATTTTCGGATTCATAATTAGCAAAAGCCTCCTGAAAATTATTTTTTAGATCTGTTTTAATTGATTTCAGATTTATTTTTTGAGATAAAAGTTTTTCAAAAATGTAAAAATCATGCGTTGCTAGGTCATCGGTGACTGAGATATTTTTTTTATCAAATCCAACACTAAATCTAATTGATTCTATTTTATTTATATTTCCAATTTTTCCTAGCTGTACCATTTTTTTCAATTCATTGAAAAATGGATCATATAAAAAAATAGAATCTATAAAAAGAAGTTTCTTTTTTTTCTTTGCCAAATCAATCAATTTTTTAGCTTCAGATTCTTTTAAAGTTAATGGTTTTTCTACAAAAACATTTTTATTTTTCAAAAGACATTCTTTCACTAATTCAAAATGGGTATCTTCAGGAGTAGCAATGAAACAATTTTCAATTAGTTTGTCATCTAGTAAGTCTTCTAGTGCTGTAGACAGGCATGGAGAAATTTTGTTATTCTTGTCAAAGATGCATAATTCACCATAATTAAGTAACACTGATTCAATCTTTTTACCCCAATATCCATATCCTATGAGTAAATTTTTCATAAAAATTAAACAAGTTCTAAACAAGACTGATAAATATTATTTTGCATTAGTTATTTTGATAATTATTGCTTTCTTTATATCACTAGAAGATCTAAGAAATCCAATGATTGCTGAACCAGATGCATACGCAAGATTTAACATTGCTTTTGCAAACTATAAAGATGGTGTTCTTTATCAAAAATACATTGGAACATGGTTGCCACTACACTTCGTCATTCTAAGCAGTTCTTTTTACTTAAAAACAGCATATATCTCTCCTAGAGTAATTACTCTTATAATAAATTTACTCAGTATCGTAGTTATATTTATCTACAGTTATTTAATCAATAAAGATAAAAAAACTGCAATTTTAGCTAGTCTTCTCTATTTATTGTTGCCAATGAGAATTATCATGGCGGCTCAAACTCTTTCAGAGCCTGTTTTTATTTTTTTCTTTATCACTGCTCTCTGCTTTTTTTTGAAAAAAAAGCCAAATTATCTACTGGGGATTTTATTTCTAAACATTTCTCAAGGAATCAGATTTGAAGCTTGGCTTGTATTACCATTTATTTATCTTCTTATTGTTCTGGACAAAAAAATAAGTTCTGTAGAAAAAATTATTTATTTGCTACTAAGTACTTCTTTTCCAATTTACTGGATGATAAATAATTATTTAATTTATGGAGAAAGTCTCTTTTTCTTTAATGAAAAAAATGACACCGCACAAAAATACGCAAACAGAAATTATTACAATATCTCAAGTAGCTTTATGGCTTGGTGGAGAAAACTAAAACAAAACGTTAACAATGTTTTTATAGTTAGCCTTCTTATTAATTTACTCATAAGCAAAAAACAAAACAAAAAAAACCAAATAATAGCCTGGGGATTGGCAATCTATTTTTTCATTATTTTAGTTGCACAAGTGTATTTTGGAACTATGGAGTGGGAAGCAAATCGATACTTACTGCTTCCAATAGCTCTCTCTCTTCCACTTGTTTCTTCTTCCATCATCTCAATTTTTTCTTGGTTGAAAAATGAATATAAGATAAGAATTTACCTAATTTTTATTTTATTTTCTTTAGGGTCAATTTTTATTTTCAACTTTCAACAAATGTCCATCATTTATAAAGACATGAATAGAGATGTTGTCTTAAATAAAAAAGATTTGTATGACTTGCTTGATCATTTCAATAAAATCAAACAAAACAAAGTTGATAAGAAAACCTCATATTTTTATTCATCTAAAAATAATCTCTGGCTCGATCAACCATTTTTTTATTTTACAGACAATAATTTTTCTGATGAAAAAACAAGCTCTCATCATTACTATGAAAAAGTTGCTTTAAATCCCAATCTTCAGTTTGGAATTATCGTTTGGCAAAAGAGCAAAGATGATTTCTATTTGGATCTAGAGAATAATTTTAATTTTTTATATGAAAACGATAACTTTTTAATAATGGAAAAAAAGCTTGAATAAAAATTTAGAATCATCAAAATAACGTCTAAATAAGCGCCTTGGTTCAAGAATCAATCTCCACAACCATTCTAAAGAAAAATTTCTAAACAATTTTGGAGCTCGAGGTGTTTTTCCAGAAAGAATATCAAAAGCTGACCCTACACCTATTCCAACATATAAATTTTCTATTTGATCAAAATATTTTAACAGCCATTTCTCTTGTTTTAATGGGCCAACTCCAATTAATAAAACATTGGCTTTAGAAGTTTTTATTTTTTCAATAATTTTTAAATTTTCTTTATTAGACCAATTATTACTGTAAGGCGGAGAATAAAAACCAGTTATATTCTTATACTTTTTCTGTAAAACTTCCAAGGTTTTTTCATCACTTCCCAAAATAAAAACTTTTAATGACTTATCCTCTAAAATTTTTTCAACAAGATCTGTTCCACTAATTCTTTCTATAATTTTTTCCTTACTGACAGATTTTAATCTCGACAAAATGACGAGTGGCAAACCATCTGAAAATATAACGCTTGCTATTTTTTTATGTTTGTTTTTAAAAGTTTTGTCTTTTGAAAGCAAATTTAAGATATGAATGTTCAATGCAAAAAACAGCTTCTTCTCTTTAGAAGAAACCGCTAGTTTAGTTAGCTTAAAACATTCTTTAAAAGACAAAGAATCAACTCTCTGGTCAAAGATTTTAAGAGTTTTCACTTTTTATTCTTTCATTAATATCTTTAATTGTTTTTTTAAGAGCCAGAGCAAAAGATGTCTTTGGTTTCCAACCCAAGCTTCTCAGCTTACTACTATCCAGCATTCTTCTTTTTGAACCCTCTGGCTTGCTAAGATCAAAATTTACTTGTAAATCTTTTTTTAGATATTTTTTGATCATCGAAACAACTTCTTTAACTGTTTTCTCCTGGTTGGCATCTACGTTATAGATTTCTCCGTTCTTGCCCTTTTTTGCAAGCAATAAAAGAGCATCAGCTACGTCTTCTACGTAAACAAAAGATCTGCTTTGATTACCACTACCAAAAACCTCAACTTTTTTTTCTGCTTCAATAATTTTTCTAATCATCATAGGAATGAAATGCCCAAGTTGATCATAGTGGTCATTCTCTCCAAAAACATTAATAAATCTTGCAGAAATTGTTTCTAGCTTACTGTTAGACGCATACCAAGAAGCCAAATTTTCTCCCATTTTTTTGGCGAGGGCATAACCCAGCTTTGAAGGCTCTGGATTATTAGTGTCTGACTCTTCTTTGATACATGGAACCTTGTTCATAACTTCTCTAGAATAAACTGAGGCTGAGCTAATTTGAATAAACTTTTTTATTGATTTAGTTTTGGCAGCCACACGAAGAGGAATCATTTGTAAAAGCATATTATTTTCAAACATGAGCTGAGTTCTACCTTCATCATAATCTACCCCAGTATTAAGAGCTGCTAAGTTAAAAACTAGATCATGCCCTTCAAAAACTTTAAGTAAACCCTCCTCTTTGCTTAAATCCATTTTTAAAAATTTTGGTTTTTCTTTTAAAAAATCTAAAAATTTAATATTACCCCTAGATAGGTCATCTATTAATGTAACTTCATATCCATCTTTTAATAAACGAGTAACAAGATGAGAACCTATAAAACCAGCTCCTCCTGTTACTAAAATTTTATTAAAAACTTTTGACATAAAATTTAATTCCTTTTAATAAAAAAGCCATCAATAATAAGTTAACAGCAAAAAGTACTTTCTGTAAAAATGAAAGCTTATTTTCATTCATAAAACTCATTGTGAAGCGAAAAAAATTAAAATCATGATTAATTGCTAAGTTGTTTTTTCTAAAATTGCTCCACTTTTCCTCATATTTGATATGACCAAGAGTTGAAAAATATATTTTTCTATAAAACTGAAAAGAGCTATGAGGATCCTTATGAAAAACTAACATTTCCGGTAAATATTTTGCTTTGCCTTTTTTCTCAAATATTTGCATACCTAAATCACAATCTTCACTAGCTCCATTGAAAAACCTTACTCTAGATTCATCAAAGCTTAACTTGTTTTTAATTAAAAAGTTTTTATTGTAAACAATGTTTTTGTTATCAAGGATTTCGAAATCTAAAACCTTATTTTTCTTAATTTTAGATCCTTTCCAAATTTTATCTTTGAAGAGGGTTAAAAGAGAAAAGAGATTATTTTTATAATAAGTTTGAGAATTTCCTAAAATTGCTACTATTTCAGTATTTATATCTAGAGATAAAAGTTCTTTTTTAATACTCTCATACCAATCAACATCTGCTACGCAATCATCATCAATAAATGCCACCCAAGTGTTTTTAGCTTCTTTTAAACCTCGATTGTAGACGGTAGGATATCCTTTTCTTTTTTCTAAAACATATTTACATGGTATCTGGCTATTCTTAGCAAAGTTAGAGAAAATTTCTTTTGTTTTATCAGTTGAGTTATTATCGATTAAAATCAACTGGTCTAAAACAATGGATTGAGATAGGAGTGAACCGAGGCAATGAGTGAGATCATTACTCCTATTTTTACTAACTATAACAACAGAAATTTTCATAATTAATCAAAAATCTTACTTTTTGAAAAAAACAAATCTAAAGCAGAGTTTGAATGGTTCTTTTTGATATTTTCCCAACCTTCTTTGGATAGTTTTAATCTCAGATCTGATTTTTTAAAAAGTTCTTTAGTTTTTTTAGCAAAATTATTTTTATTTGCTAAATAAATACCGTTTGTACTTGCCATTCCTCCGGTTGATATCTTTGTAGAGATTGTTGGAATTCCATAAGACAAATAAGTTAAAACCTTAATTTTAATCCCAACATTTACAAAAACAGGTGAAATAGCGATGGCGGATTTTTTGAAAACAGAATCTAGCTCGTCTACGAACCCAAGCAACTTGATGTTTTTATAATTTTTAATCAGTTTTTCCCAGCTATCATCTCCTTGTTGACCAACTATTAATAATTTTGAATCTGGAAAATCATTTGAAATTTCAGACCAACAGTTTTTAATAAACCACCTTAAACCCAAATAATTTTCCCTCCAACTTAAAGTTCCCACAAAAATAAAGTCTTTAGATTTTTTAGAAAAACAGTTTTTTTGTTCTTCAATTAAAGTTGGCATCAATAAAGTTTTTGAAGGACTAAGAGTTTTTAAACGTTTCTGATCTTCTTTAGCGATCGCCCAAACCTGATCCATATAAGAGAGCTTTATTTTTTCAAAAAACAAGGATCTCAGGAACTCTGTATATAAAAATATTTTTAGAAAAATATTTGATTCCTGATCAACTCTTCTTTTCATCAAGTAGGTTATATCTTCATCATCTATGTAAATATATCTAGCATCTTTCTTTCTAGCATATTGAAGAGTAGCAAAACCATCAAAAAAGACTCTGTCGTACTCTTCTCCGAGCGCATCAAAAACCATTTGCACTTTTTTATTAAAAATAGAACTCACAATAAAGGGTTTATAGGTAAAAATAATTTCAAAAACACGCCAAAACCAACCTATACGAAAACGTCTTATTCCTTTTTCACGGATAGCAAATGCTCTAAAATTTTTATGCTTGAGTTCTTTTTTAACCAAGGTGTCAAAACTTATACAGGCTACATCAACCTTATGACCTAATTTCAGCAAATGCTGGATAGTGTTTCTCGTCTTAACACTGGTGCCAGTCAATCCAGACGGATATGTTTCTGAAATAAATAGAAATTTTTTCATAATCAGTGTTTAGATTTATAAAACAAGAGAAAGAAATAATCTAGCACCACATGAAAATATATCAAAATATATAAAGCTATTTTTTTAAAAGATTTAATTCTGTGGTGCTTAATAAAAAGAATGAGTTCTTTTTTAAAGTTAATTTTATTTTTAACTAAATTGTGGGATTCATTTCCCCACTTACTTAGATAATAAGAGTAAGCACTAATGGAAGATAAATATTTTTTTACAAACCAAGAAAAATTCACCGGATCTTTATGCCAAATTTTGATTGATCTATCATAAATAGCCACAGCTTTTTTAGTTTCAAATATTTGTCTACCTAAATCACAATCTTCACTAGCTCCATTGAAAAACCTTACTCTAGATTCATCAAAGCTTAACTTGTTTTTAATTAAAAAGTTTTTATTGTAAACAATGTTTTTGTTATCAAGGATTTCGAAATCTCTTACTTTTCCTCCAATGCTTCCTGATTTTTTCCAGATTAAATCAAAGAAATTGGTGGCTAAAGAAAAAATATCTGTTTGATAATAAGTGTCTGAAAAACCAAGAATAGCAGCTAAATTAACATCGCGTTCTTTATTTACTCTTTTTTTAATATTCATGTACCAATCAACATCTGCTACGCAATCATCATCAATAAATGCCACCCAAGTGTTTTTAGCTTCTTTTAAACCTCGATTGTAGACGGTAGGATATCCTTTTCTTTTTTCTAAAACATATTTACATGGTATCTGGCTATTCTTAGCAAAGTTAGAGAAAATTTCTTTTGTTTTATCAGTTGAGTTATTATCGATTAAAATCAACTGGTCTAAAACAATGGATTGAGATAGGAGTGAACCGAGGCAATGAGTGAGATCATTCTGTCTATTTTTTGTTACAATGACTACTGAAACTTTTTTATCCATGAAACTTAAATCTATTAAAACTTATATAAATAGCATTCCTCAGAAAAAGGAAAAGATAATTCTTTTTCTTATAATTCTGTCTGGAATAATAATCAAATTATACACGATCAAAACACAACCGCTGTGGCTGGATGAAAAATATTCCTTGTTTTTTACTCAAAGATACAATTTCAAAGAAATGGCTATTAATTTCAATCAGGATGTACATCCTGGGGGATATTATTTGTATCTAAAATTTTTGCTTTTCTTTACTAGAGATTTAACATTTTTAAGAATTTTATCTTCTCTAGTTTTTCAAGTTCTAGCAATAATATTTTTATCTTTTTATAAATTAAAAACTAGAAAAGACTTTTTTTCTGCTGTTTTGCTTGCGACTTTAATAAGTTTTCATCCTCTTATAATTCAACAATCATGGCAACTGAGAATGTATAGCTTATTAATTTTTATTGGTAGTACCAGTATTATCTTATTTGACCTCTATCTAAATAATAAAAATAAAAAAACATTATTCTTGCTAATTTTATCAACAGTTCTGGGAATTTATGTTGACTATAGTTTTATAGTATTAGCGGTCACATTAATTTCTTATCTACTATATAAAAATAAAAAGATAATCCAATATCTAAGTTTTCTACTTATTTATTTTTTTGAATTTTTACTTATCAGTGCTTATAAAAATTATCAGCAGTTTAATAATATTGATTGGATAAAAAAGCCCACTCTTTTAAATTTGAGCAGTTTTTATTTAGAAAACATTGGAATTAATATTTTTAAAAATAAATTTTTAACAATTTTAATATTCATATTAATAACAATTTTTATAACTTCCAAAATCATAAAAAGCAAAACCCTCAAAAAAAATAAAGAAATAGCGTTGCTAGTAAGCACTCCATTTATAATTACCTTGAGCTACTCATTGCTATCTCCAATATTGTCATCTATTTATAAAATTGGAACAATTTTTCCAAACGTATCAGTTTTGATTCCAAGAGCGCATATTCTTTACATCATATTTTTTGTTTTTTATGTGAAAAAAATATTTATCAAAAAAAACAATATTTTTTTGATAATTCTCCTGATGTTTATTATTTGGATTCCTCAAAACTTATCAAACTTAAAAAGTATTTATTCAAAACAAAGATTAGAAAAAATTGAATATCTCACCAAAGAAAGAAATGAGCTAAGTTTATATTTTCCAGAAAGTATTCTTCTAGACACTCTAAGCATTAATACTATGGAAAATGATTCAACATATATTAAGTCTAATGAAAATAAAAATAGCGAAGTTACCAATAGAATTTATCTCAACAATCTCAGTAGTTTAGAGAGCCTATTGAAATCAAAAAAACTTTATCTAGAAAAAGAATATCAAGATAATTTAAAAAACAAAGAAGAAGTTCGAAAAATTTTAAATGAAAATTGTTTTTTGGAGCACGAGCTACAAACAATAGAAAAATGGAATTGCCAATAAAAAAACTCTAGAGCTCCTCTATACCTGTGACAGTTGCGTTTAAGGTTAGAGAATCAAAATAAAGAGGAATTACCTCTCCCAAAGCAATTACCAAATCTTCTCTGTATAAATAAGTGCCATCAAAAACCTCAGCTTGCTTAACTATCATCTCCATTTCTACTTTTTGTCTATCTGGATCATAGGCACTGACTAATTTATTGGTCAAAGGAGAAATAAAAATTTTATAAGAAGGAGATTTTTTTACATCAATTACTTTAACAATTTCTTCTTTTTCGCTGTCATAAGAAACTAGTCCTACTTTGATCGGATCTGCCAAAAAATTATCAATTCCACGATATTCGATATTTGCATTGGTAAAAGCAGATCTATTATTTTCAGCCTCTAACTCGACTTTAACCCTAAAAGATTTCATCTTTCTAACCGGAGGGTCTAAGCTAAGATCTTGAACCATTCCTCTTATTGAATTTCCTCCTAGTTCAATTTTTTGATAGCTGCCCATTAAAAGAGGTAAGCCCTTATATGAATATTGATTTGATCTCTTATTGTATGTTGCCTCTAATTTTAAAACTATAAATATATCTTGAACCGATTCATTTCTTGGATAAAAATACATATTTTCTAATCTCGCATTAACTTTCCCCATTAGGTCTTTATCTTCCAGGCCATCAGTTAAATTTTTCAAATACCAATTAGACGGCTGAACCCACCATTGATTATGAAGGCTGTCTTCTTTGGTAACTCTTATGGTAATGTACACATATTCAGACCTTCTTAAAAGAAATAATGCAGAACTAAATAGAATCAAAAAAAAGAAAACAATGCCAATAATATCTATCTTGTCAAAAGACTTTAGCCACTTTAAAATTTTATTTTTTTTCAATTGCATATAGATCATATATTATCAAAATCATAATAAAAGTATATAGAGTAACGGTGTTTGTGAATGGATGAAAGAAACTTATTACTAATTGGGAAAAAATTGCTAGAAAAGAAATTACGATGATTTTCTTATTAGCTTTTAAAGCTATTAAAGCTTTGAAAAATAAAAAATAAACCATCAAAAAGAAGAAAAAAGAAAGAAACCCATTTTCAATTAAATTTAATAAAATACCATTATGAACTGACTCCGGAAATTCGCTTATGATTCCAATGGGATTTTCCCTAAACAAAGATGGGATAAACATGCCAGTTCCCACTCCATAAAAAAAATTTCTTCTTAAAAGAGCTAAGCTCTCTATAGTTAGTTTTTCCCGAACTCCAACCCCTCCCTCTTGATAAAAGCTATTGAAACTGTAAATTATTCTTACAGCTACATTCCACATCAAAGGTAAAAGAAAAATTAAATATTTAACTTTCAATATTTTTTTAACTATTTTCTTACCGCTTGCGGATATTTCTTTTCTAAAAATAAACACATAAATCAATGCTGATAAAAACAAAGCTAAATAAACTGCTCTTGAGAGAGTTGAGAATATAGAAATAAAAATGAGAAGCAATCCAATATTGATAAACTTTTTATTAATGAGTAATTCTTTTTTTTCTATTAAATAAGCTTTCAATAAAAATATAGAAAAAAATAAATTGCTTAAATAGTTAGCCAGAATATTAGCGTGAGTAAAAATTCCTATCGGTCTAAATAAAGAACTGTCTTCATCTGCTCCACCTCCAAAAAATGGGACTTCGTGGCTCATTTCAGCTATTATTCCTAAGGGTGATTTGTTTATAAATTGAAAAATCACAACCATCCCTAAAAAAACAGATAAAATTATCAAATTTAATAGAATCAAATTCATTTTATTTGTTTTTTCCTTGCTATCTGAAATAAACAGCGCAATAAAAAAACAAGAAATAAAAAATAGAAAATCATTTAAAAAGTAAAGAAAGGACAATTTTGGAAAAGAATCATTGCTAATTGCAGAAAAAAAAGAAAAAAGAAAAAAGAATAAAAAAGAAATAATAAATGGCTTAAATTTAATAAAAGATTTTTTTCTAAAAAGTTTTTGAGTTAAATTAACAAAAAATAAAAAACTAATTAAAATCAACAAAACAATAAATGGAGAAAAAAAATAATTTAAAATTTTTCCCTCTTCATAGCCCTCTGATTTTATTGCTTCACCAGGAATAGCAATATAAGAATAACCTTGACCAACTAAAACTAAACTCAGTGGTAAAAAAGCATAAAAGACGGTTTCATAAATTGACTTGTTCACGATAAATAAAGAAAGTATGTAAGTTGCAGTAACCATGAATAAAAATTTATTGTTTGGAATGAAGAAAACTGAAACTAAAAACAAAATAGATATAAGTATAGAAATTTTTTCTTGTTTAGAAAAAGCATTTTTTTTGATAAAAAATAAATCAAAAACTTTGCTAATATATAGTCGATGCTTAGAAATAGTTTTATTATTGTTCCCACTCATGAAAATCCTCAAGAAATTTGCGATTTCATATTACAAACTATTCGGATCTTAACACAAAATAATAATAAAGTCTTAGTTATTGAAAAAAATTTCTCCTTGAGTTGGAAAAAGCTTTTTCAACAAGAATTCTTTTTATTAAGTAAAAAAAATGACATTTTTTATTATAAATATTTTTACTTTTTTCCAAAGAAAATTAAATTTCTCTTTACAAAAGATTTATTTTCAAAACTAAATAACAAAATTAATTATTTTATTACTGAGTTTATTATTTTCTTTCTATCGATAAATAAAAAAACATATGAGTGGATCTTTGATCTTACAGTGGAAATAGAAAAGCATAACTTGAAAAAAAGAGAGCTGATCTTAGATATAGTTGATTGGTTTGATTTCAAAAAATATAAAACAAATTTAGATAAAGCAAACTATATTTTTGTTAATTCAAAGACCCTAAAAAAAGAAGTGGCAAAATATAATAAAAAAAAGCTTCATTTAGTGTCTCAGGGCTTTGATTTGCAAATGTTTGAAAAATCGCCCATAAAATTCTCAAAGAAGAAGAAAATAAACGTTGGTTTTATTGGAGCCATAAGCGACCGCATTGACTACGATCTAATGATAAATTTAGTCAAGTTAATGCCAGAAACTAATTTCACTTTTATTGGACCAATTAAAAGAGACTTAAAAATAAAAGAAAATAAAAGAAAACGAATTAAAAAATTTTTATCTTTCTCCAATGTAAAAAAAATTGAATCTCAAAAAAAAGATAAAATTCCTCAATTAATATCTCAATTTGACCTCTGCATAATACCCTATGACGTCAGTTATCCATTTAATGCTAATTGCTATCCAATGAAAACTTTTGAGTATCTTTATTTTGAAAAACCAATAATTTCTACAGAAATAAAAGAACTAACTGATAATAAATTCAAAAAATTCATTAAAATAGGAAAAAATGCTCAAGAATGGAAAAAGCATATAGAAACAATTGAAAAAAATAGCTGGATTGAAAAAAATGGAAAAGAGGCTAGACAATTAGCCATTGAAAATAGTTGGTATAATAAAATTAAAAAAATTAGCGAAATTTTAAAGAATTAAAACCTATGTTTGGAATCAAAACAAAAATCTTAAAATATTTAATATTCCATCAGCAAGAAAAAAGTAAAAAGCTCTCCAATGATTTAAGAATTACCGAATTAATGAATTTTTTTGAAGCAGATGAATTTGGACACGAATCCAATATCAAAAATGCTGACCTAGGATATGGTTGGATTCACTATGGCCTACTCAGACAAATAAAAGCAAAGAAAATTCTTTGCATTGGATCCCGATATGGATATATACCAGCTGTTCTAGCTCAAGCTTGTCATGACAATGGTTTTGGCAAAGTCGACTTTGTTGATGCGGGATTTGGCGATGAAATAAAAAAAGAAGGTAAAAGCTCATGGACCGGAAAAGGTTTTTGGAAAACTCAAGAAGGCAAAGATCATTTCAAAAATTTTGGCTTAGAAAATAATATCCAACTATTTGTAACAACTACGCAAAAATTTGCCAAAAAATATAAAAACATGAGCTATGAATATATCTATATAGACGGAGACCATTCCTATGAAGGAATAAAAACAGATTTTAAACTCTTCTGGCCGATGCTCCATGAAGGAGGTCTTATGCTTCTGCACGATATTTCTATAAAAGAAACTTTGCCAGAAGGAAAATACGGAGTCTGGAAACTTTGGGAAGAAAAAACAAACAAAAATAAGATTGAAGTAAATTATTTAGGCTCTGGACTGGGCATAATTCAAAAGCAATCTAATCGTTGACAACAACTTAAAAATTATCTAACATTAAATTACAATGCAAAAATATAAAAAACCTCAACTTAGAATTATTGATCTAAAAGCTATCTTAGTAGTAGCTGAATAAATTTAGTTCTAAACAGCATTCTTAGATTTCCCCTTGATAGTTCTATCTTATCGTATCTTCAAAAAAACGTTTAACTGTGTTTATTAAGTTCTTTTTTGTTCTAGAAAGATACTTTCTTAAAGTTTTTTTCGCTTTTTTAATTAGGATCTCCTGATCTGCAAGGCTTTTATAAATAGTTCTATCTTCTATTTTTGCCTCTAAATATGCTTTTCTTCTCGCTTCACAAGCAATACAGTTATCTCCACCACATTGATACTTTTTCGCATGGTAACAACTCCAAGATTTTTCTAGTGGTAAACTATTATCTTCTCCCCACTTAACAAGATCTGATTTCTTTATAAAAGAATTAATTTCTGGCTCTAAACAAATTGACAAAAACTGCCAAGAATAATCTTTGATTGAAACACACATGTTGCACATAATAGACCTCAATGAAGTTAAGGTTTGATGAGCAATTAATTCCCCATCATTGGCTGTGACGGCACAAAAAATAGTATTAATTTTTAGACCTTTAATTGCATTTAGATACATGGCATAACTACGTGCAAAAAGTGGCAAGATAGTAAAAACACCTAAAGAGGGGTTAAAAAACATTAAGTCATCTCTAAAATTATTTAATAATGTTTCTTCTCGTAGATCTTTGACACCGTCTTCAATTTTTATTGAAATCTGATCTTGTCCTACGTCTAAATCTAAAAATTTTCTATAATTTTTAGGAAATTTTTTCTGATAAAATTTATCAAAATATTTAAAAGCAGCAAATTCCCTGTTTCTTTTTTTTTCACCTCTGTCAAAAGTAATCGGATAAACATTCAAGCCATATTCTTTCATTAAAATTCCCCAAACAACCATTGAATCAAGTCCACCAGAAGCCATTAAAATAACATTCGAACCTCTTTTAGGCATTTTGAAAACATAACCGCGCTCATCTTTTAGTATTTTTTCAAAAGCTTTAATTTTCTTTGGATCTTCAAGCTTTCTTTTTTTAATTAAATAATCAAACTCTTGTCTGCTAATTTTTTTCATAACTCTAATTTATTTTTTCTATTATTGAATCTTTTAAACACTTGAGAATAAACTCCTCAACATCTTTTTTTACCTCCTTAGAATCTGCCCCCTCAAAAGCTGAATTTATTTTTTTCACCAAAGCATCAATAGACTTCTTCGTCTTCAAAGCTTTCCAAATCAAAGAGCCAACCTCATTTAATTCCACAATTTCTTTTTTGTTCTTTTTTAAAACCAATATTTTGCCGTCTTCCTCCTTAAAATAAAGATCATTGTCTCGAATATATAATATTTTCATATTTATCCTCATTTAAAAATTAATAACTTTACCTAAAAAAATATCTTCTGTGACTGGCATCTCATCTACAATATAGTTACTATCTCCTCTAGTCAAGAAAATCCCCTTAGAGCTTTTCTTATAAATTCTATGAACAATGATATTTTTAAATTCATCGCTCCAATAAGCAATTATGTTGCCAACTCTTATATTTTTAAGTGAACACCTTTCAACTCTTACCTCATCGCCCTTTAAGATAAGTGGCTCCATACTGCCACTGACTGCTTCTACAATAAACCTCTCTCCGATTGGCAAAGATTGCAGAAATTGAAAAAATTTTTTTTCATTTTTAATCTTGCCAATTTTTTCTATATCCAATTTACTTCGATTCTTTTTATATTCAATAACAACCTCTTTACCTCCATCCATTTTTACTTTGCCTTTATCTAGCCAGATGAAGCGCTCACAAAGTCTACTCAGTAAAGGTAAAACATGACTACAAACAACAATGGTTTTACCTTCAGCAAAAATCTTCTCAATTTCATCATAGGCCTTTTTCTGAAAATCCTGATCTCCCACCACCACCTCCTCATCCAAAATTAAAATATCTGGATCGCTGTGAATAGCAATAGAAAAACCAAGCCGCAAAACCATACCTGAAGAATAGGTATAAAGAGCTTGATCTATAAATTTTTCTATACCTGAAAAATTAATTATTTCTTGCTCTAATTTTTTAATTGAAGAAAGATTCATTCCTAAAAGAATGCCATTGAAATAAATATTTTCACGACCTGAAAACTCAGGATGAAAACCAGCCGTGATATCAATTAAGGAAACAAGCTTACCAATACTATTCACTTTCCCACAAGTTGGTTCTGCTATTCCAGTCATTACTTTGAGCAAAGTAGTCTTGCCAGCCCCATTGTCACCAAGAATAGCTACTTTTTCTCCCTTAAATATTTTTATATTTATATCTTTTAAGGCAAAAAAAGTTTCTTTTTTCTTAGCTTTTGCAGATCGCAAGAAATAGCGTTTACTAGCGTTTTCTATATTTATAGCTATTTTTTTATTTTTACTGTTTTTCATTTTAAAATTTAAAACCAATCATCAAAATTTTTGCTTTCTTTTCGAAAAAATTGCAGAGCAAAAAATAGAAAAAAAATGGAAAAAAGACCGGCATAAATTGCCATTTTATAATTGAAAACACTATTTAAAGCAGCCGCTCTAAAAACCTCAATATAGCTAACCAATGGATTTAGATAAAGTAGATTTCTAAAAAATTCCGGTAACATCTCTAGACTATAGATAACTGGCACAGCATAAAATAGCAATTGAATTGAAAGTTGGATAATGAAAATTAAATCTCTTATCTTTACATATAATGCAGAAATAACTAAACAAGTCGCCAAAGTAAAAAATAATAAAAAGATAAGTATTAAAAAGATTAAGAAAAAGCTAGATATAAAAAATAGGACACCAGCAAAAAAACTCGTCTTTAGAAAAGCTAAAAATAGCAAAAATACTGAACTAGCCACTAAAGTATGAAATAAATTTGCCATGACCACTGCCACAACCATTAATTCTCTAGGAAAAGCAGCTTTTTGAATCAAAGATCTTTCCTGCACTAAAAGAGGTGTCGCGCGCAAAAGCGCCATTGAAAAGAAATTCCAAGGTAAAAGACCAGCAAAAAGATAAAGAAAATAATTCTCAATTTGCATAGGAACAAAAAATTGAAAAATCAAACCAATTATTAGCATCTGCAAGAATGGATTAAAAATTACCCACAAAAGACCTAAAAAAGTTCTCTTATACCTTGCCTTTATCTCCTTTTGCGTCATCACAAGAATAAAATCTAGCCAATATCTTTGTTTTGTATTTAATTTTAAAAATTTCATTGTTGATGATCTCTAAAATCGCAAGATAACACACTAATATCCTCTTGCAAAGACAATTATAAATAGGTTATTCTTAAAAGAAGAAGTATTTTCTTTGTCTAATAATGAATAATCCTAGAGATTTTATACCAGCTAAATATAAAAAAAGCCAGATAGACAAGGCAGAGGATTCTTCCGATAACTTTGTTAAAGAACCAGAAAAAATTGATTCCCCTTGGAATGATCTTGCTAAAGAACCAGAAATACCAGAATATCGCGGTAATACAATTACAGATAATGAACCTCTCAAAGAGGCAGTTAAGTCAGGTGCTGAAACTGTTTCTATTCAAAATCCACTTTCAACTGATCAAAAACCATCTTTTCAAGTGAAAAAGAAATCAAATAATAAATTGGCTGGCTTACTTATAGTTTTTTTCTTGGTAGTTGGGGTTTTTTCTAGTTATATACTTAGCAGACAAAATCAAGACAACCGCCAACAAGCCAGTGAGATGTGTATGGAAGGAGATCCATATTGTAATGGTACTAGTGGAAGATGTATTACTGGCTATCGTGTAATTGATGGTGCCTGTACACCCACGGGTGGTTCGACCGTTACTCCAACCACAACTGTGGCGGCCTGCGGTCCAAATCTGCATAGACTCGTAGCTGGTGGACCATGTGTTAGTACTACCTGTAGAATAATCGCCAATGGCGATACCATGTGCGGTTACGTTACCGATCAAGATCCGTGCACAGAACAATCCATGGGCGGAGATTGGTGCGACAATCCAAATACTTCAGTAATCGAAAACTGTGAAGAATCTGGCTTAATGCGTTGCCAATGTAGCGCTGGCTGGTGGGTGATAGGCAGTGCCTCAAGTTGTGATGCTTTATGCGGTGATGCTGGAGCTGATTGTTCAGATTGCGCCACACCAACCCCTACTCCAACTAATCCTCCAAATAGAACACCTACTCCAACTCCTACTACACCTCCAGAACTTTTAGCCTGCGGAGTGATTGGTTGTACTCAAAATTCTGACTGTCAAAATGGTCTTACTTGTCAAACAGTAACAGTCGACTCTCAATCGACTGGTATTTGTGCCAAAGGAGAAAATCAATTGTTTTGCGCAGCTGATCCAAGCACTGCCAATTGTTGTGAAAGCCAGGCTATGCCAGTTTGTGCCAGCATAGATATGCTAGATGCTAATAACAATACTATGGAAGCAAACGATGATGATAGTCTCAAGGACGGAGATGAGGTGCGCTTCCGTTGCACTGCTGTCGGCAACCAAGGAGTTGACTTTAATTATGAATTTAGAATCTGGGCTCCAGGCATGAGCTCTTGGATAGATCTAACTGACACTAGTGGCGCAATTGCTAAAAATGTATCTGATTCCTACACCATTTCAAGCTTTGGAGATTACGTTGTCCAGGGTCGTATTTGCTGGGGAACGGAATGCCAAGTTTGGGAAATGGTGGATAATTCACCAAGCACAATGATAGATAATGTGAATTAAAATAATGAACATAGAACAAATTGAAACACCAGCGACCTACGTAAAATCAAAGCAAGGACAAACTGCTCTGAAGAAAAAAGGCGATTTTAAAGTGATCGCTATGTTGCTGGGTCTACTAATTTTTGTTGGTGGCGCAGTTAGTGTTTTCTTAATTACGCAAAAACAAGACACTACTCCAGTCGCCCCAACTGCCCCTCAATCTCAGCCAGCTGCTTATATTGAAAAAACTCAAACTTGTACTCTTGAATTTACAGTTACAGAACCAGATAAAATTACCTGTGGTTTGAGTGGTTGCGAAAGTGACGATGACTGTAGCAGTAATTTAATTTGTATTGAGGCCGACAATGGCAATAAATATTGTGCAGATGAAGATTATAAAACAGCCTGTATAGATGATCCAAACACTGACTCTTGTTGCACCGCTCCAGAAGAAAACTTGCTTTCTTGTGGTGAAAAAGACTGTACCAACAGCGATGACTGCGAAGATGGTTATGTTTGTATTTCTACTTCAGATACTGATGGCGATGGAAACATTGTTAAATACTGTGCAGATGAAGATTATCTCGATGAATGTGTCGCCGATCCTAGTAGCACAACTTGTTGTGAAGCAACCGTAACTGTTACTCCAACCGTTACTACAACTGTTACTCCAACCACTACTGTAACTACAACCGTAACTCCAACTACTACTGTGACCGCTACCAGCACTCCAACTCCATCTGTTACCACCGTTATTACCACTGTTGGCTGCAACGAAACTTGTAATGCCAATGCTGACTGTAGCAACATTAGTCATATTTGTTACAGCGGTCAATGTCGCCTCGACGTCAATCCTACAGATAGTCAATGCAAATTAGCAAATGGTGAAACCACCATCGTGCGCCCAATCAACGTTCCTACTGAAAGTGGCCCAGCTGATTGGATGAACTACATTAAAGCTGGCCTTGGAGCCCTAGGCGTTGGCGCACTCTTGCTACTACTTCTATAAAGTCAATAAATTTAGTAAAATCTACCCCTGACACAAATCAACGCGTGTGTAGCTCAATTGGTTAGAGCTCCAAGCTTATACCTTGGCGGTTCTAGGTTCGAGTCCTAGCACACGCACCGCCAAGTTTGCAAAGCAAACCTGGGTAGTACCCGCAGGGTGCACAGCCGCTCCTTAAAGCATGCTAAAATAAAAGCATGCTTCGCAAATTGTTTACCATTATTATCGCCATAGCTCTAGTTGTTTTTGCCTATAAATTTGCCAAAAACAAAGGTTGGCTTAATAATGAAATTTTTTCCAAAATAGAAGAAGGCCTCCCAAAAAGTATCACTCTTCCCTGGCAAAAAGATAAAGAAATTGAATTTGATCAAATTGATTTCAAGCAAGAAGACTTTAAAAATTTAGGTGAAAATGGTGTTTCACAAATTAAGATTTTGACAGAAAAAGCCAAAGAGGCTGGTGGAGTTGCTCAAGAATTTGTCCAAGAGGCCGTCAGAGTTGACGAAAATGGCGAGCAAAATATTTCTGAAAAAGCTTTTGAATATGGCAAATATATTTACTGCCAAGAAGTAGTTAAGCAATACGAAGCCAGTCGCAGTTCGACACCAAGTTTTTAAAACAAATGTTTTTCTAAATATTCTGGCTGATTACCTGCTCCTGAGATAATAATTTTCTGCACACTTGGTAAATTTTGCAAAACAGCAGCTACCTGTTTCTCATATTGAGGTAAAGTCAAAATGTGGACATTGAAGCCGGTATTAATAGTGAAATAAACTGGCACACCAGTCTTACGCAATTGACGAACAGCCTGCATCACCTCAATCGTTCCCGGATAAAACAACAAGATAGTTGGCTGACTGGTTAATAAAATTGAGTGAAACTCTAAAGCCTCGGCTTCTACTATTTCACCTAGGGTTTCAAAGTCTTTTTGTAAAATTGCTCTTTTGACAGCTGCTAACTTGGTATCAATTTTTTCTTGACGAGCCTTAAAAAACAAACTGCTTTCTGCTAAATCATGTCCATCACTTGAGCTTAAATTCTTTTTATCTTCTGAAACAATCGCCACTAAATCTCTAATATCAAAATCTTCTGACTTAGCAAAGCTTTGTGCATAAGATTCTTCAGAAGTTTCACCATCTAACCACTCAACAAAACCACCACAAACACAGCGACAGGCAGAGCCAGATCCTTGCCTGGCTAAAATAGACAATTCTTTTTCTGAAAGATCTAAACCAATAGCCTTAGTGGCAGCCATGGTCAAAGCAGCAAAACCAGAACCAGAGCTAGAAAGACCAGTGCTCTTGGGAAAATTATTCTCCGAAACGACTTTAGCAAAAATATCTTTATCTATCAATCCTTTTTCTTTGGCTAAAGTTCTAATTCTGTCCAAATGTTTAATGGCACGAGAAGCCTCTCCCTCTTCAACTTCGCCACCTATTATGATCTCATCCTTAGCTAAATTTGGCAAAAACTCGACAGTAGTTTTGCTCTGCAAAGAATCTAAAATCATGGAAATACTACCATTGCTTGGTAAACGTAGGATTTTATCCTTTTTGCCCCAATACTTAACAAAAGCGATATCACTACCTGCTTGAACCGTTGTTTTTTTCATATTTTTTTCAATTTGCTTAATTAAATAAAGTACGTTTTGGAAAACTAAGTTTAGAGACATTTGAGCGCGTGAAAAAATGTATTTATTCAAGCGATCTCTGGCTCGAAACTTAGTTTTCCAAACGTACGCCCTCCGCATTCATCTCCACCTCAATAATTTTACCACCAGCCTTGGTAATTTCTTGAGCAACGGCTTTTTTCTCAGCTTCATCAACTAAAGCTAACATACAATCACCGCCTCCAGCTCCAGAGAGCTTGGCTCCCATTGCTCCGGCACTTTTGCCAGCAGCGATGAGATTCTCTAGCTCAATGCTACTAATTTGCAATTTACGTAGTAAAGCTTGGTTCTCATCCATTAATAAGCCAAGATGTGGCCAGTCTTGCTGTTGAAGAGTCTTTTTAGCCTGTTCTACCAAAAGAGTAATATCGGTAAAAATGTGATTAACTGTTCCTTTGTTTTCACTGTGCAAATTTTGCACCATTCGAATTAAGGTGGCAGTATCAGCTTTAATACCAGTATAGGCAACTAACAAAGGCAAGTTTTTGATTTTGATTGGTTCGACAGTTTTATGTTTACTAAGTTTGCCATGAGGAGTGATGTAATAAATCGTTCCACCCCAAATTGCAGCTGCAATGTCAAAACCAGAAGCCACACCCTGCACTTCTAAAACAGTCTGATAAGCCAAATCGAACAACTGATCATTATTCATTGGCACTTCATAAAACTCACTTAAAGCTTTAGCAAAAGCCACTGTGCTAGCACTACTTGAACCAAGACCATAAGAAGATTTGAATTCATTCTTGCTATAAACATGAATAGTTTTTTGTTGTGGGTATTTCTCCAAAAATAGCTTATAGCAAGTTTCGATAAAGCTAACTTCTTTTGGCAAATCTTTATTACCAAGATCACAAATTCGCTTAGAATAAGCTCGTAAACCCAAATCTGGCGCATCTAAAATAAAAACTTCTTCGCCATTTTCCTCAACAGTAATTGATAAACGACGATCAACGGCAGTCACAATACAAGGATGACCAAAAACCACACTATGTTCACCAAAAAGCATCAATTTTCCTGGGGCAGAAGTCTTCACTTTTTTCATTTCGTATTTCCTAGTTGGGTTTTGAAAAAACTCAAACCCATATTTTTTAAATTTTGCTCAAAGTTTGCTTCATTTTGGTGAAAAGCTAAAATAAAACCAGAGCCACTCTTCAGTCCGCCTGCTCCAGTAATTTTACAAAAAGCACCTAACTTTTGTAATTGGCGAATAGTGTCTTTCACTGAATCAGCAATTATGCCAATTTCTTCTAAAAGTGCTTGATTTTCATTCAAAAGTTGAGGATTGAAGAAACTATTCTTTAAATCAACTATCATTTTTTGACTAATTCCGCCAATTTCATCTATAAATGGCCGGCTAGACTTATTAGCAGCAACTTTAGCCACCATTTCACCAGTGGATTCATCAGCAATTCCAGAATCAATTAAGAAAAAACTTTTCTTTGCCAAGGCTAAATCTGGCAAATGCTCTACTTTACCTTGACTAAAAGCAATTAAGCCACCATAAACAACAATCGCTGGATCAGCTCCGCTGGAACGACCATGAATAAAATTTTCTGCTTCTAAAACCAATTTGTAGAGGCGATCTTGGTTGAGTGAATAATTATAAAAATCTGCCAACTCTGAAAAAACTGCTGCTGCAAAAGCCGCTGAAGAACCAAGACCTGATTTTTGAGGCAAATTCGATTTAATTTTAAGTGCTAACTGAATTTCTTTAATTTGTGCAAGCTTAGAAAACATCTCTAGAATGTGCTGTAGATATAGATCACTTTTTTGCTCATGACTCAAAGAGCCTTCTTTAGCAATACAAGAAATTCCTAAATCCAAGCTCGCCAGAACAGCCTGATAGCCATAAACCACGCTATGTTCCCCACTTAAAATAACTTTGCCACTGTAAAAACTAGACATAAATTTTTTCCGCTTTGAGACCATAAACGATTATCTCTTCCTGAGCCTCTTTTTTAATTTTGCGCAAAACAATTTCTACCTCATCACCAATTTTAAATTCTTGATGAGCAGCACCCATCAAAGAAATTTTACTTTTCTCTAAATCTAGGAGCAAATAAGAATAAGGCAAAAGCGCAGTTTGATCTGAAGCCGCCACTTCCATCAATGAAACAGCTAAAACCTTGGCTTTTTTGCCAAGATATTTAGACCATTGTTTGTTTGAGCGCCAATACTCCGTTATATTCATATTTATATTCCTAAAATATTTACAGCCGCGGTTGCTCCACTGCCGCCAACATTATGAGCTAGAACTCGTTCAAATTTTCCTTTTTCAATTAAATTAGCCAAAAAAGCAATTTGCTTCACTCCGGTCGCTCCAACTGGATGCCCACAAGCTTTGAGGCCGCCGGAAGGATTGATAACTATTTGCCCACCGTAAGTAGCTTTGCCTTTAGCAATGGCGGCGGCGGCTTTTCCTTTGGCAAAGAAGCCTAAGTCTTCCACTGCCAAAATTTCAGCAATACTGAAACAATCATGAACTTCTGCCACTTGAATGTCTGTCTGACTCAATTTGGCCATTAAGAACGCTTGTTTGGCTGCTTTTTCTGTCGCAGCCAATCTGCCTAAATCTTGGCGATCGGCAAGTGCCAAAGTATCTTGGCCATGTCCAAAACCAAGAATTTTAGCTTTGCGAGAAGAAGGTTTACTGCTAAGAATGACGGCAGCTACTCCATCGCTAATTGGTGAACAATCTAACAAGCGCAAAGGCGAAGCGACCATGGCAGAATTGGCAACATCTTCTAAAGTAAATTTCTTATGAAACTGGGCTTTAGGATTATCGAAGGCGTGTAAGTGGTTCTTAACCACTACACTAGATAACTGCTCTCTGGTAGTGCCGTATTTATTCATGTGATAATTGGCCAAAATCGCATAGAGGGCTGGGAAAGTAGAGCCATATTCTTTCTCTCGACTAGCTGCAGTCGCTAAAATAGCTGCTGTTTCCGAACCAGAGACATCAGTCATTTTCTCTACTCCGAGCACTAAAACTGTTTTATAAACACCGCTGAGTAAGGCTTGCTCCGCAGCTAGCATAGCTAAACCACCCGAAGCACAAGCGCCCTCAATGCGCATTGCTGGAGGAAAATGAGCAAATTGCTCACTCACTAAAGCACCTAAATGACGTTGATTATTAAAACTACCACTAGCTTTATTGGCTACAAAAATCGCATCAATTGATTTTGGATCAATTTGCGCATCAGCTAAAACGCCCTCTACTCCTTCTTTAATCAAATCAGTTAAGCTCTGTTCCCAAAGCTCAGCAAATTTACCAATGTAATTGCCAATTACTTTAATGTTCATTGTCAGTCCTCATTTTTTGATAAGTTTCAGCATCAATTGCTTCCAAAGCAGCAATTTGGGCTGCTAGAGTTTTTTTATACTTTACTCTCTGTGTTTCCAAATTCTTAGTTGTTTCAAACAAAAAAGCATCAGCCCCCGAACCAGAACCATAAGAACAAACCAAAATTTTAGCACTAGCATGAGCGACATCAAGAACTGCAGTTAGAGCTAAAAGTGAAGCAGCGGCATAAGTGTTACCAATTTCTTTAACGACTAGAGATGGAGCTAATTGCTCTTTGGTAAATCCAAGTATTTTAGCGGCTTGCTCTGGAAACTTGGCATTTGGCGTATGAAAAACGCAGAAATCAATTTCTGCTGGCTTCAACTTTGTTTCTGCAAGAAGCGCACTACTGGCCATCAAAACATGCTTGAAATAAGCCGGCTCGCCAGTAAATCTGCCAAAATGTTGCGGATAAGATTCTTTTGGTTTGCGCCAAAAATCTGGCGTATCAGTTGCTACTGATTTAGTGGCTGATAAGCGAGCTAATAATTGATCGCTATTCGCTTCATGACCAAGGATGAAGGCGGCGGCGCCCGCCGCCGCAGTATATTCTAGAGCATCTCCAGGACGAGCTTGGGCAGTATCTGCACCAATTGCCATGGCATTTTTAACCATTTTTGCCTGAACATAAGCTGCAGCGATTTGCAGAGACTGAGAACCAGCTTTGCAAGCGAATTGTAGATCAGCCATACTTAAATAGTTGCTTAAACCAAGAGCTTCTTTGACTACTGTGCCAGATGGTTTGACAGCATAAGGATGACTTTCGCTACCAATAAAAAGAGTTTCGATATTTTTGACTGCGCCCTTATTTAATAAAAATCTATCCAAAGCAATTTTGCCTGCTTCTGTAGAAAGAGTCACTGTATCTTCATCTAAACTTGGAATAGTTTTTGAAAAAACACCCAAAGATTTAGCCACATCAGCATTTTTACCCTGACTTTGAGCAATAATATTAGTGGAAACCTTGTGTCTTGGAATAGCTGCACCATAGGCAACTATGCCGACTTGATTTGTTTTCATTTTCTTGCCAATCTTTGGTGGGCCTGGGCTAGGCTATTACTACTAAGAGCTGCCAAACCAGAAATTTCCGCTGCCAAAACGCCAGTCGCTAAAATACTAACTAGTTGCACTGAGCCTAGGTCTTCGTTACTTTGATGAATTAAGTTGCGCAACTCTTTTTGAGCGGGCAAGTTAGTTCCACCACCAACACTGCCAAGCGGCAAATCTGGTAAGTTAACTGCAAAATAAAGGCCTTTTTCTTCAGTTTCCTCGACGATTGTATTACCTTGACTTGCCTCAGTGATATGAGCCAAATCTTGACCAGTAGCCATATAAAAAGCTGCCACCACATTGGCAAATTGCATATTGTTAGAAAAAGTCCCGGCTAGATTTGAACCAATTTGATTTTTGCTTTGATGGGTTTTAAACAAAGCCTTAGAACTAGTTTTTAGAATATTTTCCAAAATTGCTTCACTTAAAAAAACCTCAGCCTGAGCACTATAGCCTCTACCAAGTAATTGATTGATAAATGAAGATTTTTTATCAGTACAAACATTACTAGATAAAGCCAACATTTTTATACCCTGATAATTACTCAAAAATTCTTCCCACAATTTCTGAAGGGCAAGGGTAACCATGTTCATGCCCATGGCTTGATCAGTGAAGAAACTAAAACGTACATAGACATTACGACCTCTGACAAAACTCTGGAGATTTTTAAAATGGAGGTGATCGCTGCTTAGTTCAGTAATCTTTTTTATTTCCGCCAAAGTTTTGGCTTCTTCCAAATAAGTAGCAAAAGCAAAAGCTTCTTTGCCATTTTCAAAAGCAAAAACTGGAGCTCTAGTCATGCCAACATTTTTGACAAAAACTTGAGCTCCGCCAGCTTGATTAATTGCTTTTAAACCCCTATTTACGCTAGCAACTAAAGCGCCCTCACTAGTTGCTAGGGGCACAAAATATTCAGTTTCGCTGTCTTCTAAAATAACTTTAACTGGACCAGCCAAACCAACCGGTAAAGTAACTGCGCCAATCATATTTTCACAATTGCATTGGTTGGCTTTGCTCAGTGCTTTGTTGATAGAAAAAAGCTGCTTAAAATCAGCCTTTTTCCAATTCTTTAGCAAGTCTTCTTGACGAGAAGCAATTGCTTGCTCATCATTTTGCATTTGAATATTTTTCTTAAAAAATGACATTACACTCTAATAGTCGTAAAAAACAAAAAAAATCATGCAAAGAATTTACATGGCAATCTGGATTTTTTAGTTATAAAATAGACAAGCTATGCAGACTACGGGAATCATTGGTGGATTGGGACCAGAAACTACGGCTGAATTTTATTTAAAACTGATTTTTTCTAGTTTTGAAAAAAATAAAAAAAAGAGACCACCTGTGCTGATCTGGAGCATTCCTCTAGAATATCAGCTTGAACAAGATTTTATTACTAAAGCTCAGGGATTTGAAAAATATATTCCATATCTCCAAGATGCAGCTAAAAGATTGGAGAATGGCGGCGCAGACTTTATTGTGATTCCCTGCAATTCCGTACACTTAGCCATTGATGCTGTGCGTCAAGTTGTTAAAATCCCAGTTTTAAGCATTGTTGAAGAAACAGAGAAATTTCTTAAAAAAAGAGATATTAAAGAGATCGCTTTATTGGCAACAAATCCAACCATCAAGACAAATTTGTACAATTTAAAAGATATTAAAATTCATTTACCCATAGAAAAAGATCAGGAGAAAATTGGCCAACTAATTAACAATTTAGTTCGCAGTAGATACAGTGAAAAAGATCAGACTGAGTTAATTAAAATTATTCAGAAATTTGCAAAGAAAGATATTAAACATGTTGTTTTAGCTTGCACTGATCTGCAACTATTAACTCCAATATATGCTGGAACAGAAATTTTTGATTCCATGGCTATTTTGGCAGAAGCAACAATAGAAAAAATCTTAAAATGATAGAAAAATTACAAGAAGAAAAACAACTCATTGATAATTTTCTACTCTCTTTTCTTTCTGAGGAAGAAAAGAAATTTGAAAAACAAAGCTTGGTGAAAGATGCTTTTAGCAAAATTAAAGATTTTGTAATCAGTGGTAAAACTGTGCGCGGCGGACTTTTTTTACTTGCCGTCAAATCTCTTGATGAAAAAAAATATCAAACAGAACAAAAAAAACTTCTAAAGATTGCCGCCGCATTAGAATTAATTCACTCAAGCCTACTCATCCATGACGATATTATTGACCAAGATAAGAAGCGCCGTGGTCAAAATTCAATTTGGTATCAATATGAATTGGATGCTGAAAGAGAAAACTATCAGAATCCTAAAGAATATGGGCAAAACCAAGCGATTTGCCTTGCCAACATTGCAAATTTCCTAGCTATTTCTTTATTAAGAGAAACAAATATTCTTCCAACTATTTCAGAAGAAATCATTAAAACTAATTTTGCAGAAATGTTAGATAGCAAAATTACCTCGCAAAAAGAACTTCCAAGTTTTGATGAAGTCTTAGAAATGTATCTTTTCAAAACAGCTCGCTATACTTTTTCTCTTCCATTGAAATTAGCTGGACTAATCAATGAATTAAAAGATGAGGAAATCACACAACTTGAAAAAATCGGTGAAAAGCTCGGCTTAATCTTCCAAATAGTGGATGATTCTATCAGCATTTTTACTCCGGAAGAGCTTTCTGGCAAAAGTTTTGCCTCTGATATTAGAGAGGGTAAGAAGACACTTTTCTATTTAACTCTACTAGAGGAAATTCCTCCATCAGAAAAAGAGTTTTTAATGGCAAAATATGGACAAAAAAATCTTAGCAAAGAAGAAATCATCAAAATTCAAAATCTTTTTAGACAATTCGCCCAAACAAAAATTGAAAAATTACTTAATCAATTTAAGAAAAAAGCTCAAGTTGAAATCGCAGAAATAGAGCCTAAAGAGATGAATCTCCTTTTAAAAGAAATTCTTGAATATAATTTTTCCAGGAAATTTTAATTGCTTTCTCCTTGATGCTCTTTGACTAGCAAAGTTAAAAGAACACCCATTCCGGCAACAATAAACAAACTCTTCCAAGCAAAAACAAAGAAATAAAATAAAATTGCCACTATAAGCCAAAAAACTATGGCTGCAAAAGAATAGATCATTTCTCGATAAACAAAATAGGAAAGGGCTTCACGACCTTTGCCTCGCAGAATCCAGCTACGATCAAAAAATAACCAGTGAAAACTTGAGGTTAGTCTGTCGACTGCATTTAAAATAGTAATTGACCAAATGCCAACAACAAAGCCCCTCAAAGCCCAAAAAATCGATAAAAATCCACCAGAAATAAAGAATTGTTTGCGATTTTTGTGCTTATCTATAAAAGAACCAGCCGTATAGCTCACAAGCAAAGCTAAAAGCAAAGACAAGCTATATAAATAACCAACTCCCTCAGTACTACCAAGCAAAATGAACATATAAAGTGCCCACAAACTAACAGAAGCATCATTAAAATATTTTCCAGCAAAACTTACTGCCAGGCGTTTAAATCCAGGCTCTTTAAGCCAAGTTAAAAATTCTTTGAAGGAGATTTTATCTTTTACTTTAACATTGTTGAGTAAAATTGAAAAAATTACTCCACTAAGAATAATCACTAAACCAAGTAAAAACAAAGTCTGATATCCTAAGGTCACAATAATTAAACCACCTAAAGCAGGAGCGATCATTGCTAGTAAGTGAAGTAAAAAATTCACAGCACCTAGATTTGCACCCATTTTTGCTTGGTCGCTGTTACGACTAATAGAATAATAATAACTGTTCCAAAAGAAATTAATTTGGAAACCATCAATTATCGCAGCCGTTAAAACTAAATAAGGATTGGCTTTGGAAAGATAAAGACATAGAACAAACAAAGAATACAGCAAATGTCCCATCAAAAAACCATGACGAATACCGTATTTATTAAGTATTTTGGCGATTGGAATGGCAGAAAATAAAGCAACTAACCGAGTTAACAACAAAACAATCATTACGTTAAAAATTCCTTCTTGCAGGGGAGATAGGTCGAAATGGCTCATGAAGGAAAAACGAATGTTAAAAAAATAAAGTGGTAAAAAGAAAACCATTAGTTGATTGGCAAATTCACGAACAAGACGAATTGCATAAATATATTTAAGATTTTTGGTTTTTTGAAAATTTAAATGAAGGATGGGCATAGGACTTTAATATAAAAACTCAACTAAAAAGTAAACTTGAAACCTCAATGATAACCTTTTCTAAACTGGTTTTCTCTTCTTGATTTAGCTTCATCAAAACATAATTACTCGGATCAATATTGCGATTGCCAGCTCTAGAATCTACGCCGAGACGTAAATGCCAAAAATTCTTATGTCTAAGATTTTCATAAATTGAAGCAAGGCCATTATGAATTTTTGGGCCCTTGCCTTTTTGAAGCTTAAATTGACCTAATTCTAAATCGAGATCATCATGAGCAATGATCAAATGATTCCCCTCGTCTTCCTCAAGCATTTCTGGATAAAAATAATCTAAAAAAGCTCTTAAGGCTATACCAGATCTATTCATAAACGTCATAGACTTGATCAAGCAAATATCCTGAGCCACTCCATTTTGAATAATTTCGGCTTTGACGTATTCCACGTTAAATTTCTTGTCAAATTTAAGACTGAGGGAGAATTTTTTTACTAAATAATCAATCAGGGCAAAACCAGCATTGTGCCTAGTCTGCTCATATTCTTTGCCCGGATTACCAAGACCCATGATTATTTTCATATCAATTTATCCAAATTTTAAAACTTCACGCTTTAAAGAGTCCCTAGAAGGAGCTGGGAAACAGCTTAACTCTAAATAATTGTTTATAAACAGCGACTTCTCCGAGGCAGACAAAGATTGTTAATTTGTTTCACCAATAATTTTAGTCTGCCGTGACTCGTCAAAGCGTGAAGTTTTAATAAAGTATATAATAGCCAGATCATGAAAACCATTGGAATCTTTACTAGCATCTACGGTCACGAAAGCATAGCCAAGGCAATTGCAGAAAAAATTGAAGAAAATGCTAAAAATAAATATTCAATTAAAATCTTTTTTATCAAACGAAGCGCGTTGGACTTAACTTATGACTACTTATTTAAAATAAACCCCACTTCAATTGGTTCTTCTTTTCATTGGAGCTCCAAAATAACACAAAAAGATAAGAGTGCTAGAAAATTGGCGGATGCTTATTTTTTAATGAACTACGATAAAGAAATAACAGATTTTATCAAAAAAAATAAAATTAACCTATGTATAAGTACTTATTTTGAATGTAATCCCATTCTAGAAAAATTTCAACAAAAAGGTATTCCTTTCATCAATATTGTTACTGATCCAAAAACGGTTCATTCTTTGACAATTTCAGAAAAAGCTGACTCCAATTTTGTTTTTGATGATTATCTTGTAAAACAATACAAAAACAAAAATATGAAAAAGGCTGGCTGGTTTATCAGAAGTAAATTTGAAAATAATTACGATCGAAAAACAATTAGAAAAAAATTAAAAATTAGCAATGATTTGACCTTTTTAATTGTTTCTGGATCAGAGGGTTCCAATGCTATTCTAAAAATTTTACCAACAATTATTAACTGTGAACAAAAAGTTAACTTTATTATTAGCTGCGGTAAAAATAAATTTCTTTATAACAATATGCTTGGTATCAAACAGAGTTTTGACAAATTTAGTTCTTCTAAGGCTGAAATTATTCCCCTTTATCATACAAGTGAGCTACATCTCTACATGCAGGCAGCCGATCTAATCGTTGGTAAGGCTGGACCAAATACTTTATTTGAAAGCGTGGCTTGTGAAAAACCGTTTTTTGCTATTACTCACATCCATGGTCAAGAAGATGGTAATCTCGATATTATTAGAGATTTTAAAATTGGTATCGTCGAAGAAAATGCCAAAAAAGCCAATAAAGAATTAGCAGAATTGATTGAGAATCCAGAGAAAATCAGTGATTTTACAAAAAACATCAAAAAACTTAAGGCTTACAATCAAAATTCAATCAATATTTTGCTTAAAGAAATAGACAGACTTCTCAACTAATGGTTGGCAGAATTAGCCAGCAATATGAATTGAAGACAACTCCTCAAGAGTAGTAGCATTTTCGAAACTTTTATCGTAACGAATTTGAACTAATCTTGGAAAACGCAAAGCTACTCCTGCAGAGTGAATTGGCGATTTGCTAATTTCATCAGCAGCAATTTCTAAAACCAAACGCGGCTCAAGCCAAACATCAGGAAATAAATTTTTATCGACATCATACAAAGTTGGTTTTTGATTATCTTTACTTGGATATTTATCCGCTAAGTTTTTAACTTCACGAAACTGCTCATCAGTCAAACCAGTTCCAATTTTGGAAAGAGATCTAACCACTAAATTGCCATCTTTGTCTTTATCCAGAACTCCCACTAATAAAGCGCCTATTCCAAAAACTTGTCTTTTACCTTTGCCAAGGTAATAACCCAGCATCAAGCAATCAATGGTATCAGAGAGTTTACCTTGACTACCTTCTTCTTCTTTAATTTTGACCCAACGCCAAGATTTTCTACCAGAAATATAGGCTGAACTCCCCTGTTTCATGACGGCACCCTCTAAACCCAAATTAAGTTGTTGCTCATGAAAAGATTTTAATTCACTCGGATCACTAATCAGAGAATATTCAGTTTTTTTGATAAATTCCGAATCTTTCAAAACTTCATTTAATTTGGCTTTTCTAGCCAGCAAATCTCGATCAATCAAAACCTGATCATCTAACAAAAGCAAATCAAAAGCATAAAAACAAATTGGCACCTCTAGAGCTTTGGCTGAGATGTCGTGTTTACGCTTACGCTGAATTGTTTCTTGAAAAGATAAAAACTTGCCGGTTTTTTTATCTATTCCAATTGCCTCAGTGTCTAAAATGCAATTTTTGACCTTTAATGCCGAGGCCACCTCCGCCAACTCTGGAAACATATGAGTAACATCTTCTAAATTTCTAGTAAAAGCTTTATAAAGCAAACCACTGTCAGCAAATTTTTCCTTGTTGATATGAATCTGCACTCTCAAACCATCATATTTTGGCTCTGCAAGCACTTCACCCATTTTTTCAATAATTTCTTGAGCGCTATTGAGACGTTGACAAAGCACAGGCAAAACTGGAACACCCAGTTCCACTTGATAAGTTTTCAATAATTCATCACTATTTAAGTCTCTATGATCTAATAAATAAGCCTTAGCCAACTTACCTAAATCTGCTTTTTTAAAAAAAGCTCTTTCTAAGTTGGCGCTATCACTTTTATCATTATTTTTGACGAAAGAAAGTGAATCTATCAGAGTCATAGTCGAAAAACCAAGACGCATTTTGCTTAAAATAATACGACTGATGTACCGAGCAGAAAGAGGATCTAATTTTTGTAGTAAATTGGCAAGTAATTCAATTTTTTTGTCCTGAGAGCCGAGTCCAGAAGTAGTGGCCAGTTCACTTAAGAATTGATGGACTTGAGTGATTGAAAGCTGCTCACTCAAAGTTTTATCAGATGAAAATTCGGTTAAAACTTTTTCAAAAAGTTCACCAATGTCACCTATTTTTTTATATTCGACACTCAACTTTTTCTCTAAAACAGAATGATCCTCAAATAAATTTTGATCCACTTCTGCAAAAAGATTATCTGAATTGTTTGATTTAAAATTATTATCTTTGCCCTGAACTCTTGCCAAAGTTTTAATCAACATTTTTTCTGACATTTGAAATTCTAAAGATAAATAAGAGGGTACTAAACTCCCCTGCATTAGATAAGTGGCTAAAACAATTTCGTCTGGATCTTGCTGGCCAACTGATAGATCCTTAAAAAGATCAGCTAAAATAGCAGTAATGCTCAAACGAGCAGAAACTGCCTCAATTTTCTGCAAATAAATAGAAAAATCTCTGAAAAACATAAGACCATTTTAACAGCTTAGTTAATTAAAGTGTAACTCACACCCTTAGTGACACCTCGTTTTTGTACCACACCTTTACTGATTAAATCTTTTAAGTCGCGCAAAATCGTATCGACAGAAACATTGGGCAAAGCTTTTTGAGCATCATCAGACGTCATCTGCCCCTGATTCTGTAGAATTTCTAAAATAATGATCTGACGTTCAGATAAAGCTACTTGTTGACCAAGTTCACGCTGGATTTTCAGATCTTGAGAAAGCTTTAAAACTTTTTGTTTAACCTTGTCGATTTCCAAAGCCAAACCATAAGCAAAATATTCCAAAAAGTATGTTAGGTCTTTATCACTGCTCTGTTGAGCTGATAAAAGAGCCTGATAATAAGCTTCAACATCGCTGTCAAAATATTCTTCAATTGAAAAAAAACGCTTAAAATCGTAACCAGAGCTGTAAAGCACAAAAGTAGCAAAAGCCCTGGCCACTCGACCATTGCCTTCAACAAAAGGATGAATATAAACCAAGCTGTAATGAGTAATAGCAGCTCTAAAAACCGGATGCAGTTCTAAAGCTTCTGGACTATTTAACCAAGTGAAGAAATCTTCAATTAAGAATGGCACTTCTACTGAAACCGGTGGACGAAAAACCACGCTTCCACTAGCCGCTCCTCTGACGATGACTTGTTTTTCACGAAAAACAGCAATTTGTTCCTCTGGTAAGAGTTTTTGCATGGTTAATTTATGTAAACTCATTAGAGTTTCTAAATTAAGATCTTCGCCAGATTTTTTAATTGGGCGCTGATCAATCCAAGCAATTACGTTGCGATAATTAATTACTTCTTGAATATCTCTATCTCTAGCAATAATCCCAGTTTGATCAACCACTATTTGCGGATTGCTGGTATTTTTTAACTGAACAACTTTGCCAGCTTGATCAGCACTAAGTTCATTTCCCTCGATGTGAGTACCAAAATGGACACTCCTCATCATTGCTTCATCACGAAACTTTGCTTCCCAAGAAGGAACGAGAGCAGAATGATCGATTAGGGCTTTGGCGGATTCAATGGAAGAAATGTAGGCAAGTAAGTGATTGGTAATCTTAAACTTCGGTTGATACATTTAGTGTGATTTTAAACTAGTTTGTTGGTTTTGGGAAGATTCTTGCATAATCTACAATAAAAGCAGAATAAAAGCTAAGTCCTCAAAAACTAAAGAATAAGTTAGAATCAAATAGATGAATAAAAAAATACAAGCTCTAGAGCTTGCCCTTGCGCAACTCTCTTTGCCAAAAAGTAATTCTCATAAAGGCCAAAATGGTAAATTGCTAATTATCGGTGGTAGTGAATTATTTCATGCTGCCAGTAAGTGGAGCTTAGATATTGCAAGTAAAATCGTTGACATGGTTTTTTACTCTTCAGTTCCAAGTAATAATAAATTGATCAATGAGGCAAAAGAAAAATTCTGGAATGGCATCGTTATTAGTCGCAAACAAATCAAAAATTATATTGACGAGGCTGATGCTGTTTTGATTGGCCCAGGCATGGATCGGTCTTTTTATACTAAGAGATTGATTAATAATTTGCTAAAAAAATATCCAAATAAAAAATGGGTTATTGACGCCGGAGCATTGCAAATGCTTGACGTAAAATTGCTAAACAAAAATCATATCATTACTCCACATCATCAGGAGATGGTGCTATTGCAAAAAAAAAACAATTTATTTAACGAGGTAAATTATCAAGCTAATTGTTTTTGTTTACTCAAAGGACAAACTGATAAAATCTTTAAGCCTCAAAATCCAGAGGAAATTGAAGTTGAGGGTGGCAATGCCGGCATGACTAAAGGTGGCACGGGGGATGTTTTAGCTGGTCTTTTAGCCGCATTTTATTGTAAAAGTGAAGCCTTGGAGAGCTGCTTGGTCGCCAGCTACATTAATAAAAAATCAGCTGAAGAACTTTACAAAAAACAGGGAACTTTTTTCAATAGTAGTGATCTAGTAGAAATAATTCCAGAAGTTTTGTGGCAAGAGTTAGAAATAACCCGCAAACAAATTACAAGATAATTAGATTCAAATCTTTTACTCGACTACGCAGGTCTGCTAGAACATCAGCGTCTGCTGTCGTCAAAATAGTCTGATAATTTGATAATAAATCGAGTACCATATCTTTGCTGTGTATATCAAGCTCTGACAAAATATCATCAAGCAAAAGCACTGGTTGGTAACCAATTTTATCAGTCAAAAACTGTAATTCAGCTATTTTAAGCCATAAAACACCCAGTCGTTGCTGTCCTCTAGAGCCATAAGCCAAAAGACTAAGGTCATCAATACCTTTTTCTTCCTGTGAAAACTTAAGTAAAAAATCATCTTTATGTGGCCCGATTAAAGTGTGTCCAAGAAAAATCTCTTTATCTAAGTGCTCTAGCAACTTTTTTTCAGAAATTATAGAGGGAATATATTCAATGTTGAGTTCAAAAGGAAAAACCACTTCGCTAATAAAATCAATTAGGTTCGATCTCTGAGCTTGGAGAAATTCACCATTTTTAACTAAATTTGTATTCCAAAAATTAAGAGTCTCTCGGCCCTCTTTGCCTTCATTAACTTTTTGTAACAATCTATTTCTACGTTTTAGAGTTTGCTCGTATCTAGATAAAGCGGATCGATATTCATCAGAAATCATTATTAAAGCTGTATCTAAAAAACTACGTCTTCTTGATGGTGAACCTTCTACTAAGCGTAGGTCTTCTGGTCTAAAAACCACTGCTTTAAAAAAAGCTAAAAAATCTTTTTTTCTACGCCTAATATCGTTAACAGAAAATAAACGATATTGAGTTTTTTTTCCTTGAACCATCCCTCTTGTCAGCATTGCTTCTAATTTTAGTTCTTCACTTTCTTCATCACCGAGACCCTCTAAATCAATTAAGCCCTGAACTCTTCCCAAATCTGCTTCCAAACGAATCATTTCTTCGACTTTACCAGCTCTAAAGCTATCGGCACTCGCCAATAAATAAATTGCTTCGATAATTGAGGTCTTGCCAATGCCATTCTCGCCAAAAATTAGATTAGTTTTTTCAAAACTGAAATTAATCAAAGAAAAATTGCGAAAATTTTGGAGAGCTAAAGATTTAATTAACATTTTAATTAAAAACCCTGCTAAAACGAAACCATAGATAAAAAAGAGCTATCTGCCAATAAAAACAAAAGAATAAAAACGTTTGATAAGCAAATTTAAAGAAAAAGTTACTCTGGTAAAAACCCAAAATCAAATCAATTCGCATAAATAAATAAAAAAAGGAAGCAATTAAAAAAGGATAAAAAATAAATGGTAATAAAAGCTTGTTCTTAACTAAAAGCTGAGTACTGCGGTAAGGATGCAAAAGCAAACCAAGGAACATTTGTCCGCTGGAATAAATGATTGAGTCAAAAATCATTAGAAATTTATTTTGTTTATGTTTCATGGTCTAATTGTGGCTAAAAAATTTAATAAAATCGTCGATAAAAAGGCTAAAAACAAAGCCGTTTGCCATAAATGATTGGCAACAAAATTAGCCAGATCACTTAGTTGATCTGGAATTAGCTTTTCCTGACCCAAATAACTCTGTTCTTTGGCAGTATCTTTAAGTAACTTTAAAAAATTATTTTCTATCATTTTGTTTCTAATTCTAACCACAAAGCCTTGAATTCTTGTCTTGCTCTAAACAAATTTGATTCAACTGCTTTGCTGGTATTACCCATCTCGAAAGCAATATCTTTAACTTTTTTACAATCCACATATTTTTTTAATAATAATTCTCGATTTTCTTTTAGCATTTTCTTAAGCACCAGACTTACTAATTCTGCAGATGACGCCGCATCTTTATAGTTCTGTTCAAGAAGAAAATCACTCAGAGGAATGGTTTGAATAAATTTCTTTGCGTAACGTTTGCGATAAAAGTCAGCAATTTCATGACGCATAACGCTTTGCATCCAAGTTAAAAGTGAAGAATTACCTTTAAATAAATTAAGGGTTTGTAGACAATTAATGAAAGTTTCTTGAACAATTTCCGCAGCTTGCGTTTGACTAGGAACTTTTAAAATAGCAATTTTTTTCAGTTTAAGACGATATTTTTTAAACCAATACTCGACAGCCAATTCATTACCATTCTTTAAGGCTTCCACTAAAATTGCTTCATTGTCGAAACCAACAAAACGAGTTAAATCTTGCATTAGCTCTATTTTACACTAGAAACATATCGATATAGCTAATATAATAATTTTCAATGAAGAACAAATTTTTATTATTTTTACTTCTTTTCTCGGCTTTTGTCTTTAATTTTTCTTTTATAAAAACGCCTCTAGCTTTAGCCGTTGGGGCTACTAGCTCAGCACAAGTAGAAGAAGTTGAAATTTCTCTGGGAGAGAAACTCATTCTCAAAGACGGCACGCCAGTCAAGGATGTTTTTAATAGTACCGATGACATGCTAAATTTAATTGTCAAAGTACTCTTTGTCGGCGCGGGCTTAGTTCTATTTGTCATGATTGTCGGCGCTGGATTTGCAATGATTCAAGGAGGTGGAAAAGATGCGGAAAAAGCCAAAACCACCATGACTTCTGCTGTACTTGGCTTTATTATTATGTTTGCAGCTTACTGGATTATGCAAATCATTCAACTTCTAACCGGCATTAATATGGGTTTTTAATAGATAAATGGTTTATAATCAAAATATAAAATGAAAAAAATTCTTTTAAGTCTACTTTTTACCCTTGCGCTCTTATTTTCAAGCAATCAATTAGCTGTTGCTCAAACAGTAACTCCTACTCCTAATCTAACAGAGGGTGTCTTTGGTAAAATTGACGCACCAGCAGGAGTTGCAGAATTAAATACACAGGCCGAAAGTGCGTCTAACGGAACAAACAGCATTGGCCTACTTATTTTCATCTCTAACATGATCAAGTTTGCCTCGATTATTGCTGGAATTTGGGTGATGTTTAATTTTGTCTTTGCAGGCTTTACTTATGTTTCTTCCAATGGTGATAGTGGGGCTTATGCCAAGATTGGCGAAAAATTATCACTCAGCGTAACCGGACTGCTTCTGATTGTTGCAGCATATACAATTATTGGCGTAATTAGTTTGCTCGTTTTTGGAGATGCAACGTATATTATTAATCCGCAAATACCAACAGTGATAGGTACTTAATATGGCAGACATTGGATCAATACAACCAGTTAGCGAAGCAAGAGCTCCAGAAAGTTTAACCAATGAGGGTTTTGTCTCTTCTTTGGAATTGTATCTTAGCGATATTATTGGAGCGATTACCGTTTTAGCTATTTTATTTTTTGTGGTTTTCTCATTTTTAGCAGCTTTTGAATGGGCGACTGCAGGAGGAGACAGTAGTAAGGTAGAAAAAGCTAAAAATAGATTTATTTGGGGAACATTGGGCATAATTTTAATCGTAGCTAGCTATGCTATTATTGGCCTGATCGGTAGTTTAGTCGGAGTTGACATCCTAAATCCTGGAGATTTAATTCAAAATATTATTCCAGGCGTAGCTAAATGATATTTAATTTAAATATGAAACTAAATAAAAACACCATCTTTGTCAGTTTATTTTCTTTGGTAATGTTCTCATTTTTTGCCACAAATGCTTACGCTGCCATAGAAAACCCTGTAGTTGGAGAATTAGGCACGAACACTGGCGCCGCCGATGGCAGCAAATTCATTAACTACGTAGTTTATTTATGGAAGGTTAGTATTAACTTGGGAGCACTAGCTGTAATTGCCTATTTTATCTGGGGAGCAATTGAGTGGATTAGCTCTGGTTCTGATAGTAAAAAAGCCGAAGATGCTAGAAAAAGAATAACCAATGCCGTGATTGGCTTAATTATTTTAGTTGCCTCCTTCACTATTCTTAGCTTTATTAGTAAGATTTTCTTTGGCGACAACTTCGATTTACTAAAATTAACTCTGCCTACTTATAACTAAAAACGAAAAAATATGACAAGACAAATAGCTCTAACATTAGACATTGCTGGAGAAGCTCAAAGCCAAGGTTTGCAAGGTGCTGAATATGCCAACTCCAGTGATGGTGGCTTTGGATTATTTTTTGGCAATATCATGAGCGCAGTAATGACTTTAGCAGCAGTGCTAGTTTTTGGTTTTTTGATCTGGGGAGCAATTGAGTGGATTACCTCTGCAGGTGATTCAGGCAAGTTAGAAAAAGCCAGAAGTAGAATTGGCAATGCCGTTATTGGCCTAATTATTTTAGCCGCCGTGACTGCAATTTTCTTACTCTTAGAAGGATTTTTGGGGATAGATGTTTTGACTTTTAATTAAAAGTTGACTAAACTTGATATAATCGTATTTATAATAAATTAATTTAGTAATTAAAAAGGAAAAAATTATGAAATCATTAAAGAAAATCGTCCTCGCTACCGGAGCCGCTATGGGTACCATGTTGAGTACAGCCTCTATGGCCATGGCTGAAGTTGACATCCAACCAATTACCACTGGTAAGGGATATGCAAATAATTTTGGTACTATGTTCAGTTCTATCTTGAATGTAGTTATGCTCGTTGCAGCCCTCTTAGTTTTCGCCTACATGATTTGGGGAGGCATCGAATGGATTACTTCAGGCGGAGATAAAACCAAAGCAGAAAGCGCTAGAAACAAACTCACTTCCGCTGTAATTGGCTTGGTAATTGTAGCTGCTTCTTACGCTATAGTTACTCTAGTTGTCCAATTCTTAGGATTTGGTGACTTCAATGACGTTTTCAATAATGTCGGCGACATCAATAATCCAAATAAATAATCATTATTTTATGGAAAATATAAAAAACCCGCTTTTAAAGCGGGTTTTTTAAATATATAATCTAGAAATAAATGCAAATCGTCAAACAAGCCTACGCACAAACCCAAGCCTGGTCAGACATTAGTGAAGGATGTGTTAATAATGGCACAGCAACCATACAGGGAATTGGATGTATGTTGGCCAATGTTTTTTCAATTGCACTGACTGCTCTCGGTATTGCTGGCTTCATAATGATTATCTACGCAGCCTTTAACATGATGATCATGGGTGGCAATAGTCAGGCTACAGAAAAATCTAAAAATACAATTACCATGGCAGTTGTTGGTATTATTTTAGCTCTGTCCTCATTTATTATCGTTAATTTGATTTCCGATTTTACCGGTCTTGAAGTTATTAAAAACTTCACCATCCCTGGATCAGCTAAAAACTGGTAATAATTTCTGAAGAATAAATTGCTTGACTATTTCCCAAATCTTCTTTGTCTCTGAGCATAGTCTTCTAGTGCTTTGGCAAATTCTTTTTCATCAAAGTCCGGCATAAGAACATCAGTAAAATACAATTCTGTATAAACCGTCTGCCAAGTTAAAAATCCAGAAAGTCTTTTTTCCCCACCGGGACGAATCAAAAAATCTGGATCTGGAATATCAATTACTCTTTTAGTATCTAAAAAATTCTCGAAATCTTCACCACCAAGCTTAACTGCTCTTTTAATATCATCTCTACCACCATAATTTAAGGCAAAAGTCACTATTAGCTTATTGTTTTCTTTAGTTTCTTCCACCCAGAATTCCACGCCTTTTCTAATATCATCTGGAAAACGATTCAAATCCCCTATTACAGCCACTCTAACTCCTTTTTTATGTAGTCTTTTGGCACTAGTAGAGAAGGTTTCACGAAAAAGAGCCATAATTCCATCTAATTCATCTTTTGGTCTTTGCCAATTTTCTGTACTAAAAGCCCAAAGAGTTAAATATTCTATTCCCTCGGCAATAGCAAAATCTGCCAGGCGCTCAATCATTTCCTCAGCAACTTTGCGATGACCTTTGATTATGGACAAACCCTGTTGGCGAGCCCAGCGACGATTACCGTCCATAATAATAGCTACATGTTTGGGAACTAAGCTTTTTGTTTCTGTCATTTTATGAGCATCCGATCAATTTTTTTAATAATTTCTGAGCTATCTAAAAATAGATTAAGCCAAGGAGTTATTTTTTTCTCCCCTACTTTTTTAAGTTTGAGATCATTCCAATCAATCCAACTAGTGGCAACCACTTCTTTTGGATTTAGTGAAATTTCCAAATTAGAAATCAGCTTTTCATCTAAAACTGAAACGAAAATATGATCAATTTCATTTTCACAAAAACCATTTTCGCAAGGAATTTGATAATCAAAAATCATTGTTTTTTCTAGTGGCCATTCCTCTTGCCATCTAATTCCAAGCTCTTCAAAAACCCTTCTTTTCAAACAAGTTAAATGATTTTCTCCTGGTAATAAATTTGCACAGATTGTATTGGCCCACTCTAAAGCACCAACAATTTTTTCATTGCTACGTTGTTGAATTAATAGTTCAAATTCGCCATTTCTTTTTTTATGAAACAAAAATAAAGAAATAGCCTGATGCTTCTTTCCTTCTCCCCTATGAGCATCCAAGAGATCGGTTTGCCCAATTATTTCATCTTGATCATTAACTAAATTAACCTGTCGCATATTTGGAAGCTATTCTACCTTAGGCTCATGAGGAATGCTATAATTGCCAGATCGAACTATGCTAGATAAACAATACCAAGCCAAAGATCATGAAGCCAAAATCTACAAGATGTGGCTCGATCATGATTGCTTCAGCCCCGACAGCGAAATTAGCCAAAATCTAAACAAAAAATCAAAAAAAGCTAACGAGAGTTTTTCAATTATCATGCCTCCTCCTAATGCCAATGACCCTCTACACGTCGGTCACGCCATGTTCGTCACTCTTGAGGACATTATGATTCGTTTTGCGCGCATGCAAGGTAAGGACACTGTTTGGATTCCTGGCACTGACCATGCAGGCATTGAAACTCAATTTGTTTTCGAGAAAAAACTCAAAAAAGAAGGCAAAAGTCGCTTTAATTTTGATCGCGAAACTCTTTTTAAAATGATCTGGGACTATGTGAGTGAAAATTCCGCCGTTGCAGTTGATCAAATCAAACAATTAGGCGCCAGCGCTGACTGGAGTCGCTATAAATTTACCCTCGATAAAGACATTGTCGAAACTGTAACTGAAACTTTTATTAAAATGAATCAAGACGGTTTAGTTTATCGAGCCAATCGCTTGGTAAATTTTTGTCCAAAATGTGGCACTGCTTTTAGTAATTTAGAAGTTGATCACAAAGAACAAGACACTTCGCTTTATTACATTAAGTATGGCCCTTTCACTTTGGCGACCACTAGACCAGAAACTAAATTTGGCGACACTGGCTTAGCTGTTCATCCAGACGACAAGCGCTACCAAAAATATATTGGTCAAGAAATTGAAGTTGAAGGCTTAAATGGTAATTTCAAATTAAAAGTAATCGCTGACGATTTTGTCGATCCAAAATTCGGGACAGGCGTAGTTAAAATTACACCTTATCACGACTTTAATGATTTTGCTGCCTGGCAAAGACATAAAGATGAATTGCCAGAGCCAATACAGATTGTAGATTTTGAAGGTCGCTTAACGGCTACCGCTGGCAAATATGCTGGGCTTAAAATTGCTATTGCTAGAGAACAAGTAATCAAAGATCTAGAGGAAAAAGGCTTACTCGTCAAAATAGATAAAAATTATCACAATAATCTGAGTGTTTGTTATCGCTGCGGTAATCCTATTGAACCGCTTCCTCTGCCTCAGTTTTATATTAAAGTAAAAAGTCTAACCAATTCGGTAATTAAGAAAATCGATCAAGGAGAAATCAAAGTTTTTGGCGCAGGTCATGATAAAATTTTGCGTCATTGGCTAGAAACCCTCGAAGATTGGAATATTAGCCGACAAATTGTTTGGGGCATTCGCCTACCCATCTGGTATGAAATTGACAAAAATCTAGATGCTCAAATCACTTTTATTGATCAAGAAAAGAATCGCGTTTCTGGAAAACTAGCAGATTTGCTCAAGGAAAACTCAATTGAAGAAATTAGAGCTGGACTGCAAAACATTAGCGCCAGAATCGAAGCAAATTATTTGATTAGCCAAGAGAATCCTGGAGAAAGATACCTTCAAGAAACCGACACTTTTGACACTTGGTTTTCTTCTAGCCAGTGGCCTTTTGTCACTTTGATAAATAATAAACCAGGCGATTTCGAACGATTCTACCCCACTAACACCATGGAAACTGCTTATGATATCTTGATGTTTTGGGTAATGAGAATGCTCATGATGGGTATCTATAAAACTGGTCAAACTCCTTTTAAAAACATCTACCTCCACGGGCTGATTAGAGACGCCAAAGGGCTAAAGATGAGTAAAAGTAAGGGCAATGTAGTCAATCCTATGGAAATCAGTGAAAAATATGGCACTGACGCGCTCAGAATGGCACTTGTGATTCGTTCCTCCGCTGGACTAGACAAATCAGTGGGCGATGCAGATTTTAAAGCTGGCAGAAATCTTAGTAATAAGCTCTGGAATGCCAGTCGCTTTATTCTAATTACTAGAGAAGAAAATCAAGTAAATCAGCCGATTAACTGTGCCCATGATCAAGTTTTTAAAGAAAAACTAAAACAAATTACTAAAGACGTCACTAAAAATCTAGAATCATTTCAACTCGGTGTAGCTGCTGATACACTTTACAATGAATTTTGGCATTGGTTTTGCGATCAATGCATAGAAGAATCAAAAAAAGGATTGATAAATCAAGATTTAATGTTAGATGGACTAAAAACTTTCCTGAAACTCCTTCACCCATTTATTCCTTTTGTTACTGAAGCTATCTGGCAAGAGCTAGCTAAGGAAAACTTAGTTGAAGATAAAATCCTAACTAGCAGTGCTTGGCCAGAATAGGCTATAATTTTCTCGTGCTAGATAACTTTCTATTTTATTTAAAATTGACTTGGGTTTGTTTGAAGCTGGCCTTCAATTTATTTGTTTTTGCCCTGAATTTTTTACTCATAAAAATCAATGCAAAAAAACTATTAAATATTAGTCTGCTCTCTCTCATTATTCTTAGCATTGGCTTAAATCTTTTAATAATTAAGCAAAAAAATACCCCTCAAGTTGAGATCCAGCATGTAGAAATTTTCGAAAAAACCGGACTAGAGCTACCAAAAAGCCAGCTTGTGACCATGACTGAAAATGAAGTTCTAATCGAGATAGAACAACTGCAAAAACTGGAAAGCTTAAATATAAAAAGCCTGGGCCTTTTACTTAATTTAAGTCAATTAAATAAAGCCCTTGATCAAGATCAACCCACTAAAGAATATTTTAAGCAAGCTAAACAAATTGCTCCTCAGATCAATTACTTAGAAAAAAATTAAGCTTCTGAAGGTTTTTCGGCTGGAGTTTCGGCCTTATCCTCTTCTCCCTCCTCTTTCTTCTCACCAGCTAATTCTGGCTCAACTAATTCTTCACTCACTTCTTCTATAATCTCCTCAGCTTTTTCTTGAACGATGGCAATAGCGATATCTTCAGCTACTTCGTCTTCTCCTAAAATTATGGTTACTTTGCTTGAATCAAATTCCAAAGAATCTAGAGAAATTTTATCTCCAATAGCTTTGAGTTGACCCTGGTCAACCTCAAATTTCTCTGGCAAATCGGTTGGAAGAGCTTCGACTTCAACGCTGTCTTTGGCTAAAACCAAAACACCATTTTCAACATCAAATTCTCCAACTAGCTCGATAGCAATATCAGCTCTAATTTTTTCGGCAAGATTAATTTTTCTAAAAACCACGTGAAGAATATTCTTACCATAAACATCATGTTGAACTTCATCTATTAAGACTGGAAGTTCTTTTTTATCATCAGCAATTTGTAAATAAATAACTGCGTTGTCATTAAGATGACGACTTAATTTTACAAAAGTAAGATTATCTAATTCCAAAGCAACAGAGTCTTTCCCTGCCTGATACATATTAGCTGGGATAATGCCCTCTTTGCGCAATTGATTGGTTTTTTTATTTTGCCTTTTTGAGGCGTTTAATTTAATTTTTTCCATATTTTTATCTGGAGCCTTTCTGCTTTACAGGCAATCATTCTATCATACGCTTGCTCGACTTAAAAGCTTAAGGCAACTTTAATAACAAAGTGTATCAAACTAAAAAGTTTTTTGTAACCTTGAAAAGATAAAAAATGCCGATGATATAAACTAAACATCTTAGGCATCAAATAAAACACGTGGAAATTACTCACTAAAATTAATGGCAAAAAGAAAGTGATCTAAGTTGGCATTGTTGAAATGAATAACTTTATCTTGATAGCTAGCCTGAGGAGCAATTAATTGAGGTTTGAACTTTTCATCAAAAACAATATTATAGCTAGTCTTTTTATCAAAAAGTCCGGCTTGTTTTTGATCAAAGAAAACATAAGAAAAAGGAGCCTTTACTTGATTGGGAACTAAATAAATAATCGTGAACTCCAACTTGCTTTCTTTGGGAATTTCTAGAAGAATGGCGATTTCTCTACCATCTTCTCCATCTATTATTTTAATGCGTGACCCATCTATTTTTTGACCATTTATTTCAATTTTTTCCAAACTAGCTTGAGAGTTGAGATAAAACTTTAAGTAATCTCGATAAGTCCCTAGAGGCCAAGTATCACTTTTGGCTAAATTTTCGAAAGTGATTTTACGTTTATGACGAATAAATTGCTCACTGATTCCAAGATTATGTTCAATTGTTTCCTTAATATATGGATTCACTTTGTTTATCCCCACATTATTTTCCACCTGAAAAATAAAGTCCAATAAACAATTATCCTGTTTAAACTCTGCTGGGCAAACAAGTTCCACTTTTTTTCCACTCCACGAGTTGGCTTCAATGGCTTTCTGCAAGTTTTGGTCAGCGCTTTGTATCAAAATTTCTCGCTCACCTAGTTGGCTAATAGCAACCTTTTCAAAAAGCATTAATTGTTCTTTATTCAGACTAAAAACCTTTTCGAATAAAGCGCTAACAAATTGCCAATTAAATTTTTTATCACTAATAGACTTATAATCTGAAGAAGCAGTTTTTTCCTGATTCTCCAAATAATTAGCCCCATTAACTGAAACATTATTTGCCAACTCTACTCCACTTAGAGAATCCAATAATTTAATAATTGTTTTGCTGTTTATTGCTAAAACTAAATCCACCTGTGAACCACTAACTTGCTCAGCAAACCACTTAATCTCTTGGCTACTCTTTGAGAAATCTACTTGCCAATTGCTGTCGCGCAAATAAAGAATATTTTCTCCCAATAAATCTTTAATTTCCTGACTCGAATCTTTATGTCCGTAGGTTCTCATATCTAAATCATTTACATCAAGAATTTGTTTGTCTATTAAAGAAGCATTTTCAAAGCTCAGAATAGCAAGCTCAGTTAAAAATCCGCCCGTAGATCTTAGTTCATTGCTGTCCTGGAATAAAACTAATACGTTGACTCTTCCCTCCTGTAGAATGAATTCTTTAAACGGAGTTAAAAATCGCTGAACCTGAATGGAATCCCTCAAAGCTGCCTTATTTCCCTCAAGAATATTTTGCCAGACTTTTTTCTCTTCCCCTTGATATAGATCTAAATTTAGAGCCATTAAATAGGCGTTAAATTCTTTTTGAGCGACAATTTTTTTATCAATTGAGTTGGTTAAATCTTCATAAGATTGTTCCAACTTAACTCCCCCATCAAGAGTTTTTTTATATAAATCATAGCTAGACTCTTCGTATTTCAGCTGAGTTTCTGAAAGAGCTGAGAGGACATCTGCTAGTTTTTTTATATCTAATGCCTCACTAAGGCTTTCTTCAGATGAAACTTTTTGATATTGAGCAAGCTGAAACTTAAAAAGACCATAAATAACTGATTTATCAATCTTTTCTATATTATTTCCGCCATTTTTAATTACGTTGTAGAGTTGGTTTTGCAAGGTTTTTTGACTTAAATTGAAAAGAGAGAATAGGAGTAAAAAAATAAAACTAAGGCTAAAACCAATGCTGCCAAGCCAAAAAAGGAATTTTCTTTTTTTGCTTTTTTTAATAATTTTTTTACCTTGAACAATATTTTCTTCTTGGCGCTTAGATTTATCAAAACCTCTTTGAGTAGAGAAGATCTCTTCAATTCTATTGCCAAGTTCCGAATCAAAAGCCTGGCTCTCATGCCCTTCTGTTGGTTCTTTATCGGTCTCTTTAATTAATTCCCAAGCATTGTCTACTTCAGCTTTCTGAAGCTTTTTTTGAACCTTATTTTTCTTATTTTGGCGAATTCTCTGCAATCTACTTATTTCCAAAGCCTTCTTTAGCTCTAACTCCGTAGGAGCAATTGAATCTAGCTCTTCATCGTGATCAATAAGACCTCTGATTTTTTGATCAATTAGTTTTTCAATTTGGCTCTTAGCGTTATTTACAAAACTAAATTCTTGAAAAAGTGGTTGCTTTTGCTCAGTAGCAATTAATTTAACCACCGCAAGCTTTTTTTGAAAATATTGCTCATAGAGATAGCTTATTTTTTTAACCAACCAATCAGAAGAAATAGCACGACCTTTTATTATAAACTTAGCCTGGTTATGTGGCTTAATTAAATATTCTTTAATTAAATCAAAGAAACTCACCTCATCTTGAAGATAGAGCTTATTTTGTAAATCAAATAAATAATTCTGTTTCACTGCGGAAAAAAATAAGAGTAGGGGATAATCAATTTTTTTTGAATCAAGCAGAATATCTTGGCCTAAAAAGATTAGGCTTTCTTTAAATCTTGATGAAAAATTCTCCAGAAAAGACTGTTGATTCTTTAAAAAATTTAGATATGAAGAATTGAAGTCTTCAAGAATCTCTAAAGAGCTGCTAATGGAAGAGATTAGAACTAGAGGAATCTTTTCTTTTTGATTCTCACTCAGTAAATCGAAAAACTCAAAAGTTCTCTCATATATTTCTCTAGAATTAGACTTGAAACCATAAATAAAGATTATTTTATAAATTCGTTTTTTTCGTTTAGCAATTTGCTCATATTTTAGAAAAAAATCCTGATCTAAATTAATCAATTCAGCATCTAAAGAACTCGACTTAAAAAACTCCAAAATTAAATTTGGAATTAAAAGACCAGGCTCAGAAAGGAGTAAAATAACTGGCTTATCGTCTTCTAAAGAATAGAACATTTAAAACCATTCTAGAACAAAAAAGAGAGGCGAACAAAACCTATTAAATTTGAGCCACATCCATGGCTTGATTAGCCAACATATCAGCAACTTTATTTTCAGCCCTAGGGATATGTTTAATTTCACAAGTAGAATGGGGAAGTGAGCTTAAAAGTTTCCAGTTTTTCTCTGCTAAAGCGCGCAAACGATCTTCTTTAATTTGCCAATTCTTATTCATTTGCTCAACTACTAGTTTTGAATCTAATTTAAAAACCAAAGCAGTTGGTTTTTTTAATTCTTTTTTTAGATAATTTAAGGCTAAATTTAAAGCCAGATATTCTGATTCGTTGTTGGTTTTTATGCCTAGAAATTTATGTTCTCTATAGATTTCTTGACCGGAACCATCCGTAATATAAACACCAATGCCTGCTGGACCAGGATTGCCTCTTGAACCACCATCGGTGAAAACTATGATTTTTTCCTGCATATTTACCGCTTTATTAACGCAACCTCTGGAAAATTAAGCTTCCTTGAGTTTAATAACTAAAACTCGCTCTTCATCTCTGTCTTCAGAAACACTCTCAATTCCGCTAAGAGATTCATCTTCCGCTAAAACACTATGAACCAAAAAGCGCTCGTAAGAGTTTAAGCCGTACATTTCTTGAGCTTCTTTAGTTTCTAAAACTAATTGAGCCATACTTATTGCTTTTTCTTTTAGCCTATTTTCTAGAGCTGCGCGATATTCGTTAACATCTAACATTATTCTTTTGCCCACAAAATCATCTTTAAAAGATAATTTTGTTAAAAGCTCAAGAGCCTCCAATGTCTCACCATGATTACCAATTAGAAGAGCGACGTCTGAAGAAGGAACGGTTATGGCAATTTTCAAACGATCGTCTGTTTCTTCTAAAACAATCTCAAAGTCATCTTCTACTCCCAAATGTTTAATTAATTTTTCCAAATATTCTTGTATTTTCATTTCTTCTTTCTATTTTTTGTTTTTTTAGCTTTTGTTGCCTTTTTATTTCTTGGTTTTATAGGAGCGGTTCCACCATCAAGATTTTTTAAAACACTGGCTAAATCTCCGCTTTTTGATGGTTTTTGGAAAATACTTGCTTTTTTAAGGTTAATTTTCTTTGGAATTTCAGTAAGAGATTTTCCACTCGAAGTAGGCATATATTTACCTTTTAGGGGACCCGCACTAGCTACATATTTATTCCAGTAAATAGCTAGACCACCCCATCCAGAAACAAAATACTGAGTAACCATGGTAACTATTGTACCTGCAATCCAATAAAGAGCTAAGCCTGAAGGTAACTTTAGAGCAATTACCGCTGTCATTACTGGCATGAGAAAGATCATCTGCTGTTGCATTGTGGCAGCCATCTCGGCTACATCTTCTTCTTTTTTATTAGCGTCCTGGACTTTCTTCAACTTAGAATCGTTGGGAACAGCATCTTTGGTCTGAGTGGCTGGAGAGATCATTAGTGATAATAAAAATTGACTCACACCTGCAATTATTGGAAATAAATAGGTTTTATCTGGAGAGCCTAAATTTGTCCATAAAAAGCTCAGATTAAATGTATTATCTGGACTATTAAAAAGTTTAATAATGCTTTGATACAAAACAATTAAAAAGAAAAATTGAAGCAACTGAGGTAAACATCCTGCTAGAGGATTAACATTATAACTTTTATAAAGTTGAGCTTGGGCTAAAGCCATAGCTTGTTTATCGCCTTTATGTTTTTCCTTCAGCTTCTTTAATTCTGGCTGTAGTTCTTGAATTTTCTTGCCAGACTTGATACTTGGAAGAGTTAGAGGTAATAAGACCAACCGTATTAAAACTGTAAAAACAATAATTGTTATACCAATGCTACCGAAAATCGAATCTAAATAAATTAATATTGAAGAAAAAAAGTTGATAAAAATGCCCATTTGTTTTGTCCTATTATTTTAATGACGGCAATTTAAAACTCGCCACAAACCTTGTACTAATCCGACAATTGTACCATTTTTTTTAATTTGCGCAGTTGTATAGGCGCTACAACTTGGTTCTTGCCTGCACGATGGAGAATAACCAAATAAAGAAATAAATAATTGATGTTTAAATTCTCTTAAATAGCCGTAAAGGTTTTTCATTTTATTTTTTTAATTAAAGAAACAAAGTCTTTTTTCAAAAGAGATTTATCATTTGGAAATCTTCTCTTTAAAACTATAACTAAATCGATTTTATCAAAAATTGAAATTTCATTATTTAAAATATTTTCCTCAAGTAAAGAATACATAAAACGACGAATATAATTACGATGAGCTGCTTTATTAATTGCTGCTTTTGGAGTAAGACAAGAAGCTTGTAAAAAAGTTTCATTTCTTCTCAAATAAGCAATAAAAAAATCTGAAACAAAAATTTGAGAAGAGTCCTTCATAAAAATAGAAGAATTTTCCTCTAGAGAAAGATTTAGGCGATTTTTTTTAGATAACATTTAATATAAATTTTACCAGTGTTTGGCAACAGCTAGTTTTTTACGACCCTTAGCTCGGCGACGCTTGATGACAATTTGACCAGTTAGAGTACGCATTCTTTTTAAGAAACCATGCATTCTCATTCTTTTTTTCTTTTTAGGATTCCATGTTCTTTTCATAAGTTAGAGATTATATCATAAAAACAATCTGTTTACAGGCTAATTATTCACTCTAAAAGGCATTGCTATATAAAAATAATCTTTGGTTTTTTTATCTCTAAAAATCGCTGGTTTTAAGCTTTCATTCATTCCGAATTCTAAGAACTCTGGTTTTACTGCATTAATAAAATCAATTAAGTAGTTAACATTAAATGCAATTTCTCCAACCTCAGCAGATGAATTATTAATATTAATCTCCCCAGAGTAATCACCAAAAGAAGGGGATTGAGAAGTAACAAGCATTTTATCTTTTTCAACTTTAATCTTAACAATATTAGAAGCATCTCTTGAGAAAATAGCCGCTCTTTTCAGTTGAGTTAGAAATTCTTCACCATCAAACTCAATGCTTAAAATAAAACTAGGGGGAATAATTTTCTCATAAGGAGGATAGTCTCCTTCAATTAATCGAACATACATTTCTACGCCACTGATTTTAAATAGCAATTGTTTAAGTTCGTCAGAAACCAATAAATCAACATTTTCTACTTCAATTTGTTTAGCGATCCTATATAGCTCATTTAAAGCCTTAGCTGGAATCAGGATCGTCTTTTCCTGCTTAGAACCAATATCTTTTAATAAAAGATTACTTAAACGAAAGCCGTCGGTTGCAATAACTTCTAAGCCATCCTGTTTAAATTTTAATAAAATCGCTGTTAGTACTGGTCTACTTTGATCAGAGCTAGCACAAAAACCAACTAGGCTTTGGATTTTTTCTAAATCATTAAGACTTAGAGTGAAAGCATCGCCCTCAACAATTGGAAAATTTGGAAATTCATCGCTATTTTGGCAAGAAAGTTTGCTAACCGTTCTTCCTTGAGTGATTATTAAATTATTTTCCTTTAACTCTAGAGTAAGTTTGCCGCTTTCTAAAGAATTTATTAAACTTTTAAATAGTTCTCCAGAAACAATTAATTCTCCATCTTCTTCTGTTTCTACTATTAGCTCTGTTTTTATTCCTAAATATAAATCAGTAGCTGAAAGAGTTAACTTGTTTTCTTTAACTTGCAAAAGAATGGAAGAGAGCACAGCGATTTGAGGTTTACTAGGAATTACCTTTTGCAAATAATTTAGTGAGTTTTTTAGATTTTCTTGTAAAACATTTAGTTTCATAATTTCTTTTATTTAATTATATATACTTAGTAGTTGTAGTAGTAGGGCCTGTGTATAAGTTAATATTTTCGAGGTTTTTCATCTGGTTTACACAATCGATTTCTAGTTTAAAAAATGGCTTATTTTGTTAGTTATTTTGTTGAAGCCTGTGAATCTTTGTTTAAAAACTCCCGAGCTTTTACACAATCCTATAAGTTTTTTATATTTTTGTTAACAACGTTTCAACTCTTTTTCCACTGATTTTTCCACAAATGTTGAAAAACCTTTAATATTCTAGAATAAAAATTAATTTTTAAATGATATATCAATTAATTTGAGATAGCAATTAAAGACATTTTCATTGCCGAAACATCTTGCTGAACACCATGATCGACAATTAAATCTTGTTCTATTTTTTTAACAGCGTGAATTACACTACTATGATCTCTACCAGAAAACCATTGCCCAATTTCCTCGAGAGAAATCTGAAGCTCGTTTCTTAAAAGATACATAGCAATGTGTCTGGCTTTCACCAGTTCTTTACTGCGCCTTTTTCCGCGGACAGCACTCTGTTTCATTCTATAGTGATTAGCTACAGTTTTGATAATATCTTGAGGCTTTGCCTTGATTATCTTTTGCTGATTTTGACGAACCTCGGTTTGGAGAATCTTATCTATTAAAGCTGAGTCTATGCTTAAATTTTGGAGTTCAACTGCTGATCTGATTTTTTTAATAATACCCTCAATTCTTCTGGCACTGTCAACTTGTGAGGCAATTTTTTGCGCCAAATCGATGGGAATGTCTAATTTACTTGCCTGAGCTTTTAAAAGAAAAATAGCTGTTCTAAGTTCAAAAGTAGGCTGCTGAATATCAATCATCAATCCAGCCTCAAAACGAGACCTTAAACGATCTTCCAGAAGACTTATCTCCTGAGGAGGACGATCAGAAGTGAGAATAATTTGAGAGTTAATAGAGGTAAGCGCATTGAAAGTATGGAAAAACTCTTCTTGAACGGAGTTTTTACCAGCAATAAATTGAATGTCATCTAAAAGTAAGAGATTGGTTTTGCGATATTTATTTTTTAATTGTAGTGTGTTGTGGGTTTTAATAGCTTTAACAATCTCATTAGTAAACTGTTCTCCAGAGGCATAGATAATTTCCGCCTCAGGATTGTTTTCTAAAACGTGGTGAGCAACTGCGTGAATAAGGTGGGTTTTGCCAACTCCAACTCCACCATAAAGAAATAATGGGTTGTAGCTTGTTCCTGGGTTATTAGCCACAGCTGTTGCGGCGGCGTGAGCCATTTCATTGCTAGATGAAACAGCAAAGCTCTCGAAAGTATAATCTTGGCGCAGGCCAATTTGTTGAGCACGGACTTTCAATCGATCGAAAGTGTTATTGTTAATATTCGCTTGAGAAAAAAGCTCTTCAACAGTTGGGGATTGTCTAGTGTTTTGGTCGGCTGAAAAACCCTTGTTGTTGATTAGACTGCTTTTTATTTCTCCGTAATTTCTTGTATTTATTTTTTCATAATTATTTTGTTGGGTTGTTTCTTGGCTTTGAATGGCTTTTTTTTCAGTCTCTCTTTGTCCATTCTGTCTCAAGTCAGTAACTAAAAACTCTATTTCCAGTGGCTTATTGATGTATTTCTCTAAAGCAGACTTAATTTGTGAATATAGGTTTGTTTTTAAATTGGTGACGTGGAAAGCGGTCATGCAACTAATAGTAGCAATTGCTTTTTGATCATCCTCAATTTTAATTGAGGTGAGAGGACTGGGAACAATCCAGGTGTTAAAGAATGCAGGACTCAAGCTGGCTTCTAAATCCACTTTAGTCATTTGCCAGACTTGTTTAACTGTTTCAGAATCATAGTTTTGCTCTGACATTTCTTGTCTTTCTTTGGTTTGAAAACGCGTTGGGGCAGTAAATAAGCTATTTCAGTGCTTACTTATACACATTGTTTTCCACAGTTAGCAAGAGGCAATTTTTTCTTTTATTACTTAGGGGGCTGATAGTCGTTAATACTATAGGTGCCATGTTGATCTGGTTTCAATGCTTTTTCTTCTGTTTCTCCAAAAATAGTTTTAATTTTTGGGACGTTTCTCCCATCTCTTTCGCTTAATTCTTTGTCGGGATCAAATTTTAATTGATCATTTTTTAAAGCGGCTTCGGCATTTTGATTAGCATTTTTAAGCACATCCTCGCCAATTTTTATGTCCGGATTTTGCCATTTGGGTTGATTTTCTTGATTTCCAACTGTTTTATTCGCATTTTTAAAATCACTGCTATTTAAAAGGCGTTGCTTTTTTAGCTCTCTAATCTTTTGATAGCTCTCATAGCTTTCAGATCTAGGTTCACTGTTTCCAGTAACTGTTTTTTTTGCTTCTTTTTTTGCTCTTTCTTCTAAAATTTCTTCAGGATTAGTGGTGATTACTTGGTGTTCATCAGCAGAAGCAATTACTCGGAGCGCAACATGATTTTGGCCAGCGAAGAAAATACCCTCGCCAACATCGGAAGAAACTAGAAGCTGTCTTTCTCCTTCAGATAGATAAAAGGTTTGAGTCAAAATAGGAATTGAAGAAGTAGATTGCTTCATTAAGAACTGAATGGATGCGTTGGAAACAATAGCTTTGCCATAATCATTGCGTAAAAAATCTTCTACATCTTGAGTGATGGTAGTAATGCCAAGGTAGTATTTACGGGCTCTTTTAACCATGGAATAAACAAAAGCCGCGCTATCTGGATGCATCATAAAATACCAGGCCTCATCAATAACTAAAATGCGTCTCTTTAAATCCTTTTTAACTCTAGTCCAAATGAAGTCAAGAATAACGTACATGGCGATTGGACGCAGAGATTCTTCCATTTCTTTGACTGAAAAAACAGTGAATTGCGACTTAATGTCTACGTTTGAAGCCTGGCTAAAAATTCCGCGGAAGGAGCCAGTGATAAATTTTTCCAAACGAGCTGCTAGGTCATCGCTTTCATCTCGTTCCATACCAATCAGGGCTTTATATAAATCTTCCATAAGTGGAGGAGTATTTTTTTGAGTGGCTGGATCTGGGGTAATGCCTTTGGCTTTATAGGCAGCAATAATTGAGCGGTCGAGCAAGGCTTCCTGCTGCGGAGTCATTTCGCCGAGCATGACTTTTAAAAGACCATGAATCGACAGGATTTTTTGTCCCAGCTCGTTTTCTCCTTCTTCATAAACATTGGATAAATCGAAAGGATTAATTTTAGCATCTGAGCCAAAGGTAAAATTAATATATTCACCACCAACCATTTTACATAGTTCTTCGTATTCATGCTCTGGATCGAGAACAATGACTTCAGCATCAAACATTAATTGACGGAGAATCTCTAGCTTCACTGTGTAAGATTTACCTGCACCAGATTTAGCAAAAACAACCATGTTGGCATTTTCCATTTTGAAACGATCGAAAATCACCAGGGAATCGTTGTGTTCGTTGATGCCATAAACGATTCCGGTTTCCATGGTTAATTCTGAAGAAGTGAATGGAAAGGTAGTCGCCAAGGAAGTGGTATCCATGTTTCTAGTCACCTGCAAGCGATCGACGCCCATTGGTAGGGTAGTTTTAAATCCCTCGTCCATTTGCAAAGAGGATTTCTTCGAAACAATCATTAATGCGCCTAGAGTTCCCTGGATGCTTTTGGTAATTCTATCGAGTTCTTCTTTGTTATCTGCTTTTATCGTTACATAAAGCCCGAATTGAAAAAATCTTTCTGAACCAGCAGCTAGTTGTTCACGCATGCTTCTAGCATCACTTAGTTTAATTTCTGTATTAATGTTACTGATTTTTCCAGATCTAATGTCGGAAGTGATTTCAGCTTCCATTTCGGTAATTTTTCTCTTAAGATCGTCCAGAATATCACCAGTATCTGACGGAAAAACAAACATTGAGATATTGGCTTGATTTGGATAATTAATCAAAGGGGAAAGCCAGTTGGCTGGAACGGCACGAGGGTAACCAGCAATAAATAAAGTGCGAGTGTAAGTGGAATTAATCTTTTGATAAGTAAAATCAACCTCAATTGCTTCAGGAGCAATAATGTCTTGGATTGTGACGAGACCACGAGAAAATTCGCTTAATTTATCCTGCGTGTATTGATCGACATTCATTTTTCCCTGGTCTGCCGATTCGATGGTCTTTTTCTTAGCAAAAGGATTAAACATATTTATATTTTATATTTGTGCTTCTTCTGGCTCTGTCGGAGTAGATTCTGCTACTTGAGTTTGATTTTGAATTTGAGCTTCCTCGACGGCTATAGGTGATTCAATTACTGATTCAGCGGTCTCAAACTTATTTTGCAGAGGCTTAATTTCTTCAGCAAAGTCATTTGTTTCCTGAGCCACCGCTGTTTCTTGAGTTATTACTGGGATGGGTTCTAATGTTGGTTCTTGAGTAACGGTTTCAGAAATTGGATCAGCATTTATTAGACTAGGATCGAGATTGAGATCTAACTCTGGAGTCTGAGTTAGATCTGAAATCGGAGTTTGTTCTGGAACTGGAGTAGAAACTGGCGATGAAGCTTGTTCTAAAATTGGATCTGGAGTTGGAGGGACAATTGGCGGAGCCTGTACTTCTTGAACCTTGTTTTCTTGAAGAACTTGTTCTTCTGCAGGTGTTTTGCCACTTAAAATTTCTTCTGGACTAAAAATTGGTTCTTCATGGGGAGCAACTACTGGAGTGGTTTCTTGAATTGGAGTTGGTGCCTGTATCTTTAGCTCAGTTTCTTGAACAACTGAAGCTTCTGGCACTGGAGGTGCTACGGGAGCAACATTCTCCACAGCTGGATTTTCCAAAATTACTTCCGTTGGAGTAACTGGTGCAGGAGGCCTACTATTATCTGCGGGATTAATTGGTAGTGGTTGTGCTTGGGTGCTTGGATCATTTACTTGCATAATTTTCCTTCCAAAACTCGCTCTAACTAGAGGAGTGGTGTAATTTTCATTACTGCTAATTTCTTGACCCTCAGCAGCCTCAGGGTTGTAATTAATATAGAAGTTTTGAATAATTTCTTGAGTGTTTAATTGTCTGACGTAAAGCCCCAGGCGACCAAATTGAGAAGTTAAATGATCTCGTCTTGGCCCAAGTAGATTTACAGCTTTTTCTAAAATGACGCTTTTTTCAACAGTGTTGATATCAAAAGCAGTTTTGCCTGGTAAAACACTAGTTGCTGTAAACAAGCCCATCTCCGCAGGGCTAGCAGGAATAGTTACAAAGAAGTTTTTTTGTAAAACATTTCTTTCTTTGATTAAAGCTGCCACAAAATCTCGATATTTTTTAATGAGAGTTGCCTTGCGATCCGTGCTAGCTTTTGAAATTCTTTCGTCAAGTAAGCGTAAATATTTAGTTACATCTTTAGTTTGAGATTGAATGCTGATCTGGATTGGATAATTAAGCGAGTTGAGCAGAGAACCATAGGTAAAAATAATGGCGTCTTGTTCTTGCTCAGCTAAAAGACTGAAATTCATGGTTCCCACTTGAAGGATCATCGATGCAGTGCCATCTTTTAAAAGAACCATGTCGTTGACAATGTCATAGACATCAAGAAATTCTTGAGTGGTGGAACTAATTACTTTGTCGCTCATGAGCTAGCAATAGTTTACTAAATTTTATGCTTTGATTACAAGGGGATCGAGAATTTGTCCAGTGAGTTCTACTTGCAAAATTGGAAATTTTTGATCGTTTTTTTCAGCTATTACTTGATAAGATCCATTTTTTAGTGGATTGTTAGCAACAAAATTGCCATCCTCATCACTTTTGATGACTCTAAGACTTTCGCCACTTTGATCTTTTATTTCAATAATTACTTCTGACTCTTTTTGTCCATTCTGACCAATTACTGAGCCAAAAATTTGGTTGGTTGAATATTTTTTATTATCAAGTTCCTCTTGAGGAGCTTTCAGATCTCTAACTCTTGTTTGCAGGTTTGGTTTTTCTTGTTTTTTGACTTCAATTTTAATCTGATCTTGATCAACTTTTACATCATTAAACTGATTGAGTAAGGCACTGATCTTTTGATTTTCTCCGGCGTCAAATTCATCAACCTTTTCCGCTTCAGGAATACTTTTAATGTATTCATTAATACGTTGTTTACGAGCTGGGTTTAAATTAACGTTGGGTGCGAAAAAATCACTTTGAACACTACTAATTTTATAATTGAAAAAATCTGGAATTTTACTAGCTTTTTTCCAAAAAAACTTTGTAGGCTTATAGATGTTTTTGAAAAAAGTTTGGATCCAGTGATCTAGAGGCCTTTCTTCAATTGGTACAAAAGCTAAAGCTGCTCCCAAACCAACCGTAAAGAAAATTAGTGGCCATTTAACAATAGCGATTAAATTTGTTTTAAAAATAATAAAAGCCAAGACTGCAGCTACAGCCACTTCTGCAAATTGCTTAAGCGTCATGCTGCCAATAAGATGAAACTTATAGTTGGTGATATCCTGTGGGATTGGGTGCTGTTTCATTTGTTTAATTCATTTTAGCAGAAAGACTGATGACTTGTTTAGTTTAGAACTTATTCCTGAACGGCACTGGCTACAGCTGGTGTAATAATTTCTGCCTGGATATTAATACCTGCAGAATTAGTTAGTTTTGCCTTGAATTTATAAAAAGGATAAGCTAACTTCAGATTTTCATCAAAACGATAGTCAATGGAAACGCTTTGTAAATCTGCTTCATTAATCCAGTTTAAGTCGATCGCATCGACAATTTGACTTTGAGCGTCAATTATAGATACTTTTTCATTTTTAATATTTTTAATTGCTTGGTCAATGCTAATCGAAGGCATTTCTTTTACCACTTCAAACATATAAAAAACATCTTTAAAAACTATTCTTTCAATTTCGTAGTTATTGTTTATTTTGCAAAAAAATGGATAGTTGCTTTCACTTTGATAAAAAACAGGGTAGCCGTCTAGTTCATAAGTGAGGGGAATCTGTAAATATAAGGCTTCTTCTGGCTCAGATTTTTCTTGCTGTAATTTGCCATCAAGATAACTAATTTCATCTTCTTGGGCGACTAAAGACAAATTAATGTTGTATTTGGAGTAAAAATCAAAGCATGTCGTTATGGCTTCATCAGTAATAATGGTAACTTTATTATCAATTTTTGCTGGATTTAAATCAAAAGACCACCTGTTTTCATAAGAATTCTTGATTAAAGTGTAATTTTCCCTGGTCCAATAATTATTTAGTTTTTCTCCTTGTTCCAATTGGTAGTCTTTAATGATTTTGTCTGCAAGTTCATTAATTAAGCTGACGCTTGAAGTTGGCTGATAAAGCTTAAATTTTTCTGGAACGATAATTTCTCTTCCAGTGAAGCTGACTTTTTTAAAAGTACTTTGAGTGTCATTGTAATTACTGGTAACAAAATCAGTTTGTGAAACCTTTTCTTTTTGAGGAGTAATGGCTATTAGAATTGCCGAAATAAGCAAAGAAACAATCACAAAGATTATTAGTATAGGAATTATTTTAATTTCTTTTTTTTGTTCTTTATTCATAGCAAGTGCTTACTCCATCGTTTAAAACAGGTGGATAATTTCCTTTATCTGTTTCTGGCACAAGAGTTTCAAGAATCGAGAAATTTCTTGAGCTTGGGTGATAAAATTGCCCTTCAAAGTCTATCTCATAGTGTAAATGGACTCCAGTTGAATTGCCACGAGTTCCCATTGGGCCGAGTAAAAATCCTTCGTCTACAACCATACATGTTTCTGCTTGTGGGAGCTGAGAGTTCGGTTGTTCGAAATGAGCAAACAGCAGTTTTTGGCTACTGCCAGAACCATCAAAAGTTAAGGTAAAGTAGCAGCCGTAGCCAGTATCGCTACATCCTTTAAAACAAAGATCTCCTGGGAAAGGTACGTAAACGTTGGGATGACCACCACTACCGCCAATGTCGTAAGCATCTGAATATCCACCAGAAAGAGGTGGTCTATGAGAAGCATCAGCGTCTGGAGTTCCAACTCCAAATGGTAGCTGGGTTAAGATACCATTGGTTGGCCAGCAGCCTGCTCCAGCACTACAATCTCCAAGGCAGACTCTCGAAGCCGTAATCATGTTATCCATTCCAGACATAAATCCATTTTGATAATAAAAATTAGCCTCAATAGTATTAATTATGGCGGTGTGATTATAGCCAGTGCCGAGATCTTCTAGAGAATAAGTAAAAGTTAGTTCGCTGCCTGGAGGAATAATGATATTGTCTTGAGTTTCCGCAGGATTTGTATCATTAGTTGTTTCGCTTCCCGGAGTGGGAGTAGGGGTAATGTTAATGTTTTCACTAGTTAGACCACCTTGCTCTTTAATAATTTCTTTAAAATAATCAAATTCCAGATTCTTTTCATTTTCAATTGATGGAGCTGAGGCACCAGCTTCTTCCCAACCTTTTTTACTTTGTTTAAACTTAATTTTATCTTGGAGATCAGTGATTTGAATGGTAAAGTCCTCTTTTGGCTTAATGGTAATAGTGTACTCAATAGTAACTGGAAAAGAAGGGTTTTCACATTTTGTGTCGTTACTTTCTGGATTTGGACAGCCACTCTTAATTTTGGCAGTTTTGCTAATTTCAGCATATTTAGAAGTTTTTTCAACAGAGTTAGCAAAATCAGTTTCATTTTTTGGAAAATCAGTTAGAAAAGCAGAATTTAGACTAGTTTGATACATAAAAACTAAAAGTGCGGTGCCGGTAAAAGTAGCAATGACCGCTTGTCCAGCAGTAATCATAGCTGGGGAAAGTTGAGTAGCGAGAGTGTTTCCGGGAGCAGATAGTTGTCCAATGCTGTTCTGTTTTACGATCGCTTGATTACTAATACTAGCTTTTTCACCAGCGATTCCACTGACCCCATTTCCTATTTGACCAACAACCTTTTGAGTTCCGGTAAAAAGATTTTTAATACCTGCTAAACCGTTTTTTAAAAAGTAATAAGTTGCTAGCGCTGCCAGCACTCCAGCAAGAAATCCACCAAGGGCAGCCAGGAGAGTAAAAGCTAAAAGTATAGGCCAGTACTTTTTAATAGACTCCAAAAATTTTTCTAAACCTTGCTCGATTATTTTTTCTTTTAGTTTTTTAATCCATGGAGCTGCTGTTTCGGCTGCTCTAAGAACTTCACCCCAGCCACCAGCCGCATCCAAGGCTACATAGAGACCCTCGCCAATTGCTTTAGTTGCTAATTTTTTGCCAGCTTGTCCAGCGGCACTATCCATGAGGCCTGTACCCTGATAATCACCTCCAGGGGCAAAAGCATTTTGCATCCATCCGCTACCATTTTGGTTAAAAGAACCAGCGCCAAAAGCCTCTGCAGCAGCCAATTCTGAAAAATCCATTGAATTTGACTGAGAATCGATTAGTTGATAGAAATTCTCAACGCTGTATTCTATTTGTGGCGATCCTGGTTGATAAAACTGAAGCCAAACAGCAAAAGTTTCTTGCTGTTCTGCTGCAGAAAGTTTATTAATTTCTTCTTTTAAATATTCTTTAATGAGCTTTTCTTGTTGTTCGCGAAAAGCCTTCATTTCCTCGCTTAATTTAGAGCCGTCTCTTTCAACTAGTTGGCTAGCAATTTCACTTCCGCCATAATTTAAATTAAACCTGGCTAATATTTCTAGTCTTTTTCGTTTTTCTGGATCTTTGGAAATTTCATCAAAGAGTCTTTGAGCTTCTTCTGGAGTATATTTTTCCAGCCCAAATTCTTGACTGAATTCACGCGTCCAAATGGCTCTCTTGCGTTTCCAATAAAAGATTATTAAATTAGCAATTTCTTCTTTGTGAGCATTAAACTGAGCTGCGTCTAAGTTATTGCCAAAAATATTTACAAATCTGTTGTAATCAAAGTTTCTAGGATCAGGAATGATATATTCTGGTGGGACACCCTGTTGAATCAAAACCTCGATGTAGGCTTTGCCTGAGACAATTGCTTGTCTGATTTTAAATTGATCTACTTCGCTGGCAATTCCACTAAGCTTTTCAAAAAAAACTTCATCCAGTCGTGATTCATTTTTAATAATATCGAGTTCAGATTCAATATTTCTAGCGAAATTTGGATCAATTCCAGCCTGCTCAGAAGCTTCTTCTATAATCTCCTCAGCTTTTTTGCTATCAAGTTCTGCTTTTTCTTCTTGGTTTTGTTTAATTTTTTCAACTTTATCTGTCGCGGTAGTGATCTCGCGAATAGCGCCGTTTAATAAGTTGAGACCTCGAGGATCCATCAGCAAGCTAAGTGAAGCTTGGTTACTAAAACTAATTCTTTGGGCTGGATTTTTGATTAGATCCTCAAGAGTGAATTTTTCACTGAGAAGCAGATTTTCCACTTGCAAGAAAGCACGATCCATTAATTGCTTGCGTATTTCTAGTGGCAGCTGATCAAAAGTTATTCGAGTTCCTGGAGGAAAACCATACTTAGCTAAAGAAGCTTCATTAAAATATTTACTAAGGGCCTGATTAATAGTAATAATGGATAGCGATTGAAGATAAAGTTTAGACTGAGGATCAAGCTCGGAGATTTTGAGGGGAGGTTTATTTTTTTCAAGCTTCTTATCTATTTCATCATCCCCATCGCTATCAGAGCTATCTGGAGATTCATCTTTGGAGGTTTTGCCAGTAACTGTTTTAGGTATGCCTGCAGCTCCATCTTTAACGGTATCTTTTTCATCTTCCGGCTCTTCTTCTTCCTTGGTTGGTTTTAAATCAAGAATTACTTCTATTTTTTCAATGTGCTTGACAATTAGTTGCCTAATTGAAAAATCTTCCATTCTCTGAAGATCTTCTATACTAACCTTATCTTTGTCTGGATAAACCCCAATTAATTCAAACACACTCCCAAGTTTTCCCAATTCCGCAACAATATTTCGAGAATTTTCATTTGCAATAAAAACATCTGGAATTGGATGATAAAGTTGATCAACAAAATTAATCAAATCAGAAATAAAAAGGTGAGGTTCTTCAAAAGGATTCTCAAATTTATCAGAGATAATATCTAAGTAAGTGCTGAGGTCAAATTCTTCTCCGCTAAATCTATTTACACGAAATCCTCCAGAAACCTTGCTTTCTTTGTAAGATTTATTGTGAAAATCATAAATCCACAGCTTAATTAAACTTAGAATTCGAGCCACATCTTCACGGCTGAATTTACTAACGCCAGACAATTCCTTTAATGGAATTCTTTTTTCTGAACTTTGTTTACTATCTATTGCTGCCATCTATTTTTATTATAACTTGATAACAATTAGCTTGAAAGGGTGGGAAAAATAGTTTGCTTGCTTTGTATCTGCTTTATTTAATATAATTGAGACTGTTTTAAGAGTATTATTTTTATTCTTTTTTTATGATAAATTCAGAGGAAGCAAATTCCACTGGTCCAGCTGATAGTGAGGTCACTCAGAAAATTGCTGTGAAAATTGGTGCTGAAAGTCAATTGTCTTCTAAAGAGCAGCTAAATGAAAATAAATCATCAACTTTATTAAAAGAACTAAATAATTTGAAGATTGGTGATGCAAAAATAAACTTTCTTTTGGGTAATGGCAATGAAAATTGGAACACGATTGTCGGTTTTGGATCTGGCAAAGCAACTGAATTGGTAAATTCATTTCTATCAAAATTGGATCCAAATGAAAAAACTCCCCGCGAGCTGGCAAAACTAATAAAACTGCCAGTTAAAAGCTCTTTTCTTGCTTTTGGGTTTATTTCCGACCAAGTGAAAGAAACTGGAGATCCAAAATATATATCAGAAATTCTTAAAAAAGGGTTTGAACCTGGTGGAAAGGCTCTTTCTGCATTAATGCTTTCAACAATTTTATTTGAACAGGTTGCAGGTAAATTAAAATCAGAACAAAATGCAGAACTAATAGTAGATATCATGCAAGGACAGGCAGAATCTGCCAGTTTAAGCAGTCTTTTATTCTCTGGACTTATAAAATCTTTTAATAAAAACATTCTCAGTAGAATGGATAAAAAATCTAGCTTCAAACTATTGCATGAGATGGCATCCAGATTAAAAGACAAGAAATTAGACTTTCATTCTTTTCCAATTAATGACCTATTGTCCAAAGTTGATGCTAATGAAATAAAGCAATTCAACGCCAGTCAGATTTTGGCATTATCGAATTCCAGCATGTCTTTAGATCAAAAAGAATTGATTTTAAATAAATTCTTTGCTGGGGAGAGTAAAACGAGTATTTCTGGAAGATGGACTCCTGAAAATCAGCGCCAACTATTCAGAACTTTATTAAAAAGACACTTGAGTGAGTTTGGGAAAGTATTTTCTTTAAAAGAGAAAACAGAGTCTAGTCAAAAATTTGACTGGACTAATTTATTTTCTGGAGCGATGAGAGTGGCAGGAATGAGTGCTTCTTTAAGAAATGCTAGTTTGGGCAATTAATTAAACACATTTAGCCTTACTCTCAGGTTGAAAATGTTGCTAAAAAAAAATATAATGAGCAGGTATGACTGAAATAAATCGTTTTGCAGAAAAACATGAAAATGCAAAGGAGGCGCTTCTAGCTAAGCTTAGCGAAGTACTCGAGTCATATTTGGATGGAAAATATAGCATAGATGATGTTATTTCTGTTGTTAAGCGTGTTCTAGATGAAAAACTCAGCCCAGAAGAAAGTAGGGATGTTACAGATTTATTTAGTTTTTTAATTAGAGCTAAGAACCATGATGGGGAAATTCCTAAAGAAGATCAAAGAAGGTTTTTTGGTATGCTTGGATTTGTTCCTGTTTCTGGAGAAGTAGTTGATGATGAAGATACTGATGATAATGAGGATTCTACCGAAGCACCGGGAAATATATTAGATGAGGTTGCTGGTGGAAACGGCGGAAATGGTGGAGGAATTGATAATCCTGGAGGCAATCCAGAACAAGAGAATAATGAAGTTCCTGGTTTTGTTGTTAAGTTTTTTCAATTGGATGTTGTTAGGGGAAATTTATGGGAAAAAGATCAGGTTGCTGATTGGCAACCATATGATTATGTTAAAGCAATCATGTCTTATGTTGCCAGAGATTTAAAAAGCGAGGCTCATAAAGAATATCCAATGCAGGCAATTTGGCAAGAAGCGGTTACTAAGAAATATGTCATAGAGGGAGAACAACAAAAATTTTCATTGCACGAAGATATTCTACCGGCATTTCCCTCTAGAGAAATAAGAGATGAGGTTGAGTGGTTTTTTAATGCTTTAAATGCTATTGAAAAAGGCGCCGAGTCAATAGAGGATAAGAGAACTCAGGGCGATCCAGATAAATTTTTTAGTTATCTTAAGGAAGATGTTCCACAGCCATTTAGATGGGGTCATTTTTTTAGATCAAAAATAGAGTTGAATGGTCAGGAAGAAAAATTTACCACGATTGGTGCAAATTTGTCTTTTGGTGAATTAGCTCAAACAGCAGTCAGATATCTCTTAAGGAGAGTGGCTGATCCAGAACTTTCTGATCCAGATCATAATATGTTTGCACACAATGCTAGAAGAGGTGAAATATCAAAAGAAATGGGAAAGGATTTTGCTAATTTAATTCAAAGAATTAGTCCTGAATTGCGCGCAATAGATGGTGGTGATCAAGTAGAAGAAAATCGTAAGAAAGAAAAAGCAGAAATATTGGCATTTTTAGTTGTTAACTATTCTGTAAAATTTTTAGCGACTTTAGTTCCTTGGCCAATTAGTGACTTGGCTATTCTAAGATATGATTCTCTTATTCCAACGAAATTGTTTAGATTTGGAGCATCAGAAAGAAAATATCTAACAGAAGAAGAGCAGTCTGGTAAATTGAGCGTATATGACAGGGTATTTATTGCCAACTTTGGTAGATTGCTTAATAATGGTTTAATATCTCATGTTTTGAGAGCTAAATATGCTACTAAAGATGAAGTGGGGAACATTGTAGTTAAAGAAGAATTTGTTACTCTCTTGGAGTTGTTAATGCATCAGTGTTTAACCGTTGAAAAAGACAAAAACAATCTTACTCACGCAGATGGAGACATAGAGAGAAAAGAAGAAAACGGTTGGGATGAGAGACAAAGAATGCTTTTGGATAAATTTCCGCAATTAAATAAGGTTTATTTAAAACCATTGCCTGATTTAATTAATGAAAATATTCCCGCAAACATTGGTGGTTATTGGGATGGAATGATTGAGCACGCAAATGATATATGGAAATTAATCAAAACAGATTCTTTGCCAATGAAGAACTTATTAAGAGAAGTTTCTTCTAGAGGTATTTTTGAAGATTTTAAGACTAAGGTTCCAGCTGAAGAGTTAAAAAATAATTTAGCTAATATTTATAAACGAGCTGATTACTGGATGGGTGATTCTGTATTAAGAGATAAGGATGGAAATCGCTATGAGTTTGACAAGTCAGATGTTGAATCTGAAAATCTCGCAGATGCACAGAAAATGGACGAAGCAAATAGATTCATGAAAATAAGGGTTATAAAGAAGAGAGGTGATAAGGAGATTGGCACTTTTATCCTCATGAATTTTAGAGAGTCTTTTGTTCTAAGTCCAGATTGGAATGGAGATAATGATAAATTAAGAAAAGAACTTGAGGTTTCTAAAGAAGAAGTTAAATTTATGCAATTAGATCCAGAAAGATTGTATAAAGAACCAGGAGATCAATACACTCTTCTAAGAAAGTTAATTACTGAGAAATTTGTAATTGCCTCAATTAGGCATTACTTACAAGAAGAAACTAACAAGAATTATTTAAGTTATCAAGAAAGAGCCGCTTTGGTAGAGTTGCTATCCAGTCAGTTTGCCAATGAATTAACGGAAGCAAATCCATTAAAAGCAGCTTTTTCGAAAAGAAGACCAATGTTCTTTGGAGAATCATATCCAGTGGTTAGTACTGGTATCTGGACTAAGAATGAGGCCCTGAAATTAGTTTCTATCTTCCCAGAAGAACCTATTCTTTATGGGGCAAAATCAGCAGTCAAAGACAAGAAATAAATAGACTCCTTTAGTTAGCAAACAATTTTCAATTTTGAATAATCGAGTTTAAATAATGTCAGACAGTTCATCAATGTTTTTAATCGGTGTGGGTTTCGGTCTAGGTCCAGTCGCTTGAGTAACTGGGTTAATTGGTCTAGATGCTGTGTTAACCCTATTAACAACGTTATTAACATCAACGTTTTGACGATTTTTATTAGTAGTTGTAGAGGCCCCTTGTTCACTGACAATATCAACAGAAGCAGGATTTGGAGGTACAATTGTTCCACCATTATTGACAATTAATTTTTGTCCAAGATGTTCAATGCCGGACCTGCTTAGTCTGGCTCCAGCACTAACAGCGTCTTTTACACCAAAAGGCATTTTAACTGGTAATCCAACATCTCCGCCTTGCCATGCTCCTTGCAAGCCCTTGCCCATTGATCCAGCTAACTGCCCAAAGATTCCGCTATCAACGTGCATGGCTTTTTTAACTTCTTGCATGATTTCTGGAATGACGAGGAGTATGCCAATACCAAGAATGACTGGAATGATAGAAGCTTGTCCCTGCCCGACTAAGAATGGAGGCATGAAGCCACCACCGAAATTTGCATCGAGAGTTTCTCCCGTGCCTTGAAGATTGCGAATCGGGGCGGTTAGCATGCGTTGCACTAAAATACAGAGTAGAACTACGGGCCAAAGAATTAGGTTGCCGGCGAGGTCTTTGAGCCATTTGCCAAAGACATTTTTACCTGGAAAAGCACCAAGCATTAAGATAATTGGCGAAAAAATAATTTGAATAAGTACGGCTACATAGGTTTTGACTAATTCAAAAAAGACTTTGAAAGTAGCGAAAAGAATAGCAATACCGACAATTACTGTGCCGAGTAAACTGGACATCCAGGCAATAGCTTCACCAACTAAACCAATGTTTAAAGCATCTTCCATGAATTGTTCAATGGCATTCTGAGTGGAACCGGTGGTTCCTTTGAACATTAAGCCCACTAGGCCAAATATATTTCTCGTCACAATGTCTGAACCCTCGGTAAAAAAGCCAGCTAGCATGTACATCACTACATACATAATATCGATCATAAATCCTGCGATGGCATAAGAAAAAGTAACAGCCAGCATGGCAATGATGACGCTGGGAATGGCCTGCTGGGCGGTAATGGCGGCTTGTCCAACTTTGGTTCTGAACATGATCATAAAACCAATGATGAGAAAAATAAGTACAAAGAAAAGATAAGCTAGATTACGAAAAGATTTCCAGGTTTCTAAAATTGGATCAAGAGCAGCAAAGCCAAGGCCTTGAGCTTGAGCTTCTGGAATAATTTTGGCTGATTTCATCACATCAGCAACGTAGGTTCTGGTGCTAGCTGGAGGAGTGTAGAGAGCAACGATACCTTTGTTTACGTCTCCCAGCATGCCATCTCCCAAGCTTTCTTCAAGAGCAATTTTGTCTGCGCCAGTTATGCCACTAATTTTGGCCATTGTTTCACCACCATAAACGTTGCCATTTATGTAGTTAAAACTATTAGCCCAAGTCGAGGAAACATTTTTTTCTTGAGCCACTCCTTCCTCAAGAAGAGCGTTGGAATAGCTGGTTGTAGCTTCTTTAATATGAAAGACTGAAGAAAGCCAGTCAGAAATAGTACTAGCCTTTGCAGGTTTAGCAGACATCAAAAAGCACGAAAAAACCAAAAACAAAACCAAAAGCAGGTGAGAAGCTTTTTTACGTAACATAAAACAAGTATATTCTAGATGAAACAGAGCAAAACTGCAAAAGATAATTCTTGACATTCTTCGGGAAAACATTTAAAACAATCATAGATGATCGATCAAGCTCAAACTAATAAATTCAAGGACATTTTAGAAATAAGCAAAAATGCTCTAATTATTTTTCCAGAAGAAGAAAATCTAGATTTATTTTTAGCAACTTATTGTCTATATTCATTTCTAAGTGCTAAACAGGAGGCGCGACTACTAACTCCAAAACTCAAACAAAAAATTCCTACCGAACTAAATGATTTTATTGATGTTAAGTTAATTGAACATGAATTAGGTAAAGAAAATCTCTTGGTTAGTTTTCCTTATCAGGAAGATCAGGTCGACAAAGTTTCTTATTACATTGGCGAGCAAGACAAGCGTTTTTATTTAACTATCAAGCCAAAAAAAGGTGTCGCTCCACTCGATAGTTCAGCACTTGAATTTTCTTATGCCGGCGCTCAAGCCGATTTGCTAATTTTATGTGGAGTGGAGGATTTGGAAAAACTCAATCAACTCTATTTTGCTTACGAGAATCTTTATAAAGGCATTGATAATCACTTGGTAACAATTAATAATTTTATTCCAGATTTTGGCAAGCTTAACTTAGATATTTCTCCAAGCAATTCTTACTGTGAAGCAGTTTTTTATTTGCTCAAAGATATGGATCAAAACAATGAAGATCTTTTAGCTAAAAGTAATTTGCCAACCTTGCTACTTTATGGCATTGAAGATAAAAACCTTGGTTTACAGGCTCAGAACACCAGCTCTAATACTTTTTTAGCAGTGGCAGAACTATTGCAACTTGGTGCAATGCGTTTGTTTAAATTAAAGCCAGAAAATTCTTCCACAGTTGTCAACAAAAAGAAGAAAACTATTGTCCAACCCCAGATTCATTCAGTAAAATAGCCGTGGTAACTGAGCCAGGCCTTTGATATTTTGGATATTTACCACCGTCGCTTAGACTTTGACACACGCTGGAGTTGGCGAAGCAATAATTTGCAGCGTCGCTAATTAAATTTTCTTTTGTTTCATCTGAAAACCCTGAATTAACTTGTTTTTCATCAAGTTGGCTGCGCAATGTAGCCAAGGTCGCCGCAGTTGGACTAACACTGCAATTAAACTCAGTGAAGTCTAAGCAAAAGATTAAGTCCATATCGCTATGTCTTTCATCAATGTAAGCAAGTGGATGGGGATGATCTTCAGAAGCAAACTCTGAAGGGCATTTGCCACCATTCAGCCAACGAGTTTCTTTGCCACAATTTTGATTGCCAGTACCATTAAAGCCACCGATGGCTGTGACTAAATCCTCATATTCAATGTTATTTTTATCGAATTGTCCTGGCCATTTACTGATCAAATGCTCCATAGCACCTTTGGCATCATCTTTTAGTGAGCCGTGTAGGGTACCTCCATCAAAGACAGAATTAGTTGGACTGAGTCCTCCTTCTGTAAAATGAATGCCAGCTACAACTTCGCATGGAATACCAGTTTGTTCTTCAGCATATTCATAGGCCTCAATTAATTCGGAAGTAATTTTTGGAGCGATGCCGGTTGCATAAACATCTTTGGCAAATTGAGGAATGCCTTCATAACTAGGCATGTTCTTAATATTTTTAAATGATTCGCCGGTACATACGGATTGAGTTTTCCCACTCGGATCGCCACTACAGCGACCAAGGAACATGTCTTCAACTCTTTGGCAGGAAGCAATGTAATCATAGGTTTGATCAAAGGTAGCACGCAGGGTTTGTTGGATTTTTCTTAACATAAATCCAAGGCCAAAATCTGGATAGAGTGGAGCGTCTTTTTCTTCATCCAGTCCAAAACCATAATTATAGCTAGTACAAGTATATTCTGTGCGATAGAGGCCATCTTCGCCAAAAACAAGAGTTTCTTCGCAAGTATCAATGTAGCTTTTGACATCTGAGGAAGCTATACCAACATCAGCTCCTTTAATCGTGTAATATTTTGGAATTGAGCCCATTTTATTTGTGCCATCAGCGTTTTTCATATCTTCAATGACATTAGTTTTAACCAGATTAAAAAAGTCTTCTTCATTCCAAAAAATTGACAGAGATTTATTGACGTCTTTTATGGTTTCTCCAACTGGAAGAACGAGATAGGCATTAACAACAACTGGGGTGCCATAGCTTTCCTTTTTTTCGTCGACGGTTAATTGCCAATTAAATATATTAGAGCTGTCGATACCAAGTTTTTTAATGGTTTCTTCATTGGTATTACTTTTATATAAATTCTCTTTTATATCTTTATTGGCGGGAGTAAAAAGATCGCCAGCCTTTTCCCAATTTTGGTCTTCTTGATTAAAAATTTCTTCGATAGTCGTTTCTTCAACTACTCTCAGAGTAACATCTTTACAATTTGGTGCTGCGCCGTTAATCATATCAACTAAGACATTAAGAAGAGCATTGTCTGAACTTCTTGTGCACTGAGGAAAACCCTCAGGACATTTAATGACGGGGTCTTGAATGTAGGGAGCGTTTTTAGCTGCTTCATAATTTTTATCACGATTAGTGTTCTGCTCGTCTAGATCTGCTTTGTTCTGTGCAGCAGCCTGAATAGCCATTTTTGTTAGCTCTAAACTATCGATATTATTAACGAATTTAGATTTATTAGTGCCAAATTCAGGAATTTTGAAAGCAATGAAAATTGGAGCTTGAACTTCTGCGTTAATTCTTGGGCTGGATTGCAGGAAGTGAAATTTGTCTGCATCTCCACTGATGTTTTGAGTGGGAACCAAAACCAAAAAAGCTAAACGATAGAGAGTGTCCATATCAATAGAGATGACACCGACAGCTGCTTTGGTTTTGTCTAAAAATTCTTGACTAACGTCGGGGAGATCAGTATGGGCTTCATTAAACTCAGCTGCGTCGGTGGAACCACCCCCTGTAATGTCTGCACAAACTTGCTGATAAAGTTCATCACCACTCAGACTTGGACGAATTTGAGAGAACCATTCTAGAATTTCTAGCACTTTGAAAGTAACAGGATTCTCATTTACCTCGATGGAATACTCTTTATTAAGAGAGCAGGGCTCGCCTTTGATTTCAGCACAAATTTTATTAATACTGACTAGGTTTTGACTTTTTGCTAAACACTGCTGATATGAAGTTAGAAGTCTCTCGCTAACACCAGCTGAATTAAGCATGTAGATGTCTTTTATGGTTTGATAATTTGCTCCAAACATTCCTTCAATAGAACTATTCTTCATGGTGTCTGACTTCGATTCCATGCCTCGGATTACTGGAATGCGAGCTTTGGTGAAATCTACAATATAAGGATCAGAACTGCCAAAGACTTGTGTCGCAAGCGTAGAGAAGTTTTCTCTTGGCAACTGGCTAAAAAATTTAGCTGCATTGCCATATTGTTTCTCACTAATTACCCACTGCGCGCCTGCACAGTGCGCTTCATATCCCTGATCCTTAGTCATGGTGGTTAATAAATCACTATAATTCAAAGAGCTCGGAGCACTTGGTAAAAACATCGGCATGATTGTATAAAGCTTACTTTGATCGACAATTTGAGCCTGATCATCGTCAGCAGCTTGAGCAAATATTTGCTTAGGATTGCTTAGAAATAAAATGGGCGAGAGGAGCAGAAACAACGCTGATTTTTTGAAAAATCTATTAAACACAAGCTTGATTATACTAAGAATGCTAGTTCTAGGAAAGAATGCGAATACCAAAGATTAATTCTAGCAATTGCGCAATCCAGTAGGCTGCAAAGAGAATAATAAATCCAATGATTGCAGAAGTAATTCTTTGCTTACCTTCCTCCAAGGATTTTGAATTAGTTGCTCCAGAAAGCATTTGGAATCCTCCGAGTAGTAAAACTGCAAAAAGAATAATTCCTGCGATTGGGAAGATAAAATTGCTTAATGCTCTTGAAATAATTCCTCCTGGAGTGCTAAGTTCATCTTTATTATCTCCTGAAGAAAGAGGATTGAGACTATCTAGTAAATCACCAGAGACTTCAAGATCGCTAATGCCGACATCGGTGCTTTTGCACACTCCTTCTTCTAGCCAGCCGCAGCAAGTATTGCCATCTTCCATGGGAACTGGACCACCACTACCTCCACAGATACAACTTTTTTCACCAGCTGGATAAATATCCCCACAATAAGCATTCGTTGCGGCAGGATCTTCGCTGAGACATACATTGTCTACAACCCAACCACAACAAATGCCCTTACTCCAATTAAGGAAACCGTCTTTACGTGATTCCCAAGTTGCCCCATCACATTTACAAATTGCTCCATCTGGCACGGTGGCGCTACTATTCGTTTCTCCACATGCATAGTCATTGGGATCTTCGTAAGTTCTGCATTGTGTTCCCTGAACGTTTCCGCAACAGTATGTTTGCGTTCCTTGATCAAAGTTCATTAGTTCTGCTTGATTATTTACAATTGAACACTGGCACATTCCAGAAATATCTTGATCTTTTAGAACTATAAAGCCCTCTCCACACCCATAGGTATTTGTTTCTTCTTCATCACTTTGTTCTTCAATGTGACATTCACCGCCATAATAAAAACCACAACAGTATGTAGATGGGGCACCACTAGTAAAGCTTACGAAGGCAGCTTCGTTGTTTACAGCTGCGCATTCGCACATAGTACTGACATCGTCTCCATAATAAACCTTAAAATTTTCACCACACCTATATGCCAATCCAATCCCGGTAAAAAGAAAAGCAAATAAAAGTTGGAATAGTGAAATTTGAATAATTTTTTTCATTTTTATTCTCCAAATCCAGGTATGTGCAAAATTTCTACACCAATAAACTGCAGTATAGTTACGGAAAATATCACAAATAATAAGCCGATTATGGCAGAGGTGATAATTTCTTTGGCCTCTTTGGTTTTATTTGGATCTCCTTGAGAGACGGAAAGCATAAAAGAACCAGCCAAAATCATTACCAAAACTACTCCTCCTCCGAGTGCCAAGCCAATAGTAATAATTACTTTAATTACATCATTCGGGTTGCTGGGTATGCAGCCAACAGCTGTCCAAATCCCATCATTACTAAAACAATCAGCACAAGACTGATATTCTGGAGCGCTTTCATCAATTTGTGAACATAGTTCATATCTTGAAGACCTAGTAAGATCCTCATTACATTGTTCTGATGAACATTGAGCTTGAACAATAGTTGAAGTTGCCAAATAGGTTTTATTTGTTTCTGGTTTATCGTCTCCAGTTAGTCCTGATTCTCCTGCTTCCAACTTGACAATTAACTGGTAAGAGCAGGTGCCTTTAATATTTAAGCCTGGAGCTGTGATTTCAACGTAATTGTCGTAGAGGGTGGCTTCTTGGAAACCGCCACCCACAGGCCAGTCATTACACCCTTCTGATTTTAAACGAACTTTTACTTTGGAACCCTCTGGAAGAGGAAGTCCATTGTTGTAGGCGATTCCAGAGAGGTGAATTGTCACGTTTTCTCCAGCCTCTACACAACCATTAAAGAAATTACACTGTGCTTCTCTTTCTTCTTTTGTTTCGCTATCAACGATGGTTCTTGTTTGATAAACCTCTATTGTCTCAATGATGGGTTCTGGTTTTGTAGCAAAAGCACTCTTTACACTAATAGAAAAAAAAGAACTAATTAACAACAAAGCCAGAGTGATTGATTTCATTCTATTCACCCTTATATTAAATCATTAAACAGCTTTAAAACCAAGCTTTTATTATAGTAGAATCATAGGCTTCTCACTAAATAAAAGATAATTTTTTCTTAAGTCATCTTTTAACCATTTTAGTCATTTCTTCTTCCTCAAGTAGTCAAACTACTATCGTCATCAGAAGATGACTGAAATGTGCTAAAATCTATACTTAATCAATTAATTATTTTTATTTAGTGAGAAGCCTGCTATGCCCTTTTTCCGCAAGCTCAGCTTTTTTGTGTTCTTTACGGCTTTAGTGGCGGGAATTTTGATGTTTAAGCCTTTGTTTTATGTGAGTGCTGATGAAATTGGTGATATCCAAAATGAAATAGAAAAACTCTCAAAAGATCTTGAGGCTTCTGTAAACGCTACCACGCCACTTGAAAAAGAACTGAAAAGTCTCGAAGCCAGAATAAATTCCGCTAAAGCTGGCATTGCTAAAGCAAAAAACGAAGCAGCAGCTTTGGCAGTGAGCATCGGCGAAAGAGAAGAGGCTTTGGTTTATCATTACCAGATTTTCTCAAACAGAGTGGCTGAGTCTTATAAAAGAGGCCGCACTTTTAACCCACTCAGTCTTTTTCTGTCTAGCCAAAGCGCCAATCAATTAACTAAGGATTTAGCTTATCAAGAATCTGCTCGTGCTCAAGATGATCGTCTGATTCGTTCTCTCTCAGAAGAAATAAATAAACTCAATGAAGACAAACAAAAACTTGAATCAGATCAAGTGCGCTTAGCAGCTTTATCGGAGCAGTTAGACGAGCAAGCTGATTTTTTCAAAGGTGAAGTGGTCAAAGCAAAAAGCTATCAAAGTGAATTGAGCAGTGAAATTGCTCAATTAAGCACGAAACTTCAGCAGATTATAAGTGGTAGACAGGCGAGTTTAAATTTGCCCAGTTCTTTAGGCGCAGGAGCACTAGTTTGTGTTGATGATAGAAAAATTGATCCAGGGTTCGGTAGTGGTTTTGCTTTTTTTACATATGGTATTCCACATCGAGTTGGCTTGAATCAATATGGAGCTTATGGTAGAGCAAAAGCTGGGCAAACTTATGATCAAATTCTACGCGCCTATTTTAACTTCAATGAGTATAGAGATGGAGTGAGTGCCACTATTAAAGTTAATGATAGTAATGCGATGAACAAAGGAAATATTATCTGGACTGGAAGCCTAGAAGATTATATGAAAAGAATTTATGAAGTTCCTGGAAGTTGGCCTTCTGAGGCATTAAAGGCCCAAGCTATTGCTGCCAGATCTTATGTTTTAGCTCTAACTAATAATGGTGATAGCTCTATTTGTGCCAATCAATATTGTCAAGTTTTTAAAACTGATCCAAAAGGTGGAGATTGGGACAATGCGGTTTCTGATACATCGGGAAAAGTTATGGTAGCTGATGGGCAAATTATTAAAGGTTGGTTTGCTTCTACATCAGGTGGTTATACTTTTAATTCAGGAGATGTTTGGTCAAGTTCAACTTCTTATACAAAAAGGTTACGTGATACTAGTGGTGATGTAAATAGTTTTTCAGATTTAAATGAAAAATCTTATGATAAAGATTCTCCATGTTTTTATAGTGCTCAAGGTTATCGATCTCAACATGGCAATTCTGCATGGTTAAAGCCATCTGAAGTAGCAGATATTGCCAATGTTATTCTATTGGCTAGGGCAGATAATTCATTGGGAGATCATTTTTGTCAGACTGATAAAAATAATTCTAATTGTGGTGAAACTTGGAATGAAGAAAAAGTGAAAAATGAACTTTCAAATAGAGGAATGTCTTATTTTAGTAATGTGAGTTCTATTTCAATTTCAGCGGATTTCTCTATTGGAAGAACCACAACAGTTACAGTTAATGGTGATGGTAAATCGGAAAATTTTCCTGGGAATGAATTTAAGGACTGGTTTAATTTAAGAGCTCCCGCCAACATTCAGATCGTTGGCCCATTATTTAATGCAGAAAATAGATAAAAATGGTTTCTTTTCTAAAAAATCACCCTAAAAAGAGTGATTTTAAATTCAGGGAAATTCCCCAACTCTATCCGCGAAACTAAATGAATTATACAAAAAAATTTTTAATTTTTCAAGATTAATTTTTTATGTTAATGGTGTGGACCGGAGGGGAATTGGACCCCCGAACTCTATTTCGCGGACAGAGCTATGCACCAGCACTCCGGCCCATACCTTTATTATCTAAGTTCAATATTTCAAGAAGTGCAACAAAAGAGCTTTTGTTTTAGAAACTAAACCCCCTGTAAATATTTGGCAGCCCAAGATCTGTAACTACTATAATAGTAGTCTTCGTGCATGATTTGGCCATTTTTATCGTAAACAACATTAGTAAATTCGGCTTTAATGCCACTGGCTGACCAATCAATTTGCTTGAGTTGTCCAGGAGCTAAGCTAGGATCAGGAATATAGACTGTTGGTAGGGCAGAAGTCTGGCCCCACTTTTTATATTTAACAATTTCATTGTAGCGACCATCACTAGTCCCGTAGATTTTACAAAACATATAGAGATTTTCGCTATCACTTTGGCAATTAATTAGAATATGAGCGTTGGTGTCGTTAATAAAACGCAAGTCTGTATCACCAGAATAAACGGTAGCGTCAAAGCCAGGCTCATTGCCAATCTCGTAATAGGAAACACGGTAGGCATGGGGGAGCCGACGAGTGATTTTGAGACCAGCATCCAGTAAAGAACGGAAAAGAGTACTGCTTACTTGGCAAACCCCACCCCCTGGAGCGAGTTTAGTTTCTCCAGCCTCGATGATGTAAGCATTACGAAAACCAGTCTTGTCAGAAACTTCACCAAGAGCCTTGTTAAAAGAAAATTCTTCTCCTGGTTTAACAATATGATTGCTAATTCGGTCAGCGGTCAAAGTGACATTGTAGATACGATTAGGAATAGAGTGAGCGTACCAGCTTTCTCCAAAGCCAATTACTTCAGTAATTCCTAAATCATTCGTTTTTGCCAAAGTAATTTGAGCCGGCAGACTTTGCATTGGCAAATCAAAGGAATTTTGTATATTTGTTCCATTTTCTAATTCGGATAAAAAGTTTTTAATAGTTTCTTTAGTAAAGCTGACATCAATTTCTAGACCATTTTTGTCAGGTACAAACTCTGTGACCTCTAAAGTGTCTTTATCATAAATAAAACTAGCGTCACTACTGGGGCGATTGATTTGGTTTTTTAGGACTTCAAGAAAACCATTCATTACTACTTCATCAAAGCCTTCAGGTAAGGCTAAGAAGCTCATCAATTCTTTATCAGTAATGACAATTTTTTGATATTCATAACCAAAAGTTAATTGTTGATTGAGAAGTTTTTCTGCGCGACTTTTGCTCATCTCCAATTGAAGTTGATTGAGGGCCAGAATTGGGTGCTCTACGACAGCCTCTATTTGTAGGTCTTCTTTATTTAAATTACGTAAATCTTTGGCAAGAATTTGTTGATGTAATTTTTGCCAAGTTTCATCGATGAGTAATTTATCACTATCTTGGCCTTCAGAAATCTCAACTTTACCGTAAACTAAAAAAACACTTGGTTTTTCGCCTGCAGAATCAACTTGTTCTTTTAGCTTTTCAATTAAAAGCTGAATTTTTTCTTGGTCGTAGCTTAAACCTAAAGAATATTTGTTTGAATAAAGATGTCCTTTAATGATTTGGCCATATTTTTTCAAAATATTTTTTTGATGTCCCATTGCAAAAGCTTCTGTTAAAACATCATCTAAATTATTTTTAATTTCAAGATCTCTGAGACTGCTTTGAATATTTTTATCTAAGTAATATATAGTTAAAAAATCATTTTCAAAATCAACTTTTTCACTCATCTTTTCTTGAATCTTGGTTTTTGCTTCATCAACTTTCAAACCAGAAACATTAAGATCTTCGATGAAGGTTTTTGGATAGAAACGGTCTTGATAATAATTGTTGTAAACAGCAATTAACCAAATACTCATAAAAAGAAGCAATAAACCCAAAGAAAGTAGAGCTATATTCTGCTTTCTTTGTTTAAAGTTGAGCTTGATTGATGAATAAATTTTATCCATAATAGGGACGAACTACATTGTACTTTGTAGTTTATTAATATGCCAAGTCAGAACTTACCAAAACCGAACATCCCAGGCTTAAATAGTCAGACAGATCAGACAGATCAGCCTGTTCAGTCTTCGACTCAATCAGCACCTCAGCCAGTTCAGGCTGTAATTCCAACTCAAATTCGTCAGACTCAGGTTATTCCTGGTGGTTTGTCTAGAGAAAACCCAGGTGGCACTCCTCCAAACATGAGAGTAGCAGCTCCTCCATTATCTGCTCCTCAAGGTAATAGCTCTGAGCCAAAAGCAGAACAGATGGCGAGTCGACCAATGAGTCCACTTTCACAAATGTCTTTAAAAGATATGGCGCCAATTGAGAATGATAAAAAACCAGAACCAGCGATATTTACAAAGCCAATGACGGCAAGTACGCCGACAATGACGGCTGAGCCAACTGTTCAAGTAAATCCAGAGACGCCAAAGGTTGAGGAAGCTGCTAAACCAAAGCCAAAAATGCCTAATCCATTAGCTAGTCTCAAGGGAAAAATTCCTTTGCCAGCTTTAATTGGTGTTGGAGTTTTAATTTTGGCTCTTGTGGGGATTCTAATTTTTAATTTGTTTGGATCGAAGACTAAAACGACCACCAAATCGACTAGTGGCAGTAGTGCGACGAGTAGTGCAACAACTCAAATCACTACAGTTACTTATTGGGGCTTATGGGAAGATAGTCAGATTTTGAAACAAGTGATTGCAGATTTTGAATCTAAAAATCCTTCAATTAAAATTGATTACCGCAAACAGTCTCACCAAGATTATCGAGAGAGATTGCAGCAAGCAATTGATTCAGGTAATGGACCAGACATCTTTCGCTATCACGTTTCTTGGGTGCCGATGTTGAGCACGAGTCTCGCTGCTATGCCGTCTAGTGTTATGAGCCTAACAGAATACAAGCAGATTTTTTATCCAGTTGCTTCCACCAATCTTCAAGTTGGTGGCCAAATTGTCGGTATTCCTATGATGTATGACGGTTTAGCTTTGTTTTATAACAAAGAAATGCTTAAAACTGCCAATTTAGATGTCCCAACTACTTGGGCAGAACTGCGTACAGCAGCTAACAGGCTAACTGTACCAAGCAATCTAAATGAAAGACGCAGTGACAATATTACTAGAGCTGGTTTAGCAATTGGCAATGCTGGCAATGTTGATAATTTCTCTGACATCTTAGCTTTGCTCATTATTCAAAATGGTGGAAATCCAGCCAACGCCAATAGCCAATACGTCAAAGATGCCATTACTTTTTATACTAATTTTGTTAAACAAGATAAGGTTTGGTCGGATCGTTTAGCTAATTCCACAACCGCTTTTGCTAGAGGAGATGTAGCAATGATTCTTGCTCCATCTTGGAGAGTACATGAAGTCAAAAATCTCAATCCAAATTTGGATTTTGCAGTAGCAAGAGTACCACAGTTAGATACCGAAAATCCTGCTTCTTGGGCGACTTTTTGGGCTGAAGGAGTAAGTGCAAAGAGTAAAAATAAAGATGCAGCTTGGGCATTTTTAAAATATTTATCTACTCCAGAAGTTTTACGTAAGTTTTATAACGATGCTAGCCAATATCGTGCCTTTGGTGAAGTTTATCCTCGCACTGACATGGCAAGCGAATTGCAGAGTAGCGAGTTAGTTGGAGCTTATTTAGCTGATGCACCAATAGCTAAATCTTGGTATATGTCGAGTTTTACTCACGACAATGGTCTCAATGATCAAATAATTAAGTATTACGAAGATGCGATCAATGCTGTCTTATCTAGCACTAGTGTTGAAAAAGCTCTAGAAACTGCTGCCACTGGAGTGACAAGCGTTATTAGCAAATACAGTTCCAAATAAATTAGATTAATTTAAGCAAAGCTTTTGCCAATTTATCTTTATGGTGACGAATTAAACTTCTAGTTAGAGAGTCATTTTTTTCTGCCTTAAACAGAGTAGTTGAAAGCAAATTTGCTCTAATTATTTGAGTTTCGCCTTCTTTATTTTCTAAATCATCCATTATGAGATAGTCATTGGCTTCTTGATAGATGCTTAGAATTTTTTTTGGAATGGGACTGTCATTTATCAGGGCAAAATCTGCTGGTCTTTGACAGTATTTTTGGATTTCTAAAAGATGATCTCTAGCACTCATTTGGTGAGTTTGGGAAAAATGAGTGACTAAATTACTGACATAGACAAACTTACCACCATTTTTTTTATTTTCTGCTAAAGCTTCAGCAAAACCATCAACTAAAGTATTTGCCAAAAGACTTCCGTAGAGATCTCCTGGGCCAAGTACGACGAGATCTGCATCGGCGATTGCCCGATAAGCTTTACTATAAATTTTAGCTTTTTTATCTAAGGCAAGCTCTTTGATTTTTTTACCACCGAATTTAGGGTCATCGAGATTTTTTTCACCAACGGCAACTTTGCCATCGTCATAATGGATGACCAAATTGACGCTATCTTCACTAATCGGCAGAACCGTGCCATTAATACGGAATATTTTAGAAGCAAGTTCGACAGCTTTGCTGGCAGAGCCAGTTAAGCTCTCTAGAGAAGTAAGAATTAAATTACCTAGGTTGTGTCCTTGAAGACTTGAATCTTTGTCAAAACGATAAAGCAACAAACGGCGAATTTCTTCCTCATTTTCTCCCGTGGCCAAAGCAGCGATGCACTGGCGCAAATCTCCAACTGGTAAAAAACCAAACTCATCTCTTAATCGACCGGTAGAGCCACCATTGTCAGAAACCACTATGACGGCACTTAGTTCAATATTTTTATATTTTTTCAAACCGGCAAGTGTAACTGCACTACCTGTACCTCCGCCAATAACGACAATTTTCTTCATAAGATTGATTGTACTTCAAAGTTCTCACATGTTAAACTTGGGTATCAAAAAGATAAACATGAATCAAGAGTTAGATAATTTTTTGGCAAAAAGAAAAGCAAAAAAACAAAGCTTAACTTTAGTGACTGGGGTTTTTGATTTATTACATGAAGAACACCATCTTTTTTTGCAAAAAGCTAAAAAATTAGCAGATTTACTTATCATTGGTATAGAATCTGACTTGCGTGTTAAGCAGATGAAAGGTGAAGACCGACCAATCAATAATCAAGTACAGCGCTTGGAAAATTTGAATAAATGGGAGCTGGCTGACTTTATTTTTATTTTGCCAGAGGAATTTTCCAGAGCAGAGGATCATCGCAAATTAATTGCTGAAATAAGACCAGATTTTATGGCCGTATCTTCTAACACAGCTTTTCAAGCCGAAAAAGCGACTATTTTAGCTGAGTTTGGTGGTAAATTAACCGTAGTTCATGATTTTAATCCTGCACTTTCATCTAGTAAAATAATGACAAAGTTAAAAAAGAAAGGGATTTAATGAAAAAATTTGTTTTAATGATCGTGGTATTTATAGTTTTGGCGGGCGGAGCTTTTCTTTGGATTCAAAACGCCAAAAAATCTGCCCAAAAAAATCCAAGCACATCTTCAACAACTACTCAAAAGACTGGTACAACTACGAAGACTGGAACTGTTTCTAGCAGTGGAGGAGTTTTTTATTTGCAGGAGTCTGGTCAAACTCCAAAAGAAATTGATAGCTATGCAATTAACCTCATAGATTACCTTGGTCAATCTGTGACGGTTAGCGGTCAATATAGTGGTGACACCCTTTTTGTGGGTAGCATTGAGGCAAAATAATTATGGCTAAAGCAAAATCTTTATTTCGTTGTCAAAACTGTGCAGCCACTTTTCCTAAGTGGATGGGGCAGTGTGGCGAATGTGGTAGCTGGAATACGCTGGTTGAAGAAATCACGCCGGCTGAAGAGACGACTCGTAGATTGAGAACCAACAACAGTCTCAGTGAAGAGGAAATTAGTAAAAAAAGAGTAGTTTTCTCTCAAGTGAAGCGCAGTAACGCCGCAAAACAGCGTTTTTCTACTAGCATTGGTGAGTTGGATCGGGTTTTGGGTGGCGGTTTGGTTGAAGGAATGGTAGTTCTATTGGGTGGTGAACCGGGAATTGGCAAATCGACCCTTTTAACCCAAATGATTCTGCAGATTATGCTTGAACGAAAGAAAGCAGTAAAGAAAATGGATGATCTAAAGATTTTCTATGTAGCTGGTGAAGAAAGTCCTAGTCAAATATCACTGAGAATAGATCGATTTTTAGATAATGAACACAATACTTATTCTAGAGAAGAGATTGGTGAAAGTCTGGTTTTTATCACTACTACTGATGCTGATGAACTGAATTTCTTGATCAAAAAAGAAAAACCGGATCTTTTAATCGTTGATAGTATTCAGTCATTATCGACTAGCTTCTTGACTGGAGCGAGTGGTAGTGTGGGACAAATCAGGGAAGTAGCTGATCGCATTATTAATACCGTAAAAGCTTTCGGGATCCCTACTTTTTTAATTGGTCATATTACCAAAGATGGAGTAATTGCAGGACCTAAGGTTTTTGAACACATGGTTGATACAGTATTGCTACTGGAGGGCGAAAGATCCGACCAATTACGTATCCTTAGATCGCTAAAAAATCGCTTTGGAGCGACTGATGAAGTTGGTCTTTTTCAAAGCGAAGACTATGGACTTCGAGAGATTAGCAATCCTAGTGAATTGTTTTTGGAAAACACCAATCAAATGGTGACTGGTGCGGCAACCGTTTGTTTGATGGAAGGCACTCGTCCCTTGCTTGCGGAAGTGCAGGCGTTGGTGGTGAAGTCGCAATTAGCCATGCCACGCAGAGTGGGCAGAGGAGTGGATTTAGCTCGTATTCAAGTTTTATCAGCGGTTTTGCAAAAGCACGCTCAGTTGCCCTTGGCTTTCTATGACATTTTCTTGAGTGTAGCAGGTGGTTTTCGTATCAAAGAAGCCAGCGTGGATTTGGGTCTAGCGGTCTCCATAGCAAGCTCACTTTCGGGTAAAAAAATACCTCAAAGTACTGTTTTTATTGGTGAGATCGGTCTGCTTGGAGAGATAAGAAAAAGCCCATATTTTGAGAGGAGAGCCAAAGAAGCCCGAAGGTTAGGCTTTGAGAAAATTATTTCACGAGAGACACATAGAGATATTAGAAGCTTGTTAAAAGATTTAAACTTGTTAGGAAAAGAGAAACAATTATAAATTTCTCTTTTTCGCATACCGTTCACGGCTATTGCGGATTACTTTTTCACGATTTTGATTGCTGCTCTTCGCTAAATTAAGGGTGTAGGCTGGGAATGGGCGACTAAGCACGTTATCGATGGAAATTTTATTAATAATTTGATATTTATCTAGATTAAGTAGGTCATCCTGAGTGTAAAGACCGCCGTATTCTGCCTGGAAATAGGTCGCATCGCCAGCACCCATTACGAAACTAATGATGTTTCCACAGTTGCCAAAAATAGCCTGTCTAACTTCTTCAGGAATCTGATCGATATATTGGTTAGCCAAGGTTAAGTTGAGGTGATATTTGCGAGCCTCAGAGAGAATTTTGATAAAAGCATCAGTAGCAAAATTTTGGAACTCATCGACATATAAATAGAAATCTCTGCGATCTTTTTCTTCAACATTGACTCTAGCCATGGCAGCCAATTGAATTTTGGTAATCATCATTGCGCCGAGTAGAGTGGCATTATCTTCACCCAAGCGACCTTGAGATAAGTTGACTAGCAAAATCTTGCCCTGAGCCATCAATTCTTCAATACTAAAGGAAGATTGGTTGGTGTTAACTACATTGCGAACGATTGGTGAAGAGACAAATTGGCCAACCTTGTTGAGAATGGAGGCAATTGATTCTTGGCGTTGGCGATCTTGCATTTTGTTATATTCATTAACCCAAAAGCTTTTTAAGATTGGGTCGTCGAGATTTTCAACGATTTTATCGCGGAAGTTTTTGTTAGTTAGTAGTTCAAGAACATCGGAAAGCTTTGATTCTTTGCTTTTAAGTAGAGTTAAAAGACAGTTGCGCAAGATATATTCAAGTCTTGGACCCCAAGAATAGCTATAAAGCTTCTGAAAAACCGAAATAATTCCCGAAGCAATTAACTCGCGGTGAACCACGTTCTCACCCTCAAAAAGGTTAATCTGCACAGTTCTGTCTTGATCAGAAGGATCAAAATAGACAACATCGTTAATACGATGTTTTGGAATGTAATCGAGTAAAGTTTCCACTAAATCGCCATGGGGATCGATGACACACATGCCCTCATTATGCTTGAGATCATTAATAGCCATGTTGGCTAAAAGAGTGGACTTACCAGTGCCAGTTTTTCCAATGACATAGACATGACGGCGGCGATCGCTACGCAATAAGCCATATTTAGTGCTTCTGTTCTTGAAAACGGTTTCGGCAATTACATTAATATCATTTTTAATCTCGTCTGGAGTATCTCGGTCAACCACGGGTAATCTTTCTGGAGCTTCACCTAAGATTTTTTTACCCCAAGAAATGTTGTGAATATTAGCTAATTTTTTATTTGGCAAATGAAAAAGAGTGGCAGTTTCGTCAAGACTTAGGCTAAGAAGAGGAGAAGCTTTGAAACTGCGCTTGGCCATTTTCTTTAGGAAACTCTTTTTGAAAAAATAACGATGTCTTAAACGAAGAGAATTACTATCGCTTTGGGTAATAGCTTGGTAGGAAGCGGCAATATTTTCTAGAATCAGTTTGCTTTTTTTACGATCATCTGTGGTCACGGCAATTTTGAAAGCAGTTTTAAGCGATCTCTTATCCATTTTTTCTTGAATAAGGCTTTTTTGCGAATGAGCTTCCAATTTTTCAGCAGAGATATGTCCTTTTTTGGGGAAAAACTCACTATCATTGTCTAAAATCATTTGAATAAGGATGGTATCTTTGCCATCATTCTTAGATAGGGTCGACATTAGGGTGGAAAGTGGGTCGATATCTTTGAATTCCTGATAAGTTTTAAGAGGTAAATAGCTGCTATTCTTTAATTTAAGACTGGCAACTCTAGTCACTGAATCTGGTTCAAAGAAAAAATCTACCGGATCAAACTGCAATTCAGAAATAACAGCCTCTGGATAACTAGCGTGAATTGCACCTTTAAAATACTCGAGCAAACGCAGAGGAATATGGGCCAAAAAGTGAATGCTTTGTTCGCGTACCAATATTTCGAAACTTAAAGCTTCTTCTTTGCCAAGAAGTTTATCAAAAATATTGTTTTTCAATTTTGGCAGAGTAGAGAAAAGCTGAACTGCTGTTTCTTCTGTTTCTTCGCTGTCTTTACTAGTTTTGATCTCAAGTAGAATGTGGTTTTTTAACACCCTTCTAGTATAGCAAATTGTCGAGAAGATGACATCTTTTTCGTTTTTTTAAAGTTATCCCTTTTTGTACACAAAAAAGCTCTTAGCAATATTTTTGTTGAAAACAATCTAATATCCATCAATAAAAGTTATAAATATAAAAATATAGGATAGCTAGAAAAAGACATAGAAAAAGTTATAGGATAGGATTGATCATTGAAAAAATTATGAACTTATATATAATAATCTTTAGTTCTTTAAAGCAGTAATTTATTGAGGGAGAGTGGTTTTTCTCAGCTTTTTCTAAGGAAAGAGTGTGAGGATTGTTAGACAAATAAAAAAATCCATCCCGTTTAGAACTTGTTCTTAAAGGCAGTACAAGAAGCTAAACAAGATGGATTATAGCGAACATTATTACCGCTGATGAATCACGAATAACAATGTAGCTTGTTTTATGGTTATCTTATTCAGATAACTAATTGTCTATAGGTTATCATTCACCCTCAATTTAGTAAATTATACTTAAGTGGTTTTTTTTGGATCAAAGTATCTCAAAACCCTTTGTGAAGGCTCGGTAGTTGGGCAGGCAACCGAGCTTTCGCATAGGGTTTTTTGTTTTCTTTATCGCCTTTTTGCTTTATAATCTTTCCTATATATGAATCGAACAGAATACCCAAATAAAGTTTTTGATCGAAATAATAAGTCTCTAGAAAAGAAAAAAGATTCAACTCCGCGTTCTGTGGCAATCAAGCAAGTTATAACCTTAGCTATTTTAGGGACTGGTTTTGCTTTCGGCATGATTAAGACTGCTGAAAAGAATGCCAAAGCTGATCTTGCTGCTGCCGGATTGTCAGCGGAGATGTCCAGTGATCCTGGAATGATCTGGTTTGCTGCTGAGGGTCATACTTCAGATGAAATTAGAGATTTTGCCTATAACTTAGAGAGAAATAGAGCGCTGATACTTAACAATAACGCTAATTCCATGGAAGAAATGACAGTAGATTTAAATACTCCCATGGAAGATGCTCAAACTGATGTTGCCGCCGAAGTCTCAGCAGAAAAACTTCCTTTAGAAAAAATTGTCGAAGGTGTTTATAGCTTTCAAGCTGGGCAAAATATGGAGATTACTAGTCAAAATTTCATTAGACAGGTCAGAGAGTCTTTGGCAGGTGCAGAGGGCAGAGTTTTTGTTGCAGTAAAAGATGATGACTACAATATTACCAGAATTTTTACTGATTCGACAATTGATGGCTACAGAGATAATTATGGCAATTTTTATGCTTATGTGGGGGATTTAGTCTATGTTGCCACCGACGGCCAGGCTCTTAAAGATATATTAAATTCTAAAGGTATCAATAGTGAAACCTTCGGTTTGCCTTAGGTTTTTGATTTAAGCTTGCTTTTTAATGCTTTTTTGACATAATAGTAGAGTATTTTGACTTCCCGAAATGTCTTTCCAAAAACCCATCTCATATGATCCACGATAAAACAGTATTTTTTTAAATTAAGAAAGGTTAAATATTTTTATGCCAGTTAAGAAAACTAGCGCTAGCGCCAATGATTTGTTTGCTGAAGAGTTGCAATCTGCAGACGTTAAAGAAGAATCTTCAGTGGAACAAGTTCCAGTAGAGTCAGCTCCACCAGTGGAAACAGTAGAACAAGCACGGCCGGAAGAGCAGCCTCAATTAGAAAAAATGGAGCAGAGAGATTCAAGAGATAATCAGCAAAACAATTACAATCCAAGAATTACCAGACACAAAGTGAGCAGAAGTAATTTTGTAGAATTAAGTGATCCTTCTGAAACCATTGAAGGCATTTTGGATATGTCTAGAGATGGGCACGGTATCTTACGTGTTGGTTTCTCTGAATCTGAGCGTGATGCTTATATCTCTACTTCACAAATTCGCCGTTTGCAGCTCCGTCCAGGAGATGTAATTACTGGTCCAGCTAGAAGACCAAAAGACAACGAACGTTTTTGGGGTTTACTCAAGGTAGATAAGGTCAATGGTTTTTCAGTTGATGACTATTTAAGAAAAAATCGCGTCAAATTTCAATCTCTTACTCCAGTTTATCCAGATAGCTTAATCAAATTAGAAACAGGCAAAGAACCAATTTCATTGCGCATTATTGACATGATTGCTCCAATCGGCAAAGGTCAGCGTAGTTTAATTGTTTCTCCTCCAAAAGCAGGTAAAACTACTTTGCTTAAAGATATCGCTACTGGCGTAGCTGCTAATAATCCAGACATTCATCTAATGGCCGTTTTGGTAGGTGAGAGACCAGAAGAAGTCACAGACATTCGCCGTCATATAGAGTTTTTAACTAAGGGCAAAGGTGAAACTGCTGCCAGTAATTTTGATGAAGCAGCAACCGATCAATGTCGAGTGGCTGAATTGGCTTTAGAAAGAGCCAAGAGATTAGTAGAAACTGGAAGAGATGTGGTGATTTTACTTGATTCCATTACTCGTTTAGCTAGAGCATACAACTTAGCCATGCCAACTTCTGGACGCACTTTATCTGGAGGTTTTGATCCAGCAGCGCTTTTCCCACCAAAGAAATTTTTTGGCGCAGCCAGAAATTTTGAAGTGCAGGGTTCTTTGACAATTGTTGGAACCGCCTTAGTTGATACTGGTTCAAGAATGGATGATTTAGTCTATGAAGAGTTTAAGGGTACAGGTAATCAAGAAATCCATTTGGATAGAAGTTTAGCTGAGAGACGCATCCATCCAGCTATCGATGCTCAGAAGTCCGGAACTCGTCGCGATGACTTATTAATTGATCCTGTAACTTATCAATCTGTAATTACTCTTCATCGTATGCTTGATATGTTAGGCAAAGATGAACGCACTATTACTTTGATTGAAAAACTCAAGAGAAGCGACAGTAATAAAGAATTCCTAGCTTCATTGAAAGGCTAAATTGGCTCTATTTATAAGAAATGATTCTGGCAGGAAAAGTGGTAAAATTTCAAACCGCTTGGCTTTGCTATTCGCAGACCTGAGAGCTTTTGGTATTTTTGTTAGAACCTACGCTAAATATCGCATTTATAAGATTTTCTCTTGGTTTGAAAAGTTCAAAGATAAGTTAGTTGATGTTCTTTATATGCAAAGAGGTAAATATACTAAGCCTTTTTTGCATTTTGGAACCATTGGGCTGACTTTTTTAATGGTTACTTTGGGACCAAGTTTTTTATCAAAATCAGATAGTGAGGGACAACAAAAAGTTTTGGCTAGTCCTATTCTTTCAACTGCTACTGCCGCAGCTCCAGATTTTTACACTTCACAGGCAGAAGAAGTTCGTCAGTATCGCGGTGGAGAAATTATCAGTCACATTGTTTCGGATGGGGAAACCATCTCTAGCATTGCAGAGCGCTATGGTTTAAGACCAAGCACCATTCTTTGGGAAAATAATCTCACTGATAAATCTAAAATTAAGCCGGGTCAAGAATTAAGTATTTTGCCAGTTGATGGAGTGCGTCACAAAGTTGGTCGTGGTGAAACTATTTATTCAATCGGTAAAAAATATGGCTTAGATGGTTCTCAAGTGCAGATGATTGTTGACTATCCTTTTAATGAATTTCTCAATGATGAGACTTTTGAATTAGTGGTAGGACAATATTTGATGGTTCCAGAGGGTGAAAAAGCAGAGGTCAAACTACCGAGTAGTTATACTGGAGCTACTAAGTATGGTAGTTTAACTCCAGATGCGGGTACAGTTTCTGCCTTAGGTTCTTTTATCTGGCCAGCCTCAGGTGGGATCACTCAGGGTTATAGTTTCTTTCACAAAGCTATTGATATCGCTAATCGTGCTGCTGGACCAATTTTGGCTGCCGATGCAGGAGTAGTTACTACCGCTGGTTGGGTGGACAGTTCTGGCTATGGCAATAGAGTTGTGGTCGACCATGGCAATGGCTATGTGACCTTATATGCACATTTATCAACAGTACAAGTAGTAGCAGGACAAAGAGTTAAAAGAGGCGATGTTCTTGGCCAAATGGGAAGCACTGGTCGTAGCACTGGTACACATTTGCACTTTGAGCTTCGCCAAGGAGGAGCTTTACTCAATCCTCTGAGCTTTTTGAAATAAGTATTAGAAGCAATAATTTTAGTCGAACGTGACTGAGATTAGAGTATAAAGGTGAAACTATGATCGATTTAGTCAAACTAACTTTAGCAGCAGGTGATGGCGGTGATGGTAAAGTATCATTCCGTCGAGAGAAATTTGTGACCAAAGGTGGTCCAGACGGTGGCGATGGTGGCGATGGTGGCTCAGTGATCATCCGTAGTAAGGCTGGTATGACTACTCTAAGAGATTATGCGGGTCTTAAGAGAATAGAGGCAACTAGGGGTCAGAATGGTGACCGTCGCAAGAAATTTGGTGAAAAAGGCGAAGCTAAAGTCATTGAAGTGCCAATCGGTACCGTTGTTTATTTATTAGCTGAAAATAAAGTTGCCGCCAAAAGAAGAAATAACTCTCTAATCGAGGACGACGCTCTATATGGTGGTAAGTATTATCTGGAAGAAGAGAACCAGGGGATTCCTTTGCGCGATCCAGACAATCAACTTCAATATTTAGAAGAAAAAGAAGAAATCATTACTTTCAAAGAAGCTGATCAAGAACTTCTCATCTGTCATGGTGGCAGAGGCGGGAGAGGTAGCGTACATTTTAAATCTTCAGTTAAAACAACTCCCATGGAGGCGGGCTATGGTGGTTTTGGAGATCAAAAATTGGTTCAATTAGAGCTTAAATTGCTAGCCGATCTAGGTTTAGTTGGTTTTCCAAATGCCGGCAAAAGCACTTTTTTATCCAAAGTAACTAAAGCTAATCCGAAAATTGCCAATTACCCATTTACGACCATCGAGCCAAACTTAGGAATTATGTATCTTGGCTCTGGTCAGAGCAAAGAAGAGCTAGTAGTAGCAGATATTCCAGGCTTAATTGAAGGGGCAAGCAAAGGCAAGGGTTTGGGTTTAGACTTTTTGCGTCATATCGAAAACTGTAAAAGTTTAATGTTCATTTTGTATTTGGATGAAGAAACTATTTTTGATGAGAAGATCAGTGATGCTAAAAAAGCACAAATGCTTTGGGAGCAATATGAGCAACTCAGAAAAGAACTAAATGATTATGATCCAAAAATGCTCAAAAAACGATCTATTGTGACAATAAATAAGATAGATATATACACTCCTAAGCAGATAGATACCTTTAGATCATATTTTACTAAGAAAGACACCGATGTGATCTTATTTAGTATGTTTACCAATGAGGGATTGTCTGAAGTTACAAAAGCTATCGCTAAGACAGTTTAATATAGCTAATTGTTTTTAGTTTTCAACTAAACTCTGGTCGGGTGTAAGAGCGCTTTCTTGAATAGCAGCCTCAGCATCCTCTTTATCTAAAGTTGAGAGCTTAGAACTAGCTTCTGATAGATCTGGAATCACTGATCCAGGAACTTGATCTATAGGCTCAGCTGCTTTTGCATTATTTTCTATTTGTTCGATTAGGGCGTTGAGTTCATCTTCAACTGTTTTGTATTCATCAGTCCCTTTATCTAAAAGATTTAGACTATTAACGAGAGAGGCCTTAGCTTCCGCTAGTTGTTTATTAGCAATTAGGGTCTGAGCTAGATAATAATGGGCAAGGAACATATCTGGTTTTCTCTCGATAGCTTGATTAAAGAAGGTCGTTGCCTCTGAATATTTTTTAACATTAAAGAATAGCTGTCCTAAAATTATTCTAATCTCTGGATTACCTGGATTATAAGTAGCAGCTTTGGCGAGAGAATTAAAAGCTTCCTGTTGAGCTTGACTCGTTGTGTCAAGAAGTTGCATATATATTTGTGAAAGAACTGACCAGTTCTGGTAATTGCTTGGATCAAGGACTGTGGCAGCTTTTGCTTCTCCAATAGCTTGGTTAACTAATTGCAATACCTGCTCTTGTTCAGCTGGGCTAATATCGGCTTTATTTGATAAAGCTATAGCGATCTGTAGATTGAGCAGAGAATAGCTTCTTCTAATAAAGGCAACTTGAGGAGCTAAGAGTTTTGCTTTTTTATGATAGTCGTATGCATCAGCAACTTGATTTTTACTAATGCTTACACTGCTTTTATATAACAGATGATAGGCAAAAAAGTTTTTAGCAATAACATAAAGAGCAATAATAGCGAATAAAGATATAGCAACATTTCCACCAATGAAAGCGAGATTCTTGGTTTTGGTCCATTTTCCGCGATGTAAAAGATCAGTCAAGCTATGAACGCTGAAACTGATTTTCTTATACTTATCTCTATACGCATTGATGAAGAAAGCTAGCGCCAGAGCAAGTAAGAATAGCATGACTAAATTAACTGGAACTAGGAACTGCCAGACTAAAGCAGTCAAAATAAAGGTTTTTAGAAAAACCTCTTCTTCAGTTTTTTTCTTGACTGCAATTACAGTTTTGACTAAGAATATTGCATAAGCCAAAAAGGCGATTGATCCTACGCTTACAAGAATAGTGAGCGGAAGATTAAAGGCTGAGTCAAAAGTAAATTGCCAGTAATCAAGACCATTAACTGAAAGAGGCTTAAGTATATTGTACGCATTACCATAAGAATCTGGACCATAACCAAAGAGAGCATTTCTAGTAAAAGTAAGACTGCCTCTAGCAACACTAACGCTATTAGCGAGAGAAAGACTTTGGAATGAAGCTTCACCCTTTGGCAAAATAGCTAGAACATTAACTCCAAGGGCAATGGCAATGAAGACGGTGGTAATTTTATTAAACAAGGATTTTTGCCAAGATTTTTGATCAAAAACATTACTGAGTAAGACTGCCGATAAAAATTGAATAGCTACAAAAGTCGATCCGCTTAGTGAAAAAGCTAGGCTGTCTGGTAACTCTAAAATTCCTGTGCGATTGATTAAGGAACTCAGTCCAAAGCCAAGTGCTTGTGCAATAGAAAGAACACTTAGAACTAAAGCTGCTATGTTACTGGCTACAATAAAGTATTTGCTGAATTTATCTTTTAATATTGAGGGAGCAAGCATGATGATACTGGCGAAGGCAAGGTAAGCCCCTCCCATGCCCAATAACTGCTTACTCGGATATTGATGACTAACCAAACTAGAGATAATTACGAGCAAGGCAAAAGCAAATAGAGGAAGAATAAAGGGAGTTTTGATTATTTCCCAGCTCTTTTTTTGTATACTTTGAGCAATAAAAACAAAAACACTAACGAAAGCAATTAGAAAGACTAAAAGTAGTTTGCTGTTAATTAAAGGATTAATAATGAAAGGGCAAAAAAAGATAGGTAATAAAAAGACCGATCCAATTAGAAACCAAGTGAAAAAAGTACTTAATTTATTTTCTTTCGTCATAGTGTTAAGATTAAAACAAAACAAGATGAAAGTGAAGAAGCAAAGCGGACTAACCTTGATAGAGATTTTAATAGTGATAGCACTTTTGATGTTAATCTTGTTGGCAATTTTTAAGGTTTTTGGAACTGATGTTAATCGTGCTAAGGACGCACAAAGAAAAAGCGACCTAAGAGACATTAAGTTGGCTTTTGAAGATTATTATAATGATCACCAATCTTATCCACCCAGAGAATATTTAGATGATTGTGGTGGCGATTCATTACGTCCGTATTTGAAGGCGGTACCTTGCGATCCAGAGACAGGTAAGCCTTACCTTTACATGCCTTTTCCAGACGATGGAACTCAAGGCTATAGAGTTTTGAGTATTTTAAACGATAAAAGTGATCCAATTATTGAAAAATTTGGATGTGAGGGAGGATGTGGCATTCCAGAAGATAATCCAGAGTTTACTAATAGTTTTGATTATGTTTATGGGATTGCTGAAGGAGTTCCTCTTGTTTTAAATGGAGCTGTTTTTCCAACTTCTACGCCAGCACCAAGCACTACCGCTACACCTATTCCAACTGCTCAAGAAAACTATTGCGACACTCACCTGTGTTACTGTTGTGCTAATTCAGCCTATACTTCATCTCAAGATTGTAACGTTTGGGTTAAAGGAAACAACTGCGACATGGGTCCATTTACCACTTCAACTCAATGCTATAACGAGACACCTTGTGCGAGACAATAAAGCTTTATGAAAAATATGAAACTCAGCCAAAAAGCCTTTACCTTACTTGAACTTTTAGTGGTGATGGCAATTTTGGCACTTTTGGTGGGATTGGGTCTGCGCACTTTTGGCAGTGTTCAGCAAAAATCCAGAGATAGTAAGCGTAAAGAAGACTTGCAAAGTATAAGTAAAACTTTGGAACTTTATTACAATGATTTCAAACATTATCCTTATGCTTCTGGAGGTAAAATTTTAGGTTGTGGTGAGAATTCTACGGAAGCTTGTGAATGGGGAGATGTTTGGCAAAATACCAGCAACCAGACTTTATACATGAGCAAAATGCCTAGAGATCCTGGTGGGAATCAATATTTCTACTTGGCAGATGCAGGGGGAACAAGTTATCGTCTTTTTGCTTATTTAGAAAATACAGAGGATGAGTCAGTAGTGCTCAATGAAGATGACGAGCCAGCTTATTATGGTGGTACTTATTGCCGAATTATTGATACTGTTTTGACAGCGAGTACCTGCAATTACATCATTATGAGTACTAATATAATTGATGCTCCGACAGTGGTAGATAGTTACTAGTTTTTTAATAAAATTAAATTTATGAAAAAAAATGCCTTTACACTCATTGAGCTCTTGGTAGTAATTTCCGTTTTGGGAGTTTTAGTAGCAGTGCTTTTACCAAATTTGATTGGCGTTCGTGCTCGAGCAAGAGATAGTGCTAGAAAAAATGATTTGCGCCAGCTGAAATCTGCAATTCGCATATATTACAATGATTTTCAATCTTACCCTCCAGACGATGATAATGGAAACATTGTTGCCTGCGGAGAAGATGGTTCTCTAAATTGTCCAAATGGAGATGGCAGTTTTGCGATTTCTGACAATATTTATATGAAAGAGATGATTGATAATAGTTTATTTGACTACATACAACTTGATGGAGGAGAAGATTTTTTGTTTTCAACAGTTTTAGAAAATGCTTCAGATTCTGACATAACGGACAGCGTAGATCATTGTAATGTCGCTGCTCCAGCAACATCCACTTATTATGTTTGTGCTGATTAGTTTTTTCGATGGAGCTTGTGAATTTTTAGTTGAAATGCAAACCACTTGCCTTGATTCCCTCTAGATTGAACAAGCCCACTCCAATATTAAGAGTACTTGCGGTGCACCAAGAAGCATAATATGGTCCGATGAAGTAAGGAGCGACGCGATATTGGTAAGTATGGCCAGTGCTAATAGTATTGTCGAGAAGATTTGCAGTGTTTGGTGCTAAGCCAGTTTGCAAGGCAGTCCAAGTTCCGCCATCAACACTTCGTTGTACTTCATAGAAATCCTCATTATCCGCATTATCTGTCCAAACTAAGAGAAATTGAGTGCGATCAATGTTTTCTTGAATGTAACAGTTACTAGCAGGCAATGGAGTGGTGAGGGTTGAAAAATTATAAGGTACAGCTTGGGTTTCACTCCAAGTATTACTGCCTCCTGGATCAATGGCATAACTTCTCCAATAATAAGTATTATTTGGTTCTAAATCTGTTTGCAGAGTATATGTAGCTTGTGTACCACTGGTGTAAGCGGTATTTGTTTGAGTGTTTTGTCCACTCCAGCCAGTTTGCAAAACAGTTTGATCAAAAGTTTGGCAATTAACCGTCATTTCTACATTGGTACATAATTGAATTTTATAGCGTAGATAATCACCGTCAGCATCAGTAGTAGTAGTTTTAAAGGCAAGATTAAAGTTTTGATCAATGGCGTTATTGCCTGGCAAATCTAGGGTAGGAATGCTTGGTTTTTGGTTCATGCTGAAATTTTGTGTTGCCGACCAAGGGCTAACTAAGCCAAAAGTGTCCCAGAAACGAATGCGCCAATAATAAGTGGCTCCATTTAAGGTCAAAGTAGTACCAGCATAAGGAATTTGTGCAGAGCGCGCGCCATTAGCGACGGCAGTCATACTTTGTTGACCTGAGTCCCACATGACAGTACCGGTAAAATCATTAGCCGTGTTTACTTCAATTTCAGAATAATTAGCGCTATCACCATCAACGTCATTATGAATAGCAGAAAATTCTGGAGTTGTGTCAAGAATACCAGTTGGATTAGTAAGATTTTCAGCCTTTGCTTCACTAGGTGCATTGGGTGGAGAGCCGAGGTAAACTCCCCAATTGGTAAGAATTGGTTCGCCAGTAGCATCAGAGAGATTGGCCTTGATATAGATAATAGGATACGAAGAAGTATTAAGAGACGTTAGACTAACAGGTGAAGTAGTAAAACCAATCGAGTTTCCTGGCAAATCTGAATCTGAAATAATGGTGGGAGTTCCAGCTACGTCATAATATACTTGATAAGTAATAGCTTCATCAGGAGTACTGTCAAAAACGAGACTATTCCAAGTTGAGGCTGTGGAATTGATATCAGTGGCTGTTATTGGAGTAGAAAGAACAGAGCCCGTAGAGGCTAAAAGTTTTTCAGTATAAAAATTATCTAAATAAAAAGTATTACTAGCGTCAGCATTAGTAATGGTAATAATAATTTCCTCAATATTATCTTTATCAGCATTAGTAACACCAGAAATATCTAGGGAAACTGTTTGGAAGGTGTCAACAGCAGTAATGTCGGGCGTGACTTCAGTGGTGGTACCACCAGAATCGCGAATTCCGAGCTTAATATTACTACCTGTTCTTGAGGATCTAATGTCAAAAAATAGGGAATCCTTTTCGGATAAATCAATAGTAGGGGATATGGTTTTAGTAAGTGTTTTATTTAAAGAGTTCGTGTTGGCAATAGCTTTAAGAGAGTAGTCACCCTGAGAATGACTCGATCCTGTTGGGGTTTTATATTTGACAACAACAATACCAGAACCACCAGAAGCTCCTGGTCTACTAGTACCATTTCCAGCTCCTTCACCACCACCACCACCACCCGTATTGGCTGTGCCAGGTGTGGCAGTATATGTACCAGAACCATCACTAGGACCATTATATGAACCAGCACCACCTCCACCGATGCCACCAGCGCCTCCAGCTGTACCACCACTGGTGCCACCAGCACCACCTCCACCACCACCAGAATAGTAAATAGAACTGCTGCTTATAGAAGATTGAAAACCTGTTCCACCTGCTCCTCCAATACTTGAGCTTCCACTGTTTCCTATGGTTCCACCACCTCCACCTCCACCACCAGCTCTTCCACCTGCGCCACCTCCGTTATATCCTTGACCCAGTGCTCCTAAACCAATAACGCCATTATCACCACCAGCACCACCTCCGCTTCCTCCATACAATCCTGACAACCAGTCACCTCCACCACCACCACCACCAATAGCGATAAGCGAGCCAAGAGTAGAGTTTTGCCCGTTTGAGCCCCTACTTGAAGAATCTCCAGCAGCTGAAGCACCGCCACTACCACCGTTACCCACAGTCACCGCATTATTTCCTGATGATAAAATAAGATGTGGTTGATAAATTACTCCTCCTCCAGCACCTCCACCTCCACCTCCTCCATATCCGTTTTGACTTTCTCCACCTCCACCTCCACCTCCACCTCCAATAATAAGGGCTTCTATATTCTCTGTTCCGGATAAAACATTAAAATTTTCACTACTGGTGAATGTGTGTCTAGTGTAAGCACTAGAAGTGGCAATTGTGCCACCAAGAGCAACAAAATTATTACTGTTGTAAACGTTTAGTGGAGTAGTTTTGTATCTAACAATTACAATACCAGAGCCACCAGAAGCTCCTGAATAGCCCTGACCTCCTCCACCACCACCTCCTCCAGTATTTACTGTTCCTACGGAAAGACCTGAATTTGTACTATTGCCTCCATTACCGCCACCTCCAGTTCCTCCCTCACCAGGATTATTGTGTACTTGAGAGCCTGTTCCACCTCCACCTCCACCTGCATAGTATGTTGAAATACCAGAAATGTTTGAATTGTATCCAATTCCACCATCGCCAGCTTCTGAGGCAGTGTCATTAAGTCCTACGCCACCACCACCACCTCCACCACCACCACCGTAACCAGTGCGTGAGCCTATTCCACCGGCGTATCCTTGACCAGATGTACCAGAAGCAAGGGTAACCGAGTCTATACTACCACCACCACCACTGCCTCCGGGGACACCTTCTTCTGCGCCGTCACTGGCACCTCCTCCTCCTCCAATAGCTGTCAACGATCCAAAGACTGAATTTGCTCCTGAACTACCCTTAGAACTAGATGAAGTAGAACCTCCTCCTCCTCCACCTATGGTTATGGGGATTGCACCTGAAGATACTGTATACGATGGGTTATAGATTGTACCACCACCACCTCCACCACCTCCAAAAGAATAACCTCCACCTCCACCACCTCCAACAACAAGAACTTCAATATCATCTGTTCCGGATAAAACATTAAAATTTTCACTACTGGTGAATGTGTGAACAGTATAGTCTCCATTAAAAGAAACAATTCCGCCAGTTGCTATAATACCTGCATCGTCTGTTATATACGCTGTTTGAGCTTCAGAATCAGAAGAGTATTCCATATCATCGAGTAACGTAGTTCCGGATGTAGCTGTAATGCGAACGTCGTTGGTAACGTTAGAAACAATTGCTTTACCAGTAGTTGTATCGGTTGCAAATTGTTCTCCCATGGTTTCAAACCACTGTTCATCGCTGATGGAAGTGTCAATGGTTAATGAACGGATGCTAGACCAAGAAGAATAAGTATTAGAAATAAGATCTTTAGTTCTTACACGATAATAATAAGTTGTGTCATTGCTTAAGGCTGATTGAAAAGTATAGGCGATACTTTCTCCCACATTAAAAGGGTTAGTGTCAGCTGGAGTAGTAATGTTGGTAAAACCCAAATCAGAATCTGAAGTTATAGTAGTGGGAGCAGTAAAATCGGCAGTCGTATCATATTCAAATTGGTAAATAAGGTCGTCATCTTCTTCGTCGGTCGCAGTAAAACGAATTTCTGGAGAGGAGTCTGGAGTTTTAATTTTGTCATGAAGATATGAATCATTAAGTGTTGGGGCATCTGGAGTATTATTAGAAACATAATCAACAGTTACCGAAGTCAACGCGGCTGATGGAATGCTAGGATCATTTTGTGAAAGAATTGCCCGGTACTGAAAATACTGATTGCCAACAGAAGAGGTAATGGTAGATCCAAGTGGATTAGATAAGTATCCACCAGAACTTTTAAGATCATCAAGCCAAAGATTGGCTCCCATAGAACCGTCGGTAATGCGATAAGTGAGGCGAGTGATAGCGTCTCTTTGAGTAGAGAGAGAACTAGTAATATCAAAGTATTCACGCTGCCATTTAAAAACAGTGGCGTTGACAGTAAAACCAGCAGCTGGGAAAGTAGAGCCAGAGTCCCAAGCAGCGACTGTGACGGCACCCGTGCTAAAGTTCACAGCATTGACCGTGCCTTGGGCAATATATTCAGTGCCATCGTAGTTTTCCTTGACAATGATTTTGTCTCCTAAGAATAAGTGATTAGCGGCGTAGGACGAGCCATAGGCAGTTTCATCGACGGTAAAACCAAGATCAGAGCCACTTGTAATCAAATCTCCAGAACCTAATTTGGCCTTAAAATCGATAGTAATATTGTGGGTACGTGATCCAACTTCGTAAGCTTGACGGATTTCGTCGGCGGTGCGGGCGACGTTGTCGATACGGACTTCATCAATTGATCCATAGAAAGGGAATCTGTCAGCATATGGTGTCTTTCCTATCCATGTTTCTATAGTAGAAGTTGCTTGAGGATTGGTACCAGAATATGTTGTGCCCTGAGCATTTAATATACCATCAATGTACATTTTAGATACTTTGGCTGTATCATCTCGTGTAACAACAATGTAATGCCATTTATCGTCGTTCAACGCAATTGTGCCGGTTACTCCGCCGTTGGTAAACATGTCTGTAAAATTGGGAATACCTGTGGATGATCCAAGATAAATACGATATGGGTTTATTGATGGGGATTCCTCCTTTGAAATAATCATTCTATAATTTGTCACGTCCGTGCTCGCTTTTATCCAAGCTGAAAGAGTCAAAGTTCCGTTTATATTTAAGGACGAATTTGTACCTGTTTTAACAACATCACTAGTTCCATTGAAATTTCTAGCTTTTCCTACTTTCCCTTGAGTGAAGGTAGTGCCTGTTGGGGTGCCATGATTGCCATTTCCAGATGAATCTTTTAAGTAAGCACCTGCACCAGATTGTTCATCAATATTCCATAGTCCAACAGTATTAGCATCTGGCTCGTAATTGGCAAAGGCAGATTCGCCAATAGTTAATTCAGAAAAAGTGCCAAGACGATCAGAGGCAATATAAAAGGGTAGTTTGGTAGAAGCGGAAAGATTTATAGAGGAAATGTTTTTACTAGTACGATGATCGCGACCCATGCGGTAGCTTTCAGCAATTTCTTCGGCAGATCTGGCGATATTACTAATGCGGACTTCATCAATAACTCCTGTTGTAAATTCCGCTCCAAGATCAGTTCTAGAACCAATGAGCAAAGGAAGAGCATTAGCAATGGGGTTAGTGTGCGAATTTGCGGTTGAGGTTTTGTCAATTCCATTAATATAGATACGACAACTAGTTCCATTTTTAACCACAGCAACGTGAGTCCATCCAGTAGTTGATGTGAGAACCCCTTGTGAACTATAAGAATCAGTGTAAGTTGTTCCATTGTTTGTTCTGCAATATACTTCACCAGCGCTGCCCCAAAGCACAGCATAACCACCAGTGGTACCAGCTACTGTTTTAGATACAACTGTGCCCCCATCTGTATCTTTTCTATTAACCCAGGCTGAAATACTGAAATTTTCAGTAAGATCTAAAGAATTGCTATCAGCCACTGTAATGTATGAGCTTCCATTAAATGATCGAGCTTTGTTAAGGAGTCCATCAATAATGGTTGTTCCAGTAGCAGTGCCATGATTGGCGTTACCACTGCTATCTTTGAGATATGCACCAGTACCTCCAGTCTCATCAAGGTGCCAAAGACCAACAGTGGAGGAATCTACTTCAGGGCGACCAGTAGAAATTTGCATGGCACCAGTACCCTCCTGTTTAATAGTTGATTGGAGTTTTTGGGTGTACGGAACGGGGGTCGTGGAACCAGAGAGGGAAGTGGAATATGTAGTTGAAACACGACCAACACCACCTGTTACCCCCGAAGTGCCCCCGCTGGCAGTAACAGTAGACCCTAAAGTAAGTGTATTACCGACAATTTTTATTGCTCCTCCAGATCCTGTTCCAGAGTTGGCGGAACTGGCATTTGTTCCATTTGAGCTAATAGTATTGGCATTGGTTAAAGTATCGGCAAAAATTGAAATTATGCCGCCTCCGTTTGTGCCGGCGTAGCCATTTTGACAGGCTCCATTATACCAACCCCCACTACTTCCTCCTCCAGAACCAAAAAATATTCTCTCCAGAGTTCCTTGACCATAAAAACCCCCCCCACCACCACCACCGGCAGTATTAGTAGCAGTGTTTGCGCCTCCGTTTCCACCAACTGAACTTCCGGTACCTCCTGCTGAAGCAGAGCCAGTTCCTGCTCCACCTGATCCACCTGTACCATAACCACCACCTCCGCCTTTAGCGACAACATTTGAGGCTGCAGGATAGCTTCCACCTCCACCACCACCACCAAATACACCTGTACCACCCGCCCCTATAGAATATCCATCTTTTCCATCGCCTCCGCCAAGATTTCCATTTAATGATTCTCCCTTACCTCCAGTGGTGCATCCCACGGCAGCTGTACCACCCCGATATCCTAATCCAGTCATGGTAATTGTTCCGGCATTACTGACAGCGCCAGAGGCTCTGAAGAAAAGAACACCACCTTTTGTGCCATCCCAAGCTCCTGTGGTAAGGATAGCTCCAGATGAGACAGTTACGTTGGTGTAGTTGGGAACTCTCTGCACCATAATTTTTTGAGTGGTTCCGTCATAGGTATTCTGAAGGGGGCTATCGGTAAAATTAAGAGTGTTTGTGGAAATAGAGGCAATTGTATGTGTTTCATATTGTCCAACACGATCGTAATTAGTGCTTGTGCCTTGAAGATTGATAATTAAAACTTCATCTCCGGCGGTAAGACCTGTTGGGGTGGTTGAAACAGTAATACTAGTAGCACCCGCACCAGTAAGCACGGTGGAAGCAAAGTTAACGGCATCGGCGGTACCTCGACCTGCACAGCTGCCCGTACTTAGGGTAGTAGTTCCTGAAGATACTGTACATGCGCCATCATTTCCTGAACCTACATTAATAGTACCGATTTTAGAGATAGTAGATGAACTATTTTGATAACTATCGATGGTCCATTGGTCAACAGAATTATCAAGACTGTCGATAATTGCTTCAGCAGTAGTTGGTTTCCATGCTTCCCAAGTGCCATCATTGGGATCGCTGGAGGTTCCAACGCGAGTTTGAAGTTCAATACGGGAGGAGTTGTAGTTAGATAAGACTTCGGAAGCAGTTAGGGCACGACTATATAGCTGTGCTCCATCTAGAGATCCAGCCAGCCATCTTCCATTTGGAATAGACGATCCAAGAGATAAGCTGTTGGAAGAATCATCACTTGCTGAACCTACTGGAGTAGAATATTCAGTTATTGGTTGAGCAACTCCATTAACGTAGATCGTTGGGTCATTACTTGTGGAAGATCTGTCATAGACAGCACATAAATGATTCCACTGTCCAGTTTGCATTAATGGAAACGACCATCTTCCATTTGTTGTGGAGAAATTTTGTCCATAAATATTTCTTGAATTGGCTGGGTCGGTAGCAATAAACCAAAGATCTCCCTTATTTATGATGTGGCTTCCTGCAGAATCAGAACCGATTTGAGTACGAAGATTTATCCAAGTACAAAAAGTTTTTGAAGTAATGTTGTCTATAGACGAATCACTGCCTGCATTAACATAGTCATTACTCCCATCAAACATCAAAGCCCCCGCGCCCCAACGACGGTTATTAGCTGTCCAACCAGTCATTGCAGCAGCGTCTTGACTTGTAGTAGTCATATTGGTTAAAGTTCCATTACAACTTGTCCCACAAGTTCCACCAGAAACAGCTGTTACTCCTGAAGTTTCATTAAAGTTCCATTGAGCTACTAAGCCAGTAGAAGAGGCAGGGGTTTCTCCATCGCTAGTTGCCAAACCAGTGCCAGTCCAAGAGAGAGAGTTCCAAGCGTTGACACTAGTAAGATCAATTGCATTGGAAGTAAACGTGGAATATGGTCGGCGAGAGGCATTGAGACGAATTTCTTCTGGAGTGCGAGCAACGTTACTGACACGGACTTCGTCCATTACGCCGTTAAATAAATAGGAAGAACTATAATAACCACCAATTATTAAGTTATTGGTATCTGTTGAGATTGCTACTCCATATGGTTGTGATCCATCTTCAACTCCATTGACATATATCTTCTGTTGGCTAAGGCTTTTGTCATATACAGCTGCAACATGATACCAGGTGTTTAATGCTAAGCTTGTGCTTCCAGAAACTTGACCATTTCCCAGTCCAGTGCTGCCATTGAGCCTAAATGTAAGAGAATTGTTTGAGCCACTAAAAAAACCAAAAGAATATATTCCTTGGGAACCCGCAAAACTGCCTTTATAAACTAACCCATTATTAGTATTTGCGGCGGATAGATAAATCCAAGCTTCGATAGTTATCGAGTCAGTTGGATTTAGAGATGCGCTGTTTGGAACTGTTATATATTGTCCAGATCCACTAAATGATCTGGCTTTACTGAGTAGACCATCGACAATTGTAGTGCCTGTTGGTGTACCAGTATTAGAATTTCCAGAGGAGTCTAGTGCATTACCACTAGTTTCATTAAAATGCCAAAGTCCAGCAGTATTAATATCTGCTCCAAGCTCCTGATAAAAACTTTCTAAACTTGGTGAAGAGCCAGAGCCAGTGTCTTTAACTCTATCTAGCTGACCTATGCTAAATTCACTAGATTCATCATGGACGATAGTCGGATCGATAATAATAGGATAGGTACGTACTGGATCGTTAAGCCAGGTTTCGTCAACGGTTAAGCGAATCACGTAAGCGGTCTCACCGTCGATACTATTTTTAACTTCTGGCACTTTCGAGTCATTTTTGTTCTCAATTTGTATGACGACGTTGTCAGTACGATTGCCAGCAGCATCAATGGCAAATGGCTTTTCGAAGTGAAAAAGATAATTATTTTGTTCATCGTAGAACCCAACTCCTGAGATGCCTTTGATGATTTCTTTGGGGTAGGCATCTTGAAAATTACCATTGAAAAGAAAGACGTTAGCGTTATTTTCCTTCTGGCGAGCCTGGTGGAGAACAATTTCTTCCTTAATACCATTAGCCAAAGTTTTGTACTGAATATCCATATTAGGCTCAACATCTTTGAAAGTAAGGTTTTTACCTTTACTATCTATAGTAGCTTGGCTATTATCGTTTCCTTGATATGACAGAGTTACAGATTTATCTCCATCGACGTTGAAAGTCACCATTGGCTGTTGTTCTCTGATGCCAAATTTAGCCTGAAAAACTTTGTTTTTTGCCTCAAAAGAGTAGCTGCTAGCTTCACTTTTTTTAAAATTTGGAGCTCTGGGAGGAAGCTGGCGAGCCCAGAAGAATAGACCAAGCAAAATCAAAAAACCTAATAAAATTAGACCAGGTAATTTGAACTTATTCCAATTAATAAAGAGGATTTTTCTCTTAAATCTAATAGCAAATCTGTGGAGCTGGTGTTTTATTTTTTTAAATATTTTAAGCATTTTTAATTTTAATTTAGCTGAACAATCCACCAGTTGAAAGTTACATTATGCCCCAAAACGTAGTCAATGGCGACAGTGAATTGAGCCTCATTTTCAGGGGTAAAAGGACTATCTGTGATCTTGTTTTTTACATAAAGGACCTGATTGTTAGTGGAGTTCATTGGGGTGACATAAATCATGCTATTTTCCTCAATTTTGTCACTCGCAATGGTTATTTCAGTGGTGCCGGCTATTAGAGTAGCCTGCCCGGCACTGCGGTTACTAACCAATTCACCAGAATCACTGGCAATTTCGATGTTTTGTCCAAGCCTGAGAGATCCAACGAGAGCCAAATCACCAGCAGAAGAGAATGATGCGACTGGAGTGTCGTTTTCATTTATGAATTCAAAGTTACTTTTTTGTATTGATAAATCTTCACCACTTAATTCATTCGAGGCTAATTTAACTTGAATATTCTCACCAGGATTATTTGGACTAATTAAATTAGTAAGTAAAGTATCGTTAACCTTGAGATCATCAGCAACTTCTAGAACGCCAGCTACTTTGAGGTCGCCATTTATGGTGACAAGCCCTTGATTATCTAATTGCATTAAGCCAGCCATTAAAGAAAGTTTGCCCATACCAGTTGGTTGGATGGAGAAGGTGAAGTTCTCATCTTCAGCCATTTCTGGTTGATAGCTAATAAAGCCATCTCCAATAACAGTGCCACCTCCAACCATCAGGCTTTCGCCAAGTTTGAGTGAATTTTTAATATAGGCGCTACCATTAACTTCAAAATATTGATTGATGAAAGCATTGTCTGCGATGAGAGCTATATCTTCAGTGTTCTCATTATCAATCTCTTCTAAAGTGGCACTTGCTGAGGAAATATTATTAATTTCTTCCTGAAGTTGTCTTAGGTACTCGTCGGTTTGCTGTTGCTGTTCCCCAAATAGGGTGGCAAGCAGACTTGGTTGACCCAGGGTTTCAGCTATTTTGCTACTTAGCCTTTCTTCAAGACCGCTGATGACGCCAGCTTGGATGCTTCCTGTTTCAATATTATTTGCATAAAGAGTGCCACTAACGCTAGCGGTCTCTAAGTTAGCAAGCTTTGATTCAATATAGTCGAGTCTGGCTGAGTCTCCCTGGATACTTCCGGCAATTAACTCTCCGGATATAGAGGCTGTTTGTGAAATTATCGAAGTGAAAGAGGCTTCCTCAGCAATAAGTTTTCCAAGGCGACTAATTCCAGCCACATCTAATTGCCCGCTAATTGAGGCATTTCCTTCACTATCGAAGCTGGCCACTGTCTCACCATCCTCATTTTGGATAATTAATTTACCCAGGGCGCTACTGCCAGAGGCCTCAGAATCATTGAGTTGGAATGAGATATTATTTCCTTCAAGACTAATCTTCCCATCTTCTGGAGCTTTGATCTCTGAAACTTCCATCTGACCAACTTTAAGTTTGCCAATAATGGCTTGAGCCAAAGCAGCAGCAGACTTAATACTTTCGCCGGTCCCATAATTAACGACGTCCCAAGTATCTTGAATATTGAGATTAAGAAGATCAGCAATTTCTACCACGCCATCTACCAATTGTTGACCAAAGGATGGGGTAGCCATAGCGTCATTGACGATGGCCATAACGCGATCTTTTCCTGAGTCAGGGCTCCAAGCTTCAAAGGAGCGACCAATGCTGAGTTCTCCTGGCCTAGCTTTGCGGGCTAAACCTGGAGTTCCAGAGGAGGTTAGATGATCACCTTTTTCTATAGCATCACTATTAGGATCAATTTTGATCGGCACACGCCCATCAAGGGCGAGTAAGCGACGATTGTCTGCCTCAAGACCTAATTCTGTGCCAGCTTGAGTAGAGATTACACCGACAAGCATTGGATCGTTTGATTTGCTGGATTTTTGTATGATTGGTACCCCATATTCATCCATGTCGCCAGTAATAGAAACGAGATCAGCAGGGCCAATACTCTCATCATCTACGGTATACCACTCAGCCAAGTCAGCACCAAAAACAATTACATCAAGACGCATCTCTTGTTCCTCACCAGTGTAATTGTATAGACGAACAGTGTTGCTATCGGTTTGCTCGACTTTGTAACCGTTGTTCCATTCCATACCAATGTTATATAAAACTGGTCTATATGCAGGATCTGAGCTACCCATGATGACACGATATTGAAAATACTGATTTGGTCTTGAGGCTACATTAGTGCCAGATGAATCATTTCCAAATCTTTGAGCAGCAAATTGATCAAATCTAATGGTGTTGTTTGTCGTTGCTGTTCCAACCTTCAAAAGTCTAACAGCATCGCGTTCTTGAGCAGGAATATGACTAATATCCCAGTAAACTTTTTGCCAAATATCAATAGCATCAATTTTAACGAGAGTCTCGTGCTCTGAGGAAGTATTTTCGCCAAAACCAATTTTTACTGTGGCACCAGAACTGGAAGCATAAACCCAGATAGTAATGAAGCTTTTTTCAGACAAATCTGCTTGGGCAATTCTGCTTTCAGCATAAGCACCATTGTTGCTAGTTGTAGTAAGTTTGGTGGTGTTTTCAACCACAACTTCATCTTCATCCTCGTAGTAATTTACATTTCTAGCAACATCGCCATCGGCAACAGTAATGGTAGCGTCGGAAGGAGTCCAATTGGTGTGAACATCTGTAGAATCTAGGATAGTAGCACTGCTTGTTGCAGGCTTCCATTCTTCCCAAGATCCATCCGTACTGTTACTGGTTGCTCCTGATCTGGTTTGAACTTCTACAGTGCCATGCGCAGTTTCGTCAGCTAGCCAAGATATTTTATTGTAAGATACAGAATCTGGAGTAGCTATTTCATCAGAGACAAATATTGAAGAAGTATAAGCAGGTACTTGAGCAACATTATAAGTAGGAGTGGAAGAACCTGAAATAGATGACCCATAAGTAACAGCTATGATACCGTCGCCTCCAGCACCACCATAAGCATAGCCACCTTCGTTAGCATAGGTATCTCCGTAATTTGAATAACCAGTAGAGCCTCCACCACCTCCACTGGCAAGAGTTGAGTTTGTTCCTAAGTTTACAGTTTGAGCTTCAATTTTTAATGATCCTCCAGCACCACCACCACCAGCACCTGGAGTAATATCTGTGCCGCCAATGTCGCTGATTGAAGTGCCAGCATCGCCATCAGCCCTAAGCGATCCTGATACTACAACTGAGCCAGAGGCTATATAAACAATGCCTCCGCCATCACCTCCAGCACCACCATCATAAATCCAACCATTGGGGCTTAAATATCCAGTTCCACCAGCACCACCAGCAGAACCAAAATAGAGCTTGTCTAAAGTGGGATTTCCATAAGTTGGATAAGCAGGACCACCAGTACCTACAGTGTTGCATGAAGTTCCAGCTCTTACACCATTAGAACCAGCAGTGGCATAGCCACCTCCACCTCCACCAGCACATTGACGATAGGCTCCACCTCCACCACCTTCTGCTAAAAATGCTGTGGCTAGTCCACCAACGCCAGTTGTAGAATCACCCTGGTATTGTTGTTGTTGGTCTCCAGCATAAGTACCTCTATTATAACCAGCGCCTTTTGCAGTGACACTGCCATTAATTGAAGTAATTTTGCTTCTGAAAAACATTACTCCATTTTTTAGACCATTAAAATCAGAAGGAGAAAAGGTAATACCAGCGTCTACTACCAATGAATTATAATTTGGTACTCTTTGCAACATAACATTTTGATTTCCAGAGTCAGTGCCAATATTAGTATCATCTGTTGAATTATCGCCATAATATTTAGTTTTGGCGGTGGTAAAATGAACAACATTGTCACTGATACTTTCTACTCTTAATGTTTCGTAATTACCAACATTTATAGTAGAGGTGATGTTTCCTTTTAAATTAATGAGTAGTACTTCATCTCCTGCAGCCAAGCACCCAGTGTTGGGAGCTGTTGGCAGAGTAGCAGCTCTCGATGTAAGAGCTGTTACTGAATAATTAACAGCATCACCTCCATCAATACAAGTGCGATCGACAATCGAATTATAGGTGTTTATATTTCTATTAGTACTAATTACTATGTCTCCATCATTGCCTGTTCCTGGATCAATAGCTCCTTTTGTTGTAATGCCCGTTTCTGTTTTTTGGATATCTAAACTTTTGGAATCATCCAAATTTATGGTTGTAATGTTAAGACGCGAAGACTGATCATAATAATCAGTGTCATTTTGGTTGGAAAGCTTATCATTAATTATTTTTGCGGTGCCATCATTATAGTTAATTCGCACTTCAGCTAGAGTAGGAGTTGTGCTAGCACTCGTAGTTGTCATAATAGCTCGATATTGAATATAGCTGTTAGCAGTACTAGTAATAGTAGAACCTGTAGAAGTACTTAGATAAGTCTCAGCTTTAATATTGTCTAAATAAACCACATTGCTGTTAATACTGCTTGTAATTCTAAATTTAGTGATTGCATCACGAGCAGTGCCAGTAATACCAGAAATATCCCAATAAACTTTCTGCCAGACGTCGGCTGTTTCAATTTTGATAGTTTTTGTTTGTTCTGTCGCGACACTTTCTCCCATGCCCAGAGTAATAACTGATCCTGCTGTGGCAGAGCGCAGCCAAAGTGTTACATATTGATATGAAGACAAATTGGTGCTAGTTAATGTGCGTTCGGCATAACCATTAGCAGCGCTAGTAGTATATTTAGTTGTATTTCCAACTGTTGATTCGTCTTCATCTTCGTAAAAATTAATATTTCTAGCTACATCTCCGTCGGCAACCGTAGCATTAGTACCTACCCAATCGGCATGAGTATTGGCGTCATTAATTGATAAAGTTGTTGTTGTTGGTCGCCAAGCTTCCCAAGTGCCATCAGTGCTGTTGCTAGTGTTGCCACTTCTAGTTTGCATTTGAATTTCTGTACCGCTTGGTAAATTTTCCGTCCATTCAAGATTGCCAAAAGAAGTGGCGCCCGTAGTAGCTAGTTCTTTACTAATATAAGTTTTATAACTGTTATATCCACCAGTTGCCGTATCTATGGTATAAGTTGGTGAAGTACTTCCACTAATAGTTTCAGCATAATAAGTGGCCACTACACCACTTCCTCCAGCACCACCATGAGCATAGCCACCCAAGTCAACATAGCCACCTCCGTAATTTGAATAACCAGTAGTACCTCCAGCACCACCACCAGCAGTAACTAAATTGGTACCTAGATTAAGAGTATCTCCTACAATTTTTAATGATCCTCCAGCACCACCACCACCAGCTCCTGGAGTAATATCTGATCCACCTAAATCAGCTACGTTAGTGCCAGCCTGTCCAGTAGCACTTACAGAACCAGATACAGAAATAGTGTCTGCTGTTATATAAATTACTCCACCTCCATCTCCACCTCTAGTACCATCATATGTCCATGTAGATAAATATCCAGTTCCACCCGCACCACCAGCAGAACCAAAATACAATTTATCTAAAGTTGAGTTGCCAGCAGTTGGATAAGCAGGACCACCAGTACCTACAGTGATGCATGAAGTTCCAGCTTTTATACCAGCAGAGCCAGCAGTGGCATAACCACCTCCACCTCCTCCTGCACAATAACGATAAGCACCACCACCACCACCTTCTGCCAAAAATGCTGTGGCTAGTCCACCAACACCAGTTGTGGAATCACCTTGATATTGTTGAGTATTGTCTCCAGCATAAGTACCGGCAATGTAGCCTCTGCCTAAAGAAGTGATTGTGCCATTGACTGTGACAGCTCCAGTAGCTCTAAAAAACATAACACCACCTTCACCAGCTCCACCAGTTCCACTTTCAGCACTACCTGATGGTCTAACCCATTCATCTGGATAGAAACTGTAAGTAGCGTTTACTGTTACGTCTGTATAATTTGGCACTCTTTGTAGCATGACATCTTGAGCTCCGGTGCCAATACCAATATTAGTATCATCTGTTGGATTGTCGCCATAATATTTAGTCTTAGCCGTTGTGAAAGTAATAGTATTAGTACTAATACTTTCAATTCTTAATGTTTCGTAATTACCAACATTTCCATAAGCACTAGGAGTACCTCTCAAATTAATGAGTAACACCTCATCTCCTACAGCCAAGCATCCAGTAGAAGGGGCAGCTTCAAGAGTAGCTGTTGTGCTAGTCAACCCTGTGACAGAATAGTTGACGCCGTCACCACCATCAGCACAGGTTCTTCCAGAGATAGAGTTGTAACTATTAATACTTCTACTGGTAGAAACGGTAATAGCTCCATCAGCACCGGTGCCTAAAGAATCATTTTGTAACTTTAAAGAAACTGAAGACACCTTTTCTTTTTGGGTATATTCAGGATTAAATTCATTATCTAAATCATGATCAATACTCGAGCTAGTTGGGTCAATTTTTTCCCATAAATTCGTCAAAGCATTTTTAATCCAGACAGTAAAGGTTAAATCATTACTGTTTTGGTTATGAGCAATTTCAATGTAATCTTGATTAGAAATAGTGCCGTAATCTGAATACTTAGTCATATCCAGGGCGATACGGTGCCAAGTACTATTGCCGTCATAGAGATAGAGGTGATCAACATCATTGTCATAATAGACAGTGCCTTCTGTAGTAGAGGTAGAGGTGGTTAGAGGAGCAAAGAAAACTTCTCCGCCTTCGACATAAACATCGCCACCGATGTGAGCATCACCGGCAGTTTTTAGAGAGGTGGAAATTGCAGCAGGATCCAAAAAGTAGTTTTTATTGGTGTAGTCATAATATTTTTCGGCGTTAACCGCACCGTCAACAGTCAATTTTTCATCTGGATTAGTAATTCCAATACCAATATTTCCGCCATTATCTAATACAAATTGATTGCTAACTCCATCAACATTCATGATTAGATCACCATTACTGTTCACATGAAAATCAGCATAGATGGAGCCATCTGTTTGAGTGAGGCGAAGCTGTGGATTGCTGGCGTCAACAATTTCAAGTCTTCTATCAGGAGTTGTTGAGCCAATGCCAATCGAACCAGAAAATAAGCCGTCTAAGATATTGATGATGCTATCTCCAGAGAAGGAAATGTTGTTTGAAGCAGAATCAATAGTGATGTCTCCAGTGTCATTGGAGATGGTGGAGGAAGCGCCGGCAATTTGTAAACGACTGCTTGGAGTAGCAAGACCAATACCAACGTAGCCATCTTTAGTGATCACAAACTGAGTAGCTCCAGAGGCTGAGGCAGTAAAAATATCTCCAGAACCGCTTTGGTCAAGGATCAAGGTAGCAAGATTAGTAGCTCCAGATATAGAAGCGACTGGGACATCGGTATCTAAAGCTCTTATATCTAGAGTTGCTAACGGAGCATTAGTCCCGATTCCAATGCGGTTAGTGGCCCCATCGACATAAAGTAAGTTTGAAGCAATGTTCCAAGCATTTGCTCCGAGAGTGGTAGATAGAGTTGAGCCAGCAAAAGCAAAATTTATGTCATTATCATCGCCAAAATAAAGAGGAGCACTATCTGCTAAATAAAGACCACTTATCTTATTAGTTCCACCAGAAGCTGAATTACCAAGTGTTTTGCCATCAGTTGGGTAAATATATGTTCCAGCATCAACCCAGAGAGAAGAGCCACCTCCAGCTAGTAAGTCGTTGGTACTGCTACCATCATAGAAATTTAAACTAGTCCCATCCCACCAGAGATCGCCATTGATAGGAGTGGTTGGGCTAACTCCAGCTGAGGAAGTTAAATTAATTTGTGCTTGGCTGGTGCTAGCAGCACCTAGACCTAATAAAGCGCTAGGAGCAATTGTTCCAATGCCCACTCTGGAGTTCAGAGTGTCAAAGGACATCAATCCAGATTCAATATCAAGAGCGTTGACTGTGGAATCAAGTAAATTAAAAGCAGAGGCTTGATTAGCCATGTAGAAAGTTGGAGTGCCACTATCCATGTTAGTAAAGGCAAATTTAGCGGCTGCGGTTGAAGTTCCGCCTACTAACAGGTCTAGTGTGGAGTTATTAGCATACAATGTTCCAGCACTAGAATTCCAAAAGGACTCACCACCACCAGAGCCAATGTCAGCCCAATCACCAGCAGAATTTTTGTATTGAAGAGTGCCACTGTCATCTCGAAGACCGTATCCAGTTGTGCCATCAGTATCGCCCCAATTAATGTATCCTCCGGCGTCAAGACCGATGTTGCCGGTGACGTCAAATTTATGGTTTGGAGTGATATCGCCAATGCCAACATTGCCACTACTGTCAACATAAATGGCTTCGATGCTTCCAGATCTGAGTCTTAATGGTGACAGAGTGGAGCCAATTCCACTCTGAACATTTAAGATTGAACCTGTGCCGTCTGCAGCAGCGTCAGAAGTCAAAGAAAAAAGATTGTCAGTTCCAGTGCCAGTAGCCCAGTTGAAAGCAGTGGTGTAAGTGGAATTTTCTAATGCAAGATCTGCAGTTGGATTGGTTAAACTTGACCAAAGTGGAGTTTTATTGTCGGTAATAACGCTGTCGAAATCATTCAAAATAGCCTGAAGATTAGTGTTTGTACTGTTGTCGAATTCATCATAAGTTCCAATCAAATAAGCTCCACTGTCAGTAGGAGAAGTAATTTCTCCAAGAGCAGTCGTTCCACCGAAGATTAAAGTATTTGGGCTGGTGATATAGGTATTTCCAGTCAAAGTGCTGGTACCAGAGACACTCAAGTTGCCTTGGATATCAACAGCTCCCGTTCCATCTGGAGCTAAAACTATATCGCCATTAGAACCAGCAGCGGTTTGAATAGTAATCTGATTAGCCTCTATAGTCATGCCAGAGCTGGTGGTGGCAGCTTTAATTACCGGGTTATCTGTGCCCAAAACGACTTCTCCGGCACTATTCATCATTAAGATGGTGCTATTAGTAGCAATTTCAGCAGGAGGTAGACCTTGGAGAGTGCCAGCGTTGAGAGCATAAGGAACGGTGCGGATTGGTTGGCGAGGAGTCAAAATTTCTGCGCCAATAGCAACTTCAAGCCAAACATTGGTGTTTTCAGTGAAAACACTCTCAGCAATGCTTCCTCCACAGTTCTCATTGTCAGCACCAGTGCCTGTTCCAGCACCTAAATTGGCATTAAAGATACCATCCTGATCTGGATCAATGCTACAAGTATTAGAAGACCAAAGCAAAGTACCATCAGTGTCAGCATCATAAAGGGCATAAGTCATGTCGGTTGGAATAGAAATCGGACTTTGGGCAGTATCAGTCAAGCGACCTTGATAGGACAAAATTCTTCCAGGGGCAGTTGGAGTAGAAGGATAAGCCATGGAGATAATGGCTTGACCAAATTGCTGATAGGCAAAATAGGCTAGACCGCCTAAGAATAAGAACAAAGCCAATAGGTTGAGTAAGATAAGCAGGCGACTTTGAGGTTTCTTCTTCTTTTGGGTAATTTCTTGAGTAGGAGCTTCTACTTTTGGTGTTTCTTTCGCTTTTTTTTCGCTACCTTGACCAATGATTTTTCTCTCAAGTTCATCATCTTGATTGTTTTCTGTATCGTTTTGTTCAAAAGTGCTGAGTGGAATTTCTGAAGCGAGTAATCCTTCTTGTTTTAACCAGATCTTGAACTGAGTAATACTGACTAATTTTCGTTTAATACTGTTTTCTTTTAAACCCTTTTCCCTCTGGTAGTGAGCAAAAGCAAGTAGTTTGGGTTTGTTTCTCAAATCATTTAGGTCGGAATTGCCTAGAAAATCTAAAAATTGATTGATATCGCTTTTGTAATTACGAATGGTAGCTGATGAGCAACCGGTCTCTTTGACTGCCAAAAGATAGTTCTTTAGATATTTTTGGATATCATCTGATTTAGTTTCAGCAGGAGCCTCTTTGACCGGCAAAGCGTTGATTGGGCTGGTAGGTTTGGGTATTTTGGCAAGCATTCTTGACTAGTCTTTTTTTTCTTGTCTAATCCAGATCATTAGACGCTTTTTTTGGATCCTTTTTTGTTAACTTTTACTAGTCTAGAGGCTAGTAGATAAGGGATCAAGACTGAAGATTCTTTCGGGTTTTTATCTAAGTATCAAAAAAACATCACTCGAGTAAAACCTTTATTTATTTCTAATCAATTTTCACGGATTTTCATTGTATTCAAAATTAGACAAAATAGATCATTTAGTCTGCAGTAGCTTGGAAGCATGATTTTTTTAATTTATTCTTTTCCACAGCTTTGCCACTTGTGAATTAACTTAGTTTTTGTGTATTATGTGAAGTGAAAACTAAAAGTACGGGTTTAAGTAGTCTTTTTGTTTAAGAAAAAGCTTTTCCTACATCTGGAAGAATATTTTTTAAGCAAATCATTAACAAAAATAGAGGACTGGATTTTGGGCTTTGGGTATATTTTTACATGGAAAAGCTAAATTAGTTCTCGCCAAGCATACTTAATATTTATGAATATTTTGCGTTATTTTAT